>JBHJHC010000139.1:0-24128 GCA_050331175.1 Rubrobacteraceae bacterium | reverse complement strand
CACCCTGGTAGGGCTGGCCACCAGGATCGCGGCTAAGATCTGCGCCTACACATACGCCTTGTTGGTTAACCGGCATCTGGACCGTCCTCAAGGAAGGATCAAAGAACTGTGGGCCTGACATCCACGCAACACTCATCTAGTACTAGAGTAATGAACGATCTGCGAAAGAGCCTGGGTCTGCCGGCGCTCGTGGCGCTCGGTGCTGCCGGCGTACTGGGGACCAGTTGGATCTACACGAACGGGCAGTTCTTCGCCAAGTATGGCGCGGGAGGTGAGATCTTCGGCCTCGCCCTCGGTGCGCTGCTCGCGGCGTTTATCGCGCTCTCCTACGCGGAACTGGCCTCGAAGTTTCCCCGGGCCGGCGGTGAGCTCATCTTCGGTTACCTGGCCTTCAATCGAACCGTGGGCTTTCTGGCGGGATGGCTGCTCATAGGGGCTTACATAAGCTCCATCGCCTTCTACGTTACGGCAGCCGGGATGCTCCTATCGGACGTCTTTCCCTCGCTGACCGCGATTCCTCTCTATAGCATCGCCGGTGCAACGGTCTACCTCCCGGTGCTGCTCGTCGGTGTGGCGCTCGCTGCCGTGATATGCGCCATCAACGCCTACGGTATGCGTCTCGGGGGCGGCACCCAGCTCGTGTTCTTCGGCATTATCATCGCTATCGGTGTAGCGCTCGCCATAGTGGGGTTCACAGCCGGTAGCCCGAGCAACTTCTGGCCGCCGTATGCGCCCGACGGAGCACCTTTGCCCCAAACCCTGCGCTTTGTCCTGCCCGCGATGACGTTTCTGACCGGCTTTAGCCTGGTAGCTATTCTGGCGGAGGACGCAAACATGAACCCGCGGCGCATAGGCACCGCGGTGGTTGTGACCGTCGTGGTTGCCGGCACGTTCTATTGCGTTGTGTTGTTGGCTTCGGCCTGGATCATACCGTGGGAGAAGACCGCGACCCTGAAGCAAGGGACTATAGACGCCTACCGCATCGCCGGCTTCCCGATGCTCAGTTGGGGAGCCTACGCTATCTCGTTGCTGGGGCTCTTGACGAGCTTCCTCGCCCTGTTCGTTGCTACATCGCGGATAATGCTCGCCCTGGCCCGCGCCGGGCTGTTCCCCCGCGCCTTCGCCCGCGTCAGCGGGCGACGCGGCACACCGGTTAACGCGCTCGCTCTTACCCTGATCCTGGCCCTCTTGTTCGGGTTGCTAGGAGAAGGGGCTCTCATCTGGTTCCTCGACACCGGTGGTGTGTACATAGGTCTCGCCTGGTTTATAGGGGTGGTGAGCATGTACCGAATCCGCCGGCGTTACCCTCAGGTCGAAAGCCCCTACCGGGCACGCTTGTCCTGGTTGCCGGCTGTCGGGGGCGTGGCGGCGCTGCTGGTTATCCTGGCAACGCTCGCGCCGGGTACCGACATGTCGCTGGTGTGGCCCTCCGAGTACGCCATCCTCCTGGCCTGGGTAATCCTGGGGGTCGTGATCTACGGGCTCGCCCCCAAAGACGACGAAAATCAGGCGCTCAAGACCCTGCTCGGTGACCAGTACGATAAGCTCGAACGTGATAAAGAAGACGATCCTACCCGCCCGTAAACGCCCGAACCAGGGTACAGCACTCCACCTGCCAGATCCGTCGTAGCTGGCTGAGATCAGTCAAATGGCTCCTCTACCCGGCAACGGCGTCACGGCCTGTTTGACGATTCGTTCGGGATCGGGTCGTGCTCGTCGTGGGTGTGAGGGTCATGCCCGCCACCGTGCGCGTGGTGGTCTTCGGTGTGAACGATGCCCTGGGGCGTGTAGAGGTGGCCGAACTCGTCGGCGACCGCGGGCTGGTCACCGCCCGGGGCCGTCCCCGTACCCGGCGTGCCGCCGCCCGGACCCATGCCGGGGGGTGTGGGCGGTGGAGCGAGGATCCTGACGTCTTCTCCGCGAAAGCAACCGACGATGTAGGGATACTCGTAGTTCGCGTGGTAGTGGTAGACGGTAGACTGCTGACCCTCCTCCCGGCCCGGCACCGGGCCGGTGTGCCCGTGGCACTCGTCGAGGTCGGCGTTGGTCATTACCTCGCCGTCCTCACCCCTCGGGCCATAGATGCCGAACCCGTCCGCGGCCCACCCGATCAGGGGGCTGTGCGCCGAGGGGTCTCCGATCTCAAAGCACGGCGACGGCTGATGATAGTGGTAGTTCCCGAACGGCGAGGGGTGCCCCAGGCACGAGTCGAAGCCGAGGGCGACGTTGGCGTCCGAGTTGTTGGCGTCGAGGGCGTTGAAGATGAACCCCCCGGTGAGCGCAATGCCGATAGGCCCGAGCGGTGTGCAGGCCGGTTCGCCGGGCTCGGATTCGTTCGGTAGCGTCACGTCGAAGTCGGACTCGACGAGGCCAGCCTTTTCGCCCCCGAGTTCCTTGTAGTAGCGGTAGATAGCCGACTGTTCCGGCGGGGGGAAAATGCCCGTCGCATGGTCGGGTAGGCCGTTTCCAACTATGCGCCGCCCGTCGTCCTGGAGGCTGACGGCAAGCTCGCTATCCCAGAAAACGGCTCCGGGCACGGTCGGACGGGCCCTCAGATCTATGTCACGCCCGTTGTCGCTGACCCACGGCCGTTCGAGGTCGCGGAGGCTCCCGCCCCCGCAGAACCAGAGCGCTCCGCGCCCGGTCCCCTCCAGAGATTCCCCGAACCGCGCCCCGGTGAGGGTCGTCGGGAAGGTGAACAGGGGTTCGGCCGCGGGGCTCGGGGTGGTAGGCGCCCCGCCAGCCTCGGCGGTCGCCGTCGTGGTCGCCCCTTCGGCCTCTGTCTTGCTTCCATCGGCCACTGACCTGCCTCCATTAGCCTCGGACTTGCCTCCATCGTTGTCGGTCGAGGAACACGCCAGCCCCAGCGCCAGGATCGCAGCGAGCCCGGAGACCAGGATCAGACGCCCCCCTTTCAACCAACGCTGACGGCCGCGCTCCTCTTCAGTCTTCATAGCAACCTCAGCGGCCCGCGGCCTATCTGCCTGGCCACCCGAGACCGCCAGGAGGACAGGACTGCTTCGAGGACTTTCCGCTGGCTCCCGTCCTTCTAGCAGCGGGCTTTCTTCGGCTCCACCCAATCTTCTCTTCGGGGTCCTCAAAGCCGGTCTCGTGGATACCGGGTGGCAAAAGGTCGTCCGAGATGAACTCCGGTATCATGGCGGCAATTATATGGTAAGCGCGTTTCCGCCGCCCGAACATGCCCCCGCCCGTCTCCCCCACAACCCTCGACCTTTCGAGCCCTGGCGCTCCGATAGCGGGCAGCCCGACGATGGTGGGTGGGAGTCCGCTTCCAGTACCCGGGAGAACCTTCTGGTCCCGGGCTTACTACGTATTTCCCACAAGCTTCTCGCGCGCCTGTTCGAGCGTCTCCGTAGCCGTAAGGCGCAGTATTTCCTTCTCGTACTCCGGCATCAGCGGCGTCTCCACGCCGTTCTTTTTCACGTCGAGCAGGTAGGTTATTCCGTCTCTCTTCCTCCTGCCGACGTGAGATTCGGCGCTACGGATCGCCCGTTCCGCGAGCCCTCGGGGGCTGAGGTCCGGGATGTTGGCGCCGATCTCGGCGTAGAGCACCACGTCCAGGCCTTCGAAGTGTTGCAGCCGCTGAACGAGCACCGTGTTCGGGTCGGGTTGCGCAGGCGCTATGTATCGCTCGCCACTACCCTCCTGCCTCGTTTCCCGGCGCCACAAAATATCCGCTGCTTCGGATTCCGAGACCCGCTCCTCCAGAACGAGAACCGTTGCTTTGACCCGGGCATTGCCTTCCCGGAAGGGAACGAGGGTAGGCGCGCCATCGCGGGTCCGGCTCTGGCGGGCGAACTCCACGGGGAATGGAGTATTGACACCCTCGATCCGGTCCACGACGAGCGGCCCGAGCTCCTCGCCCGGATCGCCGAACAGCGAGCCGTAGGCGAGAATACCCACCCTTTTCCGCCCCGGATCGCTCAAGGCCGTTCGACCCGGACCTCATGCGACCCGGCACCGGCCTCTACAAAGCGGACGAGACGCTCGCCCTCCTCGATCAGAGACCCGAGATCCTCTTTCGGCACGGCCTCGAACGGCTCGATCACGAGCGCGGCCGAATCCTTCCCGCGCTCCACCTTCCACGTCCCGCACACGAACCCATCCACCAGGAACGTCGCCCGGACCCGCCCGGCGGACAGGAAAACCCTCTTGCGGTATTCCTCGGAGATCACCCGCGTCCGTCCGGCGTGGGAGAGGAGCAGGTTGTCGTATTCCGGCACGAAGCGGGGCGGAACGGGCGCGGATGCCGGTGGCAACGGCTTGCCCGGTAGATCTAACAACTCCTTGCCCCCCTCGTCCTCAAACACCCGCAGTTCCGGCACGATCCTCTCCACCGCCTTCTTTAGCCGCGTCATGCCCGACCACGCCTGGAAGTCCATCACGGTGGCGGGGCCGAAAGCCGCCAGATACCGGAAGAGTAGCGGGCGCAGATCCTCTGGATCCTCCGTTCGGCCATTCTCTCCGAGCCACAAATCGGCTGTGGTATAGGACGCGCGGCTGCCGCTGCCCCACGTACCCGCGGGCGGCACCTGGACGAGCGGCAGGTACGTCCGCACGGCGTAGGCCATCGCCTCCGGGTCCGCTTCCGGCTCGACCTCAGACAGCAGTCCGCGCAGCTCGCCGGTGGTTCGCGGCACCTCTTCCAGAAACGGCCGGGCCGCCGTGACCAGCTTCCCGGTGTCGAGGCCCTTCGCCCGTTTGCCGAAGAAAGCGGCCAGAGCCCGTACGAGCGCGGGTTGCACCGTCGGGCGGAAGAGTTGGTGATCTCCGGCCGTTACGAGGTGCAGCGTGGAGCGCATCATCGCCGCCCGGACGATCCGGCGCTCCTCCATGAGCCGGGTCAGGTCCTCGCGCCGGAAGTCCGGGAGCCGGGTCCAGAGCCCCACGTAGGGCGGGTTCGGAACCTGGGCCTGCAGCCCGGCCAGGCGTCCGACCGCTTCAAGGACCGGAACCTGCTCTCGCCCCACGAGCATCTGGCGGGCGAGCGTCGCCCGGTTCAGCTCCCGCAACGTCAGTACGCGATCCGCCACACCTACCAGGGTAGCGGCTCTCCGTCGCGGAAGAAACCTCCCGTCGGGCCGTCGTCATCCAGAGTGGCGGCCCACACCACGCTCGCGGCGCCCTCCGCAACCGGGCGGGCTCCCATCTCTTCCATGCCGGGGGCGGTAGCCGTCAGGCCGGGACAGACCGCGTTGACGAGGATGCCGGTGTCCTCCAGCTCGGCGGCCAGCTTCGCGGTGAGGCCGTTGATCGCCGCCTTGGAGATGCCGTAGCTCGCAACGGCCCCGCCACCCGTCGTGAGCCCGAACCGGGTTTCCCCGTGGGAGCCGGCCCCGCTCGAGACGTTGACGATCCGGCCCCGCTTGCTGTTCCGGATCAACGGCGCAAACGCCTGGCTGACGCGCCACGCGCCGAACAGGTTGGTTTCGAAGACCCGGTGCGCCGCACCCAGGTCTGCCGTAAGGGCCGTCTCCGTCCAGTCTACGAAGGCGGCGGCATTGTTTACGAGAACGTCCAGTCGTCCGAACTCCTCCTCGATCTGGCCGGCGAGCCGGCGCACGCTCTCTTCATCGGAAACGTCCAGCGTTGCGGGACGCCCGTCTAGTCCTGCTTCGGATAGCTCTCTCGCGGCGGCCGCGCTCTTGTCGGGATTTCGGGCGGTGAGGATCACGGTCATCCCCCTCTCGGCGAGCTTGCGGCACACTTCGAAACCTATACCACCACCCGCGCCGGTCACCAGCGCCACCTGCGGAGTGCTTGTTCCGTTCTCTACCATCGCTCTTCTCCTCCGTGGTTTGGGGCTCCGGAGAGTATTATCCGGCGCGGGCAGTCAGTTCACTTCCACGTTCTTGCCGGCTTCGCGCACGTTTCTGCCACAACGGGGCCTCACCGGCCCAGCTCCCGACGAAAACGGACCGGGCTCGTCCCCAGCAGCCGGGCGAAATGGCGCGCCAGATGTCCCTGATGCGCGAAGCCACACCTCGCGGCAACCTCGCCCACCGGTAGATCCGTGTTCGCGAGCAGCACCTTAGCCTTTTCTACCCGCTGCAGGATCACGTACCGGTAAGGCGGGAGCCCGGTAGCCTCTCTGAACAACCTGGAGAAGTGGCGCTCAGAGAGGTTGGCCTGGTGGGAGATCTCCGACAACGAAAGCCTCGAAGAAAGGTTGTCCCCGATATAGTCGAGGGCCGCCCCGATCTGGCGCCGCGAGAGGTTACCCTCCGGTCGGCGCCCCAGCTGCCGCACGTCCTTCCGGCCCAATGACGAATGCTCTCGCAGCAGGTGGACGGCCAGGGCGGTTGCCAGCGACCGGACGTACAGCTCTCCACCTGGACCCCCGGTTTCGATCTCCGATGCAAGAGACCGCAAGATGCGCTCCGATGCCGGGTCGTGGGCGTGCAGGACCTCCACTATCTCCACCTGGTCCAGATCGACGCCTACTTCACCGGCAACCCGCCCGACCAGACCATTATCCAGCAAGACGTTAACCGCTTCGGAAACGGTACCGTCGAGCGTCCGCTCCTGGGACTTGCTGCCTGGGAACACCTCAACTCCGCCGGGAACCTGCCGGCCCTCCCACAATTCGCCCTCGAGCCGGGTCACCATCCTCCCCGACCCGCTGAGGAGCAGGTTCACCACGTAGCCGCGAAGCGGTGGCACCTCCATCTCGCCGGGCAGGTACCGGGTACGCGCAACCTCTACCTCGTCGAAAGTCTCGAGCGCCCTGGACGCCAGAAGGCCATCCGGCACGCCCTCGCGCATACCGAGAGGCGGATCCTCCGGCTTCAAACTCCGATCTCTCAGACTCCGATTCTCCTTACCGGGCACTCTGGAAAGACCTTGCGCACCAACAAGTAGTCTACCCTCCGGATAGCCAGCTTTGTATTGCGAATAACCGGACCAGACGATCTAGAATAGGGGCCGTACCTAAGCCAGGAGATCGAGGCGAGGCAATAGTTTGCGGAAAACCGTCGAGGCGAACGTGCTGATCAAGCGTCCCATCGAGGACGTCTTCCAGGCGGTCACCGCCCTCGATAGCGCCCCGCAGTGGCAGGCGGAGCTGATCGCAGTGAAGGACGTTTCGGAAAGCCCGATCCGTGCGGGCACCACTTTCACAGCCGTCCTCCGGTTTCTCGGGCGGAGGATCGAGGACGTTCTCCTGGTCACCGCCTTCGAACCGAACAGCAAACTCTCGCTGGAAACCATATCCGGGCCTCTCCCGAGCGAGTTGGACTTCTCTCTGGAACCTGTCCGGGAGGGCACGAAGGTCGCCTACTCCGGTGCGTGGCAGCTACCCAGCGGAGTCTTGACGCTCCTCACACCCGCCAAACCAATACTCGACCGCCTGGACCAGCGCCAATGGCAAGCCAACCTGAACAGGTTGAAGGAACTGGTAGAAGCCGGGTTCGAATATAGCGTCTAGTTCAGAGGCTGGACTACACGTCACCACCCTCCCTACGTGCCATACGTGTTTTTCTCTCGTACAGCACGTTTCAGTCAAGGGCGTCAGGTGCCAACTTGAAATATGGTAACTTTTTGGTTACCATTCACGTTGTTGACGTTTCTGGCAAGCACGCATACGAGGAACCGAAGAATGAACGATGGTCAGGCTGTTACAACCAAGCGGACGTTTAGCCGGGAAACAACGATCAGCGCCGACATTCAGGCACCACCGGCGGTCGTCTGGGCTTTACTCACGAACGCACCGGATTATGCGCGATGGAATTCCACGGTTATTTCGGTAGACGGCGACATCAAACCGGAGAACAGGATCGCCCTAAAATCGACCCTCGACGAGAGTAGAACCTTCGATCTAACGGTAAAGGAGTTCGACCCTGAGAGACAGCTCGTTTGGGGTGACCGGATGGGCGATCGAACCTATGCGTTGAACGAAATCGAGGGTGAGCGTACCAGGTTTACGATGACCGAGAAAATCGGTGGGCCACTTTTCCCTTTGTTTTCGCGCTTTATCCCGCCGTTTGATGAATCGTTCGAGCAATTCGTGGCGGACCTGAAGAAAGAAGCCGAATCGGCACCCAAGGTAGAGAGCTGAAGGGACGCAACATACCTTCGCGAAGAGTGGGTGAGCCGATCGAAATATCCCCCGAAGTAGGGTTGGTCCTCGATGCGCTCGGAAACCAGACCCGGCGCGACATACTGGGTATCTTGCGCGACCGGCCGATGGCCGTCGGAGCTATCACCGAGCACTTCCGGATCAGCCGTCCCGCTGTTTCCAAGCACCTGCGGATCCTGCGGGGCGCGAAGCTCGTCGAATATCGTGCCGACGGCGCGAGCAATGTCTTCTGCCTGAATCCCGACGGCTTTCAGGAAGCGAGGGTATACCTGGACCAGTTTTGGGACGAGGCGCTGCTGAACTTCAAACGCCTCGCGGAGGAGACAGACGAGGTTCACGAGTGAGTGGGCGGCGCGAGCCGGAAGCTGTAACGAAGTCGATCGTTGTTCGGCGCAACGCCCCGCACGTTTTCCGGTTGTGGACGGAGCAGATCGACGCGTGGTGGCCCACGGGGCACTCTATGAGCCGCGATCCCGACACTCGAGTCGTTTTGGAGTGCAAGCCCGGCGGGCGCTTTTACGAGCGCACGCCCGACGGCGACGAGTACTACTGGGGGGAAGTCGAACGCTGGGAGCCACCCCATCACCTGACGCTGGCGTGGTACATGGGCAGCGGGCAAGAGAAGCCATCGCGGGTGGCCATGCAATTCGTGCCGCTGGCTGATGGTGCAACCCGCGTCGAGGTGGTACACCGGGGTCCCGAATTGCTCGGCGGTCTGTGGGAATCGCGACAAGAGATTTTTAGCGGTTCCTGGGAGCGGATCTTGTCCGCGCTGTCCCGGTATGCGGGGCATACGAAACGAGATGAGGCCGAGTAGCGATTACACGACGACCACGAAAATCACGTTGCGCGTTCCTACCACGCCGGGTATCCGCTGTAATTTTCGCTCGACCTTCCCGGGACCTCGACTCGCCCTGCTAGCCGCTCTTTCTGACCCTGCACCTGAATTACAGCAGATTACAGCAGGCCACAAGGTACGGAAGTTTATTTACACTCGAACTACAATGTCTAGAAATCGGCCCCGACTCTTGGTGCAAAGTCATCTGGCAGCATATCCTTTCACCAGCATAACCTGCCCGAATGGGCGGGTTGAAGGCGATGTTAGAATCCTAGCAAGCGTCCGGGCGGGCTCCGGGCGCGCTTTGAGTGTGCGGTAACAGATTTTGACAGACGTATTTGAGACGCTGGGAGGGCAATGGCGAAGCCGGTGATACTCGCGGTTGACGATGATCCGCAGGTCTTGCGGGCGGTCGAGCGGGATCTCCGTCGCAACTACGCCCGCGAGTACCGAGTTTTGCGGGCGGACTCCGGGCATTCGGCGC
Organism: Rubrobacteraceae bacterium; assembly: GCA_050331175.1. Lineage (GTDB taxonomy): Bacteria > Actinomycetota > Rubrobacteria > Rubrobacterales > Rubrobacteraceae > SIRX01. The sequence goes on along the minus strand of JBHJHC010000139.1, from coordinate 14,708 downwards.
TGGACACTCTAGAGAAGGTGCAGGAGCGGGGCGACCCCGTGGCGCTGATGCTGGTGGACCAGCGGATGCCCCGGATGAGCGGGGTGGAGTTCCTGGAGGAAGCCCGCGACATGTTCCCGGACGCCAAGCGGGCCCTCCTGACGGCCTACGCGGATACGGACGCCGCCATCCGGGCCATCAACAACCGGGTCCTGGACTACTACCTCCAGAAACCCTGGGACCCGCCGGAAGAACGCCTCTACCCCACCCTGGACGACCTGCTCGAAGACTGGCTGGCTTCTTACCGCCCGCCGTTCGAGGGCATCCGGCTCGTCGGGCACCGCTGGTCGCCGAAGTCTTTCGAGCTGCGGGATTTCCTGGGCCGGAACCAGGTCGCCTACCAGTGGGTGGACCTGCGGGCCGGTGAAGAGTCGGAGGGTGCGCCGGAAGGCGTCGAGCTGAACGGAAAGAAGTTGCCGTTGGTGGTGCTGCCGGATGGGACGGAGCTCGAGGAGCCGGAGACGCTGGAGGTCGCGGAGAGCATCGGGCTCAGCACGCGGGCCGAGAAGCCTTTTTACGACGTGATCATCATCGGCGCCGGTCCGGCGGGGCTGGCTACCGCGGTGTATGGCGCGTCGGAGGGGTTGCGGATCGTGATGATCGAACGCGAAGCCCCCGGCGGGCAGGCGGGGACCAGCAGCCGCATCGAGAACTACCTGGGGTTTCCTTCGGGGCTTTCGGGCGCGGACCTGGCGCGGCGGGCCGTTACCCAGGCGAAGCGGTTCGGGGTGGAGATCCTGACCCCCCAGGAGGTCCGGGGCGTGCGGGTGGAGGACCCGTACCGGATCGTGGAGCTCTCGGACGGCAGCGAGCTCTCGTGCCACGCGCTGGTCGTCACCACCGGCGTCTCCTACCGGATGCTGGACGCGCCGGGCCTAGACAGGTTCGCCGGTGCGGGCGTCTACTACGGAGCCTCCATGAGCGAGGCCCGGTCCTGCGAGAACGAGGAGATATTCATCGTCGGCGGCGCAAACTCCGCCGGGCAGGCCGCCGTCTACTTCGCCGAGTTCGCAAACAAGGTCACGATGCTCGTCCGCGCCGACTCGTTGGGAAAGAGCATGTCTCAATACCTGGTGGACCAGATCGAGGAAATAGACAACGTCGAGGTCCGCACCAACACTACCCTGGCGGCCGTGGACGGTGAAGACAGCCTGCAAACCGTGACCGTCGAGAACGCGGCCGGCGAACGGGAGACGCTCACAGGGACCTCCATTTTCTTGTTCATCGGGGCCGAGCCGTGCACCGAGTGGCTGGACGGAGTGGTCGAGCGGGACGCCCGCGGCTACATCCCCGTCGGGCTCGACCTCATGCGCGACGGCAAGCAACCGGAGGGCTGGAAGCTGGACCGGGACCCCTACTGGCTAGAGACCAGCGTACCGGGGATCTTCGCTTCCGGGGACGTCGTGAGGGGCTCCACGAAGCGGATCGCCTACGGCGTCGGGGGCGGCGCGATTGCGGTCCAACTCGTCCACCAATACCTGAGCGAGGTGTAGCGGAGCCGTGGAAGCAACCAAGATAACCGACTGCCTGCGCGAAGTGCCGCTCTTCCAGAGCCTGGACGAAGAAAAACTGCGGTGGGTGTCCGAACAGGGCGAGGTTCTAGATCTGGAGTCCGGGGCCACGATCGCCACCCAGGGAGATCCACCGGACGGCTTCTACATGATCCTGGAGGGCGAGACCGAATGGACCCAAAACGTCGGCGGCGAGGAGGTCTACGTCGTAACGCTCGGCGCGGGCGACATCTTCGCCGAGCTGATCCTGGTCCTCGACGAACCATACCCGACCACCGGCCGCGCCACCACGGACCTCCGGCTCTACAAGATCTCCCCGGACGCTTTCTGGAACATGCTGACCGTTTGCCCCGAAGTCCTCCGGAGCGTAGTCTCCACCTCCGCCGAACGGGCCCAGCTCCACGAGACCGTCTCCCAGCAACAGGCCAAGCTGGCCTCGCTGGGTACCCTGGCAGCAGGTCTTGCCCACGAGCTGAACAACCCGGCGGCGGCCATCAGCCGCAGCGCGCAGGAAGCGCGGGAGGTCTTCCGGAGCTCCTCCGCGAGAGCGATAGAGCTGAACGGGCTGGAGATGACACCGGAGGAGCGGGAGTTCGTCGCCGGCCTGCCGGAAGCGGCGGCGCGGCGAGCGGAGGAGGCCCCGCAGCTCGACTCCCTGGACCAGAGCGACCGGGAAGACGAGGTGGCGATCTGGCTGGAGGATCGCGATGTCGAGGAGGCTTGGGACCTCTCCCCCACCCTCGTCGCCGCCGGGCTGGATGAGGCGTGGCTGGGAGGTCTGGCGGAACACATCTCCGACGAAAAGAACATCCCCGGCGTGCTGAACTGGCTCGTGGCCGAGATGAACGGGGACGAGCTACTGCGGGAGATCGAGGACGGCTCCGCCCGCATCTCGGAGCTCGTGAAGGCTATCAAGTCGTACTCCCACATGGATAAGGCTCCCCTGCAGCAGGTAGATATCCACGAGGGCCTGGAGAGTACCCTGACGATGCTCGGCCACAAGCTCAAGAAAGGCGACGTGAGGGTGGAGCGGGACTACGCCGGAGAGTTGCCGCGGGTCTGCGCCCACGGCAGCGAGCTGAACCAGGTCTGGACCAACCTGCTGGACAACGCCATAGACGCGGTTGCCGGCGAGGGGCGGATCGAGGTCCGTACCGGGCGGGAGAACGGGCGGATACTGGTCGAGATCTCCGACTCCGGTCCCGGCATCCCGGAGGAGGCGCAAGGCAAGATCTTCGAGCCCTTCTTCACCACCAAAGACGTCGGAAAAGGCACCGGCCTCGGCCTGGATATCGTCCGGCGGATCGTCTCCGAGAAACACAAGGGAAGCATCAGGTTCGACACCGGCCCGGACGGAACTACCTTCCAGGTCCGCCTCCCGGTCAACCCCAACGAAGAGGATGGTAGCTAGATGACAACATTGGAAGAACTCCGCCGGTCGACGCTCTTCGACGGCCTGGACGACGAGCAACTCGCGGAGGTTATCGAGCAGGGTTCGGAAGTGCGGGTTCCGCAGGGAGAGATCTACGCCCGCGAGGGTGACCCTATCGAACACCTGTACGTGATGCTGGAGGGTGAACTCCGCATCTTGAAGCAAGTGTACGGCCGGGAGATGATCCTGAACACCTACAGTCCCGGCGTCTTTTTCGGGGAGGTCCCGCTGCTGGCCGGCAAGCCGTTCCTGGCGACCGGCCGGGCGCTTACCGACTGCCGGCTCTTCCGACTGCCGCAGGACGTATTCTGGCGGATGCTCAACGCCTACCCCTCGTTCAGCAAAGCCGTGCTGGAAACGATGGCCCGGCGCGTCAACCAGCTCCAGTCCGCCGTCCGGCAACGCCAGCAACTCGAATCGCTGGGCACCCTGGCGGCGGGTCTCGCCCACGAGCTAAACAACCCCGCGGCGGCCAGCGTCCGGGCCGCCGGACGGCTGCGCGAGTGCTTCGAATCCTTGCGGAGCATCGGCATGGAGGTGTCCCGCCTGGCGAGCTCCGGCAGCCTCGACGAGGAGGAAGTCGCGGGTATCGAGCGGGTCTCTACCTCGGCGCTGGCGAAAGCCGGGGCGGCGGAAGAGCGGGGCCCGCTGGAGCATTCCGAGCGCGAGGAAAACATGGCCCTCTGGATGGAGGGTCGCGGGGTCGAGGAGGCGTGGGACTACGCCGCCACCTTTGCTGAGGCGGGCCTGGACGTAGGGTTTCTGGAGGACATCTCCGGGGTCGTGGGTTCCGGGTGCATCGGCGAGGCGCTCCGCTACCAGGAGGCGGTGCTGGCCGTGGCCGGGCTCGTGGAAGAAGTCGAGGCCAGTACGACCCGCGTCTCGGGGCTCGTCGAGACGATGAAGGCCTACTCGCACATGGACCAGGCCCCCCTGCGCGAGGTGGACGTAAACGAGGAGATCGAGAACACGCTGGCGATCCTGGCCTACAGGCTGGACGGCGTCGAGGTCGAGCGGGACTACGGCGAACTGCCGCCCATTACCGCCTACGGGGGCGAGTTGAACCAGGTCTGGACCAGCCTGCTGGAGAACGCCGTGGACGCCCTCGCCGGAGAAGGCGCCGGCCGCGTCCGGGTGCGGACCCGGTGTGAGAACGACCAGGTGCTGGTGCAGGTAGAGGACGACGGGCCGGGTGTACCGGCCGGGTTGCAGACGCGCATCTTCGAGCCGTTCTTCACCACCAAGGGCGTCGGAGAAGGCACCGGGCTCGGCCTGGACGTGAGTTACAGGATCGTCGGGCGGCACAACGGGGACATCCGGGTCGTACCGGAGATCCAAACGGGAACGTGTATCGAGGTCCTGCTGCCGGTCGGCGGGCCGGATAGCGAGGAGCCGGTAGACCAGCCGCTCCCCACCCAGAGGGTGTCGGGATAGCGTTGGAACTTCCTAAAGAAAGCGAGGAGCGTTGTGATTGATGACAGGACAGATCTGTTCCGGGAACTGTGCTCCAAACGGCGCGGGGTGAACACGGAAGTATTGACCCAGACCATCTCGCTGGCGGTGGAGATCGCGCGCGAGGGCCGGGAGGGGCGCAAGATCGGCACCCTCTTCGTCGTCGGAGACTCCGGCGAGGTCATGAAGAACTCGAAGCCCCTGATCCTGGACCCCTTGCAAGGTCACGCGGATGAAGCCAAGCGCATAGACGATCCGGACGTGCGCGAGTCGCTCAAGGAGCTGGCCCAGCTCGACGGGGCGTTCGTAGTCTCGAACGCGGGCGTCGTGCTGTCTGCCGCCCGCTACATAGACGCAAACTCCGACGACCTGGACGTACCCCTGGGGCTCGGGAGCCGGCACATGGCGGCGGCTTCGGTTTCCAACTACACGGACGCGGTAGCGGTAGCCGTCTCGGAGAGCTCGATGGTCCGGATGTTCGACGACGGGGAGCTTATCTCGGAGATTATCCCCGAGGTCTGGATGATGAACGGCTACAGCTCCAAGATGAACGGGCCCACCTACACCCGCTCGGAGGAAGACCTGGCCGTGGTGGCCCGTGCCGAGTAGGCCCGTCGAGATCCTGGACTTCTGGTTCGGGCGCGAGGGCGAAGAAGGGTACGGCGAGTTCCGGGAAGCGTGGTTCGAGAAGGACGCGGAGTTCGACCGGCGGATCCGCGAAAACTTCCTGGAAGACTACGAACGGGCGGCCCGGGGCGAATACGACGGTTGGCGGGAGGATCCGGAGCGTTGCCTGGCGTTGGTAATCCTGCTGGACCAGTTCCCCCGCAACCTGTTTCGGGGGGACACGCGCACCCACGCCACCGACGCCAAAGCACTCGACGTCTCCCGCGGGGCGATCGAGGAGGGTCTGGATCTAGAGCTGCCGCCTTTTCAACGGCATTTTCTCTACATGCCGTTTATGCACAGCGAAAAGGTGGAGGACCAGCGGCGGTCCGTGGCGCTCTTCGAGGGGCTCGCGGCTGAAGTGGACGGCCCGGACGTAACGGAGTACGCGGAGGGACACCGCGACATCGTCGAGCGTTTCGGACGTTTTCCGCACCGGAACGAGATCCTGGACCGCCCGTCGACGGCGGAGGAAGTCGAGTTCCTGGAGCAACCGGGGTCGTCGTTCTGAAGTCGATCCGGTTCCCGGGAGGAGGCTAGGACTTGGCATTGCATTCCAGGCCACCCTGCGACGAGGGGGTCATTCGGAGCCGGCCCGGGGACGCGCCCTGCTCGCGGATCAGCGGCCCGTGGGTACTGGCGGCGACGATCATCGCGTCGGGGATGGGTTTTATGGACGGCACCATCGTCAACGTGGCGCTGCCCGTCATCCAGCAGGAGCTGGACGCCACCGCGGTAGACGCTTTGTGGATCGTGGAATCCTACGCCCTGATGCTGGCAGCCCTCATCCTGGTCGGCGGGTCGCTGGGCGACCACTACGGCCGGCGCCGCATCTTCATGATCGGGGTCGGGCTGTTTACGGTAGCCTCGGTCTGGTGCGGACTCTCGCCCAGCTCGGAGTCCCTGATCGCCGCCCGTGCCGTTCAGGGCGTCGGCGGGGCGCTGATGATCCCGGGCTCGCTGGCGATTATTAGCGCGTCGTTCTCCGAGGAGAACCGCGGCAAGGCCATCGGCACCTGGTCCGGGTTTTCGGGGGTAACGGCGGCCCTGGGACCGGTAGTGGGCGGTTTGCTCATAGACTTCGTCTCGTGGCGGGCCGCGTTCCTGATCAACGTGCCGCTCGCCCTGGTCGTGCTGTACATCTGCGTTCGCCACGTCCCCGAGAGCCGCGACGAGGACGCCTCCCGGTTGGACCTGGTGGGCGCGACGCTGGCGACGGTGGGCCTCGGCGGGCTGGTGTTCGGCCTGATCGAGGCTTCCAGCCACGGCATCACCGACCCGCTGGTGTTTGTCCCGCTGCTCGTGGGCGTCGGCGGTTTGGCCGCGTTCCTCTACAACGAGCACCGTACCCGGGAACCGATGATGCCCCTGAGCATGTTCCGCTCGCGGAACTTCTCCGGGGCCAACCTGTTGACGATGCTCCTGTATATGGGCCTCGGCGGGGCGCTGTACTTCTTCCCGTTCGTGCTGCAGCAGGTCCACGGCTACTCGGCGACGGCGGCCGGCAGCGCTTTCCTGCCGTTTATCGTGCTGACCTTCCTGCTCTCGCGGTGGGCCGGCGGGCTCGTCAGCAGCATCGGGCCGCGGATACCGTTGACGATCGGCCCGATCATCACCGCCGTAGGTTTCTTCATGTTCTCCCTGCCGGGGACCGGCGGCTCGTACTGGACGACGTTTTTCCCGGCGGTCGTGGTGATGGGCCTCGGGATGTCGCTGGTCATCGCGCCGCTCACCACCACGGCCCTCAACTCGGTTTCCGGCCGGCACTCGGGCCTCGCGTCCGGTGTAAACAACGCCGTCTCCCGGACCGCCACCCTGCTCGCGGTCGCCATCATGGGCGTGTTCGTGTTCGCCGCCTTCTCCAGCTCGCTGGAAAACCAGGTCTCTACCCTCGATCTCTCGCAGGAAGAGCGGGCGGTACTGGAGGAACGGCAGGTGGATCTGGGCGCCGCCCAGCCGCCGGAGAGCGTGGATGAGGAAACGGCCGCGGCCATCGCGTTGGCGGTCGACGAGTCGTTCGTGGCGGGCTTTCGGCTCGCCATGTACATCGCGGCCGGGTTGGCCCTGGCAAGCGCGCTGGCAGCGTTCCTGATCATCCAGGGCAAAGGCCAGGGACAGGAAGCCGGAGAATCAGGAGAAGCAGGAGAGGCGGAGGGCCGGGCCGCCCCCGCGTGACCGACCGAGAGGAGCATCCGTGCAACAGCGCTGCACGCACACAGACCAGATCCGAGCCGTAGAGCCCTCAGCCGAAGGCTGCGAGGAATGCCTGCAGACCGGCGACACCTGGGTTCACCTCAGGGAGTGCCTATCGTGCGGACATGTGGGGTGTTGCGATTCGTCCAAGAACCGGCACGCAACGAAGCACTTCCGGGAAACAGGACACCCGATCATCCAGTCCTTCCAGCCGGGTGAGAACTGGCGGTTCTGTTACGTGGACGAGGTGCTCGTCTAGGTATGAGGGCCGTCCCGGGTACCGGAAACCGTGCATCACCGGGCTCGCGCCTGGTCCTGCTAACGCTCTTGGCGGCGAGCAGCCTGACCGTAATGTCGGGGGCCACCGTCGCACCATCGCTACCGGGCCTCCAGGAGAGCTTCTCACAAGTCGAGAACTCCGAGATATTGGTGCGGCTGGTCCTGACCGTACCGGCGCTGTTTATCGCGATCTTCGCGCCGCTGGCCGGGAGCCTGGTAGACCGGGTGGGCCGCAAGCAGGTGCTGCTCTACTCGGTGATCCTGTACGGGATCGCGGGGGGATCGGGCCTGATCCTGGACAACCTCTACGCGATACTGGCCGGCCGGGCGCTGCTCGGGGTGGCCGTCGCCGGCGTGATGACGAGCGCGACGGCCCTGATCGCCGACTACTACTCGGGACGGGAGCGCTCCCACGTGCTCGGGTTACAGGCAGCCTTTATGGGATTTGGCGGGGTGCTTTTCCTGGCACTCGGCGGTTTTCTCGCCGGCGTCGACTGGCGGGGACCGTTCGCGATCTACGTGGCGGCGCTCGTTCTCGTCCCGCTCGTGGCACTCCGGCTCTGGGAACCCTCAAGGCAATCGGCAGGTGGCTCTGAGGATGGGAAAACCAGAGGGTCTGTGCCAGACGCCGGGAGTACGGTTCGTCTGCTGGCCCTGCTATACGCCATGGCGCTGGTCGGCATGGTGATCTTCTATGTTGTTCCAACGCAGCTTCCCTTCTACTTCGAGGGCCTCCTGGGCATCGGGGCTACCGGAGCCGGCCTGGCGATCGCGTTGATGACCCTCTGCCAATCGCTGGCATCGCTCTCTTACGAGAGGATCCGGGCCCGCTTCGGCTACAACACCATAGGCGTCCTTACCTTCGCCCTGATCGGGGTCGGCTACGTCCTGATCGGGCTCGCGGACACCTTGCCCCTGGCGCTGCTGGGGTTGGCCGTCGGGGGAGCGGGCGTGGGCCTGCTACTGCCGAACTTGAACAACTGGATCTCCTCCGGCATACCGGACAACATCAGGGGCCGGGCGCTGGGCGGCCTTACCGCCGCCATCTTCCTGGGACAATTTCTCTCGCCGCTGTTCAGCCAGCCTGTAGGCGGAACGCTCGGTTTCGGGGTGGCGTTCCTGGTAGCGGGGGCTGTCTCAGCCGCGATGGCGGCTTCTCTGGTGGCCGTTGGCAGGAAACTGAAACTACCGGCAATCGAGCGTTAGGGAGGTGTAGTGCCAGAACTGGTAGCAGGATTCGCGCTGGTCGCCGTTGTTTTGACGGTGGCGGGACTGGCGTCGGGGTTCGTGGATCGGGCGCCGCTGTCGTTCCCGATCATCTTCCTGGGACTCGGGTTCCTGCTCGGGCATCAGGGCCTGGGAATCGTGGATATCGGGGCCGAGAATACGCTGCTGGAGGTCGTGGCGACCATCACGCTGGCGATGGTCCTGTGCCTCGAGGCCGTGAGGATCGGTAACATCGGTATGGGCGGCGCGGGGTTCGTCCCGATCCTCTCCCTGGGTCCTGGAACCCTGATCATCATCTCCGTGGTCGCCGGTAGCTCGTACTTCTTGCTGGACACCACGGTTATCCAGTCGCTGCTGTTGGGGACCATCCTGGCTTCGACCGACCCGGTAGTCCTGCGGGACGTGGTGCGTGAGGAGCGGATACCGTCGTCGGTGCGGCAGGCGCTCAACATCGAGGCCGGCACGAACGACATCGTGGTGCTGCCGGCGCTGCTCATCCTGATCGCGCTGGCCAACGCCGAGGCCTCCGGCGCCGCCGGATGGGCGATCCTGGTTGGCGAGGTGCTCATCCTCGGGCCGGTTATAGGTTTCGCCATCGGCGCGGGGGCGGCGTGGCTCATGAGCAAGGCCGACGAGCGGTTCGGGGTTAGCGAGGTCTACCAGTCGCTCTACGGCGTCGGGGTAACGCTGCTCTCCTACGCGACCGCCACAGCCCTGGGCGGCGACGGCTTCCTGGCAGCCTTCGCCACCGGGTTCGCGGTGGCGGTCCTGAACTTCGACCTTTGCCAGTGTTTCCTGGACTATGGCGAGACGACGAGCGAGATGGCGATGCTCCTGGCCTTTATCCTGTTCGGGGTCGTAATCTCCGACCTGTTCGGCGAGGTGCCGCTGATTCCGGCCCTGATCCTGGCGGCCATCGTTATCTTCGTCGCCCGGCCCCTGGCTATCGGCATCGTCCTCCGAAAGGCCGCCGTGAGCAATCGAGCGCGGGCGTTTATAGGGTGGTTCGGGCCCCGCGGCCTGAACTCGCTGCTGCTCGCCCTGCTCGTCCTCCAGGCGGGCGTCGCGGACTCCGAATTTCTGCTGGCCGTGGTCGGGGTGGTAGTAACCGTCTCGGTGATCGCCCACGGCGCTTCGGCGACCCCCCTCTCCCGGGCCTACGGCCGGGCCGTCGAAAACGACACCCACGAAGAAGAGCGGGACAACGCCGGCGGGATCTTCCAGGGCGACGCCAGCGCCTCGATCCGCATCAAGCCCGAACGCCTGGCCGAGATGCTGGAGGGTGAAGAGCCTCCGGTAGTCCTCGACGTCCGGACCCGCTCCCAGTACGAGCACGACCGTACCCGCATTCCCGGCTCCGTCCGGGTCGCGCCGGACCAGATCGAGGAGTGGGTCCAGGAGCGGGAGGAAGCCTACGGCAGCCAGGTCGAAGGCCAGCGGATCGTCGCCTACTGTACCTGACCGGACGAGGCGACCAGCGCCCGGGTGGCGCGGAGGCTGAACAAGATGGGCTTCGAGGCGACAGCCCTGGAAGGCGGGTTCGACGCCTGGAAGGAAGATTACGAGGTAGAACCGGCGGAGACCGGGGTACCCGCCAGCTAGCACGAATCGTACAAATTGCCGCGGACGCCTGACCACCCGTCGCGCCGGCAACCAGAGGATTCGGCAAGATGCTTTAATATGGAATGTTGTTTTGTGAGGTTTCGTCGACAATGAGTAAGGCGCCGGAGCGAGCCCGATGAAGGTCTTGTGTGTCAGCGACCGGGTGGAGAAAGCGCTGCACGGCCCCGGTTTGAACGTTCACGCGGCAGGAGTAGAGGCTGTAATTTCTTGCGGCGACCTGCCGTTCGAATATCTGGAGTACATCGTTACTTTTCTGGGAACGCCGGTGTATTACGTCCTTGGCAACCACGACCCGGCCCCGGAGACCGGGAAAAGGCCGGGAGGGTGTACACCGCTGGATGGACAGGTAGTGGACGTGGGAGGTGTCCCCGTGGCAGGTCTCTCCGGTTCGCGGGCCTACTCCTACGGTCCCAACCAGTACACCGAGCGGCAGATGGGCTTGCGGGCGTGGTCTCTGGCGGCCAGGATCTGGCGCCGGAAACTGTTCGGGAAGCCGGTTCCGCGGGTCTTTGTCTCCCACTCCCCGCCGTTCGGGGTCGGAGACCGGAAGGACCCGGCGCACGTCGGCTTCGAGTCGTTCTTGGGCCTGCTCGACCGCTACGAGCCCACCCTCTGGCTGCACGGACACGTTCACCTTTACGGACCCGACGAACCAAGAAACGTTGGCTACGGGCGAACGCGGGTAGTCAATGTGTACGGGCACGAGATCTTGGAAATTTAATCCCTCGCCGGCTTGTTGTCCCGGCGGTTCGGGTATAGATTCTCTTTATGCCACATGACCCGGACACGAGCCCTCAGGTAGACACTGACTTCACCCGGGCGCGGCGCAAGGCGTTTCTCCGGCGGATCGGGTCTTTCCTGCGGAACGACCCCGAATCCAACCGGCTACTTTCTTTTGAAGAGGTCAAGCATGCCCTGGGGGCCGTGGACCAGGTGTACCTCGGGAAGCAAAAGGTGCCGTTAGAGAAGATCGTCGGCAGCGTGGGCCGGCATCGGGACTTCGACCGGGCCTTTCTTCCTTCGACGGTTGGCAGCGAGACCCGCTGGAAGAAGATAGACGCCCTGATGCACCGGGCGGAGGACTTGCCGCCAGTGAGCCTGTACAAGGTCGGCGACGTCTATTTCGTTCAGGACGGCAACCATCGCGTCTCCGTCGCCCGCCAACGGCGCGTGAAGGCTTTGGCTGCCGAGGTAACGGAGCTAAAGACCCGGGTTCCTGCAGGCTCGGCCCTTACCGCCGGAAGCCTCCTGTACAAGCTGGAGTACCGGCGGCTTCTGGAGCGGCTGCCGGTAGACCGGGTATTGCCGGAAGTCGAGGTGAGTTTCTCCAACGTCGCCGACTACCGGCGGCTGGCGACCTACATCGAAGCCTACGGGTTTCGCCTCTCACAGCTCGAGCAGCGCTACATTTCCTCCGAGGAAGCTTTGAGGCACTGGTACGAGCACTCTTACCGTCCGGTGGCGGAGATGATCCGCGAGGAACGCGTCCTGGAGGTCTTCCCCGGTCGTACGGAGCCGGATCTCTACCTCTGGATCGTGGACCACCGCGAAAAGCTAGTCCTCGAAACGCGCGACGAGACGGTGTCTTCCAAAGCGGCCAAAGAAGACATGTTGCGAAAAAGCCGCCGGGGCGTCAGAAAGTAAGCGGGATCGCCCGGCGCTACCGGGCCAACTCCCATACCGGTTGCCCCGGTTTTATAATCGGGGATGTAGTAGTCCTGGGCCGAGCAGTCTTCTAGATCGCGGGCGCAACCAGGATCTCAATTAATTCGGCCGTAGAACGCTTCCAGGAAGGAGACCTTTTGAGCTCCGCAGAAGACCAGCCCAGAGGGACCGGCGAAAACAACGAGAACGAAGGCCAGGCCCAGCCTAGGAGGCGCCGGCGAGGCTGGATCGTCGGCGGCATTATCGCCGGTGGCCTATTCATGTTGGTCGCGGCCTGCGTTTCGCTCATCCTGCTCGTCGGGCTGGCGGGCTCGGATGGCGGCGGGACCGTTTCGGCCCCGGAGACCTACGAAGAAGATTACGTCTTCGGTGAGGGCGACCAGAAGATAGCCGTCGTGCCGGTGGAGGGCGTGATCTCACCCGCCGACAGCGGCCTGGCCGGTACCGTGCCGGCCACGACCCCCGACGGCCTGCGCGACGCCCTCCAACAGGCGGAGGACTCCGAGGACGTAGCGGCGGTTATCCTCGAGATCAACTCCCCCGGCGGCGGCGTAACCGCGAGCGATCAAATGTACAACCTCATAAACGACTTCAAGGAATCGTCGGACAAACCGGTTGTAGCCTCGATGGGTAGCGTAGCGGCCTCCGGCGGCTACTACATTGCGACCGCCGCCGACGAGATCGTCGCCAACGCGACTACCACCACGGGGTCTCTCGGGGTGGTGCTGCCCCTGAACGACTTTACCGGTTTAAAGGAAACCGTGGGTGTTGATCGGCGGTTCATAACCAGCGGAGAATTCAAGACTATCGGCAGTCCCTGGACAAACCTCAGTCAAGAGGAGCGGGGAATACTCCGCTCCTACGTGGACGACAGCTTCGAGCAGTTCGTCCAGGTCATAGTCGAAGGCCGGGGACTTTCCGAAGAGCGGGTGCGGGAAGTCGCTGACGGCCGGATCTACACCGGTAGCCAGGCGAAAGAACTGAATTTGGTAGACGAGCTCGGCGACCTGGATAAGGCGGCAGAGGTCTCCCGCCAGCGCGCGGATATCGACGAGGCAACTGTCGTCCGGTACGTGCAGCCACCGGGCTTCGTGGATTTCCTCCAGGCACGCCTGGGCTCCTCCCAGTCCGAAACCGGGCAACTGATGGAAGCCGCCAACCTGGACCTCGAAGGGCTCCCGTATTACCTCTACCTTCCCGGACGCTAGAAAAAGGAGGCCCTGTTGAGGGCCTCCGAAAACGGGTTACGCAGGTTCCGGGTTGAAGGGTCGGGGCTTTAGATCAGCCTTCGCGCCCCTGTATACCCGTCGCCGGGCCATCTCATCGGCTTCTTCACCACTTTGCCGAAGTAGTTGGAGGCGTGGACGATCTTGTTGTTCCCGGCGTATATGCCGGCGTGCGTTATCCTGCCCGTACCTTCTTTGTAGAAAAGGATGTCTCCCGGCCGGGGGTTGGACACTTTGCGGCCGCGCTTCCACTGCAGGGCCGGATCGTCCGGCAGGTTATTGATGTTGGTGGCTTTTCTGTAGGCCTTCTGGGTCAGGCACGAGCAGTCCATGTACCTGCCGGCATCGCACAGGCTCTGGCCTCCCAGCTTGTACGGCTTGCCGAGGTAGCTTTCGGCAGCCTTTACTATCCGCTGGCCTTTGCTGGTGCCACTACCACTGGACCCACCTCTACTACCCGAAGCTTTTCGGCAACGGACACCCTTCGAACTCGTGGCCTTCTTGATCTTGAACGCGTCGGCTATTATCCAGCCTCTCTTCGAGGACCTGCGCATGACCTGGATCTTGTAGCTATCGCCTTTCCTGAGCTTCCAGGTGCCGATCCGGTTCCATTTCCCGCCGTTTTTTCTCTGGTTGACCCGCTTTGTCCGCATTCCGCCGGCGGATTTTACCCTTACCTGGGCGCCGCCGTTATATTTCCTGTTGGCCGGCCATTTCCCGCAAACGGTGTACCAGCCGCCCCTGGGGGTCTTCACCTTGAAATGGGCCGCCCCCTTTTTTTGCGGTCTTGCTACCCGATAGTTCTTGCCGTGCTTGTTGTTGTTCCAGCTGCTGTGGTTCCATTTCGTGGACACCTTGAAACGTTTCTTGTTGGCGTTGTCCACCAGCTGCTGGTAGGGGGCGGCTTCTGCCTCGGGCGTCGCGATAAGCGCTACGACCAACATCACCACACTTCCCGTCAGAAAAACCTTCGCCACGCCTGATATGAGCCGGAGCATTTCCCCCCTCCGTCGTGCTGCTTATTCTCGTTGTTATCGAACTGTTACGGTATTGTCACAGAATATTTATTCGAGTTCAAGGAATTTAAGTCACATATTTTTGGATTTTTTGGGCAGGAGGGGTCTTTGTGTCATAGAGTCCTTTGCGAATCTCCTGCCAGGCCGGAACAAGCTACATGATTCGGCCCCTCCCGGCTTGCGTGCGGAGCACTCTAACGGCTGCGGATCCTGTTTCCGGTCCGGCCTTACTGGTTCTGGCGGCCTCCGCCAAAAGCCTCCAGGTTCTTGCGGTAGAGGTCATACGGCGCGTTTACCAGCTCCATGTACGTAGCGACCGCTTCCTGAAACATCTGCTGGAAAGCATCCATCTGTTTCTCGGAGCCGCTTACCAGTTCTT
>JBHJHC010000138.1:0-11508 GCA_050331175.1 Rubrobacteraceae bacterium | reverse complement strand
GCGGGGAGGATCTGGGATAAGAGGTTCCAACACTTCCCACTGCTCGTTGGTGAGATCCATACTCTTCTACTCCTGCCAATACTGGGATGCACCAAAGAGCCACTATATCCTCACTCCCACATTTATGAGATAGCCTCTAGTGAAGCCTCCGGCCGACCCCACCCGTACGCGTGAGACGGGCTTCCGCCGCGCTCCAGATCATAGCCCCTGGCCGCAAGGCTGCATCAGCGGGAGGACTCTGTGTAGAATGCTCCCGATGCTAGAGGATCAGGGTGCACCCGGCTGCGCGCGGGGCTGTCTCCCGGCTATTCACACTGCCCAAAGGGCCGGAGGCCCGTGACGGAGAGATACACGCCGACCGAGGAGATCGCCAACGGCGTGACCCACGGTGTTGGGCTGGGCGCGAGCCTGGCCGGGGCCGCGCTGCTCATCGTCCTCACCGCTTTGCACGGCGACGGGTGGCAGATCGCGAGCTCCGTGGTTTACGGGGCGGCCCTCGTGACGCTCTATACGGCCTCGACGCTCTACCACAGCCTCCGGGGAGCGCGGGTCAAACGGGCATTGCGCGTCTTCGACCACTGCTCGATCTACCTGCTCATCGCCGGAAGCTACACGCCGTTCGCCCTGGTAAGCCTGCGCGGGACCCTGGGTTGGACGCTATTCGGCCTGGTCTGGGGGCTCGCCGTGGCCGGCATCGTCTTCAAGGTATTCTTTACCGGGCGGCTGAACGCGCTCTCGACCGGGGTGTACGTGCTCATGGGGTGACTACTCTGTCAGCTAAAGCAGACAGCTTCTCGGGACACGCTTTCGGTACTCCGATACGTTCCGTCCCGAAGGCGGAGCCCCCGCCCGAGATTCAATATGTTCAGCGCGGCGTTCACGTCTCGGTCGGCGGTGTAGCCGCACGGGCAGCTATGCACCCGATCCGAGAGCGTCTTCTTGACCTCCGGCATTGCACCGCACGAGCTACACGCTTGCGTGGTGTTCGTCGGATTAACCGCGACTACCGCAACCCCAGCCTCTTCCGCTTTGGATTGCAGGATGTTGAGAAACTGAGCCCAGCCCGCATCAAGCGTAGACTTCGCAAGCCGGGTACGGGCGATACCCTTGATGTTAAGAGCCTCGTGGGCGATAAGGCCGTGGCTGTCTACCAACTTTCGGGCTTCTTTGTGTTGGAAGTCCCGGCGCTGGTTGCCGACCTTCTCGTGCAGCTTCGCAACAAGTTGGCGAGCCTTGCCGCGTCGGGTAGAGCCCTTCTTTTTCCGAGAAAGCGAGCGCTGTGCTTGCCTGAGCTTCTTCTGAGCCTTTCGGTAGTAGCGCGGGGGCTCTACCGACGCGCCATCCGAAGTGACCAAGAAGCTCTTGAGCCCGAGGTCTATCCCGACTTCCGGCCCGCTCCGATCAGCTTCGGGCGCATCCCCGAGATCGCACGAGAAGATCACGTACCACTTCCCGCACGACCTCTTGAGCGAGACGGTCTTGATCGTCCCCTCGACAGGACGGTGCTGCTTGACCTTGATATGCCCGACGTTCTGGATGTACAGCCGCCCGTTGTCTTTGAGCTTGCAGCCGTCGCCGTGGGACGGGAACTCGATAGTTCTAAAGCGGCCTTCGGGTTTGTATCTCGGATAGCCTGGAGCATCGCCGGACTTGCACCGTCGAAAGAACGCCTTAAACGCCTTGTCCAGTCTGCGGAGTGTGGCCTGAGCAGACGAGAAGTTGAGAGTTGCGAGCCCCGGCAATGCCTGGCGGCTCTCCTTAAACCGACCCGATTGTTCGCCGTAAGACACGGAGCGTTCTTCCGCTTCGTACACATCTCGGCGTTCTCGCAGAGCAAGGTTGTACAGGCGGCGATGCTGTTCGAGCGCCGCGTCAAGAGCTTGCTCCTGAGAGCGGTTGGTAAACAGCCGGTACTTGTACGCCTTCCTCAACTAGCTGCTCCGGGTTTCCTGAGCGGCGATGTAGCGGGCTATCGTCTTATCCGAGAGGTGGCCCGCACTGCCGACATAGTAGGACCGGCTCCAGAGCGTGGGCATACGACTTCTGAGGCGAGCATGTCTGTCTCGCAATACACGAGAGGTGTAGCCCTTGAACTGGCGAGCCAGCTTCGCAGGCGAATACTCTGGTACAGCCTTCACGAACAGGTGAACGTGATCCGGCTGTACCGAGAGGTGCTTGACTTCCACGCCAAGCTCCGCAGCCTTCTCCCTGAGCAGCGCGTCAAGCTCCGTAGCCACGTCTCCGGTGAGCACCGGGAGCCTGTACTTAGGACACCAGACAAGGTGAAAATTCAGGTTCGATACGGCGCCCGATGTGGTCCGGTACTCCACAAAGACAGTATACCGAGCCGTTATACAGAAAGCACCTTGTCTAACGGACAGAAAACGGACAGAAGGGAGGTGCGCGAGGCTTCCCCCGTCAGCTAAAGCAGACGGTCCCCGCCTCGTGAATTTCTATGGTTGGCCGTCGTCGCGGCCAAGCCCATCGTAGAGGCGGTGCCTGCGGGTGCGATCTGGCTGCTCCTCGCCGGGGGCCTCGTCTACACCACCGGGACGATCTTCTA
Source organism: Rubrobacteraceae bacterium (assembly GCA_050331175.1). Lineage (GTDB taxonomy): Bacteria > Actinomycetota > Rubrobacteria > Rubrobacterales > Rubrobacteraceae > SIRX01. The sequence continues at coordinate 8,945 of JBHJHC010000138.1, read as the reverse complement.
CCACAACCGTCGGGTTCCGTACTCTCACGCCATCTGGCACCTCTTCGTGATCTGCGGCAGCGTCTTCCACTACCTGGCCATCTCGAACTACGTGCTGATACCCGCCGCCTGACGCAGCTATCCGGCGCAGCCATCCGGGGCAGCCACCCGGCGCCTTGTTAAACTCTCTCGTAGGAGGTGACAAGAGATGCGGGCCGTAGTCTTGAACGCCCCGGGCGAACCGTTGCAAAGCCGGGAGGTACCGGCTCCGGAGCCGGGGCCGGATCAGGCACTCCTCCGGGTGCGCGCCTGCGGGCTGTGCCGTACAGACTTGCACATCGTGGACGGCGAGCTCCCGCCCCACAGGCAGCCTCTGATACCCGGACACCAGATCGTCGGCGTCGTGGAGAAGACCGGAGACGGGGTAGACCGGTTCACAGCCGGCGACCGGGTCGGCGTGCCCTGGCTCGGCTGGACCGACGACACCTGCCGCTACTGCCGGAGCGGCCGGGAAAACCTCTGCGACAACGCCAGGTTTACCGGCTACGACACGGACGGAGGCTACGCAGAATACGCCGTCGCGGACCACCGGTTCTGCTTCCCGATCCCCGAAGGATACCCGGACCTCCAGGCCGCGCCGCTGTTGTGCGCCGGCCTGATCGGCTACCGTTCCCTCCGTATGGCCGGTGACGCCGAGAAACTCGGCCTCTACGGCTTCGGGGCCGCCGCCCACATTATCGCCCAGGTCGCCATCTACCAGGGGAGAGAAGTCTTCGCTTTCACCAGCCCCGGCGACGAGGAGGCCCAAACCTTCGCCCGCAAGCTGGGCGCCGCCTGGGCGGGCAACTCGGATACCTCACCCCCCGAAGAACTGGAGGCGGCCATAATCTTCGCGCCCGTCGGCCCGCTGGTCCCCGCGGCGCTAAAAGCCGTGGCCAAAGGCGGCGTCGTGGTGTGCGCCGGCATCCACATGAGCGACATCCCGGCTTTCCCCTACGAAATACTCTGGGGCGAACGCACAGTCCGCTCCGTCGCAAACCTGACGCGCCGCGACGGCGAAGAGTTCCTGAAGCTGGCCCCGGAAATACCGGTAAAAACCGAGGTCACCCCCTTTCCCCTTGAGAAAGCCGGCGAAGCACTGAGCATCCTGCGTAGCGGCGACGTACAAGGGGCAGCCGTGCTGGTAACGGACTAGCACCCCCGGGTTCCGCCTCCGGCGAAACTACCGTAATTTACTTTATGGTAATATAGTTGGTTGACGTAGTTAGAAAGGGCGTGGCATGCCAGAGTACAAGAAGAAGGACCTTAGCGACGAGGCGTTCGAGATGCTCGGGGAGCAGTTCAAAGCCTTTTCGGAGCCGATGCGATTAAAACTCATCTACAATTTGATGGACGGGGAGCGGACCGTATCGGAGTTGGTCGAGGAGACTGGCGGGTTGCAGGCCAACGTGTCCAAGCACTTGAGGATGCTTCTCGAGGCGGGGATCGTAGAGCGGCGCAAGCAGGGTTTGAACTCTTACTACAGCATAGCGGACCGTTCGATCTTCGAGTTGTGCGATTTGATGTGTGGCTCGATCCAGGGCCGGCTCACCGCCGACCTCAACAACTTCTCCAGGAGCTCCTAAAGGGGATTGCGATTGGCCTGACCTGGTTCACGTAGAGGTAGCCCGCGGAGTCAAGGAGATTTCGGTCCTCACGTTGGCTCGGCAAGGTCCAGCACTTCGCAAGAAAGGGGTGGTGTAGAGACGGGTGGGACCTTAGAGAAGGCAATCCCCGCCGTCGGGTGGCTCCGGGACTACGGTAGGGAAGACCTGGCGCGGGACTTCTCCGCCGCGTTGGTCATCACCGTAATGCTCGTGCCCCAAAGCATGGCCTACGCCTTGCTCGCGGGGTTGCCCCCCATCTACGGCCTCTACGCCTCGACGGTTCCGGCCATCGTCTACGCGTTATTCGGTACCTCAAGGCACATGCCGGTCGGCCCGCCCGCCCTGATGGCGCTCCTGACGTTCACGTCGGTCAGCGCCATCACGGCGCCGGGCAGTGAAGAGTACATCGGCTACGTTCTGCTGCTGGCCCTGATGGTCGGCGTAGTGCAGCTCGCATTGGGTTTGCTCAAGATGGGTTTCTTGACGAACTTCATCTCCCATCCGGTTCTCAGCGGCTTCATCTACGCCTCGGCGGTGATCATCGCGCTCAGCCAGGTAAAGCACTTCCTGGGCATCCCCGGCTCCGAGGACCACTCCACACCGGGGATGGTGGTGGCGATCGTGAACCAGATCGGGGATACGAACTGGATACCGCTCGCCATCGGGCTCCTGAGTATCGCGGCCATCGTGCTGATCGGCAGGTTCTTGCCCCGCCTGCCCGGCCCCCTCATAGCAGTAGTCGCGGCGACGATCGCCGTCTACCTGCTCTCGCTCGACGGCCGGGGCGTAGCCGTCGTGGGAGAGGTGCCGCGGGGGTTGCCGAGGCTCTCGGTGCCCACCATCAATTTCGAGGTGGCGAGAACCCTCATGCCGGCCGCCCTGATCGTTGCCTTCGTAGGCTTTATAGAGTCAATCTCGGTCGCCAAAGCCATCGCGACCCGGGAAAAGTACAAGATAGATGCAAACCAGGAGCTAAGGGCGTTGGGGCTGGCCAACCTCGGCGCGGCGTTCTTTTCGGGTTTCCCGGTAGCCGGTTCGTTCTCGCGCACGGCGGTCCAGTACCAATCGGGAGGCCGGACGCAGATGGCCTCGATCATCACGGCGCTCATGGTCGTCGCCACCCTGCTCGTGCTGACACCGCTGTTCTACTATTTGCCGAACTCCGCGTTGGCGGCCGTCATAGTAGTGGCCGTCTACAAGCTCCTGGACTTCCGGGAGGCCCGGTACATATTCGAGATCCGGGGCTCTGACGGCCTGACGCTCCTGATCACGTTCTCCGTAACCCTTCTGGTAGGCGTCGAGCAGGGCATCATAATCGGGGCCGCCTTCGCCCTGTTGGCTTTTATCCGGCGTACCGCTTACCCGCAGGTGGCCCAGCTAGGGTACGTCGAGGAAGAAGACACCTTCAAGGGCCTCAGGAGTTACCCGGAGGCAAAGACTTTCCCGGAAGCCCTGATCCTGCGCTTCGACGCCCGCCTGTATTTCGCAAACATCCCCTTTCTGGAAGAGTATTTGATCTCTGAAGTCCCCAACCACCCCGACCTCCGGTACGTCATCATAGACAGCCGGGGCATCAACGACATAGACGTAACCGCCCTCGAAGGCCTGGAGAGTTTGATCTCCGAGTACCAGGCCCGCGACGTTCACATCCTCTTTACCCACATGAAAAAGCCGGTGCGCGAGCGCCTGAGAAAGTCCGGCTGGCTACAGAAATTCGGGGACATCTGCTACCCGACGACCCGGGAAGCCCTCCAGAATCTGGGTCTGCTGAAAGAACGAGAAAGCGGCGGGCCGGGCGCACACTCCCCCGCCAGCGGGTAGAATTCGATTGTCGGAAGGAGCTAAGGATGTTTTTCGAGCGAATCTACGACGAAGATCTGGCCCAGGCCAGCTACTTTATCGGATGCCAGCAGAGCGGTACGGCGGTGGTCGTGGACCCCCGGCGGGACATCCAGGTATACCTGGACAAGGCCGGGGACCAGGAGATGGAGATCTTGGCGGTCACCGAGACCCACATCCACGCGGACTTCCTCTCCGGCTCGCGGGAACTGGCGACGGCCACGGGAGCCACCCTCTATCTCTCCGACGAAGGCGATGAGGACTGGAAGTACGGTTTTGGCAACCGGAAGCTCTACGATGGCAGCGAGATAGCGGTGGGCAACGTCGTCCTGACGGCGGTCCACACCCCGGGCCACACCCCGGAGCACATCTCCTTCCTGGTCACGGACGGGGCAACGGCCGGCGAACCGGGCTTTATTCTCACCGGAGATTTCGTGTTCGTGGGAGATCTGGGCCGGCCGGACCTCCTGGACGAGGTCGCCGGCGGTAAAGACACCCGCCTTTCGGGGGCGAAGCAGATGTTTCGGAGCCTGCGCGAGAAGTTCCTGCCCCTGCCGGACTACGTACAGGTGTGGCCGGGACACGGGGCGGGTAGCTCCTGCGGCAAAGCCCTCGGGGCCGTACCGACCTCTACGGTCGGCTACGAGCGCCTCTTCGCCTGGTGGGGCGCATTCGTAGAGAATGACGACGAAGAGGGTTTCGTGGAGTCTCTGCTGGCGGATCAGCCCGACGCGCCGGCATACTTCGGCCGGATGAAGCGCCAGAACAAGCTGGGTCCGGTGTTACTCGGCCAACGCCCGCCGCTGTTGGAATACGATGCCCGGATGCTCCAGGAGCATCTAGATCGGGAAGAAATCATCTTTATCGACCCGCGGCGGGCCGAAGACTTCGTGGAGGGCGCGGTGCCTGGCTCTTTGAACGTCCCGGCCGGAAACAACTTCGCCAGCTGGGCCTCGTGGGTCATAGATCCGGAAAACGACCCCCGCCCTATCGTGGTGTTGGCAAGCGACGAAGAGGAGGCCCAACACCTGCGCGACAAACTCTCTTACGTGGGCCTGGACAACGTGGTGGGTTACGTCACCGGCCTCGAAGGGTTGGAAAAAGAGCCGGTCCCAACCGTCTCCCCGGACGAGTTGGAGAGCCTCGAAGAGCCTTTCGTGCTGGACGTGCGGGCCAGGAGCGAGTACGGGGCCGGACACATCCCCGACGCCGTCCAGATTCACGGCGGACGGGTAATGTGGAACCTGGACGAACTGCCCGAAGACCGGCCCATCGTTACCCACTGCCAGACCGGAGCCCGCAACGCGGTCGTTGCCAGCGCGCTCCGCGCCGCCGGCTTCGGCAACGTGATAGAGCTGGAAGGCAGCTACGAGGGCTGGGAAGAAGCCAACAAGCAGACAGTTTCCGTGTAGAAACACCTCCACGACGCGCCACGCGCCGATCATTGCCGGCGCCAGTTTGGCTGCGCTCCCGGAGTTAGAATCTCCTCCGGGCCTCGTTTCACAAAGGTTTTCCAACAGTGCATTACGGCGTCATGATCTTGAACCTGGGCTACCACTCGAATCCCCGCGAGGCGGTCCGGCTGGCGCGGGCGGCTGAGGCGGCCGGATGGGAAGGCCTCTTTATCTCGGACCACTTCGGGTTCGTGTGGAACACGCCGTCCGCGGACCCGTGGGTCGTACTCTCCGCCGTGGCAGCCTCCACGGAGCGTATTCGGATCGGGACCGACGTTAGCCCGTTGGCCCGCCGCCGGCCCCAAACCGTCGCCAACACCCTGGCAACCCTGGATCTCCTGAGCGGCGGCCGCGTTGTCTTCGGGGCCGGGCTCGGGGGCGTGCCGCGGGAGTTTGCGGCGTTCGGCGACCCCGGCGACGCGGCGCGGCGGGCCGCGATGCTCGACGAGGGGCTAACCGTTCTGGATCGGCTTATGTCCGGCGAGGAGGTAACCCACCACGGAGAGCATTACACGGTCGAAGGCATCACGCTGGCACCGCTTCCGGTCCAGCGGCCGCGGGTTCCGATCTGGATCGGGGGCGACGCCAGGCCCGCCCTCCGCCGCGCCGCCCGGTGGGACGGCTGGCTAGCCAGCGCCACGCCCCTGGACGGCTCCATCCGCATGTCCAAAACCCCCGAACAGCTAGAAGCGATGGTAGAAGAGATCCGCCAACACCGAACCTCTGACGCCCCTTTCGACGTTGCACTGGACGGATACTCGGATCCGGGCGACGCAACGCTTCCCAGAGCCTACGCCGAAGCAGGTGCGACCTGGTGGCTCGAGAGCATCCACACCCGTCGTGGCTCCCCGGAAGAGATCCTGGCGCGGGTAAAAGCAGGTCCCGCACGGTGAGTTGCGTGAGGGCCAAACCACAGTCAATGCCCCCCGGAATCGCTCCGAACTACCCGATCACCGTCGAAGCCCGGAGGTCTGGAAGAACCATGAGTTTGCCGCTCGTCGTGGTCGCCACCGGTGGCCGCTACCTCGAGTCCATACTTGGGGAGGAGGCGAACTGGATGCGGAATGCGCGCGGAGCGGGAGGCTAAGAACGCATTTCAATACCCGTTGCAAAGATAGTTGAAGCAAACGAGGGCACACGCTAAGTCGAGGAAAGCCTGATGGATGTCCGCACGGCGTTCATAGCGAACCGTAAGCCGCCGAAAGCGGTGAAGCCACGCGAAACTTCGTTCGATGGACTGCTTGCAAATGACAAACTCTGTATGAGCCGCCAGGCGCGGCTCTCACTCAGCCACTCTCGCCGGCCAAGCCTCACGCGCCGCCGAACTGACGGAGCCGCCGAAGGTTCGGCATATCCTTCTGCTGGGAGCACTCGGCACGCAGGAGATGATGAAACGTCAGTGGTACGTACATCGGGAAGTGGTGGAACACCTGGATGGGGAGCAACGCTGGGACCGAGCCTACTAGGCCATCCTGCGATGGAGCCTCGAATACGAGCAAGCTCGCACTCCGGGCGCGAATGCGAGCGCGAATGCGAGCGCAAACGGCAAGAAGGAGTACCATGAGGGTGGCGGCATACGTTCGGGTCTCGACCTCTCGGCAGGTCAAGCTCGAAACGATTGAGCAGCAGTTCGAGAAGGTGAGTGAATGTGCCCAGGAGCGGGGATGGGAGCTACCGGAGGAGAATATCTTTCGCGACGACGGCTACAGCGGGACGACGCTCAAGCGGCCGGCCCTCGATGCCCTGCGCGACAAGGTGCGCTTGAGGGAGTTCGAGGTCGTCGTGGTGCTTTGACCGGATCGTCTGGCACGCAACTACGTCCACCAGATGGTCCTGATTGAGGAACTCGACAATGGCGGCTGCCAGGTGGAGTTTGTGGAGCGGCCGATGAGTTCGGAGCCTAACGACCAGCTCCTTTTGCAGATTCGCGGAGAGGTGGCCGAGTACGAGAGGACGCTGCTCTCGGAGAGGATGCGCCGGGGCAGGCTGGCCAAGTACGAGGCGGGGCTTCTGTTGCCGTGGACGCACGTACCCTACGGTCTGCGAGTGGATCCCGACAGACCGCGCGACCCCGCCGGGGTGCGGCCGGACGAGGCGAAGGCGGCGGTGGTCGCGGAGATCTTCGCCGCCTACCTCGAGCCAGGAGCGACCCTTTTCGGCGTCTCGCGGCATCTGCGGGATATGGGCATCCCCGCTCCGAGAGGCGGGAAGGCGTGGAGTACCGCCACCCTTTGTGGGATACTAACCAACCCCGTCTATGCGGGCAAGGTCTACGCCGGGCGTGTGCGCTATCGTCCGGCCAGGATCCGGCGCTCGGCCACCCACCCCATAGGGCACCCCCACTGCTCCTCCGATCCGCTGCCCGAGGAGGAGTGGGTCTTCGTGGCCGAGGTGCCGGCGATGGTGAGCCAGGAGCAATTCGACCTCGCCAAAGAGAAGCTCTCCAAAAACAAATCCTTCGCCCGGCGCAACAACAAGGCCAATGAACACCTCCTGAGGGCGCTGGTGAGCTGCGGGGAGTGTATGCTGGCCTCCATAGCGGTCGCCAAAACCTTCGGGAAGAACCACGACCGAAAGCAGAGATACTACGTGTGCTCGGGAAAGTTCAACAAGGCCGAGAACATGCCCGAAGAGAAGTGCCCCTCGCGTTACGCTCCAGCGGAGCAACTCGACGAGGTGGTGTGGAAGGATCTCTGTGAGCTCCTGAGCCATCCCGAGTCCATCACGGACGCGCTGCGGAGGGCGCACGGCGGCCAGTGGCTGCCGCAGGAACTGAAGGCCCGCCAGGAGAACCTCCGCCGGGGCCGGGCCGCCCTCGGACGTCAGTTAGAGAGGTTGACCGAAGCCTACCTCGGGGAGATCATCCCATTGGCAGAGTACCAGAGGCGCCACAAGGACCTTGAACAAAGAGAGGAGTCTCTGGCGGCCCAGGAAAGGCAGCTTCAGGCTCAATCCCAAAAGCGAATAGAGCTTGCTGGAGTAGCTGGCTCCATCGAGGATTTCTGCGAGAGGGTGAGTGGAGGACTCGCCAACGCCACTTTCGACCAGAGGCGTAGCCTGGTGGAACTACTCATTGACCGGGTGATCGTCACGGGCGAGGAAGTGGAGATACGCTACGTGATCCCGACCAACCCCGAGAGCGAGCACATCCGTTTTTGTCATTTGCGTTCAGACTATCTCCACGACCCATCGATGTCTTCCGAGCTTCTCGCTGCTCTCTACTTCCCGCCGGGCTATGCGTACCTTGATGGCCCGTTTACGAAGAAACCTTCGGCAACGCGGGTAGTCATAGCCTTTGTCAGCGTGGAGTTTCTCAGGTCGCTTCCTCGGTCTTCCTCGTCTACCTTTGATGGGCCAGACCGAGTCAACAAGCTCCTCCAGCAGCTTGGAATCATGGACGTTGGCAGTGGAGATGGTGGCAGCCAGGGGTACACCGTTCGTGTCTACCAGTAAATGATACTTGGTGTCTGCCCTGCCACGGTCTATAGGGTTAGGACCAGTTTGCTCACCCCCCTTTTGGCCGGGACACTCGCTGAGTCTAGGGAAGCCCGCGACCAGTCGATGCGATGAGCACGCCCAAGCTCGTCGCGTAGAACTCTTAACAGTTGTTGCCAGACGCCAGCCTTTTGCCAGTCCCGGAGCCTGCGCCAGCAGGTCACCCCGCTACAGCCGAACTCTCTTGGGAGCATGCCCCACGGTATACCGGAGCATGCCCCACGGTATACCGGTTTTGAGCACATAAACTATCCCAACCAACGCAGACCGGTTCGGAAGACGAGGTCTGCCGCCGCTGGGCTTTAGGCGGTTCGGGAGGTATTACTTTTTCGACGAACTTCCACAGCTCGTCGCTGACCAACTTGCCGGCCATGTCGGATGCGCTCGACACGCTCAAACGTTTGGTGTGAATTATCTGTACGAGATTTGAGCGGAAGGTGTCCACGCTCTAAAGTCGGCTTGCTGACCGATCCCGAAGGGAAAGGAACCGACTCCTCATGCTCGACGTGGACACCTTCCTCACCGCACTTTA
>JBHJHC010000137.1:0-12751 GCA_050331175.1 Rubrobacteraceae bacterium | reverse complement strand
ACCAGATCCCCTATACCGAGTGCGGGCGGAGCTTCTTCCCGGACCGCGTCGGCCTGCGCGATCAGTTTGTCGCGCTTCTCCTCGGTGATCTCGTCGTAACCGCCGGGTTCGAGGGAGATGGGCTCGTAGAGGGTCGGCGCTCGCTCTGAATCCTCGTCCCAATCCGTGGTCTGTCCGAGCAGGTAGGAGACGAACTCGAGATCCGTAAGCGCCTTTATGCGGCATCCGAGCCGGCCGGCGCCGTTGTAGAAGGAGTTGGCCCGGGTGGAGAGGACTCGGTAGGCGGCCTCAGCCTCTTTCTGACGCCGGATGGCGTCCTTTTTGGACGGCCGGCCTCCGGGGGTCTTACCGCCCTTGTCGAAGCCGAGAAGCTTCATCACGGCTTCTAGCGGCCCGAAGCCCGCGCCACCGGCACGCGCCTTCTCCTGGGCGGGGTTGTAGTAGAGGACGGCGTAGCCCTTGCGCTCGAAGATCGAGAGGCCGGGGAGCTCGTGGTCCAGGTACTCGGCGTGCTCAGAGGCGAACGCGCGGAGCTTCCGCTCCTCCGGTGGGATGGTCTCGGCCACCGTCTGCCGGAAACGTCGGGTGTAGCGGGCGGTGGAGCCCTCTTTAGAGCGGACGATCTCCATCCAGGGGAAGTCCAGGGAGTTGTAGAGTTCGACGGCCGCCCGGAAGACCCGCATCCGCTCGGTGTCGCCGATCATGGAGAGGTTCTTCGGGATCACGCGGAAGACGACGACGTAGGTCCCGTCGTCGCAGCGGAGCATCTCGTAGTGGAAGTCCTCGCCGGGTATCATGCGCTGGATCGCGTCGCGCATCGACCGCCAGCCACCCTTTACGGGGTCTTTGCGGCGCTTAAAGAAGACGTCGGGCCTGAGCCAGGAGATCAGCCTGCGCCACAAAACGAAGTCCAGGTGGTAGCCGTCTTTTGATTTGTAGAAGGCGAAGGTGAGCGCCACCGGCAGAAGCGGTGAGATCCAGATCGCAGCGCGGGTGGTTGAGAGGCCGAAGAAGCCCGCGAGGTAATAACAGAACACGGCGAAGAAGATCAGGGTGCCGGCGAGGATCGTAGCCTGGTGGGTCTCCACGGCTATACCAGCTATCTTCGTCGTCTTCTTTGCCCCGGCGAGGTCTTTTACGACCGGCTCGCGCATCTTCTCACCCCTCTGTTTTGACTACGGCTATCGAAACTATTGGCCTGGTTGGTACTCTCTGGCGTTGGCTCCCCGGGGCCCGGAGAACCCCGGCACGACGCGAGGCTCTCCAGGGATATCCCCGAAGAGTTCCAGGAAGCGGTTGATCCGAAGATCCGGGCGACTTAATTGCCGCCACCACCACCGCCTCCGCCTCCACCGGCGAGGCCGGCCGCAATGGAGAGGATCGGGGTTACGATGACGCCGGCTACTATGCACCACAGCGAGCCCTTCATCCCCATCGCGGCGTACGCATGCGCGTTTTCGTTGATCGAGGCGTAGCCCTTTACGAGCAGCGAGGCGACGAAACCTATTCCCCCAACTCCGAACGCGAGCCCGGCGAGGTAGTTCCGGACGTTCGCCAGGGTCTGGCCGATGGCGTCCCCGGTATCCTGGGCCTGGGCAAAGGCCGCCTGGGCGCCGAGGTTCATGGCGAAGATTACCGCGGCCAGGGCGACGACCGCCCAAAACACGTAGCGGGCGAGATCCTTGTTTACCTGTGCCACCGCACCGGAAGCGGTACCCGCAACAGCGTCGGCCACGGTGCCGTAGCCAACCGCCAGCAAGTGCCGGCCGGTGCTCCGTCCGGGTTCCCGTTCGGGTTCCCTTCCCGGTTCCCGTTGAGGCGTTCCCCGAGCCTCGGTGCGGCCTGGGGAGACCGTTTCTCTGTGGTCCCTGTTCATGGGTTGCGTCTCTCCTTTCGTGAGCGCTGTCCTGTACGGCTCTGACGTCTTCCGCGGGAATCCCGCGGGGTCTGTTTGGTGCTTTGCGTAGAACCTCCTTTTGGGGTTGACGGGGGCTAAATCTGGAATCACGCAGCGGCCTCCTGATCCCGGGCCTCGAGCAGGGTTTCGAAGGCTTGCGTGTAAGCGGGTGGGGGCGTTGGCGCCCGGCCCGTATGAACCGGCATGGGAACCTGCTGGCCGCCGCGCTTGATGCGGGAGAGAATCCAGTGCCCCCGCTGCTGGTAGACGAGTTCCTCTTCGCTTACCCGTGGGGTTGTCTGCCGTCTCCGGCCTTCGGAGAAGGTGTTCGAGTACCCCCCGAAGAGGCCGCGCCACGTGCGGCGGTAGTCGCGCACCTCCTCCTCGGTGTAGCCGAGAAGACCGAGCGCCATCTGGGCGTCCTCACCCACCAGGCCGCCAGAAAGGAGTTTGTTCCGGGCGTTCGAGACCAATACGCTGTGGAGCGTCTCGGGAAGCAGGCTGAAGGACTGGTAGCCGAAGTTGAAGATCACGTGCCGGCGCCTAGACTGGGGCGTAAGGTCGGCGAAGCCCTGGGCCGCGTTCGAGTGGGCGTGTCCGAGCATGGAGTGGACCTCGTCCAGGTAGAGGGAGACCGGGTAGCCGCCGTCGCCCCTGCCGAGGATCTCCTGTCGGGCGTACTCTATAGCCCAGCTCGAGAGCATCCGGCTCGTCGCCGGCGCGACGCCTTGGGGAATGCTGATGAGCGTGAGCCCGGGGCTTCCAATGGCCTGGCCTAGATCTAGCACCGAGTCTCCGGGCTGCGGGGTAAGGGCTACCTCTACGATGTCCTGGGCAAGCAACGCGTCTATAACGGCGTGCAGGCCGGCCACGAACTGCGTCCGCTCCCTTTTTCCGTACTGGCCGTAGTAGAGCTTCTCCCAGTACGCCCTGGTCGTCTTCGGCAAGTTCTTCGCGTTGACCGAGAAGCCCTCCCCCCTTGTATCGCGCTCGACCCGAAGGACGTGCCGCCGGAAGTGTTCGTCGACGGCGAACTTGTCGAGGTCGGCCATCGTCGCCTCCCGGCCCTCGCGTTCGGCGTAGCAACAGACGGCCAATACCGAGTGCCGGAGGAACATGGAGTTGAAGTTCTCGAAGAACTTCTCGTCACCGCTTGCGGCAGCCGACTGGAAGGCGGTCACGGCCCGTTCTGCGGCCTTGACCTTGTCGCCGGCCAAAGGGTTCCACTTCATCGCGGCGCCAGCGTTGTTACCGGCGTAGGTGAAGTAGCGGATCGGGACCCCGAGCCAGAGAGCTAGCGGCAGGAGCTTCGCGCCGAGGTTTCCCTCGACCTCGATCACGAGCACGGAGAGGAGGTTCAGGAGGTCCTGGTAGGCGAACCACTCGAAGGTCGACGTTTTACCCCCGCCCATCGGCGAGACCATCTGCATACCCGTAAAGCGGTCCCCGAGCGGCAGGTAGACCGGGGCCCGACCTATGGGCCTCAGGGGCCGGAAGCCGATAAGGATCTCGCCCGGCCGCCGGAAGAGGGCACGGTGGCCGAGGTTGAGCATCGGCCCCGAGCCGACGTGAATACCGGCGACAGCCGCACCGAGTCCGAAGATGCCGGCGGTACCAAGGGCCCAGTTGGCTGGGTCCTGGGCGGCGGCCAGTATCTCAGGCCAAGACTCCCGAAGCTGGTTTCCGAGATCGTAGAAGCGGTCGTCGCCGTAGCCGGAGGGACCGGAGCTTTCGGCGAGGGATGCGTTCATGCGTCAACCATCCACTGCGAAGTGCTTCCGTCCGGGCTTCCGGCTTGCTGTCCCGTTGTGCGGCTGGCCCGCCGTTCGTGAACTGAGGGATGAGCTTCGCCTGTATAACGGATGCCGTGTTCGGTAGCGCTTACCCAAAGTATCGGGACGGGATGGCCGGAAATGCTTCGTTGCTCGACGGCGATAAAGCCTTGCAAACCCATGAGGGGCACGGCCCGTTCGATATCGTTTGGGCCGATACCGCTCAGTGATCCGAGACGGGACAACTCACAACCCCGGTCATAATCACCAAGTTCCCGGCGCCCGGGCCCTCCGCCTATTAAGGAGTCCAGAATCCGACATGCCTGGTCTTCGGTCAGTTCGTAGTCTGAAAGCGCCCGCCGAAAAGCATTGCACCGGGCCTGCCACAGTACGTCGCGGCCCTGCTCGCCGCCCGTGAGCGGCCGGCTGCGGACACACTGAAATGTTAGCCGGGCACCAAAGGTTCTTGCCGCCAAGCGTAGCCGGCGCACCTGGCGGGTGAAGCTACGCCTCAATCTACGTCTCCCGAGTAGCACCCTTGGATGAGATGCGTTGCCGCAATGTTCGTCGAGATACGACAGGACCGACCGAACGGGGGATGTCGCCAATGCCGGGTGCAAGTTCCGGGCCGCAGATCGGGTTGGTTGATAGAATAGATTTGCCACAAGGGGTCGTAAGCTCCTTTTCATATGTGGTGGGTGGCGGAGGGTCCGTCCTGGTTTGCAGCCTGGGGTGCGGACCCCCTACCACCTTCGTCATCGTATGGGCGTCTCGCCCACTTCGCGGGGACTGCTCTTTCGGATCACCTCCTTCCTCGGTCGGTGTTTATTACGAGACGTACTATCTACGAGCCGAAGCGCGCCAGCATCAACCAAAAGATGATCTTTGGATGATCTTTCTCTCGGCCTTGTCTCATCCTTTGGTTTAGAAAAGCCTCATACTTTTTCTGTTTCTCACGAGCAACCAACTACTCACGGGTTCTCGCGAAAACGAAGAAAGACACGCTGGAATGGGCTGTAGGTAGTTCTGTTAATAGAGGAAAGCGGCGAAGTTTAGAACGAGACGCGCCTCATACTCTCTTTCGACCTTTTGTCCTGGAGACGGGCATGTGTTTGTTTGGCGTGTTCGGCCGGGTCGAGGTCGAGAGGGTGTTACACGGGATTGCGTGCGGCTGGATCAGGCCGGGAGCCAGCCGCGCCGCCGGGCTTCCGTTACGATCTTGATCGTCTGACAGTAGCTCTCTAGGCCAAGTTTTTCACGGATGTGGCGTCGGTGAGTTTTGTACGTGGACTCTGCGATCGAGAGATCCTGGCATATAGCGCGCGGGCCCATCCCGTCGGCGAGAAGTTCCAGCACTTCTCGCTCCGAAGCGGTTGGATTATCCAGTGCGGCTTCGACCGGGGAGGTAAGGACGGCCTGACCATTGGTGTGGGCGCGTACCGCCTGTCGAGCTTCTTCTATGTCGGGCCAGGGGAGTCCTGAGTCGATTGCAGAACCGATAAGCGCCGCGAACTCGGTACAGGCGTCGAGGTCCTCTTTGTTGTATGGCTCGCCAGTACCGTCTGCCACCCGTAGAAACCCCAAAGCGCCGTAGAAGGTCTCCTTGCCGACGACGGGCGCACACACGTAGGAAACTGGTTTCGCGTCCTCGATAGCTTGACGGTGGTCCGGGTCCCGGGCTATAGCCCGGATGAACCTGTCTTCCGTGTGCCCCACCAACTCTGGCTGTCGGGTAGCGTAGGCTCTCGGCGTGCCGTGCGATGCCGTAGGGGACAGAGGCGCCGAAAAGGAAGCCTGGACGTGGGGTTCGGCCCCCTCTGCGTGGTCTACAGCAACCCGGCCGAACTTTGGCCGCGCGCCGTTCGAGACAAGGACGTCGGCAAAGCACCAGTCGGCTATAGGCCTCGCGCCGCCGGCGCCCCCGCCAACCGCTGCCAGTACCGCGGCGGAAAGCAGCTCGTCCCGAGTGGCGGGCACTTTCAGGAGGGCCGTCCCAGAGCGGAGCAGTTCAGCGCGTGAGCGCCAGGCGACAGCGGCCTCATGTTTTTGCAGACGGTCGAGGCCGCCGCCTAGCAATGTTGCCGCCTGGTGCATGAAGTCTACTTCCTCAGGCAGGTACTCTCGCGGATGGGCCGAAAAAACGCAGAGGGCTCCGTAATCCAGGGCATCCGTTTGAATCTTGACCGCGATGCCGCTTCGGGCACCGTGCGCGACGCTAAGATCTTCGTCGGCCCAGTCGTGGGGTTTGGAGAAATCGTCTATTACCACCGGCCGGCCGTAAGGGTCCAACACAGCCCGTCCTGCTTGGGAAAGCAGTCCGCCCGGAACCCGCGCCTGGCCGTAGATCTCTTGCGGAAAGCCTCGTCCCGCACGGAGCACAAAGTTCCCATCCTCTGGATTACACTCAAGTAGCTGCACCAGGTCCGCAGACAGAGCCTCGCCTACGACATCGGCGAAGGAATCTAGGAGAGCAGGCTGGTCTTCTGCCTGATGAGAGGCCAGGGCCAACTCAGTCATAAGCCCCGACGTGTAATCCGACGAGAGACTTGTCTCCACCCCTGACGAATTACGTGCCAAGCGACACACCCCCCTGGAAAACTTCTTTGCCTAACTCAGTAGCCTTTGTCCTCCACGGGCTCATCAAGCCACTCCTCAAGCGGTATGCCCATCGCCCGGCTGATGGCGTAGATCTTGCCGAAGCTCGGCTCCTTGATCCGGCCCGCTTTGAGGTGGCCGACGTACTGGTGAGAGACGTACCCCTTGGTGGCTCGTTCCAGGCTCTTACCGCCCCACTTCGAGCCGTCGTCGCGCCTGTAGCGCTGCAGCAAGCGCCGGAATACCTTACCCCAGTCTTGTTCTCGGCCATACGGTTGCACAGGTTCGGATTAAACATGGTATTACCCTCTTTTGTTACTCTTCTCACACATGAGCAGAAATACATCATGTATGAGCAGCAATGGCGAAAACTCAAGGTGTCAATGGACTTGTATTGGTGAAGCCGGCTAGTGGGATCGAAGGAAAAGCCAGCCGGGTCTGAGTAGTCGGTGTGCTGAGAGTACCGGGGATGATAGTTTGTACCGTGATCCACCAAGATCTACCCTCCTATAAATGGTGCGATCCTATAATTGGGCAGGATGTTACAGGATCGAAACATTACCGTCAATAAGTTTTACGGGGATTTAACTTATTGTGGGAATATTGTCCCGGGTCAGGAAGTAGTGTTTAAGGATGTAGTCAGAGGCGCTGGGATCACTGGCGTTACGATACGCGGCTAGGACGTAGGAAGAAATGGACCGCGTCTTATGATCGAGGATTGCATCGGCTTTTGCAGGTGGTAGGTAGGAAGCTCCGGCTGCAACGGCGGCCGCGACTTGAACCCAGGTTGGTTTGTCCAGCAAGTCGAGAGGGCGATTTGCTGCGGCGAGTTCCAGGGCCGGGGTCATTGCGGCGTAGAGGGTGTCGCGAGCGAGGTCATAGCCGAAATCGCCCTTCGGACGGACTGCGAGTTCTGAGAGGGCGGTGGTGTCCTTGGACAGGCGGGTGTGGAGGTTCTTCAGGAGTGAGATCAGGCGCCGGGTCTGGGCGTCGTTAGCGGCGAGAAGTCCGAGTAGCTTAACGGTGTAGGAAGCATTTAGGGTGGCCTGGTGGTTTAGGTCTATCCCGAGCGAGAAGGAAGGGTCGTTCGGCACGGGGTCCGAGCGGGTGAGGATTCGGAAGATTACGTCGGTTTCGAGATCCCCCACCCGGGGGCCGAAGGAGCGGAAGAGTTCGAGCTCAAGATCAGCTCGGTACTCTATCCAGAGATCAGTCTGGGCGTGCAGGCGCTCCTGGTTGTCGATGGAGTTGTGGAGAAACAGTCCCAAAGCGTAGGCTACTCCGCCAAGTATGAGCAAAGCTGTTTGTAGCGGTTCATGGAGGGCGATGGCCGTGGGATCCAGCCTACCAGGCAGGGATAGTGAGCGGGAGGCGGCAGCGGCGAAGGACAGAAGGACCAACAGCGAGAAAGAGATCGAACCGAGACTCAAAGCCGCGTGCTGAAGTCTTAGAGGCAGGGACGGGAGAGGGCGAGAACGCAGCGTTTCTTTCAGAAAAACTAGCGCACTTACGAAAAGGACGAAAAACTCCGACAGGTTTCGCAACTTCAAGACGAGAAAGTGCGCCGGCATGTCGGGCGGTTTCGTCAGGGCTGGGACAGGAAAGAAGAGGCCGAAAAGAAAGACGAAAGACCAGACGGCGGCCAATATGTAGGGAGCAGCCCGACACAAGCGCTCGAGGCGGGGACTCTTTTTAGCTAGGTTGGCGGCGAGAACGTACGCAATATAGGAGAGAGCCGCGGTGAACGGCAGGGCGCGCAGGTTGTAGACGAAGGTCTCTCGCCAGTCATTTGGATCGCCGGCTGTTACCCAGGCTCCGAGGATATAGACGAAGGCGCCAAAGGCTGTTATGAGAGCCCCGGTCTTGAGTACGCGGGCGCGAGGGGTTCTCCAATGTGCCCAAGCGTACATCGCCATAGACCAGAGTGCCAAGAAAGAGGCTATCTTGAGCTGGTGAGGATCGAATGCGGAAAGAAGCGACATCTTAGAAAAGTTGATTCAGTCGGCTTTTCTCCAGCGCGGCGGAGCCTAGCTGCGCGGTCCGCATGTAGTAGCGGGCGCGCAGATCTGCCTCCGCCTCGTAGAGGATGAGCAGATCAGCGACCGTCGGACCGTAGCCATCGGGAAAAAAGGTAGGGTTGGTCCGGGTGGTAAACGGTGCTTGTCGGGCGAGTCGCTTGCGCCCGGGCTCGGCGCCGAGTAGGCCGATGAGTTTGCCGCTCTCAAGGTCACGCTCGATAAAGAGGTGGCCGGCCGCAACGTGGCTGATGGCGTGCAGGGTCAGGTATTCTTGGTGCCACCACGAGAGGCCTTCGGGTAGCCAGATAGTATAAGAGTCGTCGCCGTCGTGATGGATCGTCTCCGGAGCAACGCCGCGCGCCTGAAGCGGACCGCGAAACGAGGCGACGCGTATCTGTATTCCGTATTCATTGTAGAGCGCCTCGGCGAGGATCCCTGCATCATGTGGACGTCCGGCGAGCTTTAGAGAGGCCAGCTCTCTTACGTGTTCTTCGTACGGCAAGCGGCTCGCGAAGAATCGTTTTAAGTGTATCCGCGGCGTCGAATGTGATGTGGGATCTGATGCCCGGCCCCCAGAACCTTTTCCGTCACCGAACGGCCGCAACGGTTTCGGCAGCCGGAGGGTAGCTAGACGATCTTGAAGAAGCATCAAGAGGCCAGTCGCCGTCTCGAAGGATGCTGCATCGAGGATGGAGATGTTAGTGGGCTGTGTTGCATAACCGAGAAGTTTACCTAGATAGCTACGTTCTGCAAGAGATGAGGAAAAGACATCAAATGGTATTGGTCACGTGGGCCGACCATTTAGGCGGCGTGCGCTACGTGAACGGGCATACCGTACTTGGGGCGGAGGGTGAAAAGGGTCTCAGTGGGGACGTACGAAGCGTCGTGCCCGGGCGGCAAGGATAAGGTATAGCGACGGGCGATAACGGCGAGCGCCAGCTTCATCTCTAGCTGTGCGAAATTCGTGCCGATACACTGTCGGGGGCCGCGTCCGAACGGGAAATAGGCATACGGGTGACGACGGATGTAGGTCTTAGTACCCGGCTTGAAGCGTTCGGGATCGAAGCGTCCGGGATCAAGCCAGAAATCGGGATGCCGGTGAGTAGCGTAGGGACTGACTATTACCCGAGCATCTGGCAAAAGGCGGTGCTCTCCTACCACATCCTCGTCCACCACTTGCCTGGCGAGGCCCGGCACGGGCGTAAAGAGCCTCAGAGATTCCCGAATAAACATGCCGTGGAAATCGAGAGTTCTCAAAGTGTCGTGGGTGAGATGGTCAGAAGATGCGAGGTCCTGGGCTTCCTGGCGTAGCCGGCCGCCTTGCTCCGGGTGCCGGGCCATGAGGTACAAGCTCCAGGTCAGTGCTTTGGCGGTGGTTTCGTGGCCGGCGGTGAGGAACGTCAACACGTTATCCCGAATGCGTTTTTCGTCGAAGGGCGCTCCCGTTTTGGGGTCACGAAAATCGAGCAGCTCGGAGATTAGGTTGGGCCTCCCATTATTCTTCTCCGTCGGGCTGTTTCTTTGTTGAGCGATCAAGGTATCGACTACGGAGTTGAGCCGGACCAAAGACGCTGCGTACCGGCGGCGGGCCGGTGTTGATACTCTAGCGGGGAGGGCCCAGAGACGACCTATACGGCTGAGGGTGTAGCGCAAGATATAGGAGAGGTCCTCGTTAACCTCGGGGGCTTGCCGGGACACGTTGTATCCGAAGAGTGCCCGGCCGATCATACCGAGAGCCAACCGGTTCATCTCGACTTCGATATCTACAATCTCTCCTGAGTGCGCGCCATGATCTAGCCGTCCGCAGAGGTCGGTCACCGCGGCGTTCATGTCCTCGACCATGTCGGGGAACCGCTGGGGATGGAAGGCGGGCTGGATGGCGCGGCGCTGGGAGCGCCAGGCCTCACCTTCACTCGAGAGTAAGCCGGCACCGAGGAGCGGTTCGAGCCTATCGTAGCCGGCTCTCGGATAGTTCGAGCGGTTGGTGGAAAGGATCCGCTCTACATGATCCGGGTGAAACAGAAGATAGACCAACCGGCGGCCGAGCCGAAAGCGTGAGGAGTCGCCTGAACTCCTGAGAGTATTGACGAAGAAAGCTGGCGCGTCCCGCCGAAATCGCAAGGTGTTCGCGAGAAGAAGCGGATCGGGTATCTTAGGCGGGTCCTTGGGCACCTATACCTCCGGATCAGTGGCGAGGCTACAAGCCCCGACATAATCTCAGCCACGCCGATGGTAACAAAAGAGCGACGAAGCTACGCTCCCAGGATGAAGGCCGCTTGGGTGAAGACCGCACTGACGACGGTCCCGATTAACAACTCCTTGCGGGTATGACGCTGCAGCGCGAGGCGCGACCACCAGGTCAACGGAAGTAGTACGGCGGCGAATAAACCCCATACGCCGAAGGCGTTAACGAAGACCACCGCCGCCCACGCTGCGCCAGCGGCGTGAAGCGAAGGGTTGGTGTAGCGAGTCAACAAAGAAAAGGCGGGAGGAACCAAGAGGTAAGCAAGGAATGTAGCCCGGAGGAACTCGGGGAGCCCGAGGAGCGCGAAGAAGACGAAGACCACAAACCAGAAGGCGGAGACGACCAAGAGCGGGCCGGTGCGCTCAGTCCGCTGTATGTTGGCGTCGTCGCGAACTGATCCGCTACGTCTCAGGTAAAGCAGGTAAATTAGTGGGAGGACGGTAGTAGCTAAGAGACAGGCTGTAGCCCAGGCCAAGGTCGGCGTCGGATCAGGCGCACCGGCCGCATAGCCGACCGCTAGGAAGACGGGCACCGCCAAGATCGGCTGACGGGTGAATATGGAAACCAGCGTGGCGACGCGCGCGGCCGTCTGGGCGGTGCTGGCGCCGCTAGGTGTCACCTTCTGGCCGTTCCTCTTCTCTTAGCAATTCCATTTGCTCCAGGAGATGCAGGATCACGTCCTTCTGTCTTTCGGGACTCCCGTAAACCTTGTTCAAGATGGTATGAGTCTTCGCATCCACTAGCGCCCGGAGATCCGTCTCGCTCAAGTTTCCGTAGGTGCCGGTTCCCTGGTACCAGTAGTTGATGTCTATGCCGAAAACCTTCGAGAGCGCGAGATACTGCGCACCTCGGAGGTCTTCTACTTTGCCCTCGCGGATCGCCCGCACGTCCTGCTCGGTCAGTTCGCCCTCGGAAGCCGCCGCAACGTCTGCTTCTGTGTAAGGCTTGCCGGTGCGCTCGTTGGTCAGGACTTTGAAGAGGAGGTTTAGGTTTCTGGAAAGCGTACCGGGAACGAAGGCGTCGCCCCCCACCGGTTCGGTTTCGGCGACCTCCCACAGGTCGGGACGCTGGAGCCAGAGCTCTACAGGGAACCCCATTACGCTCGCGATTGCCCGTAGCCGGTCAAGTCCTGGCTGCCGGATGCGCCCAGCCTTGAGATTCGCAAGGTAGGAGCCTTTCACGAACCCACCGGTAGATTGTTCGATTTCCGCCATGGTCCAGCGCGAGCCGTCTGGCTTGCGGTATAGATCGAGCAGCCTTATAAACTTCTCTCCGAAGTCGTTCCTAGCCATAAGTGCGTATTCTAGTAGTTCGTGCGCCGTCTTCGCTAGACGTTTATCGGGCTTCTGCACCAAATCTTTAGCTTGTCTAAGCTTCGTAGCTCCTACAAACCTTGTGAGCATTAACACCCACCTTCCTCACAGAGAAAAATATAGGCAAAAACCTTACTTGCAATAAGGCCGGTGGTTTTCTACGATATGCGGTGTCTGAGATTTCGGCGGTCTGCAAATGAAAGGATAGCGTATCGAGTTTGACGCTATTAGAGCCGACTCGGTAGTAAATTATGAGAGAACAGTGGTTGGTAGCAAAGCTACCCGCAAACGGTTAGACTGTCGGGTTAAGAAAAATGAGAGAAAAGGAAAAGCGGCGGTGAAGGCCCCTCGAAAGCTCTTCACAGCACCGCCGCTGGTTCCTGCTTATCGCGCAAGCGATATTAGCACGACCAGCAGTTCTGCGCTACCCGCCGCAAAGCCTTTTTCGGGAGATGGGAAGGATCGTGCGGTGAGGATAGGCGCCACAACCATAATGTGTACCCATGATGAACGCTCTGTTTCAAGGAGAGTGGGATGGCGCGGTCGCTTGGTCCGTACCCCGGTACTTGCGCTAGGAACCGCTGCCATGGTCTCCGGTAAGGAGGCGGCGGGCCGAAGACCCGGGCGCAGCAACAGATATAGGTCAAAGAAGAGGCCGCTGGCCAAGCCAGACGCCCCGCTATACCGGGCTGCCAAACAAGGATTCGAGCGGCCGCCGGTCGTGGCGATTGGCCGAGCCGGCATTACCGGGGTGCCATACAAGAACTACCGGGGTGCCATGCAAGGAGTCGAGACGGGCAGACTACGTAGGGCTGAGGAATTTCGCTTGCACAGGCGGAAAACGCCCGCGCGAATACCCGCCAGGGACTGCGCTCGCCGTTACCGGGGTGCCATGCAAGGACTACCGGGGT
>JBHJHC010000136.1:0-7681 GCA_050331175.1 Rubrobacteraceae bacterium | reverse complement strand
CGCCGTTCGTGCGATCCAGGACGAAGAAGTACCCGTTCTTGTCGAAGTGCCCCAGCAGCTTGCGCCCGTCCTGCTCGAAGAGGATGTTCTCCATGTTGGAGTCGTAGTCCCACAGGTCGTGCGGGTTGTACTGGTAGTGCCACTGTATCTCGCCGCTGTCAGCATCCACGGCGACGACGGAGCAAGTAAAGAGGTTGTCGCCCGGGCGGACTTCTCCGTCGAAGTCGGGCGCCGGGTTGCCGGTACCCCAGAACAGGAGGTTCAGGTCCGGGTCGTAGGTGCCCGTGACCCAGCAGTTTCCGCCACCCCGCTGCCATTGCTCGCCGTCCTCCGGCCAGGTCTCCGAGCCCGGCTCGCCGGGCTTCGGCACCATGTAGCAGCGCCAGACACGCTCTCCGGTATCCATGTCGTAGGCGTCGAGGTGGCCGCGCACCCCAAACTCCCCGCCGGAGCTCCCTACGATGACCTTATCCTTCACGACGAGGGGAGCGACCGTGGCGCTCTCAGCGGCCCGCACGTCACCGTGTACAGTGTCCCAAATCTTCTCGCCGCTTTCGGCGTCGAGCGCGATCACGTGGGCGTTCAGGGTGGCGAGGAAGACCTTCCCCTCCGCCACGGCGACCCCGCGGTTCACGTTGCCACAGCACAGCGAGACATCGAACGGAATCGCGTGCTTGTATTGCCACAGTAGCCGCCCCGTCTTGGCGTCGATGGCCCAGACATAGCCATCCCAGCCCGAGACGTACATGACGCCGTCCACGACGAGCGGGGCGGCCTCGAACGCGTACGTTGACGGTCCCGCGCGAAGGCCCTGGTTGCCGCACTGGAACACCCACACAGGAGTGAGGCGCTTAACGTTCTCCGTGTTGATCTGGTCCAGCAGGCTGTACCGCTGCCCGTCGTAGGCGCCGTAGTAGGTGAGCCAGTTCTGCGGTTCTTGCTCGCGGGCTTCGAGGATGCGATCGTACGTGACGTCCTGTGCCACCGGCGGCGCATTCCCGGCCTCGGCGCTCAAATTACCGAGATTGATGGCCGGCGGTGCGTCTATGTATTCCTGCGTCAACCGATTCTCCTTTCTATGGCCGCGGCTGGGCCGGGCGGTCGAGTTTACCCTCCTCGGGAACTTCCCCCATCACGACGATCGCCCCCATCAGGCCCCGGCCTTCATCATTGCCTATAATGGAACTAAACCAGTAATAGCCTGGGCCGTCGAGGGTGACGTTGACCTTTCCTCTTGAAAAGTTCGGCAACCATATCCACTGGTAGTCGCCATTGCTCGGCACCGTCGCGTTGTGAGTGTTCGTGTCATCGTTGAAGAACTCGATCTCGAGTTCGCCCGCATGGGGCATGACGACGATCGAGGGCGAATAAGACAGCTCATCTTCCGGAATCCGGACCTGAATGCGCATGATGCCGTCGGATCCCTCCTCAGCATGCCCGAGTCCTCCGTGGTTGAGGAGGCGACCTATCGCCGCCCCGTTTTGCTTGTCCAGCCCAAGCTCGCTAACCACCTGGGATAGCAACTTCTCTCTAGCTTTTGCCACTATCTGTGCCTCCTTTCCTGATCCCCCCAAATTCCGCAAACTGTTATAGATATACTTGGTGCTATTGCCGTTGTAGGCTTGTCCTCCTTCCTGCGTTAGCATAGCTTGCCCCACCGCCTCAGACGATAACATATAAACCTGTCGGGGGCCAACACTTAGTCGTTAGGACGGGCCAACAGCTGCTACACCGATGACTTGATAGAAGATGGAGAGCATTGTATGCACGAGTGGTTCGTTTCGGTCCAGGAAGCTCAAGGGAGCGAGCGCAGCACCCGATCTCGGAAGCAGCTCTTGCTAGGAGGATAGGGTTGAGGCTTCCCTTATCCTACTTTCCCTTTCTCGCTGCGGTCCCCGTGGATCACCTCGAAACCGAGTCCGTCTTTTTCGGCGCCGACAGCCACCTTGTCTCCGGACTTTAGCGAACCGTCGAGGACCATGCGCGAGAGCACGTTATCCAGTCGGCGCTGGATGGCGCGTCGCAAGGGGCGGGCGCCAAACTCGGGGTCGAAGCCCTCTTCGGCGATCAGGGCCACGGCATCGTCAGTGAACTCGATCGCGACCCCCTGGGTCTTCAGGCGTCTCAAGGTGTGGTCGAGGAGGAGGCGCGCTATCTCGGCTATCTGGTCCTTGTCCAGGGAGCGGAACAGGATCACCTCGTCGATGCGGTTCACGAACTCGGGGCGCAAGGTGTTCCTGAGTAGCTGGTTCATGTCTTCCTTTAGCTCCTCGAACGACTCGTGCAGCAGGACGTGGGCCTTGATGCGCTGCGACCCGAGGTTGCTCGTCATGATGATCACCGCGTTCTTGAAGTCAACGACTCTCCCCTGGGCGTCGGTGAGCCGTCCGTCGTCCAGGATCTGGAGCAGGACGTTGAACACGTCCGCGTGGGCTTTCTCGATCTCGTCGAGCAGCAACACCGAATATGGGCGGCGCCTCACGGCCTCCGTCAACTGTCCGGCATCCTCGTATCCGATGTATCCGGGAGGCGCGCCGACCAGCCGCGAGACCGTGTGCTTCTCCTGAAACTCCGACATGTCTATCCTGACCATCGCTGCCTCGTCCCTGAAGAGCGCCTCGGCGAGGGCGCGCGCAAGCTCGGTTTTACCGACGCCGGTGGGACCGAGGAACAGGAAGCTGCCGATAGGCCTTCTCGGGTCCGAGAGCCCCGCGCGGGCGCGTCTTATGGCTTCGGACACCGCCTCTACAGCCTCTTCCTGCCCGACGATGCGCTCGTGGATCTGACCTTCCAGGTGTAGCAGGCGCTCACGCTCCTCCTCGGTGAGCTGGCTGACCGGGATGCCGGTGACCCGGGAGACGACCTCGGCGATGTCCTCGGCCGTTACCTCTCCTACCGGCGGGAGGTGCTCGACACTGGGTTCTTCGCGCGGTCCGGGAACGTCAGACGCTTCCTCCGCCTTTTCCCGCGGGTTCTCGGGGTCCCCGGCGGCGACTTCGGGATCCTCTTCCTGCTCCGCCCGGAGACTCCTTAGCTCCTCTTCCAGAGCTTTCGCGTCTCCGGGGTCGGGATTCGCGCGCAGGTGCACCCTCGCCGAGGCCTGGTCTATCAGGTCGATGGCCTTGTCCGGGAGGAACCGGCCGGTAACGTAGCGGTCGGAGAGCTCGGCGGCGGCGATTATTGCTTCCTCGAGGATCTCGACCCGGTGATGGGTTTCGTAGCTGTCCTTGAGGCCGTGTAGGATCTCGATAGACTCGTCGACGGAGGGCTCGCTGACGAGGACTGGCTGAAAGCGGCGTTCCAGCGCCGCTTCCTTCTCTATGTTCTTGCGGTACTCGTCTATCGTGGTTGCGCCTACGAGACGTAGCTCGCCGTAGGCCAGGGCAGGTTTGAGCATGTCGGAGGCGTCCATCGAGCCTTCTACCGCGCCGGCCCCGATCACGTTGTGCAGATCGTCGAGGAAGATTATCTGGTCGTCCGGGTTCTCCCGGATCTCCTCCGTAACCTTCTTGAAGCGCTCCTCGAATTCTCCCCGATACTGCGTTCCCGCGACCATTCCGGACAGGTCCATCGCGAGAACTCGCTTGCCGGTGAGCGTACCGGGAACTTCGTGGTTGACGATCCTTTGTGCCAGCCCCTGGATGATGGCCGTCTTGCCCACGCCGGGGTCTCCTATGAGCACGGGGTTGTTCTTGTTTCTCCTCGAGAGGATCTCGATGGTGGTCTCGATCTCTTCGGCCCGCCCGATGACGGGGTCGAGCTTCCCTTCTTCCGCCATCCACGTCAGGTCGCGGCTATACTTGTCCACCGTCGGCGTCGCACTGGTCCCGGATGCTTTGTCTCTCGAAGTATCCACTTTGTCATTGCCCGAGTCTTCGCCCGGAGATTGGAGTAGCCTGACGATTGATACACTTCATACACAAAATCCTACTACACGCGGACACTACCGTGCTCCGCCGGAGCCTCTGTGGTGGCCAACAGCTGCGGTCGCTTTTTGGAGTGGTCAGGGATACAGCACCACGTCCGAAAGCGGGCTGCCGATGCAGATGAGGCACCAGCCTTCCTCGAAGTCCTGGTCGTCCAGGGCCATAGCGAGTTCCTGGTTCATCTCGCCTTCGAGGCACCTCCGGATACAGGTCGCGCAGGTGCCGCTGCGGCAGTTGTAGGGGAGCCTGAGCCCTGCTTCTTCGGCCTTTTCGAGGATGTACTCGTCCTCGGCGCATTCTATGGTTACGCCGCTGCGCCGAAAGGTCACCTTGTGGGTCTTCGCCATCTCTTTCCCGTTGCACGTCGTGTTGCTCGATTGTTTTAGCATATCGGGTGGGGAATCTCATCGAGATCGGCGACTCGATACCGACCTGCTACTACTTTGCCACGGTTAATCTCTGTATACAATAGATCTGAACGTGGTGACCAACTTGCGCCTGCTTTGGTGTACCGGATTGCCCGGGCGACGAGAGAGGTACGACGGTGAGTAGCGCCCAGCTACACCGGTCGAGGAGCACCGATCCTATAGACGACCCCGGACTCTAGGGCACGGGTAGCCGTGCGTTCGCCTCCGCCGCGTTTTGCCCTTCGTTCCCGGTCTTTCGGAGTCTTCTCGGCCGGGTACCTGGTAAGCCAGACGGGTGAGTGGATGACCCTGGTGGCTCTGAACTGGGCGGTTTTCGAGTTTACCGGCTCCGCGTTGTACCTGGGCATTATCAACGCCTGCCGGATGGTTCCCGCATTCTTGCTCAGCGTCCCGGCCGGCGTGCTGGCGGATCGAACCGACCGCCGAAGGTTATTGATCCTGCTGCAGGCCGGGATCATGCCGCTAACGTTCTGCGTCGGATACTTGCTGGCGGCGGAGAGTCCGTTCTGGTTGTTGGCCGTCGTGGTGACGCTACGCTCGTCCCTGGTAGCCGTGGTTATCCCGGTTCGCAACTCCCTGATCCCGGACCTGGTGCCGGAGAGCCAGGTAGCCAGCGCGGTCGCCGTCGAGAGCGGCGTGCGAAACCTTTCCCGCATCGCGGGACCGGCGATCGCCGGAACCTTGCTGGCCGTGATGGAGGTCGTGAGCGTGTTCTGGATCAGCGGTTGCAGCATCGCGGCCATCCTGATCTCCCTGTTCGCTGTTCATCCAAGAGTCAACCGGGGTGACGTGTCCGACAACGTAAAGGCGGACATCCGGGAGGCGGCGGTTTACGTGAAGAACAGCCCCTCCATCCAGTCGCTCTTGATCCTGTCCGCGGTGCCTATGGTATTCGCGTTTCCTTACACCGCCATGATGCCGCTGTTTGCGGAGGAACTCTTGCAGCTCGGGCCTGAAGGGCTCGGCATTCTGCTCTCGGCCGCAGCGGCGGGCGCCCTCGTGGGATCGGCGTGGCTGACGCTGGGTGGCGGAACGCGAAGAACAGGGACATGGCTGGTTTGCACTATCCTCGCCTCTGGCATGTTCCTTCTGCTGTTCGTGGCCGCCGAGGCCCTTCTCCCGGCGGCGGCCATGATGTTTCTGGTCGGGCTCGCCAGCTCGACGTACCGCACGCTGGGCCGGGTCACCTTCCAGACGAGGGTGCCGGATCGGCTCCGGGGCCGAATCTTGAGCATCGCGCTGATGGATAGAGGACTAATGCCGCTGGGAGCGATCCTGATCGGCGCTGTCGCCCAATGGGCCGGCGCGCTGTGGGCCGGTGTGTTCATGGGGTGTGGCTGTATTGCCGCTACGCTGGTCGTGCTCGCCTCCCGACGGCAGATCTGGAACCTGTGAATACCGAGAGAACCGGCGCGGGACGGTAGGGAAGGCGTCCGTTGCGAGCCCTTCTCGGGCGTAGATCTTGTACCAATCGTCCGTTCTACGCTGGCGGCGGGATGCCGCAATGGAATGCGCCTCGGCAATCAGCCTCTTCATGGTTTCCGCGTTTTCGCGGGACGGATTGAGGATGCAGACAAAGCGTTGCTTGGCGTAGTGGGGGTGCGTAGAACGTATTCGCCGGCCACACCGTATACTGCGTCTTCAAGAAGGGAGATGCTGGTATGGGTCGAAATGAGTTTCCGGTCGTGTTCGATGGCCACAACGATGTGCTGGACAGGCTCGGCCGGCCGGATGGGAACGGCCCCGGCGCATTCTTCGAGCGCGGTGAAGTGGGACACCTGGACCTGCCCCGGGCGGAGGAGGGGGGCTTCGGGGGCGGCATCTTTGCTGTCTGGATCCCATCGCCCGAAGTGCCGCCGTCCGGGCGCACCCCGCGGGGACTTCCACCTCCACTCGATGCCGAGTACGCGTTGCGGCGCTCGATGGCCGCTATCGCCACGCTGTTCAGGATCGAGGATCGTTCGGAGGGGAAGTTCCGGGTCGTCCGCACCGTCGCTGAACTACAGCGGTGCCTGGACGGGGGAATAATGCCGGCGGTACTCCACCTGGAAGGTGCCGACGCGATCGATCCCGACCTCGACGCGCTGCACGTGCTCTACCGGTCGGGGTTGCGCTCGCTAGGCCTCGTCTGGGGCCGCCCGAACGCCTTTGCCGAGGGCGTCGCCGTGCACTTTCAGCGCTCACCGGACACGGGGCCGGGGCTAACCGGAGCCGGCAGGAGGCTGGTCCGCGCCTGCAACGACCTCCGCATCGTGATCGACGTTTCCCACCTGAACGAACGAGGCTTCTGGGATGTCGCAAACCTGACGACCGCCCCGCTCGTTGCGAGCCACTCCAACGCCTACGCTCTCTGCCCCTCCACCCGAAACCTCACCGACCTCCAGCTCGACGCCATAGCCGCTTCCGACGGGATGATCGGTCTCAACTTCGCGGTCAACTTCCTCCGGGAGGACGCGGTCCGGGACGCAAATACCCCGCTGGAAGTGATGGTCCGGCAGATCGACTACCTGGTAGACAGAGCCGGGATCGAGCGGGTTGGTTTCGGCTCCGACTTCGATGGGGTTTTGATCTCGCAGGAGATAGGCGACGTGACGGGCCTACCGAGGCTGATGTCGGCGCTGAGAGACCGGGGCTACGATGAAGCGGCCCTCCGAAAACTCGCCCACGAGAACTGGCTGCGCGTCCTGCGCAAGACTTGGGGTAAGTAGAAAGTCGACCAAAGGAACAGAATTATTTGCGGCGCCCGCGCTTGTGCCCGGCAAGTCTGCCAGCGTCCAGCTGTAGAAAACGGGGCGCTCATCTTCATCTGTCGTCTCAGCTACGATTGATGGAGTGCTTGCTGGCAAACTCCTCATCGAAGTGGTTCGTCAGGAACTCCTTTGTACCGTC
Source organism: Rubrobacteraceae bacterium (assembly GCA_050331175.1). GTDB lineage: Bacteria > Actinomycetota > Rubrobacteria > Rubrobacterales > Rubrobacteraceae > SIRX01. The sequence continues at coordinate 438 of JBHJHC010000136.1, read as the reverse complement.
CGGACCCCGCATCCTGAGCAAGACTGGCCCGAGCTCCGGCTCAAAGAGCAGTCCGAAGGTGAAGAAGCGGCAGCACTCCCTCTCTGAAGCGATGAAGCGCATCAGTCCCTCCACTAGCTGCTCGTCCCCGGCAAAAACGAACTCGTAGCCGTCCTCAAGTTCCCTCACGTTCTCGCATCTGCTGAAGACCTCGCGCGCGACCTCCTCCCGGCGCGGGCGTTGTCCTACCTCGGGTAACTCGCAGACGACGGGCAACCGCGTCGCCCTGCGTCCCGTTTCAGAACTCATGGCTTCTCTTGGACGCAACGCTAGAAAATTGAGCCACGCAACGCCGAAAAACTGAGCCACCTCCGACCCTAAAGTTCCGGTAGCTTTCGGGAGTTGTTCCCGAGCTGCTACTGGAGGAAGGATGCTGAGGATGGACCAAGTACATGTCGT
>JBHJHC010000135.1:0-6355 GCA_050331175.1 Rubrobacteraceae bacterium | reverse complement strand
AAGTGCGGTGAGGAAGGTGTCCACGTCGAGCATGAGGAGTCGGTTCCTTTCCCTTCGGGATCGGTCAGCAAGCCGACTTTAGAGCGTGGACACCTTCCGCTCAAATCTCGTACAGATAATTCACACCAAACGTTTTAGCGTCCTGGACGAGGAAGCCCGCGAGTTAGTGGAGCTAGCAGCGATTGTAGGGCGGGGCTTTGGTCTTGGATTGCTGTCCTGCGCCGGAGCCGGGGACGAGGCCGAAGTCGCCGATCTGATGGAATCCCTGACATCTTCGTGGCTTATCGTCCGGGATCCGGTCGTCGCAGGAACCTATTACTTCTCCCACGATAAGCTGCGCCAGGCACTCTACGAGGAGATAGGCGCCCCCCGGCGACAGAAGTTGCACCTACGGGTTGCCAGAGCTATCGAGGAAGATGGGGGTGAGCCTGCGGAGCTTGCCCACCACTACCTTCAGGCGCAGGAGTGGCGGTCGGCGCTGGAAAACCTCGTGCAGGCAGCAGAGAAAGCAGAGGACAGTTACGCCTGGGACACCGCCTCGGAGAACTACGCACGGGCACTGGAGGTTGCTGACAGGCTGCCGGGGTTCGAGGAGAAGAAGTTCGAGTTGCTGGCAGCCCAGGAGCGTTTTCTGGAACACATGGACCGCCGGGAAGAGCGCGCCGCAGCGGTACAGAAAATGTTCGAGTTGGCGGAACGATTGGAAAACAAAGCCTGGATCGCTGAAACCCACGTCCGGCGCATAGGGGTATTTATGTCTCACCTAGACCCCAAAGGCGCTGAAGAAGCCGGACGGGAGGCGCTCTCTATATTCCGGGAGTTGGGGGACAAAGCAGCCGAGGCCCGGGTTCACCGGGAGTTGGGCTATGTCTGCTGGGCCAGCCGAAACCACGCCGCGGCTTTGGAAGCTAACCTTCAGGCGCTCTGGATACACCGCGAGTTGGGCTATCGGCGGGCGGCGGCCGGAGATGCGGGAAACATAGCCCACGTCTACCGGGGCATGGAAGACTTCGACAGCGCCATCCGCTGGAACGAGGAAGCCCTCCAGATCGACCGTGAGCAGGGGGACCGGTTGGGCGAGGCCTTCCGGTTGAACAGCATGGCCAACATCCACCGCGAACGGGGAGACCTGAAAACAGCGCTGTCCCTACATCTCCGAAGCCTGGAGATAACGCTCGAGGTCGGAACCAAGAACTTGCAGGTAACACAGTACGTCAACTGCGGCACGATGTATCTGAGCCTCGGTGATCCGGAGCAGGCTCTGAATCACTTTCGGTCTGCCGTCCGCCTCAGCCGGGTGACAGGCTACACCCGGGATGAAGGATATTCGCTCATGAGCGTCGGCGTCGCGCTAGAGCAGAGCGGTGATCCAGCCGGCGCGGCGAACACCTACCGGCGGGCCGTCGAACTGCTGCAGAGGGCCTACGAGGAGTCCGAGACCTCGAAGGAACTACACGGCAAAGCCGATGCCCTGACCCTCCTGGGAACCTTGCTCCACCGGTCCCTCGACCGCCTAGAAGAGGCCTGTAACGCCTACGAAGGTGCTGCCACTATATACCGCAAGCTGGGCGAATGGCAGCGGTTGCGCAAGCTACTGATGAACCTCGCCGGACTGTGCTGGCGCACAGGAGATATGGAGCGCTCCGCCAGTGGCTACGAAGAAGTACTGGATCTTGCGCGAGAGCACGACGAGACTACGCAGGAAGCCGCAGCCTTGGCGAGCCTCAGCGTAGTCTACCGTGAACTGGATCGCCCCAGGGAGTCCATCCGGTACGGCAAGGAAGCCGTAGAGCTGATGCGGGATCTGGACGATCCCCGGGCCGAAGCCTACGTCCTTCGCAGCCTGGCCGATACGCACGTCAGGCTCGGGCACTACCCGAGCGCACTCTCACACCTCAAACGTTCTTTACGCTTGCGCCGGGGGGTAGGAGACCTGGAAGGTGAGATCCGTATCCTCTACGACCTGGCAGAGGTTTACGAGAAACTGGATGATCCCGACCAAGCCCTGGATGCTAGGGAAAAAGCCATGTTCAAAGAGTTGGAGTTGGAAAAAGAGGCGCGAGGAGCCTACCCTGTCGCGGAGAGGAGTAGTTAGATGCCCAAGTACATCATAGTGCGGACTGTTGGTGAGGTCTTAGACACGGAGATAGAGGCTGCGGCCAAAAAGTCCATAGAGATCGTGGAGCAGATGCCGGACGTGCGCTGGATCCGCTCCTACTACTCCGCCGAGGAAGGCAAGCTCTACTGCGAGTACGAGGCCCCCAGCATCGAGTTGCTTTTCGAGCACGCTCAGCGCGCGAATCTGCCGCTTGATCACGCCCGGGTGGTGCAGGAACTGGAGCCCTCGATGTTCAATTGAATGCTTGCTCTACAAGCGTCTTCAAATACCCTAAGTTAGCTTGTGAAAATGCCCCTTCGTAGAAAGCATAGTGGAGGAGGCTACTGAAGAAGAGCTGATAGTGGGATGCGGCAGGCGAACAGTGCCTCTTCATAGCAGTTGCTTTAAACTTCTATTTACTGGGCGTAAAAAGTTTGTAAAAGACGTTTCTCCCTGGCTGTCGTCCGGGTAGGATATGCGCGATCTGCATTGAGTAAAGCGGGCTAGCAAGAAGGGGACAGATCGTGGATCAAGAACGGATGAACAGTATAAATGGGGCGTCCGAGCAGATGACCGAAGCGGTGCGGGATTCTTACCAGGCGGTCGCCAACAGCGCTGTGGCGTCTCAGGAGCGGGGCACCAGGCTCGCGCAGGACGTCTTCGAGAGCAGCATGCAAACGCTCAAGAAGCAAGCGGACACCAACCGCGCGGTGATGGACGAGTTGGTAAACGGCATGGAGCGCCAGCAAGAGGCCTACCAGTACATGCTCCGGGAATCGTTTGGAACGTATTTGGATCTGGTCAATTCGGCGTTCTACTACTCCCGACGGGGCGTGGAGGCTGGTCAGGCGGGTGCTCAAGAGGGTGTGGAGATCACCCAGGAGGCAGCCCGTCAGACCACGAAGAAGGCCGAGAAGGCCCAATAGGATAACAATCTGGCTGGAAGCTCTGGTTCCGGTTCATGTCTCTATTGCGGGCGCGGGATGGGTCTCCCGCGTCCGCGCGGCATGTAGTCAAGACCAGGCTCGCGCGCCACGAACCTAGTCGTTCGGGTGTTGCCGGAGTGCCAGAGATAGACCGGCCGCGGCTGCGGCGATGCCTGGCAGGCGGGTAGTTTCGGTATGGGCGTCTACCCGCCTCGTTTCGGGCTTTAGCTCTGTTCCGGACGTTCCTCCAGCGTTACGTCGAAGGTCTCTTCCTCGCCGTTTCGGTGCACGACGGTAAGCTGGGCGGTATCTCCCGGTTGATAATCGCGCAGGGCAGCCAGCAGGTCGCCCGAGTCTTCAATGGGCGTGTCGTCTATGGCGATAATTATGTCTTCCGTACGGATCCCGGCGTCGGCGGCGGCGCTACCGGGTTCCACGTTCGTAACACCGGCCCCGGAATCTACCGGTAGATCAAACTGCTCGGCATCCTGTTGGCTCAGGTCTGCGAGACCAACGCCCAGGTACGCGGTGGATACCCCGCCGGTCTCGATCAGTTGGTCGGCGACCGCGGTGGCGGTCTCCGCCGGAATGGCAAAGCCGAGCCCCGCAACCGGCTGTCCCGTTTGAGTCTGGGGGACGTAGGCCACGTTGATACCGATCACCTCCCCGTCCCGGTTTACGAGGGCGCCGCCGGAGTTACCGGGAGAGATGGCCGCGTCCGTCTGGATCAGGTCCACCAGGGATGGCTGTTGGACGCCGCCGGTGATCTGGGGCGGTATCTCGCGGTTCAGGCCGCTGACGACGCCTACCGTTACGGTTGACTCGAAGCCCGAGGGGCTGCCGATGGCGACCGCGAGCTGGCCGACCACCAGGGTGTCTTCGGTATCGAAACTGGCGGCGGGTAGATTCCCCCGGTCCGTCCGAACCACGGCGATGTCGGTGCGCGGGTCGCCCCCGACTACCTCTCCCAGCACCGTGGTCCCGTCGGCCAGGGCGACGTTTACCTGCTCGGCGTCCTGGACTACGTGGTCGTTGGTGATAATGTAGCCGTCGCGGCGGTAGATGACGCCGCTTCCCAGCCCGCCTTCCTGTTCCTGGCCGAACGGCGTGGTCTCGATGTCGCTCACGTTTACCTGCACCACGGTGGGTTCCACCTGGGAGGAGATCTGGGCCACCGGCTCGTCCGAAGGAATCACCGGATCGGGCCGGGGAGACGTCTGGGCTACGTTATCCTCTTTGGGACCGGGCGCCTGGTCCTCCGAACAACCTGCTACCAATAAAAGCGCCAGGGCAACAGCAAAGAACAGGGGCCAAACTCTGGATCTCGAACTCAACTTTTCAGAACCTCCGATTGAATGCTCTAGCCTCCGATACACTACCAAATCCACCCGGAAGAGAGCCGCAACAATTCTACCGGCTGCTACAAGCACCTCGACAATCTACTACAGTATTTTCCGGATACGCACAACCCCCGGGAAATACCTCGGGAAACGGCCGCCGACGGCCGGGATCATCCACTGACGGGTTACGGAGCTTGCATCCCAACGTCTGTACAAAGACTTTTGGCTCATCAACCGCTAGATACACGGTGTCCACCGGCACTGTGGCACGAAAGAAACCTCGTAGCACGTGGGAAGTCCCGAGTTCGAGCTTGACGTTCGTACTCCCACCGATGGCCAGGTATGCTCCATCCTCGGTTGTTCGGAGGCCGTCGCCCCATTCCGGTGCTTTCCGGCGAACTTGTTTCGTACTCTGTATCTCCGTGTAGGGAATGAATCCTTCCGCGAAGATACCGTGGTGGAGCCGCAACCCTGTCGCTCCGAGACGGTGGGGCAGGACGACGCGGGAGGCGTAGAAACCTACGATCCAGAACAAGAAGCAAATCTCCAGGAACACAACGAGAACCCGCAGCCAGATCAGGGGAAGAAAAGCCTGCAGAAGCAGTTCAATCACCAGAACCTCGACAGGCGTGACGAGCACTATCATCAAGACCAGCATGTCCAGGGTCGAGCGTTTGTGATACGAGAACTCTTCTTTCCGGAGCCGCGTACGGCGAAGGGCCCATTTGAAGAGGCAGTAGAAGGTGCGCAGTTCGGAGACGATGAGCCGGGCTGCCAGCTGGGGAAGCAGTATCGTGAGGCCGCCTTCGAGCGCTCTCCAACCGTCGAAACCGGAGTCCCGGTTCCGCCGATACTCCCGAACGGCGCGTAGTACCTGCTTTCCACCGACGATCAGCAGTAGGATTTCAACCACGATCAGGATGAACATCGCATCTCTAAGGTCCAGCAGATCCAGCCGTACGAGCGTCACTTCGGCCACGATGAGCACCGGTAACAACCACTTGAGCAGGCGTTTCAAGGCTCGCTTCTTTCATCAAAGTACTGCCGCATCAGCTCCATAACCCGTCGCTGGGTGGGGGAGAGATTGGCCAATAGCACCTCCGAAAAGACCTCGCTCAATGGCCCCGACGCCAACGGCGAGCCTTCTAGAGGATTGTTCGGAAAAGGAGTCTGTTCCAGATGCCGGGCGAGATCCTCTGCCAGCCGCCCAACTTCGGGGGCGTCCTCCGGTAGTTCGGCTACCGTGGCCAGACGCTCCGAGATGGCGATCATCTCGCGCAATTCGTCGGGACGGTCAGCGTAGTAGAGAGTTATGAGCTCCTGCATCTCCCGGTAGCCCTCCGGCCATTCAAAGGCGTCGAGGGTAGCCCACAGCTGTCTCTCCTGCTCCCAGAGTTCAGTACTGACCTCTGACAGATGTTTCCCTAGAAGTTCTTCCGCTAGCTCCAAGGCGTACGGCTTCTCGGGTGCTTCACCGGCGGCTTCTGTGAGGTCTTCTCGGGCGAGCAACTCTTCTATTCGCTGCCGGCGCCCTTCTAGCTTTTCTATCTCCGCGGAGACCTCCCGGTGCAGAGCTACCAGGGATTCTCTCAACGTACGGCCGTCTTCCGGGTCGCCGAGAATCTTCTTTATTCGCCCGAGTGCAAGCCCGAAGGAACGGAGTTGACGAATGCGCTGGAGACGCAACAGCTCGTCCGGTCCGTAGAGCCGGTAACCGCCCTGGGATCTTTCGGGCTCGGCGAGCAACCCGATCCTGTGGTAGTGCCGAACCGTTTTCGTCGTCACTCCGGTTAGCTTTGCGACCTCCCCGATGGTGAGTTGGTTTCTCACGTTTTAAGTGTAAACGTTGACCTAGAGCGCCTTGCACAACAGATGATGGTCATGCGAAACTACCACGATGAACGCTTACTCGCTCGATCTCAGGCTGAAAGTGTTAGACGCTGTGGACCGCGGTATCCCTCGCAAGGAGGTAGTCAGAACCTTTGGTATCT
>JBHJHC010000134.1:0-18215 GCA_050331175.1 Rubrobacteraceae bacterium | reverse complement strand
TGAACTTCCTGCGGGCGAAGCTGGAGAAGGAGGGTGGGGGCTACGCGGCGACCTTTGCCAAGACGCGGTTGCCGCTGAGCGAACGGGCGGTGGAGGAGGCCCGGGAGAAGGGTAGCGAGCTGGAGAAGTACGCCGGGGAGGAAGTGGTGTTGGGGATAAGGCCCGAGCACATAGAAGATGCGGAGGTAGCCGAGGAGCTGGACACGACATCGGGCAACGTTATGGAGATAGAACCGCAGGTAATAGAGAGCATGGGCTCTGAGAAGTACCTGTACTTTGGGGTAGGAGAGGAACAGGAAGCTCACCTGCAGAGTGTGTCGGCGATGACCGACGACGAGGATGACGAAGGTGAGGGCGGTTCGCCCGACGGTGGCGGGACCCTGCTGGTCGCGCGCATTGCAGCCGAAAGTGACGCCCGCCAGGGCAAGAAGGTGCAACTGGCCCTGGATGCTGACCAGATACGGCTCTTCGACCCGGAGAGTGAAGAAGCATTACTCTAGCAATACCCTGGCAATTACTTTGGCATCTCTCCGGGGATTTACGGTGGGTGCTAGCCCACTTGCATGAAATAGAGTTACTGTTAATATACTCGGAATTGACAACTGGGGATTTTAAAGCAGATCAATACGGGTCTGCTGAGACAGGAGGAAAAAAGTCTATGGCCAGGACGGAACAAGACTCGGGCGCGCTCGCCGGAAGGAGAATCAACCGGCGGGACTTCTTGAAGATGAGCGGCGCCGGTCTAGCTGGGGCGTCGCTGCTAGGTGTGGCCGGTTGCGGTGGCGGCGGGGATGACAGCGAGGGTGGTGGCGGAGACGGTGGAAGTGAGATCACCTTTATCTACGGGCCGACCGGTAGCACCGACCAACAGACCGTACAGAAGCTCGTTGACGAGTTCAACAACCAGAACGACAGCGGCATAACGGTCAAGTTCCGCCAGGCGGATTCCGACACCGGGGCATACTTCGACCAGCTACGCACCGAGTTCCAGGCCCAGAGCAAAGATATAGACGTGATACTTGGGGACGTGATCTGGCCGGCCCAGTTTGCCGCCAACGGTTGGATCGTGGACCTTGCCGATCGGTTCCCGGAGGACGAGCGTGAGAAATTCCTGGAGGGGCCGATAGAGTCCATGAACTACGAGGGCGGCATGTACGGGGTCCCGTGGTTTACGGACGCCGGGATGCTCTACTACCGGTCGGACCTGCTGGAAGAAAGCGGCTTCACCGATCCCCCGAAGACCTGGGATGAATTGAAGGACATTGCCCGGCAGGTACAGCAAGACTCCGGGACCAAGAACGGGTTCGTGTTCCAGGGCGCCAACTACGAGGGTGGGGTCGTGGATGGCCTGGAGTACATCTGGACCCACGGTGGCGCCGTACTCGGAGACAACCCGAACAAGATAGTCATAGACAGCCCGGAGTCCATAGCGGGACTGGCGACGGAGCGGAGCATGGTCGAGGACGGCGTCGCTCCCCAAGCCGTTGCCAACTTCAAAGAGGACGAGAGCGCCGGCTCGTTTCTCCAGGGAAACGCGGTCTTCCTGCGCAACTGGCCCTACGTTTACGGGCTGCTCACCGACCCCGAGCAGTCGAAGATCAAGCTAGACCAGGTAGGTGTCGCGCCGCTGCCCAGCGCCCCGGGCGAGCGGAGCTACTCGGGGCTCGGTGGATGGAACTTCTACATCAGCGCTTTCTCCGAGAACCAGGACGCCTCCTACGAGTTCGTCCAGTTCATGACCGCCGCGAAGCAGCAGAAGTTCCGGGCTCTGGAGGGCGGGTACCTGCCGACCCTGAAGAGCCTCTACGAGGATCAGGAGATCCTGGACGAAGTCCCGGTGGTCAAGCTTGGCGGGGAGGCCCTGCAGAACACGCGGCCCCGGCCCGTGTCTCCGGTGTACTCTGACATGTCTCTGCGCATGGGAGAGCAGTTCAATGCTTCCCTGAAGGGTGACGTTTCTCCGGAAGAAGCGGTAAAGACCCTGCAAACCGAGCTCCAGGACATCGTAGACGAAGCGCAAGGCTAACCCTATGAAGAGACTACCGCGCGCCGGCTTCCGCGGCGAAAGGGGTAAGGCGTGACGGCCGGGACGAGAAAAGACAATAGACGGGGGTTTCTAAGGGAGGAGTTCGGAACCCCCGAGCGGCGGGCAGCTTACTACATGGTGCTGCCCGCCGTGGTGTTCATTCTGGCCATCGCCGTCTATCCGGTAGCCTACTCGTTCTGGCTCAGCGTGCACGATGCCACGATCACCAGCGTTGGTGCGTTCAACGGGATCGAGAACTACACCAGCATGTTCAGGAACGACGAGTTCATCGAGGGGCTAACCAACACCATACTCTTTACGGTGGTGAGCGTGACGATAGAGTTCGCCATCGGACTCGCCATAGCGCTGGCCATAAACCGGGCTTTCCGCGGACGGGGGCTGGTGCGGGCCGCCGTATTGGTGCCCTGGGCCTTTCCGACCGTCATCTCGGCCGTAATGTGGCGGCTCATGTTCCAGGACCAGGTCGGCGTCATTCAGTACGTGGTAAACGCCCTGGGAATCATAAGCGAGCCCATCCTCTCCGATCGGACGCTGCTCTTGATCGGGGCCATCGCGGTCGACGTGTGGAAGACGACGCCGTTTATGGCGTTGCTGCTCCTGGCGGGTCTGCAGACCATACCGAGTGACGTGTACGAAGCTGCGCGGGTAGACGGCGCGAGCGTGATGCAACGCTTCTTCCGCATCACGCTCCCGCTCTTGAAGCCGGCGATCCTGGTCGCGGTTCTCTTCCGCACCCTCGACGCGTACCGCATCTACGACCTCTTTTGGGTGATGAGCGACCGGCAGCTGGAGTCACTGTCGACCTTCGTGTACAAGGGTGTGAGGATCAGCCAGCTACTCTTTGCCGAGGGCAACGCCGCGGCAGTATTTACCTTCATAACGGCGCTCCTGATCGCGATGTTCTTTATCTTCGTGCTCGGGATGCAGACTTCGGCGGGGGAGGACTGAGTCATGGCTAGTGCTACAGCTACCGGCAGGAAAGAGAAGAACAAAACCCTGAACGCGCTCCTGTTCTACGTTTTTCTGATCCTCTTCGTGTTCGTGAGCGTGTTTCCGCTGCTCTGGATATTCAAGATGAGCATCATCACGAGCGCCGAGCTCTTCCAGGTTCCGCCGACCGTCATACCCGAGAACCCTACGGCGGCGAGCTACAACAAGATATTCAGTGATCCGGCTTTCGTGAAAGGCTTGAGAAACAGCACCATAATCGCCGGCACCACCACGGTTCTGTGTTTGTTCCTGGGGTCGATCGCCGCATACGCGATTGCGCGGCTCCGGTTTCGCTTCAAGAACCCGGTCATGACGCTGGTCTTGGCGATAGCCTTCTTCCCGCAGGTCGCCATCCTCGCCCCCCTGTTCATCCAGTTCAGCGCGATCGGCCTCATAAACACCTATTGGGCCGCGATAGTGACCGATACGGTCTTTGCCCTGCCTCTGACGATCTGGCTGTTGGTCGCCTTTTTCAAGGAACTCCCGATGGACCTCGAAGAGGCCGCGAGGGTCGACGGCGCCACGACCATCCAGGCCTTCCAGAAGATAATCGTGCCGCTCGCGGCTCCCGGCGTATTCACCACGGCGATCTTGACCTTCATATTCGCCTGGAACGACTACATCTTCGCCAACACTTTCCTCTTCGACGAGAGTACCCAACCGGTAACGGTGGTGATCCCCAACTTCGCCGCGGCCCAGTTCACCACGGACTACGGTGCCCAAGCCGGCGCGGCCGTGGTGGTCACCGTGCCGCTCGTGATACTCGTCCTGATTTTCCAGCGCCGGATCGTGTCGGGACTTACGGCGGGAGCGGTGAAAGGTTAAACTAAGCCAGGGATAAGCAAAGATAGAGGGATGTCCTTCTGAAGAAAGAAAATTTTTGGGTGAGGGATCTCGAGCCCGGCTTGGGCCTGCGTTCGACCTTTCTGGCCACCGAGACTACCGTACGTAACGATAGCCGCGGAACGCCCTACCTGTCCGCCAAGCTGGTAGACAGTACCGGCTCTATAGACGCCCGCATGTGGAACCTGCCCGGCGAGTTGCTCGAAGGGTTGTCCGGGCCCGAATACGTCTACGTGGAGGGCAACACCCACGAGTACCGGGGTACGTTGCAGCTCAAGTTGAACCGGTTGCGGGTTCTAAAGAAAGAAGAGGTCATGGAGGCAGACTACCTGCCGGCCTCCGAGAAGGACCGGGAGGCCCTGGCGGCCGAACTCGCGCTCGTGAAAGATGAGCTAGAGACCGAGCCTCTCAGGGAGCTGTTCGAACTCATGATCTCTGACGCGGGTTTCTGGGAGGCGTTCTGCTCGGCGCCCGCGGCCAAGTCTATGCATCACGCGCGCATCGGGGGGCTACTCGAGCATTCGGTCCAGTGTATGAGGATCGCCCGCCGGCTCGCGGCGCTGTATCCGGTTGATCGGGACCTGCTGCTATTTGGCGCGATATTTCACGATGTCGGGAAAGTGAAAGAGCTTTCCTGGGGAGTAGGAGGGTTCGGCTACACCACCGAAGGGCGGCTCCAGGGGCACGTTGTCCTCGGCGACCGGTTGGTGGCGGGTTACATCTTGCGGATAGCGGATTTCCCGGAAGATCTGGCGCTCCAGATATCGCACATACTGCTCGCGCATCAGGGAGAGCTGGCGTACGGGTCGCCCGAGCAACCAAAAACCCTCGAAGCTTTGTTGGTGCACTTTATAGACAACCTCGACGCGCGGGTCGCCATGTACGTCGAAAGCACCGCCAACGTTAGCCGCGATGGATGGAGCCACCACGAAAACCCCTTGCGCCGCGCCCTCTACGTGCCGGATTCCGGCCAGAACACTACCCCGAACTGTACGAATGCAGGCTACGGGAGCGATCGCGGCAACGATCGACAGGCCTAGAAGTCGTATTCTTCCTTCTCTGCCGAACCGGAGCCACTCTTGGTTTGCTCCGGTTTTGTGTTCTTCGTCTTGGCCGGTGGGCTCTTGCTCGTACGGTACGAACGGGTCTCCTCCTCGTCCTCCACCGACGAGGTGAGTTCGTCTTTAAACTCGTCTACCGAACGGCGGGCTTCGCCGACGAATTTCCCGAGATCCCGGGCCATCTGGGGCAACTTGCTGGGGCCAAACAGTAGCAAGACGAGCAAAAAAACCATTACGAGCTCTGAGGGGCCAACTCCGAACATGGGCTAAATATACTCTCCGAAACATGAGGTTACAATGGAACCAGCGGCCAGCGTATATACTCAGTTTATGAAATCATTCGCTAGGAGTGGCCCGTGATCTCCTGGGGCGCGGTTCGCACGATAGCTGTTACGCTTGCCTCCCGGACGGAGGGTAAAGCGACGCCCGACACTTTCGATTACCGGGACGCGGTGCGGCGCACGCTGGACCCCCTTTCCCGCTTTACCGGCATCGAGCTGCCCCAAGGTCCGCCGGACGAACGCCAGCTGCGGATCGCCGACCGGGAAGAGTGGATAGACTTCAACATCGAAGGCTTCGGAACGCTGATGGAGCCGGTCTTGAAACGCGCCGCCGAAGGGGCCAACGACCTGACCTGGGCCGTTGGTGGTGTGACGCTTACGGCCCAGGTAGGACTGCTACTAGGTTTTCTTTCGGGCCGCGTCCTGGGCCAGTACGACACCGGACCGCTGCTCACCCGTCGCCGGGCCGGAGAACCCGGGAAGGTATTCTTTTTGGACGGCAACATAGTCTCGGCCGCCGGTCGTATCGGGGTCCCCGTGGACGGGTTGCGGCTCTGGATCGTGCTGCACGAGATGACCCACGCCCTGCAGTTCGAGGGATACCCCTGGCTCCGCAACTATCTTGGAGAGCTTTTGGAGAGCCTCATTCAACCGCTCGCGGAGCGGCTGGGCATCCTCGAAACCGTAAGACGCCTCTCGGAGAACTTGCGTACCGGCGGACGTCCCGTAGAGCTGATGATGAGCCGGGAGCAGCGGGCGAACTTCGACCAGATGCAGGCCACGATGGCCGTTATCGAAGGTTACTCCGACTACGTTATGCATCACGTCGGCAGCGGGCTGGTTCCGAACTACGATCACTTGAGCCGCCGGATGGCCGCGAGCCGGGCCCACCGCCCGCCGTTAGAGACGGCCATCTTCCGGCTGACGGGCCTCGACATGAAGCTGGAGCAATATAGGATGGGGGAGCGCTTCGCCGATGCCGTCGCCCGCCGGCACGGTATGCAGGGTTTGAACCGGGTGTGGGAAAAACCCGATAACTTGCCTACCCTGGCGGAGGTCCGGGATCCCGGCCTGTGGCTAGAAAGGATGGACGCGGCCTGAGATGCAGGAAAAAGGCGGAGAGAACTACTCCCTGGGCTACGAGTTTTCTGTCGAGCAGGACGCCCGCCACTCCGCGGAAGAACTCGACCGGCGTTTTTCAGAGCGTGAGCTCGTGGGGCTCCGGATCTTCCGGGTTCGCTGGAGCGGAAACTACCTCGTGGAGGCGACTTTCGATAAATATACTCCCGAATCGCGGTTGCAGGATGCCCGCGCCTTTCTCGGTGAAGCCGGAAACCCCGTGCACCCCGACGACCTCAGGGATTACAAACGCGCTACCGAAGCGGGCGGCGAAGGGTTGCCGGCCTGGATCCGGCGCTTCTTCGGCCAGCGCTACTGAAAAAAGCGCCCGCTACTCGAGACCGTGCCGCGTAACCAGCAAAAGCGGGCTCTCCGCTTGCGGAGAAGCCCGCTCCTAGCAAAACGCCCCTGGCCGGCGCGTGGTCTATTGGCCGGTGACCTTCGAAATGACTTGCTGGGGATCTGAATACTGGCCGGGATCCAGGTTGTTCTTGAGCTGGTCGACTATGTCGCCGGAGGCGTCGTTGTTCTGAGCCTCGCTCACGATCTGGTCTTTGTTCGCCGGCCAGTCCAGGTTCTGTAGATACTGCTGTAGGTCCTGCGGGTTTAAGTTACCCAAGTCCACGTCTATACCTCCGAGTCTTCTCTGGGGTCAACGCGGGGCGGGAACGAGCCTGCGTTCGTTCCCGCCCCTTGGTCGGTGTTTACCGTGCTTCGTGTCCTTCGTCTACCTCGATCTCCTCCTTGCGTACATCCTCCTCGACTACCTCTTCTTCCTCAACCACGTCTTTGTCTATGCGGATCTCTTCTTTGACTACCGGCTTCTTTTCGGCTACCACCTCTTCTTCCATTACCGGAACCCGAACCTCTTCATCGTCCCCGATTATCTCGGCGTCCGGGGCCTCTTCGTCGACCTCCACCCGCTCTACCTTTACTTCTTCGCGCTTCTTGGGCACCGTAACCTGCTCGCGGTCGGTTCTGACCCGCTTGCGCACGTTAACGCTACCGGCTTCCCTTTCGCGCGTCCCGGCCCGGACCTCCTCCTCGGTGCGCCGGACCGAAAGCTCTTCTTCGTCCCTCACAACGTCCCGGTCTCCAACCTCGTCTGCGTCCCTGGCCTCAGCCCGGTCTTCGAGGTCGCTATCATCGGTGTCGGAGTAGTAGGCGCCGTAAGCCTCACGCTCGTCGCTACCTGCGTAACGTTCCAGGCCGTAGTGGTCCCGCACCTGACCCTCGAATTCCGGTGAGATCGTCGCGTCATCGTCGAAGTCCGGGCCGTTCTGGACGTGATCCTTCTCGGCGGAAACGGTTATGGTTTGTTCCGATTCGTCTACCCGGCAGGCTTCCATCGGTATAAGGGTGGAGTTCAGCCCCAACAAACCCATCTTGACCCCGATGTACTCGGTCCTGTCTTCTTCGTCGACAAAGAGGTCATCTACCTTGCCGATCTTCTCTCCGTCACGGTCGTTTACCTGGTAGCCTTCATACATTTCTTCTATTTCTCGGAAACGGCCACCGCGTTCTTCCTGGTCAGCCACGTGATCTCCTTTCGTAAGGGCTAGTGCTTTCACCGCGTCCCGATTCCGTTACCCTGCCCTCCGAAGCGCGAAACGGAATCTAGTGAAACCCGGTGCTCCAGTACACTATGTGTCTTGTGACACCGGGCTCTGAGACCAGGTGTCAGTCGTTAGGAATGCTCCGCCACATCTGGCGGATAGTATCGGGGCTTTTGAGTCTCACGCTCTGCTTTGTCAAGAAGGGTCTCTACAGCCTCTGCGAGGGGCTGGAGCCGGTACATCTCGCCGTGGAACAGGATGGCTTCGTTTTCTGTGTCGAAGCCTCGGAAGCGGTCCCCCTGGGTCGTGGTGGCGAGTACGTCTAGCGGCTCGGTGTACGAGTCGAAGAAGCGATGGCTGCCCGAAGTCTCGTACCAGTTTTCGAGACGTTCTTCGAACTGCTCGAAGTACTCGACGATTTCTCTGTTGCGCAGCGGAAAATCAGCGGGTGCTTCGAGGCTTTCCCGAAGCTCTCTACCACGCCCGGAATGGCTGTCTTCTGGGGGCCAGAGGAGCCGCGAGATCCTCCCGAGGGCTACCAGGAGGTTTTGAATGGAGAACCAGAAGCGGCGCCCCGATCCCATGGCGCGGGACGTTTCTATATCCTCGAAAGCCATGATCGCGAAGCGGCACTGGCGCTCGACTTCCCTCTGAAACTGCCGCAACAGAAACCTGTCCATCCGGTACGGTCTTTCTATCCTGCGTCGTAGGTGATCTGGGCGACTTCTTTCAAGGCGTCCAGGTCTCTAACGTGGATCTTGCGCCGCTTTAGCTCCACGGTTCCGGAATCCTGGAGCCGGGCGAAAGCCCTGGTTATTGCCTCCCGGTTTGCCCCGACCATGGTCCCCAGCTGCTGGTGGGTATAGTGGGTCGGTATCTTGTAATATTCCTCGGTCTTTACCCCCTCGCTTTCTATGAGCTGGAGTATGAGGCTGGCGAGTCGCGCGGGAACTTCTCGCAATCCCAGGGCTTCCATACGGATTTCGTAGCTTATCAGGCGTTCGCTCAGCAGGTGGGCCAGTTGGAGGCCGACCTGCGGCTTGCGCAGGATCAAGCGCTCCAGATCCGCGTTACACATGGCAGAGACCGTAGACGGCTCCAACGCCTGAGCGTAGGAGTTGCGGAGACGCTGGGCGGTTAGCGCCATCTCTCCAAAGACCGTGCCGCTACCGAAAACAGCGAGCGTAAACTCTCTGTTCTCCGAGGTTTTTCTGAAGATCCGCACCCGGCCCTCCTGGAGAATGAACAGCGTTTCGGAGAGATCCATCGGGGTAAAGAATACCTCTCCGGGTTGCATGCGGGTCTCGAGCTTTTTCCACTCGATCTCTTCTATTTCCTCCCGGGAAAGCGGCTCGAAGATATCTACCATCGACAGGAGCTTCAGGCTATGGTCCATAGCCTCTTCACTCGTTTTCTTGAGCTTTACCACCTACACCTCCGGCGCCTTCAGCCCGAGACCGGGTACTGCCGGCGACGCGTCCCTACCCGTCCTGGTTTCGCGCTGGCTTCCGGGCGCAGCCTCACGGCTTTTCGGTCCGTCCAGGCCCCGGTCGCGGGAACGAAGTACCAGTTTACGATCCTCGCCCGCTGACCTTGAACGGTAACGTCAGGGTGTTTTAACGGTTCCGGTAATCGGTCTCGTCCTCTACCTCGACTTCTTCTTTCCGCACGTCCTCCTCGACGATCTCTTCTTCTTCGACGACGTCCTTGCGGATCCGGAGTTCTTCTTTCACCACCGGGCGTTTCTCTACGACGACCTCTTCTTCGACTATGGGGATCCGGATCTCCTCCTCTTCGTCCTCCCCGGCTGGTGCGGCTGTTTGCCCGGAGCTTCCCGGAGACGGCTCGTCATCCACCGGTACTCGCTCGACGGTCACTTCTTCGCGTTTCTTTGGGACTTGCAACCGCTCCCGATCCGTCTTGACCCGCCGGCGCACGTTCACCGCTCCGGCTTCGCGTTCCCGGGTACCGGCCCGGAGCTCTTCCTCCGTACGCTGTATCCTGAGCTCCTCCTCATTGGTGGTCTCCGACGCGACGACTTCTTCTTTCTCCCTGGGTGGGGGCGGCGGCTGGCGCTCTTCCGGACCCGGTGGGGGCGGTGGTTGGCGCACTTCCGGGCCCGGTGGGGGCGGGGGAGCTTCTGCAAGGGGATCTTTGGTGTGCCCCCGCTCTCCGTATTCCAGGTCCACGTGCGGGTCTCGTCTGGGGCCGGAGGGACCGTAGCTGCCGCGGCTGCCAACGTCCACGTTGGAGGTTAAGCCGTAGTATTGACGGATCTCCGCCTCGTGCTCCGGCGAGACTGTCTCGTCGTCGTCGAAGCTTGGGGCGTCCTCTACGACGTCTTTCGGCGCGGCGACTTCGAGCAGCTCTCGACGGTCGTTGATCCGGACCAGGTCCATCGGTATCAGGGTGGATTTCATACCGAGGAAGCCCATCTTGACGCCGATGTATTCGGGCTGATCCCGTTCGTCCACGAACAGGTCGTCTACCTTACCGATTTCTTTATAGTGTTCGTCAAAGACCCTGTAGCGGGCGAAATCGGTTTGGAAGGTGCCCGTTCGATCTTCTTCTGAAGCCATCCTACGCTTCTCCTCGTTGCTCGGGGTATGTTGGTCGAAAATTACCCCTGAACGAGAAAACGTAAACGGCCCCACGCCGGTCCGGCGGAGGTTCGGGTAGCGGTTTTCGAGACCTGGACCGGCTATTTCCGGGTCGTTCGGGTCAGTCCATGCGTTGTTCGAGGCGAATGATTTGTTCTCGCAGGTCTTCTATTTCGTGTTCGAGGTATGCCTCTCGACCCCGGATGCGGGTGTAGCTCGATTCTAGCGCGGTGCCAAGCCTATCTATAGCCCGGACCGACGTCTTGCCTAGAAAGCTGGCCGAAGTGGCGACTCCTCCGAGCACAGACTTACCGAAAGACTTGGCCGTGGGGGTGGCCACGAAAGAACCCGCCGCGAAACCGCCCGCCGCGCCGATCATGGCCCCTATCAGAAACTTCGTCGAGCTTTCACCCAAGTGGAAACTCCCCTTTTCCGCAGCTTGCAACTTAACTACTTCAGTATAGCGTATCCATCCGATATCCCGGCGGAAGGCTTGCGAGTTATACTTTGCCGGGATGCTGGAAACGGACCAGAGAAAGCGGTTGCGAAGCCTGCCGGCGGTGGACGTCCTTCTCCGGAGTCCGGGGGTGGACTGGCTCGCCGACCAGCACGGGTGGGCTGCCGTCACGGCCGCGTTTCGGGAGGTATTGGGGCTGGCGCGGGAAGAAATACTGGCCGGCGGAGCCCCGGAAGTCGGCGAGGAGGTTTTCGTAGCATCCGCCGCGAGGTTGCTGGCCCACAGGGGGCTCCGGCGGGTGGTGAACGCCACCGGGGTGATCCTGCACACCAACCTGGGCCGTTCTGTCCTGTCGGACCGGGCGATAGCCGCTGCCGCAGAAGCCGCCCGGGGCTACTCTAACCTGGAATATGACCTCGCCTCCGGCCAGAGGGGCTCCCGCTACGATCACGCCGTTCCGGTGCTGCGGGAAATCACCGGCGCCGAGGACGCCCTGGTGGTAAACAACTGCGCCGCGGCCACGCTGCTGGCACTCTCGGTCGTCGGTTCCGAGGCGGACGGATCGGCGGACAAGCCGGAAGTAGTCGTCTCCCGCGGCCAGCTCATAGAGATCGGGGGCGGCTTTCGTATCCCGGAGGTGCTCGCCCTCTCCGGGGTCCGGCTGGTAGAGGTCGGCACTACCAACCGCACCCGGCTCTCGGACTACGAGAACGCCGTCGGGGAGCATACCCGCGCGATCCTCTGGGTGCACCCATCGAACTTCGCGATGCAGGGCTTTACCGAGTCGGTCGAGGTGAAGGAGCTTTCGGCCCTGGACCTTCCGGTGATCGCCGATGCCGGGAGCGGCACGCTGCTGGCTATCGGAGACGAGCCCCGCGTGCAGGATACGGTAGGGGCGGGGGCCGAGGTGGTGGTGTTCTCCGGCGACAAGCTGCTCGGCGGGCCGCAGGCCGGGATAGCCGTCGGGACGGCCCGCTGGATCTCCGCGATGCGCCAACATCCGCTCGCGCGGGCGGTGCGGGCCGACAAGCTCTGCCTCGCCGCCCTCGAAGCTACCCTGACCTCTTACCTGGAAGAGACGGCCTCCGAGGAGCTGCCGACGCTCGGGATGTTTCAGACTCCGGTAGAAGCGGTGCGCGAACGGGCCGAGGAACTGGCGGGGCGGCTACGCGCCGTCGCGGTAGGTTTGGAAGTGGACGTGGCTCCCTCGGTGGCCCGGAGCGGTGGCGGAACGTTGCCGGTTTACGAGATCCCTTCCTTCGCCGTGCGGCTCGGCGGGCGGGATGCGGATTCACTGGCAAACGAGTTGCGTCTCGCCGAGATTCCCGTAGTTGGGCGGGTGGCAGACGGCCGCCTGTGGCTCGACGCCCGGACGCTCCTGCCCGGCGATGCCGAAACCGTCGTGGAGGCCGTGCGTGTCCTCGCCCGATGACCCGAAGATAGCGCTCACAATAGGTACGGCGGGCCACGTGGACCACGGCAAGACCACGCTGGTCCGCTACATGACCGGCACCGACACCGACCGGCTGGAAGAAGAGCACCGGCGCGGCATTTCCATCGTTCCCGGCTACGCGGAGCTGGAGCTTTCCGGCGGGCGCCGGGCGAGCCTGGTCGACGTGCCGGGCCACGAGCGTTTCGTCAAGAATATGGTTGCCGGATCGACCGGCGTGGACGCGTTCTTGCTCGTCGTGGCCGCCGACGACGGGGTGATGCCCCAGACGAGGGAGCACCTGGACGTGTTGCGGGTACTCGGGGTCCGGCAGGGGGTCGTTGCCGTTACGAAAGCGGACGTCGTAGACGGCGAGACGCTCGAATTGGCGCAACTGGAGGTCGCAGAACTTCTAGAAGAGTTGGGAACCGAAGCCCCTATATTTCCTGTTAGCGGCGTTACGGGGGAAGGGGTTGAGGAGCTTCGGGAGGCCCTCGACCGGCTGGTGGGCAGCACGCGGCACGTCCAGGAAGGAAGCAGGTTGGTCCGGTTGCCGGTGGACCGTTCGTTCGTGCTGAAGGGGATCGGGGTCGTGGTTACCGGCACGTTGTGGTCGGGGGAGATCCGGACCGGCGACGTCCTCCATACTGCTTCAGGTTTTCGTCCCAGGGTCCGCGGCGTCCAGAACCACGGCCATCCGGCCGAAACGGCCCACGCCGGGGCGCGCACGGCCCTGGACCTCGCGGGCGTGGAACCTGGCGAGATCGAGGCCGGCGACGTGTTGCTTTCCCGGCCGCTGGACGAGAGCCGCGCGCTGGACGCCAGGATTCGACTGCTCGAAGATGCGCGGCCCCTGAAACACGGCGTCCGGGTCCGCCTGCACCACGGCACGCGCTCGACGAACGCCCGGATCCGCTTCGCCGACCGCGAAGAGCTCCGGCCCGGAGATTCAATTCTGGCGCGCCTGGCCCTGGAAGATCCCCTGATAGCCCTCGCGGGTGACCGCTTTGTACTGCGCTCGATGACGCCCCAGACGACGATCGGTGGTGGCGCGGTCCTGGACCCCTACCCCACGGGACGCAGGCCGGACCCCGACTGGCTGGACGCCCTGGAGAGCGGGGACCTGAAACGCATCGTCCCGCTGGTCTTGGCCCGCAACCCCGGTCGCGGCACGACTGCTCAAGAGGTCTCACTTATCTTTGCGGGAAACCCGACCGGCGTGGCGAGTACGCTGGATGGAGACCCAAACATAGTCAAGCTCGGGAGCCGCTACTTGCTTTCGGAGGAGGTTGCGGCATCCCGGGGCCGGCTGGTGGCAGCCCTAAAGAAACGCGCCGCCACGCATCCCGAAAGCCCGGAACTGACGATGGCCGAAGCACGAACGGCTCTGGCGCTGGAGGCTGAACTCGCCAACGAGTTGATCGGCGAGCTTTCCGGGACGGAGATCGAGGTTTCAGACTCTGGCCTGAGCCTGCCACAAGAAACCGGGGTCCCGCCGGAACTCGAGAAGGAGGCGCAGGAGCTCCTCGAAGAACTGCGCGCCGCCGGCCGGGAGCCGCCGGCAACGAACCCCGGCCCCGCGGTAAGGCTCCTGCTAAAGCGCGGAGAGGCCGTGGAGTTGGGGACGAGGTTGTTCGGGTCGCGCCGGGCGGCCGAGGAGGTGCTGGAGGAGATAAAGACCGCTTGCCGAGAGCAGGGAAGCATCTCGCTCGCCGGGCTGCGCGACAGGATGGGGACCAGCCGGAAATATGCCCAGTCGTGGCTAGAGTATTCCGATGCTGTCGGGATTACCCGCCGTACGGGGGATGTCCGCGTCCTGACTCGCCGGCACCGCCAGGGGGTGTACTAGAATGTTCGTTTCTGGAATGCGAGGGCCTGGTGGCCCGGCCGGTCTTCAAAACCGGTTTGCGGCCGTAAACCGGCCGTGGCGGTTCGATTCCCCCGCATTCCGCAAGGTTGGCGGCTTTGTGGAGTGGAGGTATAGAGGGTGACAGAGTTTTCGCATCTGGACCGGGAGGGTGCGGCCCGGATGGTAGACGTTGGAGAGAAAACGGTGGTCTGGCGCACTGCCACCGCGGGCGGGGTCGTGCAGCTGTTGCCGGAGACCGTGGAGTTGCTCCGGGAGAGGGCGCTCCCCAAGGGGGACGTCCTGAATACGGCCCGGATCGCCGGCGTCCTGGCGGCCAAACGGACGCCGGATCTCATCCCGCTCTGCCACGGCCTGAACCTGACCCACGTAGACATCGAGTTCGAGGTGGAATCGGATGAAATCCGGATAACCGCCACCGCCCGGGCCGGCGACCGGACGGGGGTGGAGATGGAGGCGCTAACGGCCGTCAGCGTAGCGGCACTCACCATCTACGATATGTGTAAAGCGGTAGACGAGCGGATGGTGATCGGGGAGGTCCGGCTCCTTCAAAAGACTAAAGAGGGTTGAACTTTAGCCCGGGTTCGCCGCTAGACGGGTAACCAAGTGAAGCCGCATACCATACGACAACCAGGTGTATGCAACACTTTGATTCATAATGATATTTGCGGGAGTAGTTATGTTAGACTGTTCCATCAGCGCGGAGTCCACAAGCGACTCTGGCGGGCTATATCGGGAGGCTGGTATCGAGGACGAAAACGCTGTTCTATACCCCGCGTTCTTGGACCTCAGCGGGAGGCGCTGCGTAGTCGTTGGAGGTGGTGTCGTCGCCAACCGGAAAGCGCGGAAACTGCTCCAGGCGCGGGCTGAGGTGGTGGTGATCTCACCCGAAACAAAGCCGGAGATCGAGAGCATGGCCCTGGAGGTTCACCACCGGCCCTACGAGCCGGGAGACCTGGAGGGGGCGCACCTGGCGTTTGCCGCGACAGACTCGCGGGAGGTCAACTCGGCGGTGGCCCGCGAGGCAAAGGAGCGGGGGATCCTGGTCAACGTCGCGGACGAGCCCCCGGAGGGGAACTTTACCTTGCCTTCCACGTTGCGGCGAGGAGGATTGCAGGTCGCGGTTTCGACGGGCGGGGCTTCCCCATCTCTGGCGCGGGCCATCCGGGAGGAGCTGGAGAACAAGTTCGGCCCCGAGTGGGCCGGCCTGATCGAGGGCCTGCGACGGAGCAGAGGCTCCGGCGAGCCGCAGCCCGAAGGCCTGCGGGAGGAGGTGAGCTGGTGCTTATCGCGGTTGCGGGGATGAACCACCGCTCGGCGTCCGTCGAGGTGCGCGAGCGGGTTGCTTTCTCACCCTGCGCGGGACGGAACTTTCTGCAGCGGGTAAAGCAAGATGGCATCGCCTCCGAGGCGGTCCTGCTCTCCACGTGCAACCGGACGGAGCTTTACGCTGTGGTAGAGGACGAGGGTGCCAGGAGCCGGATACTGGACTCCTTCGCCCGGAAGCGGAAGATCGACCGGGAGACGCTGGAAGAGTGCGTCTACTGGCTCACGGAGGCGGATGCGGTGCGGCATTTGTACCGGGTGGCGGCTTCGCTCGATTCCATGGTGGTTGGGGAAGGCCAGATCCTGGGCCAGGTACGGGAGGCGTATCGGGCGGCGACCGAGGAGCAGTGTGCCGGACAGGCGCTAAACCGCCTCTTTCACACCGCCTTGCGCGTCGGCAAGCAGGTCAGGACGGACACGGGGATCGGGGACAGCTCCGTTTCCGTGCCGCACGTGGCGGTGAAGCTGGCCGAAGAAGTCTTCGGAGGTCTGGCCGGACGCCGGGCGCTGGTGCTCGGGGCCGGCGAGATGAGCGAGCTGGTCATAAAGCACCTCAAAGCGAAGGACATAGAAGAGGTGCGGATCGCCAACCGCAGCGCCGAGCGGGCGAGGCTGCTCGCCGAACGCGTCGGGGGCCTGGCCGTAGGGTTCGATACGCTCGCCTCGGAGCTGTCACGGGTAGACGTGGTGGTTAGCTCCACCGGGGCCGGCAACTGGGTCGTGCACCATGACCTGGCGGCGCGAGTCCTCGACGGGCGGCGGGAGCCGCTGTTCTTTGTGGACATCGCGGTGCCGCGGGACGTAGATCCCGCGGTACAGAACCTGGATCGGGCCTACGTCTACGACGTGGACGACCTCCAGTCGGTCGTGGACCACAACGCCGGGGATCGGGGCGACGCCGCGAAAAAGGGAGAGGCCATGATAGGCCCCGCCGTCCTCGAATACATGAGCTGGCTAAGCTCCCGCCATGCGGTGCCCCTTATCCAGGAACTCCGGGCCGGGGCCGACAGGATCCGGCGCCACGAGCTTTCCCGGGCCCTGAAGAAGCTCGACCTGACCTCCGAAGAAACCGAGGCGGTGGAGCGTATGAGCCACTCACTGGTCAACAAGCTCTTGCACGGCCCGATCTCCGAGCTGAAAGCGCTGGCAGAGTCCGGGGCTCCCCTAGAAAGCGACGAGGTCAGAAAGCATCTCCTGCGGCTTCAGGGCATCCAGGTAGCCCTCCACCGCCCGCGCGACTCAAAGAAACCATGACCCACCCCAACTCCGTAGTTCTCGGGACGCGAGGCTCGAAACTCGCCCTCGTCCAGGCCGAGCATTGCGCGGAGAAGTTGCGGATGGCGGGGACGGACGTCGAGATACGCGTGATCAAGACGACCAGCGAGCACCACCCGGAGGTGCCGCTCTCCGTAATAGACCAGCGGGACGTTTTTACCCGGCAACTCGACGAGGCGCTACTCTCCGGCGAGATACACCTCGCCGTTCACTCCCTGAAAGATATACCCACGGAGCTGCCAGAGGGCATAAAGATCGCCGCCGTTACCGAGCGGCACGACCCCTCGGATGCCCTGGTCTCGGACAACTTCCACGGGGTAGAGAGCTTGCCGGAAAAGGCGGTCGTCGCCACCTCCAGCCTCCGCCGGCGGGCGCAGTTGCTCCACCACCGCCCCGACCTTCAGATAGCGGAGATCCGGGGCAACGTAGATACCCGGATCCGGAAGATGCGGGAAGGCCAGGCAGACGCCCTGGTCCTTGCCCGGGCCGGGCTCGAGCGACTCGGCCTCGATGTACCGCACACGGTTATTCCACCGGAAACGATTCTACCCGCCGTAGGCCAGGGAGCGCTGGCCGTCGCCGCGCTAGAGAGCTACCCGGAAACCGAAAGCGTGCGGGCCGCGCTCAACCACGAAGCTACAGAACAGGCGGTACTGGCCGAGCGGGCGATGTTGCGGACGCTGGAGGGCGGGTGCCGGGTACCGGTTGGAGGGCAGGGGCTCGTAGAAGGTGACAGGCTCCGCCTGCGGGGCGTGGTAGCTTCCCCCGATGGCATGCTGATGTATAAAGGCGAAGTTGAGGGTGAAGCGCCCGCCGATGTTGGAGAGCGGCTGGCGCGGGAACTATTGGAGAAGGGCGCGGCGGTAATACTCGATGAGATCCGGGAGGTGAGGGCGTGATCTACCTGGTCGGCTCCGGCCCCGGAGATCCGGGTCTCTTCACGCTCAAGGGTGTCCGGTGCCTGGAGAGGGCTGAGGCGGTCGTGTACGACCGCCTAGCGCCGGAGAGCTTGCTGGAGTACGCGAGGCCCGACGCCGAGAGAATCTACGTTGGCAAGAAGCCCGGGAACCCATCGATGTCCCAGGAGGAGATCAACACCGTCCTGGTCGAGCTCGGACAGGCCGGTAAGACGGTCGTCCGGCTTAAAGGCGGGGATCCCTACATTTTCGGTCGCGGCGGCGAAGAAGCTCTGGCCTTGTTCGAGGCCGGTATCCCTTTCGAGGTGGTGCCCGGTATCACGAGCGGCGTGGCGGCGGCAGCGTACGCCGGCATCCCCGTAACGCATCGTGGCCTATCCACCAGCGTGGCTTTCATTACGGGCCACGAGGATCCTACAAAAGGACACCAGGACGTGGATTGGCGCC
>JBHJHC010000133.1:0-31204 GCA_050331175.1 Rubrobacteraceae bacterium | reverse complement strand
ACCCTGGTAGGGCTGGCCACCAGGATCGCGGCTAAGATCTGCGCCTACACATACGCCTTGTTGGTTAACCGGCATCTGGACCGTCCTCAAGGAAGGATCAAAGAACTGTGGGCCTGACATCCACGCAACACTCATCTAGTGGCACCATTACCGTCTCCTACACTCTCAGATGCTGGTTGGATCACCCACTTCTGAATTTTCCCTATTCCCCAACTACCCTCACTATGGAAATGTCGTCGGAGAGAAGCATATAGCAGGATGGCATGTGAGGCAAGTAGCACGAGTTTCCTGTCGAGCGGGACCGGTGCCTGAGAGCTAGTGGCCGCAACGCACCCGATCCAGATACGTGGTCCCCACTAGCAGTGCTACCGGGGCGCTATTCCCCTGGACCTTCTAGAAGCCCCTGGACACCCTTACTTCGAATCCACGCGCGCAATCCACGCGCCAGGACACGCCAACCACAACATGGTGCCTCACGATGTGGAGCGTGGAATGCTTACGGTCTACCGACGAAGAACGCATCCGCCGGACCGCCCGCGAAACTGTAGCTTACAGCCCTACGTGATCCGGGCGGCCCCTCGTAGTATCCGTCGAGAGCCGCGTCCTCGCTACACCACCTGATGAAGCTCCAAAGCGGGCGGCGCCAAGCAACATGAGGCCGCAGGCCGCAACCAGGGGCCAGCCCGAAACCGGCATGAGAATCCCCAAAACCGCAGCCAATGCTATCGTTTCCCATCCGACGAAAGCCGGCAGGGTCCCGATCCGTCGCTGGCTCCACCAGGCGAGCTGGCCGAGCACGAAGATCAAAGCTCCCGACATCAGAAACCAGAACGCCGCGTCGCGGTCGAAGTGCGGAACTACGGCATTGAACAGTCCGCCCCGAACAATGTCGCCCAGTGGCCTCCAGTAGAAAACGATCCCCACCGCGGTGTGGATAAGGCTCACAACTATCAGCGCCGGTCCACCTAACCTACCCATGCCGGATTCCTTTCTGCAAGCTCCAACGCGGACTTACATACGCTACCGTATGTTAGCAGGAAACCGTGCCTTGTCAATACGCCAGCGTATGGGAGAATGTAGGGCATGGCGAGACGTGTGGTGGGTGGAGAATCGGATTCATTGACGATGGAGGACTGGGTGGCGGCGGCCCGGCGGGCGATCTCTGAGGGGGGGATCGGTGCGGTGGCGGTGGAGCCGCTGGCCCAGAGCCTCGGTGTAACGAAGGGCAGCTTTTACTGGCATTTTCCCAATCGTGGGGCGCTGCTCCGGGCGACCCTCGAGCAGTGGGAAGAGGAGGCTACCGGGGCGGTGATCTCCGCAACCGAGAAGGTGGATGATCCGCGGGAGCGGCTCGTACGCCTGGTCGAAGAGGCTTTCACCGGGGATCCGCTGGGGACTCGAACGTCCGGCCGGGAGGTCTTTCTCGGACACGCCTTCGAGTTGGCCGTCTCTGATGCGGCGGATGATCCGGGTGTCAAGCCGTACTTGCACAGGGTCTCTGAGCGCCGGATAGACTATCTGCAGGAGTGTTACCGGGCCCTAGGCATCTCTCCGGAGGAGGCGAAATATCGGGCTCTCCTCGCTTACGCCGCCTACGTCGGGACCTTGCGCCTGATCCGGGAGGCCCCGAACAGAATCCCCTGGGGAGAGGAATACCACGGTTACCGGCAACAACTGATCTCGACCCTCGTACCGGCCCGGGACACCGGCGTTTCGGAATAGGGATAATCCGCTACGAATCAAACCCACCGTAGGGCTTTCTCCGCTCCGGCGGGCTTGCCTTCACTTTCCCGGGGCCGATCTTGTTGTAAAACAACAGCAGGTCTATGTTCTCTTAGTGTTTGCGATCCAAGGAGCGAAATGCGCACCATCGAACAGCGGAAATCCTTGCTCAGTCTTCTCGCGACCTGCGCGGCCTTACTTCTGCTCGCCGCCGCCTGTAGTTCCTCCACGGCCGAGCGGCCGGAAAGTGGCACGGTAGAGGGCGGCGGCACCTCCCGGGCAGAAAGCCCGGAACCGTCGGGTAGCACCGGACGGCCAGCGCCGGCGCAAGAGACGACTTCTGAAACAGCTTCCGAGCCGGCGCCGGAGGCCACGGACCGTGGCCCGGTCGAGGTACAGTTCGAGACCGTCGCAACGGGCCTGGAGGCGCCGTGGGGGCTCGTTTTCCTCCTCGACGGCCGGGCGTTGGTGACCGAACGAGATTCCGGACGAGTCCTGACGGTTGACGAGCAGGGCGGTGTGAGCGAGGTTCAGCAGATACCGGAGGGTGGCTCCGGCGAGGGAGGCTTGCTCGGCCTCGCGCTCTCGCCCGACTACGAGAACGACGGGTACATCTACGTCTATTACACGACCGAAGAGGACAACCGGGTAGGCCGCTTCCGGCTCGGCGAGCAGCCAGAGCCCATCCTGACCGGCATACCGGTAAACACCTATCACGACGGCGGCAGGATAGCCTTCGGCCCGGACGGCATGCTCTACGTCGCCACGGGGGACGCGGGAGTCCCGCAACTCTCCCAGGACCTGGGATCTCTTGCCGGCAAGATCCTGCGCATGACGCCGGAAGGAAACGTACCCGATGACAACCCCTTCCCGGATAACTTCACCTACTCCTATGGCCACCGCAACGTGCAGGGGCTAGCCTGGGACGAGGAAGGACGACTCTTCGCCAGCGAGTTTGGCGAGAACGCCTACGACGAGGTGAACCTCATAGAATCCGGCGGCAACTATGGCTGGCCGGAGATAGAAGGCGAGGGAGGAGAGCCGGAGTACATCGATCCCATCGCCGTATTCGACCCCTCCGAGGCTTCTCCGAGCGGCGCGGAGATACCGCTAGATAGCGCGATACCGCAGTGGAACGGCGACTTCCTCGTAGCGGCGCTGCGCGGCGAGCGGATGTGGCGGCTGTCATTGGGTTCTGACGGGAGCGTTACCGCATCGGAGGAACTGCTCGGCGGAGATTTCGGCCGGCTGCGGCACGTGGCGCAGGCGCCCGACGGCTCGCTCTGGGTCCTTACGAACAACCGGGATGGCCGCGGGAGTCCCGCGCCCGAGGACGACCGAATCCTCCGCCTGGCGCCCGCGGAGAGCTAGCTAGCCGGCTCCACGACAGCCGACATAGAACCCTTGCAACGCGGGATCAGTGGATCCGGCCCAAACTCGTGGACCTGGTCGCGCTTGAGCTCGGCGACCTCCAGGTTCGTTGTGGCAACCACGACCCGGCCGGTCTTGTCCACCTCCAACGCCATCTTGAAGCCCTTCTCCGGCGGATGGCCGAAGATGTTGTTTAGCATGAGCACGACGTAGTCGTAGCTGTGGTCGTCGTCGTTGAGCAGGACCACGTTGTAGGGCGGCAAACCCTGGGTCCGCTGTTTGGTCTTCTCCAGAGGTTTTGTCATTGTACTCATCATAGCGGTGCAGGTTAGCATGCTACCGGCTTTAGGCCCAAATGTAAAATCTGGTCTGTCTGCTATGTAGTGGGCCGCGGAGATCCAACCTCGACGTATGAGGCCGGGTCGGTTAACTTTAGGTTCGAGGCTATGTCTACTCAGGGTCCAAAAAGACGTATTCTGGGCGAAGAGCTGCGGCGGCCGATAGCCCCCGCCTGGTGGCCGGCTGCCACCTTTATACCGATACTCAGCGGGGCGCTCTGGCTGTGGTGGGCGAGCCGCAGTCCCTGGCCGGGTCTGCTGGACCTGCCACCGGGGATTCTGCTGCTCGCTACCGGGGTCTCGGGTCTGTTCTTCGACCGGGATCCGCGCCTGTTCCAGTACATGACCTTCGGCTCCTTCGTTGGCATGGTGCTCGCTCTACCGTCTATGTTCGTGTTCGGTGTCGGTCCGGGATTGTTGCTGCTCGGCGGCTCTTTCCTGAGCTTTCTGTCTGCAGGGTATCTGGCTGTCGGCCAGGAGCCGGTTCCGGCTGGGGTACCGGTCCCGAAGCTGGACGCCCGGCTCGCCCTCAAAGCGGCGGGTGACGAGCTCACCATAGGCGCCATCGTGTGGAGCACCTGGCCGATGACGCTCGGGCCGCGGGCCACCCGCGTGCGGGCCGAGATGGAAGCGGCCTACGAGCTATTCGACGGGGCCGGGTGGCTGGACTCTCCCCGAGGCTATCACCGGGAGCCGCCGCCCCTGGAGAAAGCGACGAGCCGGGAGCGGCGCTACCTGGGACACCGGTTCGAGCAGCTCAGCTTCGAGAGCGGCTACGAGCCCTGGGCGGAGGAGCCGGGCCGGGAGCGCTGGCTCGCGTACGAGCGGAACCGCACGGCCCACGCCTGGGTGCTGCGGCATCCCGGCGGCCAGCGCCCCTGGCTGGTGTGCGTTCACGGTATCCGGATGGGATCCCCCTGGAAGGACCTGACCCTCTTCAAGCCCGACTACCTGCACAAAGAGCTCGGGCTGAACCTGCTATTCCCGGTGCTTCCCATTCACGGCCCGCGCCGGACCGGGTTGGTAAGCGGGGGCCGCATCCTCACCGGAGACCTCATGGACACCCTGCACGCCGCTTCGCAGGCCATGTGGGACATCCGGCGCTTGCTGGGCTGGCTGGAGTACGAGGAAGCGCCTGCGATCGGCGCTTTGGGCCACTCGCTGGGAGGTTACTCGGCGGCCCTGCTATCTTGCCTGGACGGCCGGCTCGACTGTGTGGTGGTTGGCAACCCGGCAACGGATTTTACCCGGATGTTCTGGCGAAATACGCCGGCGGTGGCGGCCCGTTACATGCAGCATCAGGGCGTGTGGCGCGGGCTGCAGGCAGAGCTGACGAAGGTCGTATCTCCGCTCCAGATGGATCCCCTGTTGCCCCGGGATCGGCGGGCGATCTTCGGTGGCGTCGCCGATCGGGTCGTGCCGATCTCCGAGACAAACAACCTGTGGCGGCATTGGGGCGAGCCGCCCATCGCCTGGTACGAGGGGACCCATCGGGGCTTTCTGCGGGAGCTGGAGGCGCGCCAGCTCCTGAAAGCGACCCTGGGCGACGCCGGGTTGCTCCGAGTTTAGCCGTCGGCCGGGGCCGTCGCCGGTTCTTTCCCGCTAAAGGTCTCGTCTTCGGGCCCGATCTGCGTGAGTTGCACGATGGAGTTGGCGTAGTAGCGGAGGAGAGCAAGCTCTTCCGGTACCGCCCGGTAGAGACCATGCTCCTCCCGCACCAGGTGGCGCAGGATCAGCCGGTTCAACCCGGATTCTATCGCCGCGTCCCGCTCCTCGTGTGGAATGTAGACGTGGACGCCGAACCCTTCGAAGTCTGCCATTAGCGTCCGGCCACGGGATTTCAGCTCCTCTCCGGACAGGGCTTCGTCCGGGTCTTCGGCAAAGAGGTGTGCCACGAGCGGCACCGGCACGACGGGTACGACGCTGCCGACCGCGCGCATCAGCTCTTCGGCCAGGGTCTTCACGCGCTCTATCCTCTCCGGGCGCTCCATATCCCGGAAGTCAATCCCGTGAACCCTGGTGTACTCGCGCATTGAAATTGGGATCCCGAAGTTCACGACGGCCTGGCCGAAGCGCTGCCAGGCGCCTCCGACCGCCAGCCGCAGGTTGTGGCGTACGAAGCCGCCGGCATTGACTACAGCATCCAGGCGGGAGCGCTGGACGGCCTCCCGGGAGAGCAGCAACGACCGGTCCTCCAGCACCCGGTCGTAATTGAGGCCCACCGGGATAAAGACCAGGTCCCTGACACCTACGGGATCGAAGCGCCGGAGCATGTAGTCGAGGAGCCCGATCTTCGGCTCCCGCAACCTTCCATCCCGGCTCAGGCCGCCCTCCGGAAACACGACCTGTACCATTCCAGCTTCGGTCGCCAGCTGTACCCAGCGCTCGAGGACCCGGCGGTAGAGGGGATTCTCCGAACCCCGCCTGACGAAAAAAGCGCCCATCGCCTTGACCAGCTGCTCTATGGGCCAGATACGCGCCCACTCGCCCGCGGCGTAGCTCAGGGCCGTACGCCTGGAGGCCAGGTAAGCCAGCAGGACGTAGTCCATATTGCTGCGATGGTTCGCCACGAAAACGACGCTCGGTTGGGCCTCTACTTTTTCCAGCGCATCTTCGTTCGCGAAGCCGACCCGAACGTTGTACAGCCGCCGCGCCAGGATCCGGGAAAGCCTGGTTCCGATCTTGAAGTATACGTAGGGGTTAAACGCCGGCACTATCTCCCGGGCGTACCGCTCCACCTGCCCCATGACCACCGCCAACGGTACGCCGTGTTCCTCGGCGTTCGCCTCCGCCGATTCTAGAATCTCCGGGTCGTACAGGAGCCGGTCTATAAGGACCTGACGCCTGGTAATACCGAACGGAGGAATCTTGAGTTGCAGGCGCTCGTTGACGTCGGCGATCACCTCGTTCGCCCGACGCCGCAGGTACCAGCGGGCGGCGGGCAGCAGGACGCGGTCCGTTAGCGCCAACCCGGATAGCGCCAGCCCGCCGACGAGCTTCCACTTCGACAGCAGGAGCTTCCGGCCCACAACCGGTCTAGCGTCCCTGCCACTCTGGGGGACGCTTTTCCAGAAAAGCGCAGATACCCTCCTGGGCGTCGGCGAAAGTGGCGTTGAAGGACATTACCTCTTTGGTGTAGGTGTAGGCCTGCTCCGTGGGCATCTCCCGTTGCCGGTAGAAAGCCTGCTTGCCGACCCCCACCACGAGCGGGCTGGCCTCGGCAATCTTCTGCGCTAGCCGGCGAGATTCGCTTTCCAGCTCACCCGCTGAAACCACCCGGTTGACCAGGCCTTCGGCGACGGCCTCTTCGGCGGAGATGAAGTCTCCGGTCAGGAGCATCTCCATAGCCTTCTTCTGGCCTACCGACCGGCTGAGGGCTACCATCGGGGTGGAACAGAAAAGCCCTATCCTGACGCCCGGCGTGGCGAAGCGGGCTTCTTCCGCGGCGACCACGAGGTCACAGGTGGCGACGAGCTGGCAGCCGGCGGCGGTAGCCACGCCGTGGACCTCCGCGATCACGGGCTGCGGGACGCTCTGGATCGTCGTCATGAGCTCCGTACAGACGTCGAAGAGGCGCCGGTAGAACTCCGGGTCGCGGCCCACCATCTCCGAGAGATCGTGGCCCGCGCAGAAAGCCGGGCCGTTCGCCCTCAGGATAACTACCCGGGCTTCCCCGCCCTCCCCGATAGACTGGAGACACTCCTTCAGCTCCAACATATGCGCCAGCGACAAAGCGTTCCGTTTGTCAGGACGGTTCATGGTCACGGAGGCCACGTTTTCGTCCACCCCGAAGAGGATGTGCTCGTAGGTTTTCTGGCCGGCTTCGATCATTCAGTTTCTCCAGTTTCGTGTTCGAGGGTTTCGGTGAGCTGGACCAGGCCGCCGATCTCGACGCTTCCGTCCTCGTTTGGACGGGCGGAGATCAGGGACCCTTCACCCTGGCGGATCAAGATCTGCCGCCCCAATTGCGCTGCCAACCGGACGGCGTGGGCCCCGGTAGCCTCATCCTCGTCGACCCCCAGCCGGGGCGCGAAGACCCTGGCGCGCAGGAAGCCGGACTCCTCGTCCTCCCAGGCCCACACGCCTACCAGGTCTTTGCCTTCAGGGGGACCTTCCAGCATCTCTACCTGCAAGTGCGACTCCAGCTTCAGGTGCTCGAACTCGGGGGCCCACTCCGGACGACCGGTAACGAAGGCGACGTCCCCGTCCACCCGCGCCGGAACCTCACCGGCGGGCGGCTGCAGCGCCGGCACCGCCGACCGCTCCCGGGCCAGGAGCCACGCCGTACCTACCAGCGGGTGTCCCGCGAACGGCAACTCGGTCGTCGGGGTGAAGATCCGGAGTTCACCCGTTGCCGCGTTCTCGACGAAGACCGTCTCGGAGAAACCGAGGTCCGCCGCGACCTGCTGGCGCTCGTTCGCCGGGATCTTGCTCCCTTCGAGAAATACGCCGAGCGGGTTTCCACCGACGCCTTCGTCTCCGACGAACACTTTCAGGACGTGTAGTTTTGCCACGCCGACCACCTCCGGGATGGTAGTGTTGCTAGTGGACCCTCTTTTCTTCGCCCTCCCACTCCTGGTCGCGCAGGACGAACTTCTGGACCTTGCCGGTGGCGGTTTTCGGCAGGTCTCCGAAATCTATGGCGTCCGGAGCTTTGAAGTGGGCGATGTGCTCTTTGCAGAAGTCTATGATCTCTTCTTCGGTGGCTTCCTCACCTTCTTTGAGCGTTACGAAGGCTTTCGGGCGTTCGCCCCACTTTTCGTGCGGAACGGCCACGACGGCTGCCTCCATCACGGCCGGGTGTTTCATTACCGTCTGCTCGACCTCGATGGTGGAGATATTCTCACCACCGGAGATGATCACGTCCTTGTCCCGGTCCTTTATGTCGGCGTAACCGTCGGGGTGCCACACGGCGACGTCGCCGGAGTGGTACCAGCCGCCCTCGAACGCTTCTTCGGTCTCCTCCTCGTTCTCGAAGTACCCTTTGGCAACCATGTTGCCGTGCATCACGATCTCGCCCATCGTCTCGCCGTCGAGCGGGACGTCGTTCATGTTTTCGTCCACGACCCGGACGAGGTCCGCCGTCAGGTAACCCTGGCCCTGCCGGGCCAGCAGGTTTGCCCGCTCCTCCTCATCCCTCTCTTCCCACTCCTCCTTCGGGATGCAGGTGGTCATCGGGCCGTAGGTTTCGGTGAGGCCGTAGATGTGCAGCGGCCGGATGTTCAGCGCCTCGAGCTGGCCGAGGAGGGTGGGGGAGGGCGGCGCACCCGCGATGGCCGCAACGACGCTCTGGTCCAGTTCCTGGGCGTTGTCGTCGTTGACGATCCCGATCTGGACCGTGGGCGCGGCGCAGTAGTGGGTAATGTTCTCGGCTTCGAATAGTTCCCAGATGCGCGGGGGTTCAACCCGCCGCAGGCAAACGTGCGTGCCGGCTATCGCCGTTACGGCCCACGGGTAGGTCCACCCGTTGCAGTGGAACATCGGCAGGGTCCACAGGTAGTTCGTGTCGTAGTTCATACCGATCTCTATGATGTTGCCCAGGGCGCTCAGGTACGCCCCGCGGTACGAGTACATCACGCCTTTGGGCTGGCCCGTGGTGCCGGAGGTGTAGTTGATGGAGATAGTCTCTTCTTCGTCTTCCAGCACGCTCTCGACCGGATCCGGCGAGCCTTCCGAAAGGTAGTCTTCGTAGGGGTCTCCGGCCTCACCCGTGTCATCCACGCGGACGATCTCGACGCCTTCTACGTCTTCCAGCAGGTGCTCCAGCTCCGCGTCGGCGAAGACCATCTTCGATCCCGAGTGTTCGACGATGTACTTGACCTCGTCTTTGCCGAGGCGGGTGTTTATCGCGACCAGCACGTAGCCCGCGGCCGGCACCCCGAAGTGGGCTTCGAGCATCGGCGGGATGTTCGGGCAGAGGAACGCGACCCGGTCTCCTTTCTGGAGCCCTGCTTCTTTGAGCCGCGAAGCGAGCTGGTTGACCCGCTCTTCGAACTCCGCGTACGTGTACCGCCGGTCGCCGTGCACGACGGCTGTCTTCTCCGGGAAAACGTACGCGCTACGCCTCAGGAAGCTGATCGGGTCCAGCTCGCTGCGATAAACCTTGTGGCTCACTGCTACTCCTTTCGTAGACTACCCCAGCTACAGTATAAAGCCCCTGGCTTCGTCGCGACCACTTCGGGCCGGCCTGGTTGCGAGTCGAGTAGGATTCGGCGCCAAGGCATCACCTTCTGGAATACAATCGCGCGTATTGAAATCATGCGGGCCTACCTTACGGCGTACCGATCCCCGAAGAATGAATCTTTCCAGCCGGTGAATAAGAACCAGGCTGTGGCCCGGGCACACTCGTGTCCACGCCGATCATGACGCACTGAATCTCTCGACAGAACTTGCGGGATGCAGTCCCGTCTCTGGTCCAGAGAGTTCTCAAGAAGTACTTCTACGCAGCCGACTGCTTCCCGACAAGAGGCTTTTGTTATTATGTCCAAAGCGGCGCGAGGAGGAGCAAGCATGGCTGATGAAGTTCCGGAGATCGAGGTTAGACCAGAAACCTACAGCTACGTTTTCAACCCTTATCGGGAGCCCATAGTTTCGGTACGCCCCCAGGAGCGGGTGACCATCTATACCAACGATGCTTTCGAGAGCCGCATAACGGGCAAGGAAGACGTTCCGAGCCGCGTTCTCCGCTCGACCAAGTTCCGTAACCCGCAAACCGGACCTGTTTACGTGGAGGGCGCAGAACCGGGTGATACCCTCGCCATCCGTATCGAGAGCATCGAGCCTACACGGGCGTTCGCCGTGAGTTGCCTCATACCGTACTTTGGTGGGTTGACATCTACCGACGTTACCCGCACGCTCCAGGAACCGTTGCCGGAAAAGGTCTGGATCTGGGAGCTCGTGGACGGCGTGAAGCTCAGGAATGAAGAGCTGGAGATAGAGTTGGACTGGGAGCCCTTTATGGGCACCCTGGCCGTGGCGCCTGAGCTTGAAGCCATAACCGCCCTCGCCCCCGGACCCTTCGGCGGTAACATGGATGTGCCGGACGTTAGGCCCGGAAACACCGTATACCTGCCCGTGTGGAATCCTGGCGCGCTGGTCTACACCGGCGACTGCCATGCCTGTCAAGGCCAGGGAGAGCTTTGCGGCGTTGCGCTAGAGATTACATCTAAAGTTACCCTGACGTTCGATGTCATAAAGGACGAAGCTATTGAATGGCCGCGAATCGAGACCGATGATGCAATCATGGTTGTCGGTAGCGCCCGCCCCATGGAGGATGCAGCCCGGATCGCGAACGCCGAACTCATTCTGTGGCTGGAGCAGGAATACGGTTACGATCGTTGGGACGCCTACCAACTGCTCACCCAGGCTGGTGGTTTGTACGTGGGTAACATGGTGGACACCATGTATTCCCTGGTAGCGTCTATAAAGAAGCGCTACCTGAGAATGCACTAGGGTTCGCGGCCCGCCAGCATTCTCCGCTGGTCTACTTGATGGGAATGGTATATTTTGCAACGCTGTCAGCACGCTATAGGCGGGTATAGAAGAGCTTCCGGGTAATTGAGTGCTTATGGATGAAGTTGTGGCTGATGTGACTGTTGCGGGACACAGGTGTGTGGGCCTGATCCCGGACCTCCCCAAAAAGGAGGCCGGAGTCAGATTCCAATCGGGAGCATTAGTCAAGACCGGACCCATCGCAATCGCAACGGGAAGATGTGGGCCGAATGTGGGGTTGGCGCTACACCGGCTCGGAGTTGGCTTGCGCTTGCTCGGCAGGGCGGGACCTGGTGTTCCTGCAGGCCGGGTAGCCCGGGCCGACCGCGAGCCCTGGTCGTCGATCTTCGAAGCAAAAGTAGTAGAGGCCGCCGGAGCTGGTGATGCGGCCGGGGCCGGATTTTTGCCCGCGCTCCGGAGCTGGGAGGACATACAGGGGGGAATAGAGGGGGGCTGGCAACAGCGGGCAACCGATCCCGGCGGCGTGTGGGTTGCCGATGACCACCGGGGCGTTTGGATCGGTCCCCGAGACCTGGGGCATGACGATGGCACCGGGTAGATCCACGGGACGTCCCACGCTCCGCGATGTGGCGCAGGAGGCGGGGGTCTCGAGCAAGACCGTCTCCCGGGTCGTAAACGGGGAGCCCGGAGTGAAACCCGCGAAGGAAGTGCGGGTAGTTGAAGCTATCGCCAAACTAGGCTACCGGCCGAACGAGCTGGCCCGCAGCCTCCAGGGACAGCCCTCCCGCACGATAGGCCTGATCATCGCTGATATCTCCAACCCTTTCTACGCCGGATGTGCGAAAGCGGTGGAGGAGACCGCTCGGGAGCGCGGTTACGCGGTCATCCTCTGTGCTTCGGATGAGGATGTGGAAAACGAGCGGTCCTATGTAGGGTTGCTCACCCAACGGCGGGTCGACGGCCTACTACTGGTCCCGGCTTCGGACGGAAATGAATACTTGAAAGAAGAACAGGCTGCAGGACTACTCATGGTAGCCCTGGATCGTCCGGCCGAGGGCATTCTTACCGATACGGTCATCGTCCAAAACCGCGCCGGGACCCGGGAAGCTATCAGGCACCTGATCGAGCACGGACACGAGCGAATTGCTTTTATTGGAGACGAAGAACGCCTGTACACAACCCGTCTCCGCCTGAAGGGCTACCGGGAAGCTTTGGAAGAAGTGAGCCTCGAAGAGATCTCCCGGGTAGGAGCCCATGATATCGCCTCGGCGGCAAACACTACTAGAGAATTGTTAGAACTGTCCGACTCGCCGACGGCGATCTTCGCCATGAACAACCTGATCACGGTGGGCGTGCTCCAGGCCCTGGACAGAGCCGCTCTGCAGGTGCCAGAGGAAATGGCTCTGATCGGCTTTGACGATTTCGAACTCGCCACAGTGCTGCACCCGCGACTCACGCTCGTGCGCCAGCCAGCCGCCGATCTAGGCCGCACAGCAACTGAGCTTCTCTTCGACCAGCTAGAGGCCCGCCACACCGGCAAACCCCGGCGCGTCGTACTCGAAACAGAATTGATAGTGCGGGAATCCTGTGGCTGTAAGCCAGATCTAAACCCGCCAACTTAAAAACAGACCAGCCAAAACAAACCAATTTAGCCAAAAATCACGGAAATTCTGCCGAATTCCTCTTGACACAGTACGAGTAACTACGCAATACTACTCTCAAGGGATTTGACAGCGCTGTCAAATATGATTTAGCCAAGCAAGTGGGAAAAGGCGTGGCGAGAAGAAAGACCGGTCTGTGGGGGTAACGCGAGAGTTTACGGGAGGGTTTGCCCAACCTGAACGCGTCCTTACTGGTTGGTCTGTAGGGCACCTGGGACGAGAAGCACTTCCGATCAACTGAGGGGTAAGATCCGTGGCAGAGCGATTCGACATTACTGGCATCGACATTACAATTCTTGTAGCATACCTTGTTATAAGCCGGATCTTCCCTCTCCTGTTGACGGGAAAGAACGAGAACTCGGAAGACTATTTTCTCGGCTCTCGCAATTTCATATGGCCCCTGATCGGGCTCTCACTCTTTGCGACCAACATGAGCGGCAGTTCCTTCGTGGGGTTGGCCGGCGCGGGATACAACTCGGGCATTTCCGTTTACAGCTACGAGTTCATGGTGGCCATTATCCTCGTCATCTTTATCTTCTTCGTTTTGCCCTTCTACCTGCGTTCGGAGATCTTCACGATTCCAGAATTTCTGGAGCGTCGGTACGACCGGCGCACCCGGCTCGCGTTCTCCGGATTCAACCTGTTTACCAACATGTTCATTGATATGGCCGTTGCGCTGTACGCGGGTGCGCTCGTGTTCCAGACACTGTTCCCGGCAGTCCCGCTGTGGATATCCGTCATCGTGCTGGCCTTGCTCGCGGGGGTGTATACCATCTTTGGCGGGCTCGGAGCGGTGGTGATCAGCGACTCGTTACAGGCTGTTGTTCTCATAATCGGGGGAGCGCTAGTGTTCATCATGACCGCCCGGGCGATCCCCTCGTGGCAGGCGGCCCGGGAGGCTGCACCTGAAGGCGCGATGCACATCATTCAACCCATCGGGGATGATGTTCTACCCTGGCCCGGGCTTATCACCGGCGTGCTCATAATAGGAATCTACTACTGGACCACGAACCAGCTGGTCGTGCAGCGGACGCTTGGGGCCCGTAGCATCGACCACGGCCGCTGGGGCTCATTATTTTGCGGCTTTCTCAAGCTTCCCGTGCTCTTCATCATGGTCCTGCCCGGTACCCTGGCCGTTGTGTTGTACCCCGATCTCCAGAGCCCGGACCTCGTCTTCCCCACCCTCGCGTTCGATCTTCTGCCGATCGGTGTGCGGGGCATTATCCTGGCGGCGCTGGTGGCGGCCATCACATCCAGTGTCGATTCCGTGCTAAACTCGGTCTCAACGCTGGTGACGATGGACTTCGTTAAGAGTCTGCGCCCCGATACGAGCGAGCGAACCCTGGTTCAGGTCGGGCGGGTGGCCACGCTAGGCGCCATGATCGTCGCCATCGTCTGGGCGCCCCAGATCACGAACTTCCCCACGCTCTGGCAATATCTCCAATCGGTCCTCGCCTACGTTACGCCTCCGATCGTCGCCGTGTTCCTCCTGGGTATCTTCTGGGGGAGGGTGAATCAATACGGCGCGATCACCACGCTCGCGGTGGGGATACCCTTGGGCGTAGTCGGCTTCGTCTTGAACGAGATACTCGGCGTCTTCGCGATCCAATTCCTGTACGCGGCTGGCATTTCCTTCGCCACCAGCTTGGTGCTCCTGACGGTGGTCAGCCTACTCTCGGCACCGCCGCCGAGGGAGCAGGTGGAGGAGCTTACGTGGCGGCCCGCGTTGTGGAGGGAAGAGACGGAAGAGGTTCGGGGCACGCCCCTGTGGAAGAATTACCGCTTCCTGTCAATTGTGTTGCTCATATCCACCGTTACCATCGTGTACATCTTCCGCTAGGCGCCGGTGGCGCGTTCACCACTAACAGAAGACAAGGAGAGGCCTATCGTGGAAAGAAAAGGACTTAGCAGCAACAGGCTCCGTGTCAGACGGAGCTTGAGCCGCCGGGACTTCTTGAGGTTGGGTGGGACTGGCCTCGCCGGGATGGCCCTTCTCGGCACCGCC
The DNA here is from genome assembly GCA_050331175.1 of Rubrobacteraceae bacterium. Lineage (GTDB taxonomy): Bacteria > Actinomycetota > Rubrobacteria > Rubrobacterales > Rubrobacteraceae > SIRX01. Next base: position 16,655 of record JBHJHC010000133.1, on the reverse strand, counting down.
GCATGCGGTGATGGAGGAGGTGATCAAGGGGGAGGAGCCACGAACATTGTCTTCTCCTTCGGCCCTGATAGGTCAGGTACCCTGCAGCAGCTCGTGGACCGGTTCAACCAGCAGCACGAGGGCGAGATACAGGCAACCTACCAACAGATGTCCCGGGTGACCGACGAGTATTTTCGTACTCTAGTCTCGGAATTCCAGGCCGGGAGTCCGGAGATAGATGTTATAGGCGGGGATGTCATCTGGGGCGCCGAGTTCGCGGCCAATGGCTGGATCGAGGACCTGAGCCGGCGTCTTTACCGAGACTACGAGTTGGAGGTGCCCGACGCTTTCTTGAAGGCGCCGATGAACACGGTCTCCTACCAGAACAAGCTCTGGGGGGTGCCATGGTTCACGGACGTCGGACTACTCTTCTACCGCAAGGATCTCCTCGACGAGGCCGGTCTGGGTCAGGCACCCGCGACCTGGAGCGGGCTGAAGGACATAGCAAACCAGGTCACGGCGGAGACTGGAACCCAGCACGGCTTCGTCTTTCCGGGAGCCGAGTACGAGGGCGGCGTCGTCAACGGCGCCGAGTATATCTGGAACGCCGGAGGGAGCATCCTTACGGGCAACATTACCGTCCAGAGTGGGGGAACGCCGATTATCGTCACTCCCAACTTCATCACCATCAATGATCGTGACTCGGTGGAGGGTCTCCGGGCCGAACGCGCCACGATAACGGATAACGTTGCCCCGAAAGCCGTCGCCAGCTACCGGGAGAAACAGTGTTACGAAGCATTTCTGAAGGGCGACGCCGTCTTCATGCGCAACTGGCCGTCTGCGTATGGGCTGGCCGAGGAAGATTTTTCAAACGTCAGCCAGGGCCAGATAGGTATTGCGGCTCTTCCAGTCAAGGAGGAAGGGATGCAGAGCTGGAGCTGCCTCGGTGGGTGGAATATGTACATCAACCGTGCCTCAGACAAAACGGATGCTGCCTGGGAATTTATCAAGTTCATGACCGCTCCCGAGCAACAGAAGTTCCGGGCGCTCGAGGGTTCATTCCTGCCCACCCTGCGCAGCCTCTACGATGACCGGGAGATCCTGGACAATGCCCCGGTTATAGATCTGGGCCGGGAAATAATCGCGGAGAATGCTCGCTCAAGACCGGTCACCCCTTTCTACTCGACTATGTCCTCGAGGATGGCGAATAAATTCAACGCTTCACTGAAAGGCGAGACAGACCCCGAACAGGCCGTCTCAGAACTCCAGACGGAGCTTGAGAACGTGGTAAAGCAAAATTAAGCGAAGCCTGTAGGACCTACGCGACACCGGGCGCGTCGTGCCCCGCGCGGTCCTTGAACAGCAGATTGCGGTCGTCAAGCCGGGAAAATGATAGGGGGGAACTTCATGAAAACGGAACCTTGCCGAGCTTCGGCGCCCGGGGCGAACGCTGGTTGAGCGATACCGGAGGATGCCCGATCGCGGCGTACGGACCAGGGGCTACATACCTTCAGCTCCATACTGCCTGCCTGGTAAGATTTTCACGATGCAACCTTCAATGCGGCGGCGCACCAGCAGATGCAGCCAGCGATCGTGTTCGATCGTTTCGAAGGACCGGACGCTCACCTTGGAGCATCAATCCTCCCGAAGCTTTGTGGTACGGCGTAGAACAGCGGTCCCGGCTGATGGAAGGTGCGCCATCTACTGGATGGCGAGAAGGCTAGCGCTGTGCGCCTACTTTACTCCAGGACTGAGGAGGAGAAAATAAATCCCATGAATCTTCACGAGCGCAACCGCCTGGAACGCTATGCACGCCGGGTAGAGGATCTCCGGCTCTGGCGCACCGCGAGGGAGCATCCGATCGAGGAGTGGCGCTTCTCCGCCGGGGATGGAGCGTGGCAGGAGATTAAGCTGGGCGACTACTGGCCGAAACTTGCGCTCCCGGTCTACTTCTGGGGAGAGACCACGGTTCCAGCGGAGTGGGCGGGAGAATCGGTCGAACTAGAACTCTGGCTCGGTGGCGAAGGTTTTGTCCGGCTCTCGAACGGTGTTACCGGAGGATTGAACCCCTTCCATCGAAGCTACCCCGTCTCGCACAAGGCCCTGGGCGGCGAAACGGCGGAGATAGAGGCCGAAGTGGTCTCAAAAGGACTCTTTGGCTCTCCCGTCTCCGAGCCGCGCATCACCCGCGCCGCCTTGGTGGTGCCCGAAACGGATGTGCAGAGACTGGAGCGAGACCTGGCCCTGATCTGCGAAACGTGCGTGGAGCTCGATGATCACGAGGCGATCCCGGACCTGCTCGACTTGTTGGACGACGTCTACGGTCTCCTCTCTACCACCTGGCCCACAGGGAGTGACGTCTCCGTAACCCGCTACCTGCAGGGGTTCGTAAACCCTTTGGGTAGCGGGTTATTCAGCGTCCCATCTTCCGTTGCGGAGAAAGCGCTGGATATTAACAGGGTTGGCCAGGAGTTGTGGGACACGCCGTTCGCTGCCTCACCACTGGAGCCACTACCTGAAAAAGCCCGCAATACGGTGCGTGAGGCGCGAACGTTGATCGGTTCGCGCCTGGTAGACCTAAGGAGCAAGTACCCCCCGGTGGGGCGGCTTGCCTTGACGGGACACGCCCACCTGGATCTCGCCTGGCTCTGGCCCGTTGCAGAGACTCGCCGCAAGGCCCGACGGACGTTCGCCAGCGTGCTAGGGCTGATGGAGCGTCACGACGAGTTCACCTTCAACCAGTCCTCGGCCCAGCTCTACGCCTGGGTAGAGGAGGATGACCCCGAGATGTTCCAGCGGATAAAGGAGCGTGTCGCTGAGGGCCGTTGGGAACCGGCGGGCGGCTCGTGGGTCGAGCCCGACTGCCAGATGATCGGGGGCGAGTCTTTCGTCCGGCAGCTCCTCTACGGCCAGCGCTACTTCGAAACGAAGTTCCTGCGCCGCTCGACCGTGGCCTGGTTGCCCGACACCTTCGGCTTCTCACCCGCCATACCCCAGCTGCTGAAGGGCGCCGGGATCATGGGCTTCTTTACCTACAAGCTCAACTGGAGCGAGTCAAATGAGTTTCCGCAAGATCTCTTCGAGTGGGAAGGTCTGGACGGAAGCCGGGTGCTGGCTCACTCGTTCAAGAACCCGGGCGAGGACTACAACGGGGACGTATCACCCGGCGATCTACTAGGTACGTGGCGGAACTTCAAGGGCAAACGGCTCCACGACGAAAGCCTGTTCTCGTTCGGTTGGGGCGACGGCGGCGGTGGACCGTCCGAAAAAATGTTGGAGAACTACACCCGACTCAAAGACTTCCCGGCGTCCCCCCGGCTCCGGATGACGCGGGTGGATGAATTCTTTGGCTCGCTCCCGAAGGAGAAACTACCGAGGTGGGTCGGTGAGTTGTATTTGGAGCTTCACCGTGGCACGCTGACTACGCACGGTGGGATCAAAAAGCTCAACCGGGAGGCCGAACACCGGCTCTTGGAGGCTGAGGCGTTCGCCGCGATAGCGTCCTTGTATGGTGCGTCGTATCCGGCGGCGAAGCTCGAAAGCGCGTGGAAGGCTCTGCTGCTCACCCAGTTTCACGACATCTTGCCGGGGACCTCGATCCGGGAGGTCTACGAAGACGCCTGGCCGCAACTGAGAGCCGTGATCGAAACTGCTGGGGATCTTCGCGATGCAGCACTACACTGCCTGACGGAAGGTGGCCCCGGACCGGGAGGGGCCGTGCTGGTGGCGAATGCCGGCCTGCACCCGCAGTCGCTCTCCGTGTTCCTTAGCGGACATGACATTCACGGAGCTGCCGACGCGGAAGGCAATCTCTTGTCGACCCAGCAGACCACCGATGGGCTGTTGGTTCATTGTCCCTCCTGCATCGTGCCCGGCCTCGGGTGGGCCGCCATTTACCCCACTGCGGGTGGGACGGAAACCGTTGGCGGGGTTTCCGTCCAGGAGCAGTATGGTGGGGCTGTGTTGGAGAACGAATGCCTGCGAGTAGAAGTCGGGCCGGACGGGTCGCTGCATCGCGTCTACGATAAAGAAGCCGCCCGCGAGGTGTTGGATGACCGCGGAAACCAGATCTGGGCCTACACGGACAAGCCTCGCCGGTGGGACGCCTGGGACATAGAGGTAAACTACGAATCCGAGGGTAAGGAACTGTCCGAGCCCGGCCGCATTTCAGTGACCGAGAAAGGCCCGCTCCGCGGCGCCATGAGGGTCGAGCGCTATTGGCGCGACTCTCAAATAGTTCAGACTTACAAGCTACTTTCTGGCTCGCGGCGCATAGACGTTGAGACGGAGATAGTCTGGCATGAACGTCAGGTCTTGCTCCGGGCGCTGTTTCCCGTACGGATCAGGTCCCACGAAGCGACGTTCGAGACGATGTATGGGGTTGTGAAGCGTCCGACGCATTACAACACCACCTGGGACAGCGCCCGCTTCGAGGCCGCCGCCCACCGCTTCTGCGATCTGTCGGAGCCGGGATACGGAGTAGCTTTGCTCAACGATGGCAAGTACGGACACAGCGCCCGCGACAACGTGCTCGGTATTAGCCTCCTGCGCAGCCCGCTCTATCCGGACCCCTATGCCGATGAAGGGGAGCACCGCTTTACGTACAGCCTCTTCCCGCACACCGGCGGTTGGATCGAGGCCCGGGTACCGCGAGAGGCTTTTGCTCTCAACAGTCCCCTATGCCCGGTTTCCATGACTTCAGGTATAACCGAGCCGCTGCAAGAGGTGGGTTTCGTTCGGCTAGAGGGGGTCGAGCTTGCGCTCGGTGCTCTCAAACAGGCGGAGGATGGACAAGCTCTTATCCTGCGCCTCTACGAACCATACGGCGCGCGCGGGATCGCGACCCTACATATTGATCACCCCATAGTAAATGTCGGATGTACCGGCTTGCTAGAAGATTCGCCGGAAAAGGAGCTTATCGTTGAAGGCGACGCGGTCCGGTTCGAAGTGCGGCCTTTCGAGGTTCTTACGCTGCGCTTGGAATCCAGAAACGCCGAGAGATAATCGGGCAGCTATATAGTCGGGGAGGAGTGGAGCGATGCCGCTTGGGCCGGTTGGAGCACATGAGTTCGGTCTTGTCGCGGAGCTTCGAGGCGGTGGGTGAGGAAGCGGTGCGACAAACCGGAGGTTCGATGAAGGTAAAGACAATCTCGCGGCGCAACTGGCCGGAGGGTAACCCACTATGGAACCAGCAGAGGGTAACCAGCTGCGAGCCGTTCGAAGAACAGAATTGCACGAAAGCTGTCGAATCTTTCGTCCTGGCGCGCGTGGAGATTACCGGCACACCGATCATCGGGTAGGTGGACTTGCTGCCGGCCACGATCTAAGTCGAACCAAAGCCGCGTATGACGCTCGAAGAGGCAGTCGAAAGCCTTTCCCCCGCGCCCAACCACTCGTCACCGTTTATCTCGATTGCGATTCGAGGACGTATCTACTGGTGATGCCGAACAGGAGGAACTGTACAGACCGCCAAGTTTGATAAGATAGAAACGGAAATCACCCTTGTAGGTTCGTCGGGCAACTTGGGGCTCGTGAGTCTGCTGGAGGAGATCGGGGCGGAGCACGACAAATGTTCCGCCGAAGTCTCTATCGCCAGGGCCTGGCGCTATCTGAGGGTTGCGGCGGCCAGCGTTGAACGACGCGGGGCGGATCAGGTAGGCGACACCATCGGCGCCGCCAAATTCCGATTGGGCGAGGATGAGATCGAACGCGAAGAGGACTTTATCCTGGAGAACTCGTAGAGAGCCGTGGCAGATTTTCCCCATAATTTTCTCTGGGGTGCGGCTACCGCTGCATACCAGGTCGAGGGAGCGGTAGACGAAGATGGGCGGGGGAAATCTATCTGGGATACCTTCTCACACACCCCCGGAAAGGTGCTCCACGGCGATACTGGCGATGTAGCCTGTGACCAGTACCACCGGCTGGAGGAGGACCTGGACCTCATGTCTGAACTCGGAATACAGGCTTATCGGTTTTCTGTCGCCTGGCCTCGCGTCCAACCGGAAGGGTCTGGTCCTCCGAACCAGGCAGGTTTAGACTATTACCGGCGGCTCGTGGAAGGCTTGTGGGAGCGCTCCATCGAGCCCGCGCTGACGCTCTACCACTGGGACTTGCCCCAGGCGCTCGAAGACCGGGGAGGCTGGACGAGCCGGGAGACCAGCGAGCGTTTCGCGGAGTATGCGGGCATCGTCTACGAGGCCCTGGCCGACGCGGTGCCGATGTGGATCACGCTGAACGAGCCGTGGGTGTCGGCCTGGCTGGGGTACGGCGCCGGCGTCCACGCGCCGGGCCACGCCGATCCCGGGAAGGCCCTCTCGGCGACCCACCACCTGTTGCTCGGCCACGGGTTGGCGCTGGAACGCCTCCGGCATGCCGGAGACGACAACCACCTCGGCATCACGCTCAACCTCTCGCCGGTGCGGCCGTCCCGGGACCGGGGACCCGACAGGGAAGCCGCCCGGCGGGTGGACGGGAATACCAACCGGCTCTACCTGGACCCGCTGTTTCGCGGACGCTACCCGGAGGACGTGCGGGATCACTACGGCCAGCTGGCGGACTTCGGCTTTGTCCAGGAGGGGGACCTGGAGAAGATCTCCGCGCCCCTCGACTTCCTCGGCGTCAACTACTACATGAGGCATACCGTTAGGGAAGACGACGGGTCCAGTACGGCGGCCATGCGCTTCCCGGGCGTCCGGGCCCGGACGGTGGTGCCCCACAACGCCCCGAAGACGGCCATGGGTTGGCCCGTAGAGCCCGACGCCCTCACCGAAATACTGGTGCGCTTGAATGAAGAGTACACGCAACTTCCCATCTACATAACCGAAAACGGCGCCGCGTTCCACGACTACGCAGATCCCGAGGGAGCAGTAAACGACGAGGAACGGGTGGCGTTTCTGGAAGCCCACCTCCACGCGGCCCACGAGGCGGTCGAGGAGGGGGTCAACCTGGCCGGCTACTTCGTGTGGTCGTTGCTGGACAACTTCGAGTGGGCGGAAGGGTACTCCAAGAGGTTCGGAATCGTCCACGTGGATTACCCGACACAGCGGCGGACGCCGAAGCTGAGCGCCCGCTGGTATGGTGAAGTCGTCGGGCGCAACGGGTTGAAGGTCTAGTCGGCGGGCTCAAACGCGGCGTCGGAAGACGTAGGCGGCGGCCGTCCTGGTGTAGCCGACCCCGCGTCCGGTTGACCGGAGCAACTCTGGTACTACCTCGACATCTTTCTTGGGCACGAAGTACGTCTCGAGGTCCTTGCGCACGAGCCTGTAGCGGTTGCTACGCTGATCGACGGCAGCCACGAACTCGTAGTCGGGGTCGATCGACGCCATGCCGGCGTCCCCGTGGCTGTTGTTGGCTAGTAGCCAGCCGCCCGGACGCAGGTACCGTTTGCAGGCCTCGGAAACGAAGCCGGCATAGAGTGAGACCAGCAGATCAAAGCTCTCGTCCGGCTCGCCAAGGTCTGTGGCGTAGTCGGCGTGATGGAAGGCGATTTCGGGAGGTCCGGCGTACTGCTTGCGTTTTTCCACGAGCGCCTCGACGCTTGAATGGTCCTTGAAGAACTTGTTAGCCCGCTGATCGAGGTCCACGTAAACGACGCTGCGAAAGAACAACGAGGGGGTCAGGTGGATGTAGGATCCCGGGTAGAGCACGCGATCGATGGTGAACGCATTTGCCAGGATCGAGAACATGCCGCCCGTATCCCCCCGGCTCCGCTCATATTCGTCGTACGCTTTTGGAACCGTTTTCGATGTCATACTACCTCCTCTTCTACCATGGTAACGATCGGCGGCGGAAATGCCATCGGACGGAAAATACTGCCCCCAGGTTGAGCCGTTAGAAACCGGCGCGCTTTCTGGCGGGGACCTGGTCCCCCGACGTTTAGCGGCGACGCCTGTTGGGTACCCGGGTGGCGGTAGAACTTAGAAAGGAGCATTTCGGTGGCGAACGAGCTACGGGGCAAGAAGATAGCGTTTTTGGCAGCGATGGAGGGCACGGAGCAGATAGAGCTTACGGAGCCCTGGGAAGCGGTGGTGAACGCCGGAGGCGAGGCTGAACTGGTCTCCACGGATTCCGGTGAGATACAGGGATTCAACCACCTCGACAAGGGTGACAAGTTTCAGGTAGACAAGACTGTTTCGGAGGTCAGCGCGTCGGATTACGATGGCCTGGTACTACCCGGAGGCGTTGCCAACCCGGACAACCTGCGCATGAACGAGGATGCGGTAACGTTTGTGCGGGAGTTTTTCGAGCAGGCCAAGCCGGTCGGGGCAATCTGCCACGCCCCGTGGACGCTGGTCGAGGCCGATGTATTGAACGACCGCACCGTGACGTCTTTCCCGAGCCTGCAGACCGACATCCGCAACGCGGGCGGTAACTGGGTAGATGAAGAAGTCGTCGTGGACCAGGGGCTCGTTACGAGCCGAACCCCGGATGATCTCCCGGCTTTCAACGACAAGATCGTCGAAGAATTCTACGAGGGCAAGCACGAGGATCAAGCCCGCAGCGTTTAACTTCGCCGGGGGATGCCCCTAACAACCCGTCGGCGTTACTCCGGGCCCCGAATCATCGGGGCCCGGAGTCGTTCCGTTTGTCGTAGAATCGGACTGGATACACCGCCGGCGGACCGCGACTTCGGGGTGAAAAAAGCTTGCATGCCAGAGGATACAGAGAGGCTATCGAGGAGTACGAACCGTCCATCCGCCGCGACGGGCAGGTTCGTGTACCGGAGGTGCTGTTGGGTGGGGCAGACGACAGGCAACGGTATGAGTGCGTGATTTTAGGCGCCGGGTGCGCCGGGTTGAGTCTTTGCTACTACTTGTTGGCGGCGGGGTTTCGGGGCCGGATCCTGCTTTTGGACCGGAAGAGCACCTTTACCGATGACCGGACCTGGTGCTTTTGGGATGTAGAGCCCACCCCGTTCTCCCACCTCTTGGCCAAGCGTTGGAACTCCTGGCAGGTACGCTCCGATAGCCGTACCGTCTCCCAGGTTAGCGTTCTCTACCCGTACCAGTGCCTGACGGCGGCAACCTTCTACGATTATGCGCTGGCTCACATAGCTTCCTACGACAACGTGACCCTGGTGCTCGACGAGAAGATCGAGGCCCGCGAAGAGGGCGATCAAGAGACGATCGTACGGGCTTCTACCGGAACTTATGCCGGCCGGTACGTCTTTGACGGCCGGGGATTGCCGCCGGACTCGCCGGCGTTCGAGGAGGCCCGCAGAAAAGCGGTTTGGGTGCCGCAGAAGTTCCTCGGGCTCCGCCTGCGCTCCCGCAAGCCGGTCTTCGACCCGGAGCGGTGTACTCTGATGGATTTCGCCGTTAGCCAGAAACGGGGCCTTCGCTTTGTCTACGCGTTGCCCTTTACCGAGCGCGAGGCCCTCATCGAGAACGTCTACCTCTCGGAAGCGGAGGTCTCGGCGGAGGATCACCGGGCTGAGTTGGCTTCCTACCTCGATGCCGTCTATGGTCTCTCGCCGGATGATTACCTGGTCGACGGCGAAGAAGCAGGCTACATACCCATGACGGACTACGCGTTTCCCCGGAGGTTGGGAGAGCGTAGCTACTCTATTGGGATGCTCGGGGGCGAGACCCGGCCCTCAACCGGCTACACCTTCTTGCGCATCCAGCGCTATTGCAAAGCCCTGGCTGGAAGCATCGTCGGGGGAGGGGAGATCCCGGACCGCCTCCCGGACCGCCTCCCGGCCAGCCGCTACCAGCTGTTGGACAGAGTCTTTCTGAGATTCATGCGCGAGCGTCCGGAGGATTGCCCGGAGGTGTACTCGCGGATGTTCGCCAACCTTCAGCCCGACCCGCTAGTACGCTTTCTCACCGAGAAGAGCACCCTGGCCGACGACTGGCGGCTCGTCATGGCGATGCCAAAGCTACCCTTTGTCCGGACCGCCCTACGCTCGCTGGTTCTTGATTCCCGCCGGCCAGCCGTATAGGTGAGGGACTCTATGGGTCCTGCGACGAGCCTGGAACTCCCGGCAGATATCCGCCGCACGATCGTCCGGGCCGTGATCCTGCCTTCCTGGGCCGTGATCCTGATCCTGACCCTGCTTTTCGTTACGGGCTTAAAGGCTACCGGCCCCGTGCAGTACGCCCCGTTCGTCTTGAGCCTCGTAGTCTTCGGTTTGCCCCACGGGGCCGTGGACCACCTGGTTCCCGGCCGGCTCCAGGGTGCCGTGACCGCCAGGTCCGTCGTCGGCGTGGCGCTGCTGTACGCGGCGCTCGCCGCCGCCTACCTGGTGTTCTGGAACGTGGCTCCGGCCGCCGCGTTCATATTCTTCATCCTGTTCACCTGGTTTCACTGGGGCCAGGGGGACCTCTATTCCCAATCGGCCTTTTTCGGCCGGCAGCATCTGTCCCCCATGGGGTTGAAGGTGCTGATGGTCGTCGTTCGCGGCGGCCTGCCGATGTTGGTGCCGCTCCTGGCATTCCCCGGCGTATACCGCGAGGTTGCCGGGAACATGGTTGGCCTCTTCGCTGCCCCTGGGATGCCGGCCTGGCTCTTCGGCCCGCTGTTCCGGGTTGGCGCCGGCTCGATCTTCTGCGTTCTCGCCCTCGGAATGTTTGTCTGGAGCTACCGGGTTACCGGTCCTGGCACCAGAACAGCATTGTACCTGGACGGTGTGGAGGTAGTCCTGCTGGCGGCGTACTTCGCGGTTGTGCCGCCCGTCATTTCCATCGGGTTGTACTTCTGCCTGTGGCATTCGCCCCGCCACATAGTACGTCTGATGCTCCTGAGTCCCGCTTCGCTATCCGCACTCCGGAAGGGCGGGATCCTACCGGCGCTCAAAGACTTCGCCCGGGATGCGGCGCCGCTCACCCTCGCGGCGCTGGTCTTGCTCGCCGGGCTCTACGTCTTGACGCCCGGAGGAGTACAGGGAGCCGCGAGTTATCTGGCCCTGTACCTGGTTCTCATCTCGTTGCTTACCCTGCCACACGTAGCAGTCGTCGGCTTGATGGACCGTCGCCAGGGCTTGTGGCGATGATCCTCCGCGCGCTGCTACTGCTCGCTGGGATCGCCCTGCTTTTCGGTTGTGGGCCGGCGGCAACCTCCGGCGCGCCCGGGCGCGGCGCCGTGGAGGTTACGGTTTCACGGGTAGTCGACGGCGATACCGTCGAGGTGAGCCCGGCGATAGCAGGGGAAGAAGACGTGCGGCTTATCGTGATAGACACGCCGGAGGTGGCGGGGGCGCCAGGTGGTGCGCAACCCTACGGTGCGGAAGCCGAACGCTTCACCCGGCGAGAGCTCGAGGGTGAAAACGTTACACTCAAGTTCGACGAGGAAGCCTGGGACGATTACGGACGGGTGTTGGCGTACCTGTACGCCCCGGACGGGACGATGTTCAACCAGACCCTGCTGGAAAAGGGGTATGCCCAGGTGGCGACGTTTCCGCCGAACGTCCGGCATGCTGGCCGGTTCGAGGAGGCCCAACGGAGTGCCCGGAGAGCCGAGGAGGGGATTTGGAACCTGCCCGAAGCCCGGCTGTGCCGGTTAACGGACCGGGGAAACGGAGTTGGCGGCGGGTGTTAGGTTCGGTGGAACGCGGCAACGGGTTTGTGAATAGCTGTGCGGGGTAAAAGTTAAGGCAATGTAAAGTCGACGAACCATGGAGGCAAAGTGGCGCAACGACTCGAAGGAAGCATAGAGGTCAATGCTCCGGTACAGCAGGTCTACGAGTACTGGGAAACGCTGGAGAACCTGCCGAACTTCATGCGAAACGTGGAGCAAGTACGTTCGATAGGGGAGAACCGGACCCATTGGAGTGTCAAGGGTCCCATGGGCGCTTCGGTGGAGTTCGATGCGCAGACAACCCAGAACGAGCGTAACGAGGCGGTCGCGTGGGAGACCGAAGACGGCGACGTGGAGACGTCCGGGCAGGTACGGTTCCGGGATCTGGGCGGCGATCGAACCCGCGTAGAGGTCCAGATGGACTGGTTTGATCCACCGGGGGGCAAGGTCGGCGAAACCGTTTCGGGTATCGTTGCCGGGCCCAAGACGATCCTGGAGCAAGACCTCCAGAACTTCAAAGACATCATGGAAAACCGGGCGACTCCCGAGGAGATCCAGGAGCGCGCGAACGCGGCCCAGGCCCACACCGGCGTCGTGGCCTTTCTGACCTCCAGCACCGGGTTGGCCGTCTTGGGCGTGGTCCTGGTTTTGTGGTTGCTACTACGAGGCTCCCGGCGGAAACCCCGGAGATCCAGAATCGTCTTCGAGTTCTAGAAGGGAGCCACGCCCGACCGGCCTCCGGACCGGGCCAGGGACGAAAAGCCTGGGAGAGCTCTCCCAGGCTTTGTTGTTTGCGTTGGCCCAACCCGGGCTATCGCGGCGCCCGGCTACCCCGTTAATCCAGCGACAGGGTCCCGAAGATGAGGACTTTCCGCTCCGTATCGAAGTAGATCGGGCCGCTCCTGTCGAAGAGGTCCATCAGAACATCTGAATCCTCCGCGGGAGGCCGGAGAGCGTACTCATCGGCGCCGTCGTCCAGGATGAGTTGGAAAGAAAACTTGCCCGCTTCTCCCCGTTGCTGCTCGCTCCAGTTGGCGTGGACGTTGGTTACCTGGCGGACCGTTATCTGTTGCTCTGCCACTATTTCCTCCTGTTTTGCATCTTACCCTGGGCCTTCGAACTCTCGTAGAGTTCTAATCCAGAGATAGGTTGCTGGAGACGAGTACCTTGCGGTCCAGGTCGAACATGAGCGCCTGATTATTGCGCACGAGCTTGAGCATGACTTTCAGGTCATCCGCGGTGGGCCGGAGCACGTACTCCTCGGCGCCGTCGTCCAGGATGAGCTGCATGGTGTAGGCTCCGGCGCCACCTCGTTCCAGCTCCGTGTAGGAAGCCTGGATGTCGGTAACTTGACGGACACTTATCTGTTGCTCGGTATGCTCTTCCATAGAGGGCTCCTCACCTCTGGCTTGATCAGCGACAGGAGTTTTCATGCCCCCTTGTAGAGCTGTCCAAACCACCGGGTGCCCGCGATGCAAGCCTGGAAATGTGACCCGGGACTAAAGTTGGTCTATTTTCGCCCCGAGGATAAAGTCGTTTTCCGAGAGCCCGTTTATGGCGTGGGTAAAGATCTCTACCTCTACCCGGCCCCAGGTAAAGCTGATGTTGGGATGGTGGCCCTGTTCCTCGGCTACCTCCCCGACCCGGTTTACGAAGTCGAGGGCTTCCCGGAAGTTCTTGAACCGGAACTCGCGCCGGAGGTGATGACCTTCAACCACCTCCCACTCCGGGAGCTGGCGGCTCAGGTCCGCAAGCTCCTTTCCCTCGAGCGGTGGCGTGTCGCCGCTGCACGGTACGCAAGTCTTGGCGGATAGTTCTGTCATGGTTGACCTTTCTGTTCCCGGTAGCGGCGCGTCATCCGCTGGCCTTGGACACCTTTTTCCCGTAGTGCTCTATTGCGTAGTTTAGGACTTCTTTGGCGTCTTCGGGACCCGAGACCTCCCCAACGGTAACCTCCTTGTTCTCGAGCACCTTGTAGTCCTGGAAGAAACGCTGTAGCTCTTCCGTGCGATGCTCCGGCAGCTCGTTGAAGTGATTGTAGGTACTGTACTCCGGGTCGTCCAGGTGGACGCAGATGATCTTCTCGTCGTTCTCGCCGTCGTCCACCATCGGCATCATGCCGATGGGCTTGACGCGCAGGATGCTCAAGGGTTGCACCGGCTCCTGCATCATTACCAGCATGTCTAGCGGATCTTCGTCGTCGCCGAGGGTCCGGGGTATAAAGCCGTAGTTCGACGGGTAAACGACGGACGAGTACAGTACCCGGTCTACCAACAGCAAGCCGGTGTCCTTATCCAACTCGTACTTGACCTTCGAGCCCTTGGGGATCTCGACGACAACGTTGAACTCTTCCGGGGCGTCGGGGCCTATGGGAACGTCGTGCCAGGGATGGGCCATTCTTGATTTCTCCAATCTACTCAGCGTCAATCCCAAAGATACTATGCCGGCAGATCCGGCGCGACCTCCCTCCGGCATCGGCATGGTATCCTCGGGCACGAAGGGAACGGTGGCCGGGAGATGCCGGCCGCCGGCCAACGCGGCGAATGGGGGAACGTGGGAGTATTTATCGGGGTAGATATCGGGACGACGAGCACCAAGACTATAGCTTTTGATCCCGAAGGTGCAATACTGGCCGAAGAGTCCGTGGGCTACGAGCTGCGCTCCCCGCAGCCGAGCCGGGCGGAGCAGGATCCGGACGAGATCCTGGAAGCCGTCCTGGGCTCGCTGGCGGCCGTGGTGCAACAGGTCGAGGAGACCCAGAACGATAAAGTCTCCGGTGTTTCGTTCAGCGCGGCGATGCACAGCCTGCTCGCTCTCGACGAAGAAGGAAACCCCCTGACGCCTTCTATAACCTTCGCGGACAACCGGGCGGCCGGGCAGGCCGCGAGAATCCGCGAAGAGCTCGATGGGCCGGAATTGCACCGCCGTACGGGTACCCCGATACACCCGATGTCGCCGCTGGCCAAGCTGTTGTGGTTCCGGGAGGAAGACGAGGAAACCTTCGAGGCTGCCGCCCGGTGGGTTTCGATCAAGGAGTACGTCTTTTTCCGGCTCTTCGGCGAGTATGTCGTGGACCACTCCATAGCCTCGGCAACCGGGCTCTTCAACCTCGAAAACCTGGACTGGGACGAGGGAGCCCTGGGTGTAGCAGGCGTCTCGGTGGACAGTCTATCCCGGCCGGTGCCGACTACCCACGTCGTAACCGGGATGAACGAAGAGCTTGCCGGGCGTCTGCGGCTCGACGTTAATACGCCTTTTGTAGCCGGTGCGAACGACGGCGTGTTGGCGAACCTCGGCCTGGGGGCCGTAGCTCCCGGGGTGGTCGCTTGCTCCATAGGCACCAGTGGGGCGGTCCGCTCGGTAGTACACGAACCGCGGGTAGACGACGATCGAAAGTTGTTCTGCTACGCGCTTACCGAGGAACAGTGGGTAGTTGGCGGCCCGATCAACAACGGCGGTATCGCCTTTCAGTGGGCGCTCGAGAAGCTCTTTCCCGGCCTGGGCCGGGAGGCCGAAGATCAGGGACGCGACCCGAACGAGCTGGCGGGCGAAATGGTTGAGGACGTGCCCGCGGGTTCTGGAGGTCTTATCTTCTTGCCATACCTTACCGGCGAGCGGGCCCCGTACTGGAATGCAGACGTAAAGGGAGTCTTCTTCGGCTTGACCCTCCAGCACGAGCGTAAACACCTGATCCGGGCGGTCATGGAAGGCGTCATCTACCAGATGTACGCCGTTCAACTCGCCCTGGAAAAGACCTTCGGCGAACCCCGGGAGATCCGGGCGACCGGTGGCTTCGCCAATTCGCCGGTCTGGCGCCAGATCATGGCGGACGTTTTCCAGCGGGGGATCTCGTTCCCCGAAAGCTACGAGAGTTCCTGCTGGGGGGCCGCCCTCCTCGGCATGAAAGCCCTCGGCGCCATCGACTCGCTCGACACCGCAAACGAGATGACCCGTATCCCTACGACCCAGGAGCCCAACGAGCGGTCCGCCGCCGTCTACCACGAGCTTATGGAGATCTTTACCCGCCTCTACGAGCGCCTGGAGCCGGAATTTACCGAGATCTCCAAGTTCCAAGACTCCTACATGGACGACGAAAAAGGCTGATCCCTACACCGGGCTTAAATCGTAGTCCAGCCCGTATATCTGAAAAGACGTATTTGACAGGGCGTGACGAGCAACTTAGTTTGGTTTCGAGTACCCAGGGACTCGAGGGTAGAAGGAGGGCACCATGCCGATGCCGGACGTGTTCTAGATGTGTGTTGCGTGGATTCAGTATGAGATAGAAAGGGGGCCATCCGACTCCCCGACGAAAGGAACCTCGGATGACCCATCCGCAGCATACTCCCACCCTCGCTTCCCTGGAAGAGGCACTCACCGTGCTCTTCTGCCTCATCGACGACACTTACGCCTTCCTCAACCCAAGCGGGCTTGGCTACGACTCGCTCAAGAAGCTCTCCGACTCCGAGGTGCTTACTCTGGCGCTCTTCCAGCAGTTGCGGGGTGTGGAGAGCGAACGCTCGTTCTTACGTGATGCCCAGAGATTCTTTTCGCACCTGTTCCCTGGAGTGGTAGGGTTGCACCCTTCCTCGCTGCATCGGCGAGTGAGAAAGCTCAGACGCTTCCTGGAACCGCTGCGCCGCGAGGTTCTCTCCGAGATGGTTGGAGACCCGGAAACGTTGCTTGTGGACTCGACACTGCTTTCGGTTTTGCACCCCAGGCAGGTCTCTCAGGGTGCGGGCTTCGGTGGGGCGGCATGGGTGAGGTGGGGCTCCTTCAGCATCTACGGGGTTAAGTTGCACCTCCTCTGTGCCACCAATGGGGTTCCTCTCTCCTACGAGCTCACCGCCGCAAACATCGCAGACGTCCGGCTGGCCGAAGAACTCATCAACGAGGCGAAACTGGCAGAGGGGGTAGCTCGCAGACTCCTGGGCGACCTGGCCTACCAGAGCAAGGAACTGAGGGAGGCTTTGGCCGAGGTAGGCATCCTCCTGAATACTGAACCATCCGAGCGGCGTCGTGGGCTCAGGCAGCGAATAGAGATCTGCTTTTCGAGCTTGAAGAGGGTCTTTGGTCTCGGGGAGACGCTGGCGACCACCCTGGTAGGGCTGGCCACCAGGATCGCGGCTAAGATCTGCGCCTACACATACGCCTTGTTGGTT
>JBHJHC010000132.1:0-3729 GCA_050331175.1 Rubrobacteraceae bacterium | reverse complement strand
GTGGCGATGGCGGCCGGTGCTATAGCGTACTAGATGAGGATCGCCGTCCCCGTCAAGAAGCCGCACCAAACACCCATCGCCCGGCGGGCGAAACCGTAACCGCCACCGGCCACCGGGATGGCTGACGAGAGCTCGGCCAGTCCGAAGACCATGGTCGTGTACATGGTCGCCATGAGGATCGTGGCTATTAGAAGGCCGCCCCAACCACCCTGGGCGAGCCCGTTGTTCCACCCGGCGAAGTCTCCGGAGATGACGTAGGCAACCCCGAGCCCCGCCAGGAGGACCCAGCCGGCCGCGCCGCTCTGGAGCTGGCGCTTCTCCATGTAGTCTTCGCCGGCCTGTTCGTATTCGATACCGCCTCTGCCCTGCCGTTCCTGGTCGGACACTAACCTCTCCTTCCCTGTTTCCTTACCGTCCGCGGGCGCCCCCGCCTGCCACCGGGCGCCTCAGCGCCCCACGTACACCCTCGCTATTCGTTCTCCAGTAGCTGCTGGTAGTCCTCCGCACTCATCAACTCCCCCTCCTCCTCTGCCCTTACCTTTATCAGCCACCCTTCCCCATACGCTTGCTCGTTTACCTTCTCCGGACTACCCTCCAACTCCCCATTTACCTCCAATACCTCTCCACCTACCGGCGCATACAACTCTGATACCGCCTTTACCGACTCTATAGTCCCAAACTCCTCCCCCACCCTCAGAGTGCTGCCCGCCTCGGGCAACTCTACAAACACCACGTCTCCAAGCTCCTCCTGGGCGTGGTCTGTGATGCCGATGGTCGCCACACCTTCTTCGAGGCGCACCCACTCGTGGCTTTCGGTGTACTGGAGTTCTTGAGGAACGCTCACTGCTATTCTCCTCCCCTGCTAAGGTCCTTTACTTCTCGTCCTTTACTTCTCCGCCTGGTAGAACGGCACCCGTACCTGGCGCGCCGGTATTGCACGACCTCTTATCTCCACCTCGAACGCTTCTTCCACGTCCGGATCCACGAGGGCGAGTCCTATGGCCTCGTTTAGCGTCGGGGACATGGTCCCGCTGGTGACTTTGCCGACGGTTTCTCCGGCTACCTTTACGGGATGGTCGTGGCGGGCGATGCCGCGCTCCTCCAGCTTGAAGCCCACTAGTTTTCTCTTCGGCCCCCGTTCTTTTTCCTCCTTTAGCGCTTTTTGTCCTATAAACTCCTCTTCTTTGTCCAGGTGGACGGCGAAGCCTATGCCGGCTTCGAGGGGCGTAGTCTCCGCATCCAGCTCGTTGCCGTAAAGGCACATCCCGGCCTCTAGACGCAGGGTGTCCCGGGCACCCAGGCCCGCCGGCGCGGCCCCGGCCTCAATGAGCTTGCGCCACAGCTCGGGGGCGGCGTCCGGCTTCATGTACAGCTCGAAGCCGTCCTCGCCGGTATAGCCCGTACGCGAGATGATGGCCGGCGCACCAGCTATCTCGCCTTCGGAAAACCGGAAGAGCTTCAGCGACGAGAGCTCCGTCCCGGTAAAGCCCTGCAAGAGCTCCTCGGCTCCCGGCCCCTGCAAAGCCAATAGCGCCCAGTCGTCCGACTCGTCGGTGAGCTCCACGTCGAGGTCTTCGATGTTCTGGCGGAAGTGGGCGATGTCTTTGTCCCGGTTTGCGGCGTTTATGACGACCAGGAAATCGTCTTCCCGGCGGTAGACGAGCCCGTCGTCCACCGTGCCGCCGTCTTCGTAGCAGAACGCGCAGTAGCCAGCCTGCCCAACCTCCTGGCGCGAGACGTCCCGGGTGACAAGCCTCTGGACCGCCCTTTCGGCGTCCGGACCCCGGAAGAAGGCTTCTCCCATGTGGGAGACATCGAAGAGGCCGACTCGTTCCCGGACGGCTTCGTGCTCGGCCTTTATCCCTTCGTACTGTACGGGCATCTCGTAGCCGGCGAAGTCCACGAGTTTCGCCCCCAGAGCTTTGTGCTCTTCGTAGAGCGGGGTCCTCTTTGCGTCCTGGTCAGCCAATGTTCTCTGTTCTCCTGTGCTCGGACGGTTTTCTGGTGCCCGCGGCCTCCAACATCTACCGTACCTCCTTATCGTCTCGGGCCCGGTCAGGTTGCGGAGAGCTGCGGGTACAGGGGATACTTCTCCATGAGCGTCCGGCTACGCCCGAGAAGCTCTTCTTTCTCCGACTCGAAATCTTCGCCCTGGAGCGCCGCAACGATGATCCGGCCGATCTCTCGCATATCATCTTCGACCATTCCCCGCGTGGTCAACGCCGGCGTACCTATCCTCAGGCCCGAAGGGTTCATCGGTGGCCGCTCGTCGAAGGGTATGGCGTTGCGGTTGACGGTGATCCCGACCTCCTCCAGCCGGTCTTCGGCTGTTTGCCCGTCGAGCCCGGTCGGGGTGAGGTCCACGAGCACCAGATGTACGTCGGTGCCTCCGGTCAAGACACCGACGCCCCCGGCCTCCAGTTCTTGGGCCAGCGCCTGTGCGTTGGCTATCGTCTGCCGCTGACGCGCGCGGAAGCCTTCGGTTCCCGCGATGCGCAGAGCCACCGCCTTGGCCGCGATGACGTGCATCAGCGGCCCGCCCTGCTGCCCGGGGAATATGGAGCTGTTTATCTTCCTGGCGTGGTCTTCTTTGCTCAGGATCAGGCCGCTCCGCGGCCCGCAGAGCGTTTTGTGGACCGTGGTGGTCACCACGTCGGCGTGCTCTACCGGATTCGGATGCTCGCCGGCGGCGACCAGCCCGGCGAAGTGGGCCATGTCGACCATCAACAGCGCCCCCACCGCGTCGGCTATCTCGCGGAAAGCCTCGAAGTCCAGCTGCCGGGGATAGGCCGACCATCCGGCGACTATCATGGCGGGCTGGTGCTCGTGGGCGAGCCGCTCGACCTCGTCCATGTCCACCCGGTAGTCTTCGCGGCTAACGTGGTACGGGACCGGGTTGTAGAGTTTGCCGGAGACGTTGATCTTCATCCCGTGGGTTAGATGTCCGCCGTGATTCAGGTCCAACCCCAAGAACGTTTCTCCCGGCTCCAACAACGCCATGTAGACGGCGTTGTTTGCCTGGGCTCCCGAGTGGGGCTGGACGTTGGCGTGCCCGGCCCCGAAGAGCTCTTTGGCCCGATCTATGGCGAGCTGTTCGGCTACGTCCACCTCTTCGCAGCCCCCGTAGTAGCGCTTGCCCGGATATCCTTCGGCGTACTTGTTGGTGAGAACGGAACCCACGGTATCCAAAATCGCCTGGGGCACGAAGTTTTCGGAGGCGATCATCTCCAGGGTGTTCCGCTGGCGCCCCAACTCCCGCTTGAGCACCCGGTCTATCTCCGGATCCACCTCCGCCAGCGGGGCGATCGCTATATCCTCCGGCAACGCGGTCGGTTGCCCGGAAGAAGTACCGGTGGCTGATTCTTTCATCTCGCTATCCTTCCCTGCACAAGAACTGTGAGAGGCTCCCGGGGCCCAGCCTTTCCGACCAGCCCAGCCTCCCCTCCCCTATACCGCACCCGACGAAACACCCAGGACGCCGTTCCAAGATTTCCGGCGCTAGATGCAACGTAGCACCCGCCGGAGGAAATGCTATCGAACAATCTTCTTCCTCCTTTTCGTTCCCGTCGCGCCCGGATATCCTAGGGGTCAAAATAACAGAGATAAATTTGTCAGGCAAGAGTATAAATTTGTACACAAGGAGTACGAAATCCGGCGTTCGACCTACACGTTGTTACAATGGCGGGTATGAGCGACTCTGAAAAAGTAGTCCAACCCGAACGTCTCGGC
>JBHJHC010000131.1:0-30629 GCA_050331175.1 Rubrobacteraceae bacterium | reverse complement strand
CGAAATACTAGGGTTTGGGGGTGAGATCTCCGGAAACCTCCAGGAGGTGATGTCCGTTGCCCGCGCCCTCGACGACGAAGCCCACAACGTGGCCCGGTACAGCATCGAGGGGTACGGGACCCGCCACCGCTCCGCTTTCCGCCTGTGCAACAAGCTCCACGATGCGCTGGCCGTCGTGATCTCCCAGGACAGCGACACGCGGTTCATTCGCTGGAAAAACGGCTACGTCACGCAGTGGGACCAGCTATAACCGGATGTGGGGCTTCTCAGCGGACGAAGTCGGCGTCGGCGTCGAGATTTCTAATGTAAGCTGCGATCAGCCGGGCGCAGTTTTTGAGGTCTTCGAGATCCACCATCTCGTTCGGTGAGTGCATGTAGCGGTTGGGGCACGAGACGAGCCCCGTCGCGATGCCGGCCCTTTGAAACTGGATGGCATCAGCGTCCGTGCCCGTGGCGCGAGAATCGGCCTCCAGCGTGTAGGCAATCTCTTCCCTTTCGGCGGCAGATATCAGGCCTTCGGAGACGATGGGGCTCAGGTTCGCCGCCCGCCCTATTACGGGACCACTGCCCAGGGCGTGGTCGCCGTTCTCGTTCTTGGAGGCGCCGGGGGTGTCCGTGGCGTGGGTAACGTCTACGGCAATCGCCGCATCCGGGTTCGAAGCGAATGAGGAAGCGCGGGCCCCGTACAGCCCGATCTCCTCCTGCACGCTCGCCACCGCCACGACCCGGGCAGCCAGTTCCTCTTCTTCAGAGAGCAGGCGCAGGGCTTCCAGAACCACGAAGGCGCCCATCCTGTTGTCTAAAGAACGCGAAGCGATACGTCCGTTCGGTAACTCGAGAACGTCCCGGTCTATAACGCCCGCGTCCCCTACACGGACCATGGCTTTCGCCTCGTCACCGTCTTTCGCCCCCACGTCTATCCAGAGGCTCTTCACTTCGGAGACTTTCTTCCGCTCGTCGGGCTCCATAAGGTGGATGGCTTTCTTGCCGATCACACCGGGCACCGGACCTTTCTTGGTTTGTATCGAGACCCGCTGGCCCACGAGAACCTGCGCATCCCAGCCGCCGATACCGGAGAAGTACAGCAGACCTTGCTCATCTACGTGGGTGACCATCAGCCCGATCTCGTCTATGTGGCCGCTGAGCATGACCCTGGGCGACCCGCCCTCGCCGATCGCGGCGAAGGAGTTGCCCATCCGGTCGCCCCGCACCCCGGCGAATTTCTCGGCCTCCCGGCGCCAGACCTTCGCCGCCGCGCCTTCGTTGCCGCTCGGGCCCGGCGTTGAGAGCAGTTTTTTCAAGAAAGCGTAAGATTCGTCTCTCATATATTCCCTTCTACTTTGGTCCCGGCAAGTATACTCGCTTAACAGACAACCCGGATACGAAAACCGCCAGCTTCCATGCCTCCGTCGGGCCGGAGCCGGCTGTATGGCACCTCAAACTCGAAAGGCTCCGAGAAAGGGTTGGGTACCAGGTTCAGGGTGCGCTTGTTCTGCCAGACGGGCTGGAACTTCCGGCCCGGGAGATCGAAGCCGTCCCGGTACCAGGGGAAGGTGTTTTCGCCGGGTTCGTTGAGGCACACGAATAGGGAGAAGTCGTCGCAAAGCTGGAGAAGCCGGAAGTTGTACTCGGCGTTCGCCAGCCACTCCCTTGGTACCCGGTTTTCTATCAGGCGCCGGCGTTCGGCTTCCTTGTTCCTGAAATCCACCGCCGCGGGCTCTTCGGAATTTTGCACGAAAGAGCTGTAGTGCCGGCTGCACAGGTAGGCAGCGTAGGGTTCCCGGGCCTCGGCCTGATCCAGGCCGTGTTCGTACGCCGCTAGTTTAGGCTCCAGCGGATAGTCGATGAACGAGTAAGGCTCGCCGGTGTCGGGGTTGAATCGGACCTCGTCGTCCAGCTCTTGCCACCCGAGGTCGTGGTTGGCGATCGCGAAGAGCGTAGGCTCCAGCGGGGCTATTTCTTCGCCCCAGTGACGGCCGAATTCGCCGGAGATCTTTCCATGATCGTGCTGCCGGACGAGCAGGAAGGAGTCTTCTAGCTTGCGAACTATCATCCGGCGAGCTTACACCAATGCCCGCCGGCCGGCCAGCTCCTAAAGTACCGGCCGCCGGTCCACGGCCCGTGGGGCCAAGAGGCTTTCGTCTTCGGAAAAGACCGCCTCGACCTCTTCCAGGTACTCTCCCGGAACGGTCACGAGCGCGAGGGCAAAAGCGCTAGGGAACTGCCCTTCCCACTCCTCCGCGAAGTTCTCCGGCAGGCCCAGGCTCAAAAGCTTGTTCTCGAGCCGGGGTTTACGGTAGTAGAGGAATAGGCCGATCAGGGAGCAGATCACGAGCAACGCCTCGACGACCAGGCCGGTCCACAAGTGGATGGCGCCCATCAGGACGCTCGTCGCCGTAACACCGAGGAACATGCTCCCGAACTCGAACCACTGCATCCTGGTGAGACCCGACTCGACCTGGCGGGCGCGCGCCGCTGGAAGGGAGACCTCGATCAGGCGCCCGTCGCGTCGCCGGTGGAGCACGAGTAGCGCGTCCCCGGACACGCCGGATTCTTCTAGCCGTTCGTCGAGGGCCTTTAGCGCCCCCAGAGTCGGGACGACGGCCCCGACGGTATAGTAGCGCGCGATGCTCATAAAGCTTTTCTACCGCGTTTTTGCCGGTAAACCGGTAACCGGTTTCACCATACCAGCAGCAAGACGGAGCCCGTTACGAGGCCGATGGAGGCCCCGGCAACCACGTCGAAGGGGTAATGGACGCCGAGGTATACCCGGGACAGGATGGTGAGGATGGCCGCCGGCACCAGCAACGGCGTCAGGGGCGGGTAAACCACCGACAGGGTCAATGCTCCGGCGGCGGCGGTTGCCGAATGGCCCGAAGGGAACGAGCTAGACGAAGGTGTCTTTATCAAGGGGGCTATGCTGGCATCGGCGCTGAGCGGCCTGGCGCGGTCAAAGAGGTGCTTCGTGACTTCAGCCGCGGTCCAGGAGAGGGCGATCGCCGCCCACGGCAACAGCAGGTGCCGCACCTGAAACCCGGTCGCCACGAACGCCCCGGCGGCTATAAGACCCCAGAGGGCACCGGCCGATCCCGCCACCGTAAACCACCGCATGATCGCGGTGAGCGCCGGCCACTTCACACCGAAGATCATCCTGAACACTGCGCGGTCCAGGTTTCTCATATGCCAGATGAGGCGCTTCACGGGCTCCAGGACTCCTCGTGGTGCGATCGAGTAAAGTTCCGCCATATATTCTAGTCTCGGGCGGCTCGAGCCGGGGATTTTGGCTATTCTCTTTCTTTCTTGAGCGTAGGCTTCGCCTTGGAGCCGATCACCTGTCCGTAGTTGAGCAGGGT
This sequence comes from Rubrobacteraceae bacterium, assembly GCA_050331175.1. Lineage (GTDB taxonomy): Bacteria > Actinomycetota > Rubrobacteria > Rubrobacterales > Rubrobacteraceae > SIRX01. The sequence goes on along the minus strand of JBHJHC010000131.1, from coordinate 27,276 downwards.
GACCAGAAATACTCCCCCGACGATGTTACCCACGGTGGTCGGCAGCAGGAAGCCTACCCCGAAATCCCCCCAGGTAGCCACACCGGCGAACACGCCCATGAGAACCTCCGAAGAGCCGGCCACGCAGTGGGGCAAACCCACCGTCGGTATCAGGAACGCCAGGACGTAGACAAAGAAGATCTGGGAGATCGTGTCCCGCGAGGCTGCAACCATCCACGCTATTAGCGCCACGATCCAGCCGCCGAATATCCCCTTTATGACTATGGTCACGAAACCGTAGTCGAGTTTTTCAACTACTTTCTCGAATATCAGCGAGAACGCCTGGGGCTCCAGTATTTTCGCGTAGTAGGCGACGGCAGCGAACACCGCGGTTCCCAAGAGGTTACAAAACAAGATCACCGCCCACAGACGAAGCATGTTCATCAGGCGCGACCGGTCCGAAAGTATTACGACAACCGGGGTCACCGTGTTTTCGGTAAAGAGTTGCGCCCGCCCGATAATGACGATCAAGAATCCTATGGGGTAGACGCTTAGCGCCGCGAGCCCGATGCCACCGGTCATGGAGCCAACGACCGCCATGGCAACCGCCCCGAACGAGATGTTCAACCCCGCCGCAAAACCGCTAAAGGCGAGGCCCGCGCTCGCCCGGTCGAGCTCTTTCCGGCCGTCCTCTACTACCGCTTCTAATATCTCTCCAGCGGTCTTGGATTCAGCCATAGGCTGGAATCATACTACACAGGTGCTCTACCGCAAGCGATATCACAGACCCGGAGATCTCATGCTGTAGGCTGCCCGGTTCGGAGTAGAATAGAATGGATGCTGGCTCTCCGAAGTTTACGAGAATACAGTAGTTAGGAGCACTGGACTTGAAGAAAGAGTTGGTCGAGAAGGTAGTAGAAAAGGCTCGGGAAGAAGAGGCAAACCTGGTGATCTGGGACCGCCGCGACACTTTCACCATTGAGGCCGACGACCTATCCGAGTTGGAGCTCGCCGACGGGCACCTGCAGGCGAAAATGCAGGACGGCCAGGCAACCGTGTACGTGGAGTACGACTTGATCTACAAGCTCGTGGTCGAGAAAGAGCGTAGAGCCCGCCCCGGCATCCGGGCTGGTTTCGGGGCCTCCGCAGAGTAAAGTAGTCCTATGCCTCTATGATCTCCGTTCCGGCTTCGCGGGCCACCACCGCAGCCTTCGAGAGGCCCACGAAAAGCCCGCACTCCAGCGCACCGGGGATGCCTTTGATCTCGGCCTCCAGCGCTCCGGGCTCCGGTATGGAGGAGAAGCGACAATCAACCGTGTAGTGGCCCCCGTCGGTCACGAACGGCTGCTGGTTCGCCATTCGCAGCTCGGGTTCGGAACCCAGGCCGGCCAGCGCTTTTACGGTAGTCTCCCAGCCGAAAGGTTCGACTTCTACGGGCAACGTCCCTTCTCCCAGGGCGTCTACCAGTTTAGATGAGTCGGCCACCACAACGAGGCCGTCCCCGGCGGCGGCCACGATCTTCTCCCGCAGCAGGGCGCCGCCGCGGCCCTTGATCAGGGCCAAGCCCGGATCTATCTCGTCCGCGCCGTCTATCGTGAGGTCCGGCCGCGCCTCCGAGAGATCTACCAGTGGTATCCCCTCTTGCCGCGCGTGTTCCGCGGTAGCCTCGGAGGTGGGTATACCCCGCACCCCCTCCAGCTCACCTGCCAAGAACTCTCCGATTCGCTTCACCACCCAGAAAGCCGTGGTGCCCGTTCCGAGCCCCACGGTCATGCCGCCCTCTACGTAACCGTCTACGGCTGCGTAAGCGGCCGAGCGTTTCTGATCTTCAAAGGTGCCGGACATCTTACCCCCTGTTTGGATCGCCGCGTGCCACCCCCAACACTACATCCCCGAGGGCCGTGGCAAGGAGCCCCGGAAGATGTCGCAATTCTACGCCTTTTCAGGCGATAGGCCGGATACTCATGCGCCGTCCGGCCGAACGTCGAGCTCGACCTCGACCTCGCGAGGCCCCTCTCCCGGCGTAACGACGGTCAGTTCCAACCGCTCCCCGGGCTCCAGCGAGTTGACCACGCCTATCACGTCGTCCGGGGTCGTAACCTCCTTGCCGGCGGCGGAGACGATCACGTCCCCCATCGGAACCGGCAAGCCTTCAATATCTTTCTCTTTACCACCTTTGATGCCGGCTTTCTCGGCGGGACCACCCTCCGTAACCTTGCTGACGATGGCCCCGGTCGGCGGCAGACCATACTTTTCGCGCAGGTCTTTCTTCGAAAGAGCGGTATAAGCCACCAGTTCTTCGAGGCCCACGGTAAACATCCTGACCCCGATGTAGCCGTGCTCGACCTCGCCCTCGGTTATTAGTTGTTCGACCACGTTCTTTACGGTGTTGCTCGGAATCGCGAAACCCACTCCCTGAAAGCTGCCGGTCTCCGAGATGATCTGGGAGTTCACCCCGACGACCGTTCCCCGCGTGTTCAGTAACGGACCGCCGGAGTTCCCGGGATTGATGGCGGCGTCCGTCTGAACCGCTCCGCTTATCGTGTAGTTGTTCGGAGCCTTTATCGGACGCCCCACGCCGCTGACGATCCCGGTCGTCACGCTGATCCCCACGTCCAGCGGGTTACCGATGGCGATCACCGGCTCGCCGACCCTCAAGACGTCCGAGTCCCCGAGCGTAAGCGGTTTGAGGGAACTCTCCGGCGCATCTACTCTAATGACCGCCAGGTCCGTCGAGGGATCCTCCCCGATAACCCGGGCCTCTCTGCGGGTCCCGTTGGCGAACTCGACGGATACACCCTCCGCCGCTTCCACCACGTGCTGGTTGGTTACGATGTGACCACTCTCATCCAGAACGAAGCCCGAACCTCCACCGGGCCCCACGTCCGAGGCCACGTCTACGCTCACGACACCGGGGCCGTCGCGCGTGTACACCCGACGGACCGACGATTGAGATCCACCACCAGGATCGGTCTCCGCCGAGATGGTCGGCGAAGACTCCTTGATGGTTACGTCCCCCGTCCCTTCCCCAACCCACGACAGCCCGAAGAGAATAAAAAGCGCGGCAACGACGCCACCTACTACGGCAGATGCCAGCGCTGTGAGTGCGGTCTTCAAAACGAAACTTCCTTCTAAGAGTCTGTACCCTGCTCTTTATACCAATTCTTGCTCGATCGTGAGGTCGTTGAGCTTCCACTGCCCGTCTTGCAGGACCAGCGTCCAGGTCGCCGTGTTCCGTTCCGTACGGTTTGTGTGCTCTGCGAGGGTCACGCCCGTTACCCGGGCCGTGCCACCCGTAACCTCGGCGTCCGGCCCCTCCAGAAAGCGGATCCTCTCCAGGGTGTCGAACTGGCCGCCCCACTGCGCCTGGGTTGGAGCCTGACTCTGCTGGAAGGCCGGGGACAGAAGTTCATAGGACGCCCCATACTCTCCCGCCGCCGCCAGTTCGTATACCTCCCGGACGGTCTGGGCCGCTGCTAGCTCCGAAGAGCCATTCGGCTGCCCGTCCTCTGGCGCGACCGGGCCCGGTTGGGAGGCGGCCTGCGGTTGGCCGCCGGTTGCGGGTTCTGTAGTCTGTTCCCGGGTCGCTCCTACCGGATTCTCGGTGGTTTCGACGGGGCTTTGGGCCTGCCGCTCTCCGTCTCCGAGCAGGGCGAAAACTCCTAGAGTCCCGAGCAGGGCCCCGGCGACAACCAGCGCCACGAGCAACGGAGCCCGGCGCGAGGATCTCCGCCCTCTAAGAACCCCTCCACCAGCCGGTGCCGCGCCCCGGACGGGGGCAGGCTCCGGCGCCGCGGAGGCTCCGGCGGCTCCGATATGGACTACCGTTTCAGCGAGCCGCTCTTGAACCTCTGTGGCCGTAGGACGCTCCTCCGGATCTTTGGCGAGGCAGGCCAGGATCAAGGCTTCCAGGTCCTCGTCTACGAGCGCGAGCTCTCCGGGAGGAATCGGGGGTTTGGAGACGTGTTGGCTGGCGATTTCGATGGTTGTCCCGCCGAACGGCGGGCTACCGGTCACCGTTTCGTAGAGCGTCGCGCCTAGCGCGTAGACGTCGCTCTTGGGCGTAACCTCCTTCCCCTGGAGCTGCTCCGGGGACGAGTACCGCGCGGTACCGATGTAGGTGCCCGTCCGGGTCTCCCGGGTGGCGTCCAGGGCGCGGGCGATGCCGAAGTCCGCCACCTTCGGCCGTTCGTTTTCGTCCAGCAGGATATTGTGCGGTTTTATGTCCCGGTGGACGATACCCCGCCCGTGGGCGTGGGCGAGGGCCCCCGCAACCCCGCTGAGGTTCGAGATCTCCTCGCCGGAAAGCGTGCCGCGCTCGTTGAGGAGAGCCCGCAGGTCACCGTCGGGCACGTGCTCCATAACGATAAAGGAAACGGGCTCGCCGTCGAGTTCGTCTTCACCGGCGTCGTAGACCTGTACGATGTTCGGGTGGGAGAGCTGCGCCGCCGTCCTTCCTTCACGCCGGAAACGGGCGGCGACATCCGACTCCATGAGTTCCGGTTTGAGGATCTTGATCGCCACGGCCCGGTCGAGCACCTCGTCGAGGCCCAGGTAAACGTTGGACATACCTCCGGAGCCTAGCTCTCGCTCCAGAATAAACCTTCCGCCTAGCCGCCGGGTCAAGATGACGCTCCGGGGTGTTGCTCCGAGACTAAATGACCTCCCGGCCCATGGCGCTTGCGAAAGGCTGCAAGGTCTCCCGCATCCCCATTAGCGCGTCGACGGGTAGCGCCTGCTCCGCGTCGCACAGCGCCTCCTGCGGCGCGTGATGAGACTCGACGATTAGGCCGTCCGCCTCGGCGGCGACGCTGGCTTTGCTCAGGGGGACGACCAGGTCCCGGCGTCCGGCTGCGTGAGAGGGGTCTACGACCACGGGCGTGTCCGTCAGGCGCTTGGCAACGATAACCGCCGAGAGGTCCAGCGTAAAGCGCGTGGCCGTCTCGAAGGTGCGAATGCCCCGCTCGCAGAGGACTACGTTGTCCCCGCCCTCGCTGGTAATGTACTCCGCCGCCAGCAGCCACTCATCGACCGTTGCGGAGAGGCCGCGCTTCAAGAGGGCTCCGTGGTCCGTACCCGCGATAGCCGAGCCGATGCGCTTCAAGAGCGAGAAGTTCGCCATGTTGCGGGCCCCGATCTGGATGACCTGGGCGTGCTCCATCACTTTCTCGATGTCGTAGGGGTCCATGACCTCCGTAACGACCTTGAGGCCCAGCTCTTTGCTGACCTCCGAAAGTATCTCCAGACCCTCATCCCCGAGCCCCTGAAAGGAGTACGGCGAGGTGCGGGGCTTGAAAGCTCCGCCGCGGACGTACTCGAAGCCCGCTTCCTTAACGGCGCGGGCCGAGGCCTCGAACTGGTCGTAGCTCTCGACGGTGCATGGGCCGGCTACTACCCGAAAGGTGCCGGGCTGAATCATGCCGTTGGTGGTCTTTACGTCGGTACTGGCCTGGGCTGAAACGTCCATCGCTACTTGTAAAACTCCCCGCGTTGAATCTCGAGATCCCGGATGCGGTGCAGGATCAGGGTGAAGATCTCGCGCAACGAGGTATCGTAGATCGGGCCCTCGTTGTAGCTCTCGATCCGCTGGAAGATCTCTTCCTCCCGCTTGGGGTCAAAGAGCGGAACGCCGGCCTCAGCCTTCATCGCCACGATTTCCTGCACTATGGTCGCCCGGTCGTTTAGCGCCCGGACGAGGTCTCGATCTACCTCATCCACCCGCTTCCTGAGCTCCTGCACTCTTTCCTGGATCTCGGCGTTTTCCATAGGATTTGGGATTGTATCAGGTCAGCCTCAGGCGGACACGCGGATTGGTCAGAAAACGTGTTCGGCTATTCTCCCAGCCGGCTCTTTGACGATCAGCCCGCGCGCCGTTGCAAGCTCGGGCGCGGAAGACTAATCTATCGGGACGCCATAGACCACCGCTGGTTGGAAGGAGAGAGTTTGAAGTTCAGAGCCGAGCTCGAGCCGTTGAGCCCGTACAAGCCCCCCCGGGCCGCCGCAGAAGCCTCGGCGGAACGCGGCACCGTCGATTATGTGAAGCTGACGATGAACGAGCTCGCCTTCGGCCCGCTTCCGGAGGCCGAGGCCGCCCTGGTCGAGGCTCTCCCCCGAGCCAATCGCTACCCGGACCGCTACGTCGGCGCCCTGCGGGAGGCGATAGTCGGAGCGAACCCCGGCAGCGCGGCGGAGAACATCATCGTCGGCAACGGCTCCAGCGAGGTGCTACTGAACGTCCTCCAACTGTTGGAGCGGCCCGGAGAAGTGCTTTCCCCATGGCCCACCTTCGGGTTGTATCGCTCCATAAGCACGATCCTGGGGATGCAGTTCAAGACGGTTTCCCTAACGGACGAGCATGAGATCAAACCAGAAGCCGTCCTCTCCGCCGTCACGAACGAAACGCGGGCCGTCATCCTCAACAACCCGAACAACCCGACCGGAACTTATCTGACGCTCGACAAGATCCGGGAGTTCGCCGGAGAGCTACCGGAGGCCGTGCTCCTGATCCTGGACGAAGCCTATCAAGAGTTCGTCTCAGATCCCGCCTACCACGGTTCCCACACCCTGGCCCTCGAAAAGCCCAACGTCGTCGTGGCCCGCACGTTCTCCAAGGCCCACGGCCTGGCGGGCTTCCGGGTAGGCTACGGCATAAGCTCCGGGCGGATAGCGGACTACGCGGAGCGCGTTCGTTTTCCGTTTTCGGTGAACCTGGCGGCCCAGGTGGCGGCGGCCGCCTCCATGCGCGCCCGGGACAAGATCTCCGGCCGGGCGGAGTTCGTGATTCAGGAGCGGGAGCGAGTCCAGCAGGCCTTTGGCGCGGCGGGCCTGAACTACATCCCGTCGCAGGCCAACTACATAATGGTCGAGACCGGTCCGGACACCTTCGAGAAGGCCGGGGTGCTGGTGCGCGAGGGCGAAGCTCTGGGATTTCCACCGGGTTGGAGCCGGGTGACCCTCGGTAATACGGAGGAGAACGACCGGGTCATCGGGGCCCTCTCTTGAGCCGGACGCTCGCGGTATTGGGGGTCGGCCTGATCGGGGGTTCCGTCGGCCTCGCTGCCCGGAAGGCCGGATGGGAGGTTCTCGGCGTGGACCGGCCAGCGGTGCTGGAGCAAGCAGCAGAGCTCGGCGCCATAGACCGCCCCACCACCATCAAAGAAGCGCGGGACGCAGCCCTCGTGATGCTCGCCGCGCCCATCTCGAAGGTGCGCGACCTGCTGTCCGAGCTACCCCCTACCGACGCCCTCGTCACCGATGCTGCCAGCACCAAGAACGCCATCGTGCGGGTTGCGGAGCAGCAGAACCTCCGCTTCGTCGGCGGCCACCCGATGGCCGGAAGCCAGCTCTCCGGCGTCGCCCACGCCCGGGCGGAGTTATTTCACGGTGCCCGCTACTTCCTGACGCCCACCGGCGACACCGACCCGGAGGATTACCGGCAGGTAGCCGCCTTCGTCCGGGAGTTGGGCGCCACGCCGACCGCCGTAGACCCCGAGAAGCATGACCTGCTCATGGCCGCCCTCTCCCATCTGCCGCACCTCATGGCGGCGGCGCTCCTGAAGGTGGCCTCCGACATCTCGCCCGAGGCCCTCTCCTTCGCCGGCCCTTCCTTCCGCGACCTCACGCGGGTCGGGGCCTCCAACCCGGAGCTGTGGTCGGACATCCTGGCCGAGAACGCCCCGGCGCTGGGAGAGGCGCTCGGATCCTTCGCCGGTTCGATGGCCCAGCTGGGAAGCGAGATCTCGAACAAAAACAGCATGAAACGCCGCTTCCACGAAGCCCAGGACGCCTACGACGCCCTCGGGGGCATCCTTATAGAAGGCACCGGAGATAACATGGATATCGCGATTCCCGTCGAGAATCGTCCCGGTGTCTTCGCCGAGGTTACGACGCTGATGGGCTCGAACAACATAAACATCCTCGACCTCTACGTCCGGCACTCGAACACCGAGCGAGCCGCCCTCGTACTGACGCTCGACGCCGAAGCGGCAACCAAGGCCCGCGGGCTGCTGCAAGGGGCGGGGTTCAGGGCTGAGATATTGGGGTAACCGAAAGATGCCCGATCTGCAACGGCCGCGTATAGGCAGGTCGATCCGCGGCAGGCCGGGTCTGCTACCGGTTCAGCAGATGCCGGAGCGCGGGCTCCAGTTCCGGTTGGCGGAACCCGTAGCCGGTTTCCTTTAGCTGCGCGGGCTCTACGCGGACGCTCGCCAGCAACAACTCGTCCGCCACCTGTCCCAGGACCGCGCGAAGGGCGGGGGCCGGTGCTGGAACGAGGGTCGGACGGTTCAGCACGTCGCCCAGCACCTTCGTGTACTCCGCGTTGGTCATCGGGTTCGGCGCCACGACGTTTACCGGCCCTTCCAGCGAGTCATCTTCGAGGGCGTGCACGAGGGCGCCGGTCACGTCGTCGAGCGCGACCCAGCTCCACCACTGGCGCCCGCTGCCGACCTTGCCGCCCCCGCCCAACTTGAAGAGAGGAAGCGTCGTCCCCAGGGCGCCGCCCTCCGGGCTCAAAACGATACCGAAGCGCAGGTTCGCCACCCGGATGCCGGCCTCCCGGGCCGGCTCCGCGGCGGCCTCCCACTCCTCGACCACCCCGGAGAGGAAAGCGTTCCCCGGCTCGCTATCCTCCCGCAATAGCTCGTTGCCCCGATCACCGTAGTAGTGGATAGCCGAAGCGCAGACCATCGCCCGCGGCTTATCTGAGAGACCGGCAATGGTCTCAGCTAGCAGCCGCGTCCCCTGCACCCGGCTGTCCCGGATGCGTCGTTTCTTCTCTTCTGTCCAGCGCCCGACGATGTTCTCCCCCGCGAGATGGACGACGGCATCTATCCCTTCGAGCCGGGAAGCGTCGATCTGGCCCCGTGACGGGTCCCAGCGGACGGTGTTTTCCGAGCTTGGCTTTGACCGGCTCAGGACGATTACGCGGTGTCCCTTGTTCTCGAGCTCCTTGCTGAGCTCCGAACCCACGAGCCCGGTCGCGCCGCTTACCAAAACGTCCATCGTTGCCTCCCTCTGCAGCCGTCACCTACATGTTAGCGTCTTCTGATTGCCGCGATGTAAACTCTTCCGCATGCGGACCTACTCTCACACGCTGCTGACGCTGGCCGCCGTCCGGCGCATCGAACCGCTAGCTCCAGCGCCGGCTGTCCTCGGCTCCGTGCTCCCGGACGTGCCCGTGGCGGCTGGTGGGGCCTGGCTCTGGGCGCGGCGGGGCGGGTTTACCAGGGATCAGCTACAACAGGAGGCCTGCGCAAAACAGTCCTTCGCTATCCCGGACACCGCGCTGCACTCAGCCCTGCCGGTCGCCGCCACGCTCGTCCTCTACGCCCTGCCCAACGTCAGGAAGCTCGACCGCCGGCGGTTTCTGCCCGCGTTCCTTCTCGGCTGGGCCGGACACGTCTTGCTCGATACGCTAACCCACGGGAAGGACGCCCGCCCGCTCTTCTGGCCGCTGTCCGGAAGGCGCTTTTCTAGTCCGGTTTCGTACTGGGAACGCGGGCGGGGAGCCAGGCTGTTTGCCCTCGTAGAGCCCGCCGTCGCGCTATTCGTCGCCGCACGAATCCTCAGAGCTCGTGCCAGGTGAACTAGCAGATCGGAGCTCTCTCTAGCGGTCCCGCCGGAAAGGCTCCAGGTCCAGCTTCTTCTGTTCTCCGTTCTCCGGGCTGTCCTCGTTCGCCATACCCGCGCCACCGGCCAGGGCGCCTATCGTACCGGCCAGGTCTTGAATCTCGGAGGGCACGACAAAGAGCTTGCTGGCCGGACCCTGCGCCATCTCGGGAAGTGCCTTGAGGTACAGGTAACGCAGGGACTCGGGGCTCAGGTCGCTGTTTTCCAGGCGTTCGAACAGCCGGCCCGTCATCTCGATCTGGGCGTCCTGCACGTTGCGGAAAGCTTCGGCCTCGCCTTCGGCCCGCAGCACGGCGGCCCTTTGTTCGCCTTCGGCCTTGAGGATGGCGGATTCCTTCTCGCCTTCGGCCTTGAGGATGGCCGACTTCTTGTCGCCCTCGGCGGTCAGGATGGAAGCCCGGCGGGTACGCTCGGCCTGCATCTGCTTCTCCATCGCCTGCTGGATATCGCGGGGCGGGATGATCTCCTTCAGCTCCACCCGCGTGATGCGGATGCCCCACTTCTCCGTCACCTCGTCGAGAACCGAGCGGAGTTTCGAGTTGATCTCATCCCGCGAGGTCAGGGTCTGGTCGAGCTGCATGTTGCCGATAACGTTCCGCAGCGTGGTCTGCGTGATCTGCTCCAGGGCCACGGTGAAGTGGGCGACTTCGTATTCGGCGGCCCGCGCGTCTACCACCTGATAGTAGACGACCGTCGAGATCTGCATCCCCACGTTGTCGTTCGTGATTACCGCCTGCGGCTGGAACGCCACGACCTGCTCCCGCAGGTCGGTCTTTGGCAGCATCCGGTCCATCACGGGGACCACGAACGTCAGCCCGCTCTCCGCCGTCCGATGATACCGGCCGAAACGCTGCACGATGGCCACGCGGTTCTGCGGGATGATCCTGATGCTCCTCGCGGCCACCAAAAACACCAGAAACGCCAGTACTCCGAGTACGATCAGGCTCTCCACAACTACTCTCCTTCCTCGCCATCCAGTGGTTCGACCAGCGCCGTGAGACCGTCGATGTCCAAGACCCGAACCCGCGCGCCCGGCTCTATCTTGCCGTGCGTGTAGAGTGTACGGGCCGTCCAGTATTCTCCGTTGCCGACCCTTACCATCCCGCTCTCGCCGGGCTCGATCGGGTCCGTCACCACGGCCTTCTTGCCCTCGATGCGCCCCGGTCCCTTGTACGGCTCGCTGCCAGACAGCGCCAGGCGGTTCAAAAGCGCGGGCCGGAGAACGATCATGCTCAGCACCGACGCCCCGATAAACCCGATGATCTGGGCCGCAACACCGAACCCCACGAGCGCCATGACCAGACTAACCAGGGCCCCGAAGGCGAAAAACAACAAGAAAAACGAAACGCTTAGAAGCTCCCCGGCGAAGGTCAGGGCGGCTACTATAGCCCAAAGAATAACGTCGAAGTTGTCGAACAAGCTCTACAGCCTCCTTTGCTAATTTTATACCACCCATGGCGTTGCAATGGGATTTGAAGAAGACTGGGCGTTGCTCGTTACGCCGCGCCCCGGGCCATCTCAACATCTCTTACATCCGGCCTCCCGGCTCTAGCGCGGACACCCTTGTTGAAGCCCCGGCGCCCGGCCTCTGCAGCTACCACCTACAGGACCCTCCTGTAGAATTGTCTCGTAATGACCTCAGAAACTGGTTCTCGCTCTCCCGGAGCCGAAGAAGTCTGGAAGTATCTGTCCGGCCGGTTCGAGCCTCCGCTTTTCCGGGACGACGTGGAGTTTTTGGCCCGCGGGGAATACAGCCTCAACTTCCTGGTAGGAAACAAGCACGTAGCGCGGCTGGTTACGGGAACCCAGATCGGGCTTCCGCCCGAAGAGCAGGCCGTTTACGAATACGAAGCCCTGAAGCTGCTGGCTCCTTCCGGCGTCACACCGGAGCCCTACTCCGTTGATCCGGCGCCGGCGGGCCTTCCTTATCCCCTGATCCTGGAAGAGTACCTGCCGGGACGTCCGCTCGACTACGCCACAGACCTCGTCCCCGCCGCCCGCTGCGTCGCCGCCATCCACCGTCTCGGTGTACCCGACGGACACCACCTCCAGGTTCATCCGGACCCGGCGCCCGCCATCCTCGCCGAGTCCGGGGAGCTGGCCGGGCCGTATCTCCAGTGGGAAGGCGCCTCGGAAGCGAGCAAGACCGCCCTGCGGCGAGGTTTCCGGCGAATAGAAGGGTTCCTGGATCAGGAAAACCTCTTCACCGGCGAGGACCTCGCCATCGTCAACTACGACCTGAACACCCACAACTTCGTCGTTGAGAACGGCGAGGCCCGGCTGTTGGATTGGGAGAAAGCCCGGGTTGCGCCCCGCACCCAGGATCTCGCCCACTTCCTGCTGCCAACCACCACCCTCTGGCGCGACGATACGGCGACCCTGCTCTCCGAAAGCCAGGAAAGGGCGTTCATCGAGGAATACCTGGAGCACGCGCCCGTCGACGATGCCGGCCGCTTCCACACCCAACTCGAAGCCATGCGTACCATAGTCTCCCTCCGGGCGGTTTCCTGGTGCGCGTGGGCCTTGCAGGAAACCGCCCGGAGCACCCGCCCCATTACCAACGAAGAAACCCTGGACAAGAGCCGCCGGTACCTGGAGCCGGCTTTCCTGGAGAACCTCTTCGGAGGCTGAACGGGGCGAACCACTCCGGAGAGATTTAACGAACTTGTAAGGGAAAGCCGAAGACCTGCTGTCTAGCGCGTGCTACGCTGACCCGATGCCTGACGAACGTCCTCCGCGCGTAGTCCTCGACTGCGACACCGCCAACGAGGTGGACGACCAGTTCGCCATCGCCTACGCCCTCGGGTTGCCGCCCGGCACGCTGGAGGTGCGCGGCGTAGTCTCGGTCCACAATACAACGGCCCACGGCCCCGCCTCCCGGGATCTGTATCAGGAAGAGGCAGAGCGGGTCGTCGCCCTTTGCGGCGAGGAGGTTCCCTGTATCCCCGGCGCGGAGTATCCGATGGAAGGTCGTTCCACACCCGTCGAGAGCGAGGGTTTGGAGTTCCTCGTCGAGGAGGCGCGTCGCGGACCGCTAACGATCGTCGCCACCGGACCGGCTACGGACGTGGTCTCGCTGCTTTTGGCCGCGCCGGAGGTTCGGGAGAACGTGCGGGTGGTGTGGCTCGGCGGGTTCGGAAGCGCGGAGAGCTGGGACGAGTACAAGTTCTTCGAGCTGAACGGCCGGGCGGACGTCGCCGCCTGGCGCGGTCTGTTGGAGGAGCCGGTAAACCTGTTGCAGGTTCCCGGATGGTCGGGGCCGCACAAGATAGTCGTCGGAGCCGGGCCGTTCGCCGAAGAGCTGCGGGCTCTCGGGCGTCCTATCGCGGACTATCTGGCGGAGATCCTGCTCGACTGGGTAGGAGACGCAGGCGGAGATATCGGGCTCCCGGGACGCAAGATTCTCTGGGATGTGTCGTGCGTCGCGGCGATCTCCGATCCCGCCGCGGTCACCACCGGGCGGCTTGCGGCCCCTATCCTGGACGCGGCAGGAGCCCACGACTTCGCCCGCCGGGGCCGGGAAGTAGAGGTAGTTGCGGACCTGGACCCCAGCCGGGTGCTGGCGGGGATGACGGCGGCGTTGGAGAACCATCCGGGCATTCCAGAGGGTAAGAAGCCGTGATCCACCGGCGTCTATCGTTCGTAATCGTCTGTAGAACGAAGTGCTGAACCGCGCGCAGAGGCTACCGGACCTCCGCACCTGGGGAGGAAGATTTAGATTTGAAGACCAGAAAGATGTTCGTAGCCGGCCTGGCCGCGGCTCTAATCCTGACACTTTCGGCCTGCGGGGGCGGCTCCGGCCCGGATTCCTCCGGAGAAAATCGCTCCTTCTCGGACCTCGAAGCCGCGGCCCGGGGCACGACCGTCAACTTTTTCTTGTGGGGCGGCGACGAGGAGATAAACGCCTACGTGGACGATTATGTGGCGTCCCGGATGAGAGAAGAATCCGGCATAACCGTCAAGCGGACCCCGCTCCCCGACACCGCCGACGCCGTAAACAAGCTCCTGAACGAAAAAAGTGCCGGTAAGGACGAGGGCACGATCGACCTCGTCTGGATCAACGGCGAGAACTTCGCCACCGGCGCGGACGCCGACCTCTGGTTCGGGCCCTGGGCCGAGGAACTGCCGAACGCCAGGTACATAGACTGGGAGAGCCCGAGCATCTCCCGAGACTTCGGCTACCCGGTAGAAGGCCGGGAAGCCCCCTGGGGAAAGGCCCAGTTCGTAATGATCCAGGACTCCGCCAAAGTGAAGAACCCTCCGAGAACCATGGACCAACTTCTCAGCTGGACGGAGGAAAACCCCGGACGCTTTACCTACCCGGCACCGCCGGATTTCACCGGCAACGCCTTTATCGAGCAGGCGTTTTACGGCGTAACGAACAAGGTGGAGCCCTACCAGAAACCCTTCGACGAGGAAGTATTCGAGGAGCAGGCCCCCGGGCTCTACGACTTCCTGAACGAGTTGGAACCGAACCTCTGGCGCAATGGAGAAACCTATCCGGAATCCTCGGCGAAGCTGGAGGAGCTATACCAGAACGGCCAGGTTCACCTGTCCATGAGCTACAACCCGCAACTCGCGCAGCGCCAGATCGAGAAGGGTCTCTACCCGGAGAGCACCCGGACCTACCTGCTCGACGGCGGCACCCTCAGCAACACCCACTACGTCGCCATCCCGTTCAACGCCCCAAACAAGGCGGGGGCGCAGGTGTTATCCAACTTCCTCCAGAGCCCCGAGGCCCAGCTGGAGAAGCAGGATCCCGGGGGCTGGGGTGACCTGACGGTTTTGCAGTTGGACCGGCTGCCGGAAGGCGAGCGCGAAGAGTTTGCCCGGCTCTCTGGCGGGGCGACGCTGCCGACGGGTGTACTCCAGGAGAACCGGGTTCCCGAGGCCCGGACGGAGTGGTTGCTCGCGCTGGAAGAGGGCTGGCAAGAAGAAGTCCTCAAGAAATAGCGGATGGGCGGGCGGTTAAAGATAGCGTTGCTCCTGGCCCCGGCGCTACTGGTGGTCGGGCTGCTCTTCTCCGGCGGCCTGGTCGCCGCCCTGGTCCAGTCTCTGGGCTATCTCCCGGCCCTGGGACGGACGGAGATCTCCTTCGCCGCCTACCGGGAGGTGTTGGGAAGCAAGGACTTCTTGAACTCGCTGGTGTTGACGCTCTACGTGGCCGGGGCTTCTACCGGGATTTCGACCGTACTGGCGGTTCTGGCGGCGTTGGCGCTGAGGCGGAGCAGCGGGCGGATTTCGGCGGTGGTGTTCCAGTTGCCGATCACGATCCCCCACCTGGTGGCCGCCGTGGGCATCGCGCTCGTGGTCTCGCAAACGGGCCTCGGGGCCCGGCTGGCGGGGGCTTTGGGCTTGATCGGGGAGCCCCAAGAGTTTCCGGCGCTGCTCTACGATCGCTACTCCGTCGGCATTATCCTTACCTACGTGTGGAAGGAGACGCCGTTTATCGCGCTGGTGGTGCTGGCTTCCTTGCGCGGCGTCGCCGGGGAGTTGGAGGAGGTAGCCCGGACGCTCGGGGCCGGGGCCTGGCAACGCTTCTGGTACGTGGTTTGTCCCGTGATTGCGCCCGGCGTAATCGCGGCGAGCCTGATCGTCTTTGCCTTCACTTTCGGGGCGTTCGAGGTGCCGTTCCTGCTCGGCAGGTCTTATCCGACCATCCTGCCCGTTATGGCCTACAACGAGTATCGGGACATAGACCTTGCCGCCAGGCCGATCGCCATGTCGATCAACGTCCTCATAGCCCTGATTACCGCCGCGATAGCGGCGGCCTACCTCCGGCTCGCAAAGAACCTCGGCCGTGGATAAAAGACGAGGCAACACCGGCCTCACGATCGTCGCGGCGCTGGTGGCACTTCCCTTCTTGCCGCTCTTTCTGTGGACCTTCGCCGGGCGGTGGAGCTTTCCGGACCTGCTACCGTCACGGTGGTCTTTGCGGGGCGTACTGTACCTGCTCGAGCCCGGCGGGCAGGTCTTGGGGGCAACCGCCAACAGCCTCCTCATCGGCGGGGCGGTAGCGGTGGCTTCCGTCGCCGTGGGCCTCCCGGCCGGGATGGCGATCGGGGGCTACGAGTGGCGGTTCAAGGGGGTCGTGATCTTCTTTATCCTGCTCCCGATCCTGGTTCCGCCCCTGGCCTCCACCATGGGCCTCCACGTGACCTTTATCCGGCTCGGCCTGGCAGACACGGCACTCGGGGTGTTCCTGGTCCACCTGGTCCCGACGGTTCCCTACACGGCCATAATCCTGACCAGCGTCTTCGCCGAACGAACCGGAGACCTGGAAGAAGCCGCCAGGACCCTGGGAGCTTCTCCCTGGCAGACCTTTCGATACGTCACGTTGCCGGAGGTGACGCCGGGGGTAGCGGTAGCGGGGTTGTTCGCGTTCCTGATCTCCTGGGGACAGTACATTCTGACCGTCCTGATCGGGGGCGGCAAAGTCGTCACCCTCCCGATGCTCCTTTTCTCCGCAGCCTCGGGCAACGACCCGGTGATCACCTCCGCTCTCGCCCTGGTCTTCGCCGTACCGGCTATCCTGGCCCTGGTCGTGGCCCTCCGCTACCTGAAACCGGGCGGAGAGAACGACGAAGGCGGGTTTGTAGGATTGGGGAAAGTTTCATGAAACCCCGGCTGGAATTGGAGAACATTTCCCACCGCTACGGAAAGGATGAACCTGCGCTCGCGAACCTGTCCCTTAGCGTAGAACCTGGGGAGCTGGTGGCCCTGCTCGGGCCGTCCGGCTGTGGAAAAACCACGGCGCTCAAGATCGTGGCGGGACTACTAGCCCCCTTCTCCGGCGACGTACGGGTGAACGGCGACTCCGTTCTCGGTACCCCGCCGGAGAAGCGCCGGGCCGCGATGGTCTTTCAGAAATCACTCCTTTTTCCTCACATGAGCGTAGCCGCGAACGTAGGCTTCGGCCTCCGGATGCGCGGCGCCGCGAAAGCGGACTCGGAGCGTCGCGCCCGAAGGGCGTTGGAACAGGTGCAGATGGAAAGCTTTGCGGACCGGAAACCCGGCGAGCTCTCCGGGGGACAGCAGCAGCGGGTGGCGCTGGCCCGGGCCCTGGTCACCGAGCCCCGGCTCCTGCTCCTCGACGAACCCCTGAGCGCCCTCGATGCGAGCCTTCGCTCCGAGATGCGAGAGCTCATAAAGCAACTCCAGAGGGAGGGTGGCTACACCACAGTATTTGTCACCCACGACCAGGAGGAGGCGGTCGTGCTCGCCGACCGCATAGCGCTGCTCTTCGACGGCGAGCTCCAGATGTACGACCGTCCCCAGGCTTTCTACGATCGCCCCACAACCCGGGAGGTAGCCGAGTTCTTCGGCGCCACCAACTTCATCGCGGGCCACGCCGAGAACGGCGCCGTTCACACCCCTCTGGGACATCTCCGGCTCGCGAATCCCGGTAGCCCCGGCAGCACAACACTTACGATCCGCCCCGAAGCCGTCCGTCTGGAGGGCGGCGAAAACTCGTTTGCGGCCCGCATCTCCTCCGTCACCTACCTCGGAACCCAGATCCACTATACGTTGGAGGCCTCCGGCAAGAGACTCCAGGCTTCGCTGCCGCCCCACGTCCGGCTGGAGGTCGGGGACGAGCTTCCGGTCCGGCTGCCGGCGGAATCGTTGTGGGCGCTAGAGGATTAGAGGGTCACCGGCCTGTACAACGAGGTAAATGTTGTCCGGGTTCAGCAAGACGGACGGATCGTGGAGGGGATCAGCGTCCCGAACCAGGCTACCGGATCTTGGAACCTAGCGCATCCTCTATTATCTTCCGGTGATCGAACGCCAGCTCGACCTCCGAGGGATCTAGCACCGCAACTTCGTCGGCGTCGGTGGCGGCCTCCGGGTTGCCGGCTGTAATGCGGGCCACGAAAGTTATGCTGACGTTGTGGCCGCGGGGGTCCCGATCCGGCTCGGAATACACACCCACGAGCCGTTCCAACTCCACGTCGAGGTTCGTTTCTTCTTTCGCTTCGCGGACGGCGGCGTTTTCGACCGTCTCTCCCACCTCGACGAAGCCTCCCGGAAGGGCCCACATGCCCTCGTAGGGGTCGGTGCCCCGGCGGATCAGGACCACTCCCTCCTCCGCCGGCACGACTACGTCGACCATGATCTTAGGTGTTTCAGGGCCGGCCAATGCTCTCCTCCAACTCACTCGGTTTCCGCGAAACCTCTTACCCGGGGGCGCGGGCACACAATCTCCGAGGACGAACGCGGTTGCGCCCGGGCGTCACCTGCGAGGGTGGAGGCCCGGGATCCGGCTCAAGAACCTGGAGCCGGCTCTCCGCGGAACTCGCGGAGTATGCGCTCGTTCTCCTCGGGGATTGGTATGAGAACCTGCCGGCCATCGTAAAGGGTGGTTGGTGAACCGGCGAGCTGGAAAGTCCTTATCGGGGCGTCGGCGTCTTTCGCTTTCAGCAACGACCGGGCCAGGGAGAGGTTTGAACTCAGACCCATATCGGTCTCCAGGTTGTCGTAGATCGCCTCTACGATCTCGGGCAGCTTCGAGGCCGCTTCCCAGCTTATGAGCTCCTCCCGCAAGGCTCCCACCAACTGCTGTTGGCGCGCGATGCGATCCAGGTCACCACCGGGGGTTCCGCGGTAGCGGGCGTAAAACAGGGCTTGCCGGCCGTCGAGGGTCTGGGTTCCTTCCATGTTGCGCTCCGGAGGCATCTCGCCCTGGATCTCCACGGTCAACCCACCAACGGCGTTAACGATATCTTCGAACCCCTCGAAGTCCACGACGGCGTAGCGGTCTAGGGTGACACCAGTGATCTGCTCGACGGCCCAGGATGCCTGCTCCACCCCTCCGTAGGCGTAGGCGGCATTAACCCGGTCTTCCGCGCCCGGTTCTATCTCGACCATCAGGTCCCGCGGTATGGAGAGCATCTTTACGCTACCACTCCGGGGGATAATGCGGACTACCATAACGATGTCCGCGCGACTCCCCTCTACGAAGCTTTCCTCCGGACGCCGATCCACACCCAACACGAGCACGTTCAGCGGATCCGCACCGGTCTTCGCGACTTCTCCCCGGGCCGCCTCCGTAGGCCTCTCGCCCCCGGCCTCCGCCGCGGTTTGCTCCTCCGCATCCGGTTCCGTGGAGCCACTCAGATCCCCTCCGGCTTCTTTCCCGGCGTTTCGGCTTAGCTCCTGGTTGCTGGAAGCGGTCTCCGCGGAGACCCTTCCGGTCTCCGACCCTCGGAAGAGCGGTATGATGCCCGTCACCACCAAAACCAGCAGCAAGAACGCAGCGATGACTACCAGGGCCCCGATGCGCCGCCGCCGGTATACCCGGCGCCGCTCTTCGTAGGAGAGGCCGCGGAGGCGCGGGTCCGAACGCCGGCCCCGACGGGCGTTGCTGCTCCTCCTGCGTTTGCTTCGCTCTCTTCCCATCCTCCAAGTGTCCTAGCTGTAGCGGGCCAGCTCCGAGACCAATACAGATTTCAGATAGGTTAAATAATATCCCAGAGAAGCCCCGCCCGCCGGGGCCTAAGGCTTCGGGATCACCTTGATCGGACCTGAGTAAGAAGCTTTACATTGCTCCAATGCCGCGGCGGATATAAACTTCTTCGATACAGCACGAAAAGCAAACCGGTCACGAGGCGAGGATACAAACCTCAAGGGTCCACCCCAATAGATAGTTAGGCTGCAGGAGGGAAGTCTACATCTTGTTGCACGAGCCCAAACCGGATAGCCAGAGAACCTATCCAGGCCATCACGAACAAAAGTTGGACGACCTGGCGGCCCTCGCCACGAAGCGCTCCCCCGAAGACTTGTTGGAGCGGACCCTTGCTGCAGCCCGCGAACACCTGGGGATGGACGTCGCTTTTGTCGCGGAGTTCTCCGAAGACCGGCTGGAGTTCAGGTCGATCGAGGGGGATGCCCAGTCGTTCGGTTTGCAGGAGGACTCCGGGGTACCCCTGGAGAGTTCCTACTGCCGGCGCCTCGTGGCCGGTCTCATTCCCAACGTGATCCCCGACGCCAGAAGCAATAGCCACGTGAAGGATCTGGAGGCTACCCGCGACGCCCAAATTGGTGCGTACGTTGGTGTGCCCCTGCGATTCTCCGACGGGCGAGTCTACGGCACCTTCTGCTGCGTGAACCATTCTCCCGAACCTTCTTTGAGAGCCCGGGACGCCGGATTCGTAAAAGTGCTCGCCCGGTTGGTCTCCGAACAGCTGGAGCGGGAAGAGCTCGAGAAGAGAAACCAGCTCCTGGAGACCCGTGCAGCAGGCGCGGACGCCCTGGTCGCCGCCCTCGAAGCCCGAGACGGCTACACCGGCGAGCACTCCATGGCGGTAGTAGAACTGTCCGAGTCTGTAGCCCGCAGCCTCGGATTTCCCGAGGAGGAGATCGAGGACCTCAAACACGCGGCCCTGCTGCACGACGTGGGCAAGATGGGCATTCCAGATTCCGTGCTCGGCAAGCAGGGTCCACTCGAGGAGTGGGAATGGGAGGTGATGAAACAGCACCCCGAGATCGGGGAGCGGATCGTCGCCTCCCTACAAAGCCTCGAACACCTGGCACCCGTGGTCCGGGCCGAGCATGAGCGGTGGGACGGGAAGGGTTACCCGGACAGCCTCTCGGGGACAGAGATCCCTCTGCCAAGCCGCATAGTGTTGGCCTGCGACGCCTTGCACGCCATGACCTCCGACAGGCCCTACCGCGAGGCTATGGAGCTTCCAGAAGCTCTGGAAGAGCTTAAGATGGAAGCCGGAAAGCAATTCGATCCTCGGGTCGTCCAGGCGCTGATAGCAGTGGTTGAGAACTGAGGTCCCGTCCTGGCCAGCCAACCGGAAAGTGGACGAATCCCGCCGGCTAGGACTCCCGGGGGCCGGATTCTATCGGCGTAGAAGACTCGGTAACCCGCGCCCGGTAGCCGGCGTCTTCCAGGGCGCGGGCAACCCCAGCCGGGTTGGTGGTCTCCAGGCGGAGAATGATGTCCCGGTAGCTGGCGCGCTCCGCCGGTGCCAGAAAGACGCTGGAGATATTGACCTGGCGGTCCCGGATCACGTCGGTCACGTTGGCGAGCATCCCCGTCTCGTTGGGGACTTCGACCTCGATCCAGCTTCCCCGGCCGTGCGACCCGACGAGGAAAGCTAGCGTCCGCATCATGTCCTGGGAAGTGATAATCCCGACCAGCTCACCCCTGTCCACCACGGGCAGGCAGCCGATTTTGCGGTCGTAGATCTCGCGGGCCGCGACATCGATGGTCTCGAGCGGGTGGACGGCGACGATATCCCGGGTCATGATGTCCCGGACCCTCACCCACCCCAACGTGTTCTCCTGGTCCCTGCCGGCCCGCGGCGGGCTTACGTCCCTTAAATCCCGGTCGGACACCAGTCCCACGAGCCTGCCCTTCTCCACTACAGGGAGGTGCCGGATCTTCTTCTCCCGGCAGATTCCCCAGGCTTCGGCAGCGCTCGCCTCCGGCTCCAGCGTGATGACCTCTCGCGTCATGGCATCTCTTACCCGTAGCATCTGTTTCCTCCTCCTGGGCGTATCTCTGGCTCGATCTCTACCCGCCCACCTCGATCGGCACCGTCCTCGGCCAGCTTACCACCCCGCGATGTGTCCCGCCAAACCCTAAGAGCTTCCGATGCTGTTCAGGATCAGGTCCACGTAGACCTCCGCCCCCTCGGGCCGGAGGTGCATACCGTCGTCCCAGAAGAGTTCCGGACGGCTTACGCTCGCCCCGTACCAGTCGGCGAGCGTCGCGTTCGGGTGGCGTTCCACGCCGCTGGATATGACCTCGTTGTTCCTCCACTCCCAGTTACGGGGCACTTTTATGTTGATGAACACGGCTTGACGATCCTCGCCTATTATCCGCATCATCTCGTCGAGCTCCGCCGGCCGGAGCACCCCGTTGTTTCCTATGTGGATTACGACGGTTTCTCCAAGCTGCCCGGCCGCCGCGCGCTGCTGCAGGACAGCGATGGCGTCCGCAGCTTGAAACCCTATCTCAGCGTTCACGCTCGTGAGAGTCCCTAGCCTGCCCTCCAAATCCGCATACTCAAAGGCGCCTATCATTACTGAATCCCCGACCGCGCTTACCGTTCCAACGGCCCCTGCCCCAGGCTCCGCTTCTTCCGAAGCCGCCGGTTCTTCGGGAGCTGCTTCTTCGGGAGCCGCTTCCTCAGGCGCTGCCTCCTCGGGCGCCGCTTCTTCGGGAGCCGCCTCCTCAGGCGCTGCCTCCCCGTTTCGTTCGGAGGAGGCAGCGGAGCTGGCGCCCGCAGGCTCTTGCGGCGGGACCTGGTCTGGAGAGTTTTCCTCGCCGCGAGAAGCCGGCGCTTGCCCGGACTCGGTGTGGATTTCCTGCTTGGAGGAGGCTACTTGGGTTTGGTCTGGTGGCTCAGCCTGCCACAGGGCCAGACCCAACACCACACAGATCGCGACGGCTCCCCCCACACCCCCGGCCCACTGGAGTCGGAGCTTTAGCCGGCGGGTTCCCTCGGCCTCCCGGAGCGCGCGCCAGGCGCGACCGAGGGCGCCGCGCCGGATCGGGACTTCTACAAACCGGTACGAGAGGTCTGCGAGAACGAACGTGATCGCGAGCCGCAGAACGAGCAGCGGCAGCCCTTCGACAGGAAGGTCTAGCTGGGGCCGGGTAACCATAAAGACCGGCCAGTGCCAGAGGTAGATACTGTAGGACCGCACCCCGATCCAGCGTATCGGTCCCCATCCCAGTATCCCGACCCCCACCTGCGCCCGGGGGTGAACCACGATCAAGATGAGCAGCGCGGTAACGATCGCGACCAGCGTGAACCCTCCCCGGTAGAGTAGAGGCCGGAACTCGTCGAGGCTGAGACAGAACCAGATGAGTAGCCCGAGCGCTGCCAGGCCCACGAGGTCCAGCAGGCGCGGTACCGCCCAGCCTAGCCGGTGCCGGACGTGCCGCCGGGCGCGGTACAAAGGCTGCCGCCGCCGCTTGAAGTCGAACTTTCCGCCCACCCGCACCAGTTCGGGCGCCCACACGAAAGCCAGCGCGGCCCCGAACAACAGGCCGGCGGCACGGGTATCGGTCCCGTAGTAGGCCCGGGATGGGTCCGTATCCGGTTGGTAGAGAAAGGCCATGAGCAGCGCGGAGGCCACCGCGCCGGCCAGCACGGCCGGCAACCAATACCGGCGCGGCAAGAACATCAGGGCTGCCGTCAGCAGCAACGGCCAGAATATGTAGAACTGCTCCTCGACCGCGAGAGACCAGAGGTGTTGGAGCAAAGACGGCCTTCCGGCAGCCTCGAAGTACGACTCCTGGTTAAAGATCAGCAACCAGTTCGTAACGTAGCCTAGCGCCGCCAGAACGTCGTCCCGCAGCCGCGCCGCCTCTTCGGGCAGGAATATGACGGCAAACGTCAGGGTCCCGACGAGCAACAGATAGAGGGCCGGGAGTAATCGTCGCGCCCGCCGGAGCCAGAAAGCCTTGAGGTCTATGCTGCCCTTCTGCCGCCACTCCGCCAACAAGAGGGCCGTGATGAGGTACCCGCTGATAACGAAGAACACTTCTACCCCGAGGAACCCGCCGGGTATCCAGGATATTCCCGCGTGGTAGAGGAGGACCGCGATAACGGCGAGCGCCCGCATTCCATCCAACCCCGGCAGGTAGGAGAGCGTCGTACCGCCGGGTTGCCCCGTGGGGGCCTCGGTCCTAACCATCCTGCGCAGCAGGCCGCCGATGGTACGCCGGACGCCCGCCGCGCGGCTCTTTTTGGGTAGCTCGGTGGTCTCCGGCTCGGGCTCTTTGACCGGCGAGGGGTCGCGCCACTCCCACAGTATGAGATCCACGCCGTTCGGCTTATCGCGATCCTGGGAATCTCTGTGGGAGCCGGAACCCCGCGGGGGTGTCCGGCTCCTCAACTCAGGCCCCGCTCTCCTCTGATGGAAGACGCGATGCCAGCTGCGCCCGTATCCCGGCAGATAAGCTTTCTGACGTTCATGCTGTTGTAAACGGCGCTATCCAGCCCACACGCTCATGAGCTTTATCCTCCCATTTCGGAAGCTCCTATAGTACCCTATGCGGGCGCCCGGGTCATCAGGATTCCGGCCCGGCGGGGAAAACATTTTCGCGAAACGCCGTCACCGGTACGGGAGGAGGGAACGTTGCGCGCCTGGCAGGTAAAGAAACTCGGCGCCCCCAGGGACGTTTTGAGTCTGGAAGCCGTAGAGGAGCCCTCTCCCGAAACCGGTGAGGTAACCGTGGAGGTCGAGGCCGCAGCCCTGAACTTTTTCGACATTTTGCTGTGCAAAGGGGAGTATCAGGAGAGCCCCGAGCTTCCGTTTACGCCGGGCGCCGAGGTGTCTGGCGTAGTCTCCGCCACCGGCGGTGAATCGGCGTTCGAACCGGGAACCCGGGTTCTCGCCACCCCACCGCTACCCCGGGGCGGCTTCGCCGAACGAGTCTCCGTTCCGGAGGCCGCAACCTACCCGATACCGGATTCGATGGCTTTCGAAGACGCCGCAGCCCTGCACCTCGTGTACCAGACCGCCTATTTCGCCCTCCACCGGCGGGCCGGGCTCGCGCCCGGAGAAACGGTGTTGGTCCACGCGGGGGCCGGCGGGGTCGGCTCGGCGGCGATACAACTCGCCCGGTCCGCCGGGGCGCGCGTGCTGGCCACGGCGGGCGGCGAAGAGAAGGCCGGTATCTGCCGCAACCTCGGGGCGGAAGTCGCCATAGACTACCGGGAAGAGGATTTCGTGGAGGTGGTAAAAGAGGAGACCGGCGGGCGCGGGGCGGATGTGATCTTCGACCCCGTCGGGGGTGATGTGTTCGATGGCTCGCGCCGGTGCGTGGCTTTCGAAGGCCGCCTAGTGGTGATCGGGTTCACCGGAGGCCGCATCCCGGAAGCCCCGGCAAACCACCTGCTGATCAAGAACTACTCCGTCCTCGGCCTACACTGGGGCCTCTACCGAAACGTGATGCCGCACCTCATTCACGAGACCCACGACGAGCTGATGCAACTCTACGAAGCCGGCGACATAAAACCCCTGATCCAGGAGTCCGTCTCCTTTGAAGCGTTGCCGGACGCCCTCGAACGCCTGGAAAACCGGGCGACTTACGGCAAGCTCGTCACCCTTCCGCAAGGCTGAAGCCAGCTGAAGCCCGGGGATACTCCGCCGGGACTTGCTCTAGCCCCACACCTGCCCGGCGGTCTCTACGAGGGTGCGGAGCTTGTACTCCTGGTCCTCGACGCTTATCGCGTTGCCGACTACCGAGGTCGCAAAGCCACACTGCGGGCTGATCGCCAACCGCTCCAACGGAACGTACCGGGAAGCCTCCCATAGGCGCGCCTCTAGCTCCCCCACCGTCTCGCGCCGGGGCGTCTTGGTCGTTACGAGCCCGAGGACGGCGATCTTATCTTCCGGCACGTGTGCCAGTGGCTCGAAGTCCCCGGAGCGTTCGTCGTCGTATTCCAGCATTAGCCGGTCGGCGGCTACCCCACCGAAAATTCTGCGGGCCAGCGGCTCGTAGGATCCGGAAACGAGCCAGCGGCTGCCCTGGTTACCCCGGCACAGATGGAAAGCGAACGTGACGCCGGGATGATCTCCCATGACGTAGTTGTCCAACTCGATCCCGCGCGAGAGCCACTTGTCCAGGTCCCAGCCGCGCGCCTCGTAGAACTCGCGGGTTTCCTTCTCTACCAACAGCGGGTAGTGCGGGGCGTCGAGCTGAACGTACTCCGCGCCGAGCCGGACGAGTTCCTCTACCTCCTCCCGTAGGATGTCCGCCACGGCTTCCACAAAGTCATCCATCGTAGGGTACACCGCTCTAGAAAGCTCTGGAGACCAGAAGTTGGCGTAGAGCGTGGGGCTCGGAAGCGTTACCTTGACCGTTTTGTCTGTCCGGGCGCGGGCGTAGACAAACTCTTCTACCGAGAGGTGTCGCTTCCGGCGCAACTTGCCAACCACCCCGAGAAATTCCGGACGAGCTACGCTCTTGTCGCCCACCGCTTCTTCGCCATACCACTCGCCCCACAGGTAGGCGTCTATGGTGCGCTCCCCGAAACCTTCAACGGCCTCGACCATCTGACTCTGAAACGATTCCCGGCGCATTTCGCCGTCGGTTACGACGCTGAGGCCCGCCCGCTCCTGCAACTCGAGGGCCCGGTCGACCGCCCGATCCTCGACCCGCTTGAACTCGATGGCCGAAATGTTCTCCGACCCGAGATCTCTGGCTGCTCGAAGCAACTCCGGCGGCCGGAGCAAGCTTCCGACGACGTCCGCCCTCGCTGTAGTAGCCGCGCCCACGGGCCGAGTCTAGCATACGGTATTTGCGGTATTTCCGTTTGCCGGAAAGGGGTCAGGACTCCAACCGCTCGGCCATTTCCCTCAACGCGGTCGAGATGGTTCGCAGATCAGCGTCGTTCTCGACGGCCTCGTAGAAGTCCTCCAAGGTTTCGCTGCGGATGCCGTGCTCGGCGAAGTGCTTCCGGAGCTCCGAAACCTCCGGCAAATAGTCTCGGCGGTAGATCTCCTGGGTCCGCTCGTCGTAAAAGGTGACGCGCCGGTGGGCGAGCTCGTGGTCCCGGATCACCGGGTCGTCGGACGGCCTGCCGGCCTCCTGTCTCTCTACCAGCGCCACCAGCCGCTCTGATTGCCTTAACGCCCGATTTCGTAACTCAGGCCTCGTCAGCCGGTGCCGCTTCCGCCCGGCACGCGACATCAAGACCCAACAGCCTCCGGCTGCAAGAATCACCAACGTAGCAACCACAACTGCCTGCAAGGAACTCATTACCCTCAATGTTAACTTACTGGCGAGGATTGGCGGCCTATATTCGCTTTTTTCAGGGATTGGCCATCAGTCTTTACAGAGTCGTTACAACACCTATATACAATCTTTACAAGCTTTTGACAATATGAGGGTTGGCCCCGGCGAATTTCGTCGGAAAACCCCTCTGGCGACTTACACAACACACCGGGGCCTATTTTTGCTATGTCTTTCCGTTGCCCATCATACAGGAGTAATATTAAAGTTTGTTGGTCCCCGAACGGAGAGGAGTGCGGGTGGTTCTCGCCGGTGGCTACCTGCGTTGGCCCGGCCAAGGAAAGTTCCCAGCTTCGCTGACTACGATCCAGAGCGAGGCTCGCTAGGATGTCTCAGGGGTGCCTGGACTTCTTGTTCCGATTGGGAACTTCAGTGGTATCCGCCGTGCTCATAGCCGTCGGCGTGCTGCTGCTACTCTTCGGAGTTCTGTCTTCCTCTCCTTCATCGGGCACCCAAGCGGCCCTCTCGGTCGTTGTTGCTCTGGCGGCGATCTACCTTTTCTTCATGGTAGGACGCAGTATCTGGCGCGACCTGCGGGAACCTCGGGATCCGAAACCTTCGGACGAGGTAGACCGGGCCGAAGATCGAGTGTCGGCCGAGGAGGAATAGTATGCCGGGGCGAGACGACCCGACGCTATTCGGTTGAGAGGCTTTCGTTCTTCAGACAAACCTCAAAGTCATAGTGGACGATATCGGGGTGGCGGCGGAGTTCTATGGCACGGTGCTCGGTTTCGAGCCAATGCCAGCATACTTCTTCTTCGACACTTAAACGCTTGGTGTGAGTTGTGGAGATTACCATCCCAGCAAGTCGGCGAAGGAAAGTCGAGGACGACCGAGTTGTCCGTTGAGCCAGATACAGAAGTTGTGCAACGCTACCCTCGCTGCCAAACGCGCCCTCACACCGT
>JBHJHC010000130.1:0-16809 GCA_050331175.1 Rubrobacteraceae bacterium | reverse complement strand
CCCTGAACAGGGATGTCCATGCTGCTTTTGCCGGCAGCATGTTGGAGGTGCTAGGCGCATCGGACCGGGTCCGACCGGTAGAGGTCCCGACAACCGGCGAGACGTTGACCTCCAGGGAGGTGGAGGTACTGCGCCTCGTTGCCGAGGGCGCGACGAACCGCGACATAGCCGGGCGGCTGTTCGTCAGCGAGCGCACGGTGAAGTCCCACATGACCAGCATTCTCCGCAAGGTAGGGGTTTCCTCCCGCACGCAGGCGGCTGCCCGGGCTCGCGAGCTACGCCTGATCTGACGCTCCTCATACCCTCTGAATTCGTACCTCAGCCGCGGGTAGATCGTACCTTCGTACGATACAGGCGTCCACACCCTCCGGATATCCTGGGTCTCGTAAGCATCCGAGAAAAGGAGATAGCGTAATGAACACGTCGAGAGCGGATGAGCTGCAGGATAGGGTGTTCGGCGCCTGCATGATCGCGGCGCCGTTGCTGTTGCTGCTCAGCTCGGTAGCCTACTGGACGGGTGGCGGGCCAGATAGCAGCACGCTTGGCGCCTCGATCCAGGTCTACGCCATGTTCCTGTTTATTCCGGTAGTGCTCGGCCTGTCCCGCCTGCTGTGGGCCCGTGCGCCCCGTCTGGCCGTCGCAGGACGGCTGCTCGCTATTTTCGGTTG
Source organism: Rubrobacteraceae bacterium (assembly GCA_050331175.1). GTDB lineage: Bacteria > Actinomycetota > Rubrobacteria > Rubrobacterales > Rubrobacteraceae > SIRX01. The sequence goes on along the minus strand of JBHJHC010000130.1, from coordinate 16,141 downwards.
TGTCGGCGGTGTTGGCTACGGCGTAGCCCGGGCTTTTCAGGCGGCAGCGGAACAGGCCGGATTGGGCGAAGCCGCGCTGGCGGAACTCGCGAGGATCTACGACTTCGGCCTGCCCCTGATCCTGAACCTGCCAGGCGTGATCTTTCCCTTGTCTATGGCCTTGTTGGGCGTCGCTTTATGGAGGACCCGGGCCGTTCCAGCCTGGGTGGGATTGCTTCTCGCCCTGGCTGGTGTCGGATTCCCGATCAGCCGTATACCCGAACTCCAGCTTCTGTACTACGTTGCGGACGGGCTGTTCATCGCGTCTCTGGGCTGGATCGGCCTGCGCAACTTCCTGTCACCTGCCGCCGCCAAAACCGGCACTGAAGTGGCTTAACCAAGTGGCTTAACCATCCAGCGTTGAGTGTTCGCAGGAGGGATCGGTAAATGCCGGTCCCTCCTCCATAAATCTCAGTCGAGGGTGCGGACCGTGCGGCTCGCAGTTCCGGCGAGCACGGAGAGTAGCATCAGGGCTCCGGCGGAGACGAACAGGGCTTCTATCCCGATCTCGGTCATCACGCCAGCCAGGGCGTAGGAGAGGGGATCCAGGGCCACGACGGCGAGCACCACGAGGCTCATTATCCGTCCCTGGAAACGCTCTTCGACCCGCTCCTGCATCCAGGCGACGAGCACGACGCCGAGGTAACCGGCGGCGACGCCCATCGCCGCCGCGACTACCGCGGCGACCAGCAAGCTCTGTGCGAAACCTAAAGCCGCCAGGGCGAATCCCAGCAGCGCGGATGAACCGAGGAACTTGATGCCGCGGCGCCGCTGGCGGCCCAGGGAGCCCGCCCCGATCACACCGAGCAGGGAGCCGCCGCCGAAGGCCGAGAGCAGCACGCCGAAAGCTCCCGAGCCACCGAACCTTTCCTCCGCCAGCAGGGCGCCGCCGACGACCACGGGACCGACCGCGGCGACGTTGATCGCCGCGAGCCCGAAGAGCATCGCCCGGATGGCAGTGTCCTTCCAGGCATACTTCATCCCTTCGACGATAGAGGCTAGCGGTCCACTACCCGGTCCCGTAAGATCCAGCATCTCCTGGGCGGCGTCGAGGGATCTACTGGCTTCCCGGCTCCGCCCGGGCCGGGCCACCACCCAGAAGATGACCGCCGCGCCCAGGAAGCAGATCGCGTTCAGGCTGAAGGCGGAGCCTAGTCCGACGGCCGCCACTACTCCGGCGGCCAGCGCGGGTCCGACCATGCTGCTGACCTGCTCCGATCCCTGCACCAGGGCGTTCGCCGCCTCCAACTCCTCTTTCTCAACGAAGGCCGGCACGATGGATAAGGAAGCCGGGTAGTGGAGCGCGTCGAGCACCCCGAGGCCGCCCGCGAGGACGTACAGATGCCACAGTTGGGTGTTATCCAGAAACACCAGTATGCCAAACAGCGCGACGAGGGCGGCCCGGCCGGTATTCGAGAGGACGAGGATCGTCGCCGGTGGAAAACGGTCGCTCGCCCAGCCGCCGAGGGGCATGAGGATCGCGCCCGGGACGGCGGCTACCGCGAGCACGGCGCCGAGCTCCAAGCCCGGCCCCGCGACGCGCAGCGCCAGCAACGTCAGGACCACGAGAAAGAACTGGTCGGCCAGGAGCGAAGCGCCCTGCCCGAAAAAGAGCAACTTGAATGGACGTTTCGCGAGCGGCTCCCACAGGGAGAGCTTCCTGATGCGGCCCGACACCAGCGGCTACTCTTGATCGGGAGGCACGCCTACGCCCGAAAGAAGGGTGGTGGCGACGAGGTTCGGGGCGTCGAGCGCCGCGATCCTTCCGTCCCGAATTCCTTCCCACGCGGCGAAGACGAGTGCCCCGGTGGTGTCCACGATCCAGGCCACGGGAACCTCCGCCCTGAAGACTCCTTCGTGCCGGCCCCGCTCGGCCAGCTTTTCGAGCGGCTTTACGAACCTCTGTTCGGTAGCCCGGTATTCGGGGTCCGAGAGCAACTGCGCCTCGTCCAGGAGGAAGTGGAAGCGGTGTCCCATCGGCACCAGGGCCTCCGCCAGCCGGCGGACGGCATGCTCCACCGGTCCTTCTCCGAGCCGCGCTGCTTCGATAGCGGCCTCGGACTCGGCAACGGCCTGGAGGGCTACGGCCCGGATCAGGTCCTCCCGTCCGGGAAAGTAGCGATGCACGGTCGTCCGTCCGACCTCCGCAGCGTCGGCGATCTCCTGCATGGAAGCCCCCCGATTCTCGACCAGGACCTCCGTAGCGGCCTCCAATATGCTGCGCTTGACCCGGTCCGCTTTGCGGTTCGACCTCTGGCCCGGCCCGGAGGACCCGGACCGGGCCGTACGTCCGCGCCCGGCGCTATTCGATTCCACTTATTACCTCCGCGCTGGCTCGTTCTGCTGACTGTAGGGCGCCCTCCATGTAGCTCCGCCACTCGGTCGCCGTTTCGGTGCCGGCGAAGTGGACGGGGCCGCGGGGCGTATCCGGGGAGTTGTGGCGCGTCCAGCCGCCGATGGCCCGCCGGGAGGCGTAGCCCCCGAGCGACCACGGTTCCGCCGTCCAATCCATCGAAAGGAAGTCTGTGGGTGGCGCCGGAGCCGCCCCGAGCGTGCGCCGGACGTGATCCAGTACAGTGGCTTTGCGGGTTTCATGGTCCATCTGGCCCAGGGTTACAGCATGGGGTCCGGTTGCCAGCGCGACGAGGATGCCGGGCCGCCCGGAGACGCTAGAGGTGTCCGCGAGAGAGTTGACGGGTCCTTTCGGAGTGTCGGCGGTGCCGCTCAACCCTTCACCCCGCCACCACGCCCGCTCGTACACCACGATGTTCTTGACTACCCGGCCCACTACCAGCTGCTCTTGCTTTCGCCGGGTTTGAGGGGGGAAGGTCTCGTCGAAAGATATTCTCCCGACCAGCTGGGTAGGGAGGGCCAGGATCACCCGCCGTCCGCTGAACTCGCCCCGGGCGGTGATCGCCCTGACGACCGGGCCATCACGCCGGAGCGCCCGCACCGGCGTGAGCAGGTGTAAGCGATCACCGAGCTCGGCCGCTAGGTGCCAGGCGATAGCCTGTGAGCCAGCTTCGAAGAACTCGTGTTCGGCGGTTTCCAGTGGCCGCAGCCCACCTATGGTTGCAACCTGCTGTGCCAGCTCCAGGGGCGAGAAGTCGTCCGGGCTGGCACACATGCCGGACTCTACAACGTAGGCCCAGTAGGATCTCGCTTCTCTGGAGAAGGTATTCTCTTTTAGCCAATGGGCGAACGATATGAGATCCAGCCGGGCGGCTCGCGGGTGCCGCCAGGGCTCGGTTACAGAGAGCTTGCTTGCGATGCGGCTGATCTTCCAGCCGAGCTGGAGAGAGTCGAGCCTGCCCGGCCACGATAGCGGAATACTCCCGGACGGAACCCTCTGGAGGCGTCCATCCACCTCGATCGTGGCGTCGCCCCGACTATGCGTCCGGGTCGTTGCGAGATCGTACTCCTGCGCCAGCGCATACATCCGCCGCTGTCCGGGCCCTATCCACTGGGCTCCCAGATCTACGGAAGAACCGTCCTCCAGACGCCGGCTCAAAACCCTTCCCCCGACCCGATCCCGGGCCTCGAGCACAGCCACTCCGAGTCCCGCTCGCCGCAGCAGCCGGGCCGCGTACAGACCAGCGAGCCCCGCACCAACCACCAGAACGTCGGCCGCAGAGCCTACCGGCACATCAACCACCAGAGACCGCCGGGCGTGGCCCGCCCGTCCGCCGAAACCAAACTCCAACTTCGATTGTGCCTATGACATTTTGGTACTTCATGGAACATATATGTTCCATAATAATCTACGACGTCTGGATTTGCAAACGCCGGGGGTCAGGAGATCTGGGTGGTCTGGCGACGGTCGGGTTTGCGAAGAGGAGGGTTCTAGCTTGTTTGGGCTGGTGGGTTGCTTTCGCTGTATTGTTGCTGTTTTCCGTCCAGGGGAGTTTTCTCGTTGGTTGCGGGAAGCAGGGCGAGGAAGATGAACGGCTGGAACCAGACTATGTAGGGGTAGAACCAGTAGCTGGTGGTGAGTTGAAAGGCGATCACGAGCGCTGCCGAAAGCGCGGCGAGCCGCCGGAGGGTGCGGGTGCGCGGGAAGACCCCGAGGACGAACCCGAGCAGGATCACCGCGGCAATAAGGGGGCTTTGCAGGATCTCGGTCTGGGGGACCTGGGTGAAGATCGTCCAGGGTGTGACTCGTTCCCCCTGGAAAGACAGCGTCTTCTCGTAGAAGAGCTTGAGGTTGCTCAGTAGGCCTCCATCCAGGAACAAAACCCAGAAAGAGGCGGCCACGACGGCGAGCCCGCCGAGCACGAACTTGAGCATCGGGCCGCGCCGGACGTCGTCGTGGAGCATCCAGAGGGGTGCGAGGAGCAGTGGGTAGAGCTTGATCGCGAACCCCGCCGCTATCACCATCCCGCGCGCCACCGGCGAGGTCACGAGCAGGAGCCCTACCGCTGTCACGGCGGCCACCAGGATATCGTTCGTATTGTTGTTGGTCGAGTAGAGGGTGTAGGGAAAAACGGCCCAGGCCAGCAGCAGGGCTGTCCCGACCCGGAAGCTCGAATACCTCCAGCCTGCGAAGAGCAAGGCTGCGGCGCCCAACAGGTAGGCGAATATCGTGACGGCGTGGGCCGCCGGGAGAAAGTCCCATTCGCCGGAGTAGCCGAATATCAAGACCGCCGGGACGTAGAGCAGGTAGTTGAGTGGCCCGTAGGTATCCCCGGTCCCGACGTCGGAGGGCATGTTGCCGTAAGGGATCATGCCGTCGAGGATAAGATCCGCGCCCGCTACACCGGCGTAGCCCACATCTATTACGCGGGACGAGAGGTTCAGGCCCAGGATGAGGCCGCTCGCCGCCACGGCCAACACCAAGAGCAGCCACGTAGGGAAGCTACTAGTCTTCTCGACCCGCTCCCCGATCCCGAAGCCCATCAACAGGGTACGGATCATAAGGTAGATCAGGGGCGGATACCAGAGCAGCACCGCTTCGTAGGAAATGCCGGCCCGGAAGAACCCGTGGGAGACGAGGAAGGCCAGCATCATCAGGACGTCCAGGTTTCGCATGCTATAGAGCTTGTCGGTGCGGACGAAGGCTAGCGCGAAGACCAGTGCCATCGGGCCCCACACCCACCAGTTATTGGCTTCCTTGCCGTAGGCCCCGAAGTCGCCGCGGGCCATTTGCCAGGCGACCTGGTCCCCGGTAAACACGTAATTCGTGCCCCAGCTCTCGGCGTCTATCCCGACCCGGGCTACCTCCCGCCGATTCTCGCCCTTACCGACCCAGTAGTGGACTACCCATTCGCCGTCTTCGAACTCGGCGTCGGTTACGTACGTCCGGTACTCGGAGAGCACTTCCTCCACCCGTGGCTCGGCGTCGGCGATCTTCATCGCGTCTTCTTTGTCCAGGGGTGGATAGGTTATTTCCTCTGCCCGGGAGGAGATGTCTACGTTCGAAACGTCGCCCGTGTCGTCGTCTACCTCCAGCCAGGCGACCTGCTCGTTGGAGGCCTGCTCCGTGAGCGTGACGCGCCAGGTGTCGGAGCTGGAATCGTACCGGGCGGAGGTCTCCACGGTGGGCTTCGTATAGTACTTGTCCAGCTCGGGCACGAAGCTGGCTTGTTTGCTGGCCCGGGTTTCCGTCAGCTGTGGGCCGGGAGCCAGCGCCAGGGCAAAGCAGAGCACCGGCAGTAGCGCGGCCAGAAACACCACCGGATGGCGCGCCGGAAAGAGCTTTGCGGCGCTCACGGCGAGCTCTTCTTGTTGGGGAGGTTATCGTGGGGGAGGACGAGCATCATGCCCCAGAGCATAACCAGGAGCAGGTTCCGGAGCAGGAGCACGTTTACCGCGCCGGGTTTCAGGTCCATTAGCTCGCCGTAGTGGTGGGGGAAGATCTGGGTGGTCGTCCAGCAGGCAACCAGGAACAGTACCGCGACCCCGAGCCCCCAGAGTCCGCCCGCCGCCAACGGCAGCAGGGGTAGCAGCCAGAGCATGTACTGGGGAGAAAGGACTTTGGAGCCGATCATGAACGCCAGTATAAGAGCCGCCGCGTAGCGGGGAAACTTCGCGGCCACGAAGCGCGATAACCGCCAGTCCCGGTACATCACGAAGGCGGTGATGAGGAGCAGAGCCGCGCTGATCGGGAGGCTCAGAGAGCTCAAGAGCCCGACGCCCGGGCCCTCTATCTCCCAGGCCCCGTACCGGAAGGCCATGTCCTGGACCAGACCCAGCTTCATGTAGATCGCCGACGCAAAGCTCTCCAGTTGCAGTCCCCGGTCCGCATGATACGTGAAGCTCTCCTCAAACCTCTCTCCGCCCAGTAAATATGCCGGCACGAAAAAGGCGCCCAACGTAGCGGAAAAGGCCAGAATCCCCAATGCGGTTCTCCGCAGCCAGGAGTAGAAAGTCGCCCCCCGATCTTCGAGGGGGACAAGGGGCAAAATCGCCAGGGCCGGGATCAGTTTGGCAGCCGCCCCGAAACCCAGCGAGGCGTAGGCGAGGATCACGTAACGTCCTCCAAGGGCGGCGCACAGCGCGGCCAGCGCCAGGGTGAACGAGACCAGGGGATCAAAGCGGGCCACCGCCACGGGCTGTAGAAGCAGCACCCCGCCGGTAAACACGAGGGACGGTAGGATCCAGGCTGTATCTCCCCACAGCCTCCTAGCCGCAAGAGCTACGAGGACGAGAGCCGCTATCAGGACCAAAGCCATCTCGGACCCGAGGATGAGGCCGAAACCTCGCAGGTCAGAGCTGAACAAGGCCGGTGGAATAAAGGCCGGGATGCTTCCTGGCGGGTACTCGATAAAGAAGTCGCGGTAGGGGACCTCACCCCTCAACAAGGCTTCTCCGGTATCCCGGTACAGCTTCACGTCATTCGACTCCAGCACCAGGTTCGACAGGGCGCGGTGGAGCCGGTTAGTAAGGTACCAGTATATCCCAGCGCCCAGCAGCGCCAGGACCCCCCAGAACACCGCCGGATGGGCCAGAAAACCGGAACTGCCCCCGGTGGAGAACTTTTTCGCCGGGCCTTTTATTGTTCTCCCAGCTCTTCGAGTTCCTGGCCGAAGAGGTCGGCCAGAGGTTCGAGTCCTTCGGGAGCGCCCGTGGCGAGCAGGGAGTCGCCACCGCGCAGAACGAAGGAGTCGCGGGGACGGTAGGTCCAGCGCCCGCCGCGGTTCACGGCCAGGGCGTACATCCCGGTTTCGGTTTCCAGCTGCAAGTCGTCGAGCGGCTTCCCGTCCGCCGGGGAACCGGGAGAGACCGTAAGCTTCAGGACCACCTCGTCCGACTCGCCGACCGCGGCGGAGAGGACCGGATGTATCTCCTCTCCCTTCTCGACCATCCAGACCATCTCCATCGCGCAGTCGGCGATGGCTTCCGAGGCGGTCGCCAGGTGCAGCACGCCCCGCAGCCGGGAGGAGTCCTGGATGTGGCGGGCGGCCAGCAGGACCCAGCGTTCGATCCGGTAGCGCATCTCGTCCATCTCGTCCTCGATCGCGACTACCTCCCGGGCGAGGCCGGCGTCCTGGTAGAGTAGGGCGGAGTAGGCGAGCCCGACGGCCACCTCGGAAAGGTTCTTCATCTCGATCAGGATATCCACCGCGCGCTCCAGCTCCGTGAGCGGCCCGGCGTCTTCGTCCGGCTCGGGCTTCGGCAGTGGCCGGGCCCCGGCCAGCTCCCGGATTTCCGCCACCCCTTCCGGCGGTCCCTGGAGAAAAAGTACATCCCCTTCCCGCAGCACGTCTTCCGGCTCCGGGTCGAAGTTCCACTCGTTCTCCGAGCGGACGGCGATCGGCCGCATCCCCGTCTCGACCGGCAGGTCAACCTCCCCGAGGCTCCGGCCGTCCAGGACGCTCTCGGCGCAGATGCGGACCCGCGAAGGAATCTCTTCGGCCTCCGGCATGTCCTGGAGCAGCTCCGGCGGGATGCCGAGCCGTTTCACCACGATCTTGGCGATGTCGTAGGCCGCGTTGCCGATCTTCTCGATGTCCTGCACGACCTGCAGGATACCCGCCATCTGCTCGGCGTCGGCCGGGCTCCGGGCGGCCAGGATTGCCAGGGACCGCATGTCGAAGACCAGGCCGTTGAGGAGCTCTTCCAACCGGAAGACCTCCTCCGAGATATCGGTGGAGTTGTAGAAAATCGCCGCGTAGGCCAGGTCCACCATAAGCTCCGAGGTATCCTTCGCCTCGGCCAGCATGTCTTTGAGATTCCGGGGTTGCGTGTCGCGCATAGCTCCTACCCTGTAAGTCCGAAAAAGATCATGGCTATTATAAGGCTCATAAAGCCGATGAGGTCCACCGACGCCGTGATGATCGGTATACCGTAGGTGTCCGGGTCGAGCCCGAGCCGGTAGCTTACCGTAGATCCGTAGTACGCGGCAAGGACCGAGGCGGTAGTCGCGATGAACCCGGCGACCGCGCTGATCCCCATCATCTCCAGGAAGCCGGGGCTTAGCTGGCCGGCCTCCAATCCCAACGTCGCCAGAAGCTCGGGGCTCAGGCTCCCGAGCGACACCGCGATCCAGTGCGCAGCCCCTCCGATAAACAGATATACCCCGATGGCGAAGATGTAGACGAGGGTGAAATCCCTGAAGGCGCGGAGCTGGGGCAGGCTCCGCGGCTCCAGCAGCCCGAGGTGAACCTTCGAGGAGAGCCGGCTGGAGAGAATGCCGCCCAGGGCCCCGCCTTCCTGCAGGAAAGCCGGTAGCAATACGAGCAGTGCCGGAAAGGTGAAAAAGACTTCCCGGCGATCTTCGAGGGCGAGCCCGACCAGGGTCATCGCGAGGCCGGAGAGTGCCAGGATCGGCAGGCTCTCGGCCAGGATGCGGCGCAAGGGCGGGCCTCCCAGGCGGAACCCGAGGGCAACAGCGGCGACGGAGGCCAGGATCAGGACCGCCGCCAGCACGTTGGAGAAGATCGGGATGCCGATGAGGGTCGTGGCGAGCACCAGTGCGGGGAGCGTCAGTATGTCGCCCGCGGCGGTCAGCATCGGGGCGGCGATGTTGTCCATGTCCCAGCCGCGCTTCACGCTCAGGCGGGCGACCAGTATCGTGATCCCGATCAATAGAATCCCGGCCAGAATACCGCCGGTGGTCGAGATCACGGCGTAGTCGAACACGGTGAGCTCGCTCCGGATGCCGAGGAGGTCAGAGAGGTAGCGGGCCAGGAACGCCAGGAACACGCCGGAGATGAGCGAGAGGATCACGGCGGCCTGCACGTTCTCCGCCAGCACGCCGCGCCGCAGGTTGACCTGAAACAGGCCGGTCTGTATCGCGGTAGAGAGCCGGCTGCCCATCGCGCCGAAGATGGCGCCCCGGATCCCGATGGCCGCCGGGATCAAGACCGCCAGCCCCACCAGCTCTTCCAGGGTGCCCGTAATGCTGGCCAGCGCTACGCCGGCGACCAGCTCTCCAACCGAGGAAATAAAGAGCGCCACGAAACCTTGCCGCAACGACTCCTTCTCTTCGGTCAGGTAGCCATAGACGGTGGGGCGGATGCGCGGCCGGTTGCTTATCCGGGAGCGCAGGCCGCCTTCTCTGTGCTGACGTCTCTCTTTCTTGGGCACGAGGTAGAGGTATAGCGGTTGGGAAAGACTATGTAAAGCCCCTACAGTATCGGCCCGGGATACCGGCCCGCCGGCAGGCTGCTAGAGCCGGGAGTGAAGCATGAGCTGCTCTACGGCTGAGACTGCTCTGATTCCCTGCCCTCCAGCTCGCTGGCCGCCTCCCGGATCACCTCGATGAGCTCTTCTTCGCTCATGTCCGAAACGTCGATCGGCGTTTGGGAAGCGTCCGGCTGCTCCGGCTGTTGTCCGTTCGTTCCGGTCTCCGGGGTCCCGGAGGCCCCCGGGTCCTCAGAGGCCCCTGGGCCTTCGGCCGCTCCCGGTCCCTCGGATGCCTCCAGGGAAGAACCTTCCCCGTCTTCGACGTTCACCGTCTCACCGGTGTCTTCACCTTCGACGAAGGCCGTTACGTCCTGGTAGGTTTCGAGGACCGTTACCTCGCCCTGTTCGGAAGCGTTTACCATGATAGTCTGGTTGACCCCCGCCTTATCGGCGTTGGTGATAGTGGCCATCCAGTAGAGGTTTTCGTCTTTGACTATCGGCCGGGGTTCGAGTATGACCGCGTTCTGTCCCCACTGGTAGTTTGGAAAGGTAGCCTTGGCGTAGTCCAGGGCTTTATTGACCCCGATCAGGGCGCTGCCCGTGTCGGGCCTGAAGTAGGTGACCTTGCCGCTATGGGCGTCTATGTAGATCGCCCGGTACATGGAGAAGCTCCTGCCGTAGGGCTCGGCGGCCAGGAACCACTGTGGTCCGTCCTGGGTCGGGATGAGGAAGGGCATCTGGTTGGTCGAGGTCACCTCGCTGAGCGTGTTCGTGGAGGGCTCCTGCGGCGCGTTGATCTGGGGGATGGTGGCCTCGTCTTCGTGGGCAAACCAGGTGTTCCAGTAGCCGTTGCGGTACTTCCAGACGTCTCCGACTTTTCTGGCCAGCTGCTCGGGGTATAGCCTCTCCCCTTCGAATCGCGCGTCGTTCGTTGCTTCTTCGGGGGAGAGGTTTTCCATCTCGCCGTCGGGATCAACTACCACGACGCCTCCCCACCGGGGAACCATTACGGGAAAAGAGAACCTGTAGCTTACGTAGGGGATTATCCCGAGCAACTCTTCGCCGTCGAGAACGTAGTACTGGTTGGTGTGAAGGGCGAAGAACTTGTGACGCTTGGCCCTCCAAGCGACGTTTCTGTGGAGTGCCATGCCCTCGCCGCGCCTGAACTCCTGGCTCAGGATTTCGGCCGATCCGTCGGGCTCTATGACCATGGCCCCGTCCTGGTTGTTGGCTATCGAGTTCCAGGGGCCGTTGGGCTCTCTCGGGGAAACCCAGTCGATGCCGCCTTCGTCGTTGGCCAGGGGCTCGAAACCTCCCAGTACGAGGGTCGAGTCGTCCTGGGTATTCTGCCCGAAACGGGCGGCGACGTCGTACGGAAGGTACCTTACTCCCGTTGTGTCGGGCATATCGTTGATTTCCGTAGCCCGGATCGTATCCAGGTACTTGAGATCCCGCAGGGGGCCGGAGGTGATAACGTAGGCGACGATGGCGAGGGTAGCGACCACGGCAATTATCTTTGCCGGGTCTTTGTCTCCCATGCTCCAGAGGTACGCTACCAGGGCCCCACCGCCCAGCGTCACGACAAAGAAGGGCCAGTTTACGTACAGCAGCATCACCAGACCGTGGAATGCGGGGGAGACCAGCCACAGAAGGAATAGCGTTACGACTACCCCGATTACCAACCGTACCCGACTGACCGAGGACAGTCTCTTCGATAAGCTCTTCAGGCGTCTATTGAATTCGTCCATTCGATTCCTTCCTAAACTTACTCCCTCACATTCTATACCGTCGTCCACTTTTCCTGGCTGATTTTCCCGTGGGGTCGATTGACCCGCGGGGTTTGTGGGCGTAACGTCGGGAGCCGAGGCGCAAAGTGGGGTAGAGGGCGATCGTGAGCGGTATGGGCAACCAGAAGTTGAACAACCGGTACCCGAGGATCGGAATAGCCGCCACCGCGCCAACCCCGAGCAGTGTCAGGGTGGCGAGCATGGTGGTCTCGAAGATTCCTATTCCCCCCGGGGTGAGCGGCAACGCCGCGGCGGCGGTGGCTACCCCGTAGGCTACGAGGAGGTCCGGGATCCCTGCCGGTACACCTAACGCCTGAAATACGAGCACGAGACAGAGGAAGTCGAAGATCCAGTAGCCGAAAGCCAGGAGTAGAAGCTCGAACGTCTCGCTGGACCTGCCGAATAACTGGCGGCGCACGGCGTGAAGGTCTTTTCCGAAGCGGGCTATGCTCGTCTTGGAGAGGCTCTCTATCTGTTGTTTGGACCACCCCCTGCGGAGCGCGAGGTTTATGGCGCGCAAGGCTCGGGTCAGGAGGTTCCGGGTAAACCGCGGGCTCCGGTAAGCCGCGTAGCTGCCCGCGAAAGCGCCCAACGTGACGGCCAGGCCGGCCAGGGTCGCGATCAAGCCCAAGGTGTCGAGGTCCCGGTTGAGGAGCAAGTGGGCCAAACTCCCGGCGAAAATGATGCCGAGAGAACCGTATACGAGCGTGGATACTACGGTGAGCGCAACCCCGATCTTGTCTGGCGGGAAACCTCGCGACCGGAGCGCGCCGTAAGTTACCACCGCCATCGAGGCGCCACCCCCGGGCAACACGTGGGATGCACCGTTCTCGGAGATCGCCAGCCGCAGCATGAACCCACGCCCGAGCCCCCCGCGTTTGCGGTCCCGGCTCGAGCGCCCCAGTCTCGCGGCCATCCCTACAGAGCGTCCCATCAACTCCGAGTAGCTCAGCCAGCTCATAAGCTCCGCCACGAGCGCGGCCACGATCAATACCGGCGCGGCATGTGTGACCAGCCGTATAGAGCGCTCCAGGCCCGGAATCTGGGGCAACACCAGGTGTATCGCGAGGCCGATCGAAAGAAGGTACAGCACACTACGCCAGACTTTCTTGTTTGCCAGCTCAGCGGGAAGGCGCATATCGGTTTCCAGCCGGGGGCCAACAGCGGAGAAAGACCTTCTGTTTCGGATAGGAGGTCATCGGGACCAGACTATAGCAACACGATCTTGTCGTTTGGGAGCTACCATAAATTGGCGCCGGGCGAGTTTGCTCCAGTTTAGCGAAGTTTAGATAAAATAGCTTTGCGGGAGCACAACCGCCGAACGTAGGCTTCGAATCCAGAACAACCCGGAGCAAAGCGTAGCTGGAGACAATCATAGTCGGGACTCCACGAGAACACCGAGTGCTCAACAGCGTCGAACTATCTCAGGCATTGATTCGTAATGCCGCCGGGTTTGTCCTTATGTTCGACCTGGGTGGCGAGATACGCTACGTCAGTGATACGGCAAACAGTTTCCTGGGCTACGAGTCCCGCCGGCTACGGGGTGTCAACCTGTTTGACCTGTTGCACGGGGATGATCGGGCTGACCTCGATACGCGATTGGCCGAACTCACGACCGTTCCAGAAGAGGCGGTACGTCTGGAGCTCCGCGTCGGGGATGCCGGAGGAGAGTATCGTTGGGTGGAAGTTGTCCTGCAAAGCCTCCTGGATACGCCCGGGGTCGACGGGATAGTGGCGAACCTCCGGGAGGTTAGCGAAACCCGGGCAATGGAGCCGCTCAGGCCGTCAGAAGCCGGGTATCGCTCCCTCGTAGGGACCATCCCGGCAATAACTTACATAGAAGACGCGGATACCAACGCCAAGCTCTACCACAGTCCCCAGGTAGAGATCATGCTCGGTTATAAACCGGAGATTTATCAGCAAGATCCTTTCTACTGGAGAAAGGCGATTCACTCCGACGATCGGAAAAGGGTGATGGAGCAGGTTGCCCGGGCGCGGAACGAAGGTTGGGAGGCCTTTAGCATCGAGTATCGGGTTACGGCCCGCGACGGGAGCATCGTGTGGGTCCAAGACGAGGCGTCGGCGGTGCGGGATCGTGGGGGGCGGGTACGGCTCTGGCACGGCGCCGTCTTCGGCATAACGGGCCGGAGGCATCTCGTAAACGCGCTGCAAGAGAGCGAAAAGCGGTTCAGGGAGCTGATCGACAAGCTCCAGATCGGGGTGTTGTTGCAGGGACCGGAGGCCGAGATCTACCTGAGCAATCCGCGGGCGTTGGAGTTGCTGGGCCTCACCGAGGACCAGCTCCTGGGCAAGACTTCGTTCGACCCCGACTGGAACGTTATCCACGAAGATGGTTCGCTGTTTCCCGGTGAAACCCATCCCGTGCCGCGGGCGATAGCCACCGGATTGCCGGTACGCGACGTAGTAATGGGGGTCTATCGGCCAGCGTTCGGTGCCCGCGTCTGGCTGCTCGTCAACGCCGAGCCCCAGTTCGACGGGGCCGGCAACGTTGCAGAGGTGATCTGTACTTTCGCCGACGTTACCGACCGCAAACAAGCCGAAGACGAACTGCGCCGGAGAGACGAGAGTTTCCGATCGTTGGTGCAGAACGCCTCAGACCTCATAGCTACGCTCGATAGAGAGGGCAACGCGCTTTATCTGAGCCCCTCCCTCGAGAAGGTGCAGGGATACAAGCCCGAAGAGCGGCTCGATGCAAACGCTTTCGTGGACGTCCACCCTGATGACGTGGAGAGTGCCCAGTGGCTGCTGGCCGAGTTGATCTCCGACCCCACGGTTCATCCCACGATAGAGTTCCGGCTGAGGCATCGGGATGGTTCGTGGCGGTGGATCGAGGCGGTCGGCAGCAACCTCCTCGAAGACCCCGCGATCGGGGGGCTCGTGATCAACGCCCGGGACGTGACGGATCGTAAGGCGGCGGAAGCTAGTCGCCGCGCTTCGGAATCCGAGCTGGCGGCACTTGTCGGGGCGATGACCGACCTCGTGATGGTGCTGGATGAGAACGGCCGGTGCCTGAAGATCGCCCCAACCAACAACCCGGCGTTGTATAGGCCGAAGGAGCAAGTATCCGGGAGCACCCTTCACGAAATCCTCCCCGAAGAGCCTGCCAGCTTGCTCCTGGATGGTGTTCGGCGGGCGCTGGAAACGAGACAACCCGTGGTCGTCGAGTACAACCTCCCCGCCGGTGACCGTAGCTCCTGGTTTTCCGCAACGCTTTCTCCGATGGGCGAGAACACGCTGGTTGGTGTGGCCCGTAACATCACCCGGCAGAAAGAGACCGAGGAGCGCCTCAGGGAGGCCGAGAACCGGTACCGCACGCTCGTAGAGAACATACCCGCCGTGACTTACATTCAGCAGCCCGGCGAGCCGGCCAAGACTGTCTACGTTAGTCCCCAGATAGAAGAAATCTTGGGCTATACCCCCGAGGAATACCTCGCAGACCCGCACTACTGGATAAAGACTATCCACCCGGACGACCGCGAGCGGGTATTGGCCGGGGGACGACGCGTCAACGAGACGGGCGGACCGTCCAACCTGCAGTACCGCAAGATCTCCAAGAACGGACACATCGTGTGGCTCAAGGACGAGGCGATCCTGGTACGAGGCGAGGGGGGCGAGCCGCTCTACTGGCAGGGCATCCAGATCGATATCACGTGGCAGAAGCGGGTGGAAGAAGCGCTCCGGAACAGTGAGAAACGCCTCGCTTACCAGGCATTGCACGATCCCTTGACCGGCCTGCCGAATCGAACCTTGCTGATGAACCGCCTGAAATCTGCGCTATCCGGCAAGATGGGCCGCGCCGGGCGGACGGCTGTGTTGTTTCTGGACCTGGACAACTTCAAACTCGTAAACGACTCACTCGGCCACGAGGCGGGGGACCAACTGCTGGTGGCGGTTAGCCGCCGCCTCGAAGGGTGCGTCGGCCCCCGGGCTACGATAGCCCGCCTCGGGGGGGACGAGTTCGCGGTACTGCTGGACGCCGCCGATAGCGCCGGCGAAGCTGAAAGGGTTGCCCAGAGCATTTTGAAGGGGCTGGAGGCGCCTTTCGCTATAGAGAACCGGGAGATAAACGTTGCCGCGAGCATCGGTATCGCGTTTCGTGGCCAGGATGATAACGAGCCGGGAGATCTGCTGAGAAAAGCGGATCTGGCACTTTATCAGGTAAAGTACAAGGACAAGGCCGGCTACCGGGTATTCGAAGAAACCATGAGTACCTCCGTGAGCGAGAGACTGGAGTTGGAGGCCGAGCTCCGGCGGGCGATGGAGCTTGACGAATTCGAGGTCTTCTATCAGCCGATAATTCAGGTTTCCTCGGGGCGGGCGGTGGCCTTCGAGGCCCTGCTGCGTTGGCGGCACCCGGAGCGGGGACTGTTGCAGCCTTCGGAGTTTATCCCGGTGGCGGAAGAAGTAGGGCTCATGGTACCGGCTGGCTATCAGGTGATCCGGCACGCCTGCACCCAGGCGAGTTTCTGGAATAAACGCTATCCTTCCCGGCGTACTTGCGTGTTCGTAAACCTCTCGGCCCGGCAGCTGGCGCATCCCCAACTGGTCGAGGAGGTGCGGCGAATAGTCCTGGAGACCGGGCTGCCCGCCGGCACGTTGTGCCTCGAAGCTACGGAGAACGTGCTGATGGACGACACGCTATCGACTAGACAAACTTTGAACAAGCTCAAGGAGTTGAATTTCGAGCTCGCGCTCGACGATTTCGGGACCGGGCACTCTTCACTGGC
>JBHJHC010000129.1:0-18841 GCA_050331175.1 Rubrobacteraceae bacterium | reverse complement strand
TTTGACTACCGCGGCCTAGTCGGCGATCACGTTTATGATATGCGCTTGCTGTTGGTTTGCGTTGACTACGGTTGGGTTTTCGGCCATTACGTTTACGATCTGGGCGTTCTGCTGGATCGCGTTTACCACGGCGGGGTTGCCGGCCATGTCGTGGACGATCTGGGCGTTCTGCTGGACCGCGTTGATCAGGGCCGGGTTCTCTTCCATGACGTTAACGATCTGGGCGTTCTGCTGGATCGCGTTGGCCAGGTTGGGGTACTGGTTGATCGTATTGACTAGATCGGCGTTTTGCTCGATCCGATCGGCCAGAAACGGAGCCAGGGTTGGCCCTGGCGCGTTCGGGTTAATCAGGTACGGATCGAGAGTTGGTACACCACGCTCGGTCACATCTTCCTCCAATCTCGGGTCCTCAGCGGTCGGATCACGCTTCGGACGTGTTAGCTTTGGTCGCTTTCCTCATCGTGGCCTGGTTCTGTATCCTCCTCTTCCGCCACATCCTGGTCCTCTTGCCGAGCTTGCCTCGGGGTGGCCCTGTTGACGATCATCGAGTTTTGCTGAACGATGCTGATCGAACTCGGGTGATCCCTGGACGATTCGTCGTCCCCGGGGATCACGACGTTGATCGAACTGACTCGAACTTTCGCCCGGGGCCTTCGTGGTCTGTCGTTCAATACTTACTCCTCTCCCTGGTTTCTACAGCTGACTATCCGCACCGACTATTCAGCAAATACGGTTCGCGCTCCTTTGCTGGGTGGCGGTCGTGAACTTCGGATCTTCGAGCGGGTATACTTGGACGAGCACAGAGAACCGGGCGAGAGGCTAGTAAATTGGCGCGAAAGAAAAGGGTGCCGCTTCCAGACGGACGGGTTATCGAGGGAACCGTCATGAACTTTCAAACCGGCGGAGAACATTGGAACGAGTATCTCGTCGACGATGGAACGGTAGTTCGCGTCAAGCTGGTGGTGACGGAAATAATACGTCTGGATGGGGAGTACAATGCCCAGGGAGAGCCCATCTACACTGTTGAGTCGACGAACGTCTCGGCGATCTCTGCTCCCGAAGAGTTGCATCAGAGCGAAGAATGACGGGCGGGACAACTCGCTGAGAGAACCGGATTTGCCTTCTCTGAGGCCTGATCCTGGCGTACCCGGGTTCGCGGGCTCGTCCCGGGACTCCCATAAGTCGCCCGTCACCGCGCACCCTTCAGGCTCCGGGCCCTCACCGGACGTGCCGGTCTCGATGGTTGTGACAACCTGCTCCACCCCTACGGTGTTCTTGAGACTACGCAGAGATATCCTACGTTTGCCTTGATGGCCCGGATCACTCCGGGATCTACTTCCTTTAACCCTACCCGTACTTGCCACGGTACCCGGAGACCTTACGCCGGAGCCGTGGCCCACGTCCCGTGACGCTATTGTCTGCAGCATTGCCGCTCGTGCCCGTCCCTCTATCGAAGCTACCTCTAAAAAGCTGACTTCCTCCTGTCAGTGCAGACTACCAGGTAGTCCACCGTCTGCAATGATCACAAACCTCACCTGGTTTTCCATCACCCAAATGAGTGATTTTCTCTATCGCAAACAAATTCGACGACCAATCTTCTGCCGGCCGGGGCTGGTTTCGTGGCCGGGACCGAATCCCCCTTAGAAAATTTGGGCCAGTTGATCTCCTTCTTTTTTCGCATCCAGGTAGCTTTGGGCGGTATTGTAGAGAGCGGCTCTTAAACGTTCCTTAATTTGGCGACGAATTCGAATCTAGGTATGCCTATTCTTGGGGATAGAGATGCTTATCTTTCGTGGATGCAGCCTCTACGGAGGCCCGACGGGGTGAGCGGCTACTCCCGGAGCCTGCTGGCGAGTTTCTTGCGGGAGCTTACGTTCAGCTTTCTGAGGATGTTCCGGATGTGGTTGTGCACGGTCCGCTCGGAAATCACGAGTCGGTAGGAGATCTGGGAGTTGGTCAGTCCCCGGGCCGCCAGTTCAGCGATTTCCTTTTCGCGCGGGGTCAGGTTGGCGAAACTGGCGGGAGGCTCGTCGGCGAGGGCGTAATCTATGGCCTGGTCTTGGGTCATGTTGCGGCCTCGGCGCCATTCGGTCTCCATGGATTTTTTCCCCAGCGCGGCCCGGGTGCGGGCGAGGAGGTCTTCGTAGCCGGTAAGGTTCGTGGGGAGTGGAGCGAGCGGCATGTCGTTCTGATCCTGCACGGTCTCGGACGCGCCCCAAAGCCGGGCAGCCCTCTCGTGGCGGCCTTCCCTAGACATGCTGCATCCCAGTATCCACAGGCTGTACATAATGGCGAGCTTGTCGTCGTGCCGGCGCGAGATTTGCAGGCTCTCGCTGCACCTCTTTCTGGTCTCGACGTGATCGTCGCGGAGCAAGGCCTCGAACGCGAGGTTGAAGAGGACCATGACCGTCCCCTGTACGTCTCCGACTTCGTCGTAGAGTTCCCGCGCGTCCCTGTAGGCTGAACGGGCGCTCTCTAGATCGCCGTTCTTCAATTTCATGATGGCCCTGATACACGCGATGTTCGCCAGGGTACGGCTGTTAGTCACTTCGGACTCTATGGCTTCGATTTCGTCTATACACCATTGGTACTCCTCCACCTCGCGGTTCGCGAGGACAGCCCCGAACCATATGTTCGAGAGGCAGGTTCCCACACCCTCAGCATCTCCAGCCTCTCTATAGAGCGCCGCGCCTTCCTTGAGAAACGACTCCGACGCCTCGTAGTCGCGCTGGAAAATCGAGATCCAGCCCGCGCCGTTCAGGGCTTTCGCTTTGAGCCGCGTGTCTCCCTCTCCCGTCTCTTTGATGCCTGACTCGAGCCAACGGCGGCCCTCGGTGCTGTGGCCGCGGGTGTGCCAGAAAAGCCAGAGGAGCCCGGCGAGACGTAGGCCCAGTTTCGAGTCCCCGCCGTCCAGAGCCCAGCCTAGAGCGGCCCGGATGTTGTCGTGCTCGGTCTCCAGCCGGTCCATCCACCAGGTTTGGTCCGGCCCCGTAAGTTCGGGCTCCGCCGCTTCGGCCAGCTCCAAACACCACAGCGCGTGCCGCCTACGCACCGTCTCTTCTTCGCCGCTGGATGCCAGTTTTCCCCGCGCGTACTGGCGCACGGGCTCCAGCAGCCGGTGGTGGTCTTCGCGGAATATAACGAGCGACTTGTCCACCAGACTAGAAATGAGGTCGAGTACCCGCTCCTGCGGTATATCGTTGAGGGAAGTGACCGTCTCGGCGGCCTCCAGGGCGAAGCCTCCGGCGAAGACCGAGAGCCGCCGCAGGACCTTTCGCTCCTCCTCGTCCAGGAGTTCGTGGCTCCAGTCGAGGGCGCCCCGCAACGTCTGCTGGCGGGGCTGGGCGGTGCGATTGCCACTGTTCAACAACCGCAAGGCGTCTTCGAGCCTCTCGGAGATCTGGTGAAGATTTAGCGTTCCCACCCGCGCCGCCGCAAGCTCTATGGCGAGCGGGATGCCGTCGAGCTTGCGGCAGACTTCCGCCACACTCCTGGCGTTCTCCGGCGTCAAAGTGAAGCTCGTCAGCCGCTGGGATGCCCGATCCGCGAACAGCCGCACGGATTCCGCTTCTCGTAATTCGTCCGCGTCGGAGTTAGCCTCCCCTCCGGGTAGGGAGAGCGGCGGCACCGTCCAGCTTACCTCGCCTGCAATCCCCAGGAGCTCACGACTGGTCGCAAGGATCTTTAGCCGGGGACACCCGTCGAGGAGCGTCTCGGCAAGCCTCGTCGCGGCGTCTACCACGTGCTCGCAGTTGTCCAGAATCAAGAGTAGGCGCTTGTCGTGCAGGTCTTCGGCGAGCGTCTCGGCCAGCGGGTAACCTGGGCTTTCTCGCACCCCGAATATCCCGGCAACTACCTGAGAAATAAGCCGGGGGTCCGAGATCGGGGAGAGCCCCACAAACCACACCCCGTCGGGGTAAGAGTCCAGCAGGTCTCTCGCCACCTCCAGCGACAGGCGGGTCTTGCCACTCCCCCCAACCCCGGTCAGGGTCAGCAGCCGGGTCGTCTCCAGGAGGCTCTTGAGGTCGAAGATCTCACGCTCCCGCCCGATAAAGCTGGTCCTGGGGGGCGGCAGGTTGTGCGGGTGGGCGGTATCTGGGGACGGAGGTTCTGGGGACGGGGTTTCGCCGGGCGGAAGCTCATTCTCTTTTATCTGCTCGTAGAGCGCGGTGATCTCTGCGTCTGGCGGTGTTTGTAGCCTTCTGGCTAGTACCTCTTTCAGGCGTTCGTATTGCCCGAGGGCCTTTCCTCGACGCCCCGACAGCGCGTACAGGCGCATCAGGCCAGCATGGGCTTCCTCGTGAGCCGGTTCTTCGATCGTTGCTTGCTCCAGAATTTCTATGGAGATTCTGGGTTCACCGCGCTCTTCGTGGAGTGCGGCGAGTTCTATGTGCAGGTCCAGATATAGGTCCCGGAGTGCCCGCCGGGGATCTAGGGTCCAATCCTCGTAGTAGTCTTCCGGTAGCAGGTCTCCATGGTACGAGTCTATGGCCCGTCGGTAAGTTTGTGGCTTGCGGTTGTTCCTGGCAAACTCCGCCGCCGTCTGGAATGCGTCTACGTCCGTCCACAATGGTGTATCCGGGCAGAGGATCAGGTGCTCGTCCTGTAGTTGCAAGTAGGTGGAGCGGTGGGAAGCGGGTTTCAGTACCCGCCGGGCTTCGTGGAGCGTGCGGTACAGGTTGTTGCGGGCTTTTTCGGGTGGCATGTAAGGCCAGAGCAGGCCCATGATCCGCTCCCGATGTATCCGACCCCGGGGTTCGAGGGCGAGAAGTTTGAGTAGGTGTGCAGCCTTTTTGAGCTTCCACTCGCGACGTTCTATGGTGTACGGACCTACCGAAACCTGGAAGCCGCCTAACATCCGGATGTACAGCTTTCCGGGTATGGCGCCGGCACCTTCGACTACGTGCAGGTGGCCCACCTTGTCCCCGCCCTTCCGTGCGTCCGGCATCTGATCCTCTCGCCGGAATTATAGATGCTGGAGTGGCCCCCGGATAGACAATCTCGGCCGGTATGCTGGTCGGCGCCTCACCCAAGAGGGAGATTTCCCTACCTCAGATGGACCGGCTGATCGACTTTCCTGGCAAAAGGTTTATGTTTTGTTAATCCATTGGGTGTATCGGGACCGTATACTAGCAGTATAGGCTAAACTCGCTACGCAAGATACACGCAGCAAGCAGAGAAGCGGAGGTTTTCCGAACTATGGGTGTCAGGTCGAGAGCATTTATCGCGGGGGCCGTGGGGGCTGTCCTGGCGTTCGGTATCGCGGAGCTGGTGCACGGACTGTACCGGCTCGTGCCCTCGGTGTTCGTGTCGCTCGCCCAGACGATCGTCCGGTTGACGCCGGGCAGCCTGGTTACCCAGGGCATAGAGTTGCTCGGCAAAGCCGACATTCCCGTGCTGGTTGCTTGCCTGGTGGTAGGGGCCCTGGTGGTCGCCGGGCTTCTGGCGTACCTGGGCACCCGCTTCCCGTTCGCCGCGCTGGCGGCTGTGGGGGTCCTCGGCGCCATCGCTATCTTCGCCACCCTCTCCGAGCCGTTCGTGGATCCCTTAGCCACGGTAGTGACCATCGTGGGAGCGTTGGCCGCCGGCACGGCGACGAGCGGGTTCTTGCTGCACTCTTCGGCCCTTCCGGGGGCAACCTCCGCCGCGCCAGGCGGGGTGCCGGAGCGGGAAGAGCGGCAGCCGTTCGGGGGCGTGCGGTCCCGGGAGGCGCACTCGGAGGGTGGCGTGGTCGTCGACCGCCGGAACTTCCTGGCCTTGAGCGGCGGCGCCGCCGTGGCGGGACTGGCCGCGGCGGGCGCCGGCCGGCTGCTGGCGGGCGGGGGTACGGAAGGTGCCGCTTCCGCGCCCAAGCAACTCTCCGGGACTTCCGGCGGAGGCGCTTCCGGCCGGACGGCGGGCGGTGGCGGCAAAAAGACGCTTCCGCCGCCGCCGAAGGCGGCGTCCATAGAGGTGGAAGGGATGCCGCCCGTGATCACGCCCAACAAAGATTTCTACCTGATCGACACCGCCCTGACCTCCCCCAAGATAGACGTCGACCAGTGGACGCTAAAGGTTAAGGGCGCCGGTATCCGGGAGCCCCTGGAAATGTCTTTCAAAGACCTCACGTCTATGCCCACCCGCGAGGCCGACGTCACCCTATCTTGCGTCTCGAACGAGGTGGGGGGCGGCCTGATCTCGAACGCCCGCTGGACCGGGGTCCTGCTCTCCGACGTGCTCAAGGAAGCGGGCATGAGCCCGAACAAGATCAATAAGGCTTCGGAGCAACTCGTTGGCCGCAGCGTGGACGGCTGGACGGGAGGCTTCAAGACAAAGCTGGCTTTCGATGGCCGCGAAGCCCTCGTTGCCTTCGGCATGAACGACTCCGAATTGCCGGTGGATCACGGCTTTCCCGTGCGGCTCGTCATCCCCGGCCTCTACGGCTACGTCTCCGCAACCAAGTGGCTCACCGAGATCGAACTCACCGACTGGGACTTTGACGCCTACTGGATACAGCGTACCTGGTCCAAGGAAGGTCCCATAAAAACCCAGTCCCGCATCGACACCGTCAAAGACAAAGAAAACCTCGAGGCCGGTACGGTGCCCGTGGGAGGCGTCGCCTGGGCCCCCCACCGGGGCATCAGCAAAGTCGAAGTCTCTACCGACGACGGCGAAACCTGGAATAAAGCCCGCCTCGCCGAGCAGCTCAGCAGCGATACCTGGCGCCAGTACGTCTACGAGTGGGACGCCAAACCCGGCGAACATACCCTCCAGGTTCGCGCCACCGATGGCGACGGCAAGACCCAGACGTCCAAAAAAACCCCGCCACACCCCGGAGGCGCCACCGGATACCACACGGTAAACGTTACCGTCGCGTAAAACGGGCCGGAAACCGGACAAAATAGAGGGAATTCCTCAACCCTCATAACCATAAACCTGAGCTTCAAAGTGACCATGGAAAACAGGAAATTTACAGATTCATACCCGGGGGGAGGGATATTCGACCGAAATGATTCTCGCAAGTAACGGAATCGTTACGCAAAGGCAAGCTGTTTGTAACAGCGTAAGGGTATAGTAGTGATTAAACCAAGCCCCGGCCGACGGACATTTCCCCCCTCCAGTTTTAGTCGGCCGGGGCGGTTGTCTTTTCGTTGAGGTTCTTCCCGAACCGGCGCGCGCCGTGTTTTACTGGGGATGTTGAAAGTCGAGGGGTTACACGCGCTGGATCTCACACCCCCCGAAGCCCGGCGGCTTCAGGGAGAGCTCGCCCACAAAGCCTCGCCCGGACCACCACTGGACCTGAAGGGCGTGCGACACGTGGCCGGCGCCGACGTTTCGACCGGGAACGGTATGGCCTATGCCACGGTG
Organism: Rubrobacteraceae bacterium; assembly: GCA_050331175.1. GTDB lineage: Bacteria > Actinomycetota > Rubrobacteria > Rubrobacterales > Rubrobacteraceae > SIRX01. The sequence continues at coordinate 11,494 of JBHJHC010000129.1, read as the reverse complement.
GTGGTGCTCCGTTTCCCCGACCTCTCGGTGGTCGAGGTGCGGGGGTTCGAGGCGCCGCTCACGTTCCCCTACGTTCCGGGGCTCCTGGCGTTCCGGGAGATACCCTCCGTCGCCGCGGCATTGGAGAAGGTAGAGGCGCCGGTAGACGCGGTCATCTTCGACGCCCACGGGCTCGCCCACCCGCGCCGGATGGGACTGGCCTCTCACATGGGGCTGTTTATGGACGTGCCGGCGATAGGCTGTGCCAAGAACCGGCTCGTGGGGGCGTACGAAGAGCCCGGCAAAGAAAAAGGCAGCGCAACGAACCTCGTGCACGGGGGCGAGGTAGTAGGCAAGGTCCTGCGAACCCGAACCGGTGTTTCACCCGTGTACGTGTCCGTAGGAAGCGGAATAGACCTGGATAGCGCCGTCGAGCTGGTTTTGGCGTGTAGCCCGAAGTATCGTCTGCCGGAAACTACCCGCCAGGCGCACACCGCGGCCAACAGGCTTCGTCGCGGGGAAGAAACCGGCGGCGTTCTACTTTAGGCCGGACTTCAAGCCTTCCGGTCGTCCGTTTCTGGGAGCCCTTCGCGTTGGTTCCGGGGTTCGTATCCTCCGGTAAGCGGGGCCGTGTCCCGGGCCAGAGCCTCCTGGTTCTTATCCAGGGTTTCCATAAAACCGGTCAGGATTTGTTTGCGTTCCCGGATGCGCTCTGCGTACTCATCTAGCACTTTCAGGACGTCTTGCTTTAGTTTGCTGACGGCCTGATCGTCGTCCACTTCGACCTCTTCCAGGCGGCGGGCCGCCACGTCCCGCGTTTTCTGGGCCCGCACGAGGTCCCGGTTATTTTTCTTGTAGCCGCGCTCGAGGTCTTTGATCTTCTCCTCGTTGCCCTCGCCCATTGCGGCGTTAAGGTTGCCCACCAGGGCGACGCCTTCCATCTGGATAGCCGAGATGTTCTTTTCAGCTTCCGAAAGCGTGGAACGGGCCGTATCCCTGACCTGCAACCTCTGCCGAAACTCGTCGTGCAGCGTCTCGCAGCGTTTACGGTATACGGCGAGCTCGTCTCCGATCTCGCTCACCATTCGCTCTTCCGAGGTGCCGGTCCACGGGAACATTACCTGCTGCTCACCCCGAAACCCTGAAGTCCGCAACCCCAGCCCGGACCGCAACCGGGCCGCGAAACCTCTCTCGCCGAACAGAACCCTGCGGGCCGGGATGTAACTGTAAACGGTGCATTCGAATCCCGAAAAAGATAGCACAATCGGGCGGCTCCTCAAACCCGATGCCCCGTCGGCGTAGTTGTCCCTGGCCCCCAGACGGCCTCCAGCCCCCGGAGCGACCCTCCGCCGGAGTTTTGACCGCGACAGACTACCGCTACAGGACGGCTTTCTGGCCGTTGAGCACGTCTTCGGGTTTACCGCCGGCGCGCAGAAGATGGGCTTCTCCCTCCCAAACCAGAACTTCCGCGGGTTCGGGATGGCTCAGGAAACCGCGGTTGCTGGCGGAGAAGCCGTAGGCTCCGCTGTAGAAGACCCCGAGCAGGTCTCCCACCTCCGGCTCCGCGAGCGGTATGTTGGTCCCGAACATGTCTAGCGGCGTGCAGCAGGGCCCGGCCACCGCCGTCCCTTCCTCGGCGGGCTCCGCGCCGGGGCGGCTCAGGTTCATCAGGGGATAGGCCTTGCGGAAGACCTGGCCCATGTTGCCCGTCGCGGTGAGGTGGTGGTTCATGCCGCCGTCGGTGACGGCGAAGGTCTTGCCCCGCATCTGCTTCACGTCCACCACGCGGGTGACGTAGAGGCCGGCGTCGGCGACCAGGTAGCGGCCGAGCTCGAAGATAAACCGGCAGCCGTCCAGACGCCTGTCGGAACGGTAGACGGGGAGGAGGTCCCGGTAGCCGGCACCGAAGCGTTCCAGGTCGAAGTCCTCCATCTTGTCGAAGTACGGGACCCCGAAACCGCCGCCGAAGTCGATCATCTCCAGCGGACGCCCGGCGTAGTCCGCGCACTCCAGCGCGACCTCGAAGATGTTGCGGCAATGCTCCAGCAGGGCGTCCGCGTCAAAGACCTGCGTCGCCGTGTAGATGTGGATGCCCCGCAACACCAGCTGCGGATACGAGAGCACCTTCCGGACGGCCTCTTCCAGGTCCTCCTGGTCTATGCCGAACTGGCCGACGGTCCCGCCCATCCGCATCTGGGAGCCCATGAGCTGGGCGGCGGGGTTTATGCGGAGCCCGACGCCGACCTGCTTCCCCTCCTCCTCGGCGACGGCGGAGAGACGTTCGATCTCACCTAGAGATTCAACGTTTACCGCGAAGATTCCTTCCCGAACGGCGTGACGCAGCTCGTCGTTGGTCTTGCCGGGTCCGGCGAACACGATGTCTCCCGGTGCGATGCCCGCGGCCCGCACGACCACCAGCTCGCCGGAGGAGGCGACCTCGCCGCCCGCGCCGCCGCGCGAGAGGAGCTGGCAGACGGCGACGCTCGGGTTCGCCTTCACCGAGTACGAGACCTCTACACCTTCGCCCAGGGCTTCCCGGACGCGACGAACGCGGTCGAGGAGCATCTCGCCGTGGTAGAGGTAGAAGGGGGAGCCATAGTCCTCGGCCAGCCGGGAGATAGGCACCCCGCCCGGCGAGAACTCCTCGCCGCCGTTTCCGTCGAACCGCCCCGCGAGGGCGCGGGCTTTATCCTGTTGCGTAAGCATTGCTGATCGTCTTTCTATCCACCTTGCCGGAGCCGGTCTTGGGCAGCTCTTTCTGCACGAGGATCTCCTTCGGCACCATGTACGGTGGCCCGTTCTTTACGCAGTGTTCCCGGATTCTCTCCGCGGCTTCCCCGGCCTCGCCGTTCGAGCCGTCTTTGAGCGACACCGCGACGACGATCTGGGCCCCGACATCCGGGTCCGGGATACCGAAGGCCACGGCCTCGCTGACGAGGCCCGAACCTACGATGAGGTCTTCGATCTCCTCGGGGCTCATCCGGTAGCCCTGGCTCTTTATCATGGCGTCCGCCCGGCCTACGAGGTAGAGGTAACCTTCTTCGTCCCGGTAGCCCAGGTCACCGGAGTGAACTATCTTGCTCTCCGGCAGCTCCGGGTGGGCGAAGGGATCCGTCTTGTACGCCTGGCGCGTGGCCTCTTCCTTGCCCCAGTAGCCCATCGCCACCGTCGGCCCGCGGTGGACCAGCTCCCCGACCTCGCCCGGGGCGCATTCCTCGCCGCTATTGTCGACCACGTAGACCTCGGCGTTCGGGATGGCCTTGCCGATGCTCCACTTCTCCGGGGTTACCCGATCCAGCTCGTCCGGCGGCAGGTAGGTGGATCTGAACGCCTCCGTCAGGCCGTACATCAGGTAGATCCTGGTGTGCGTCAGGAGGCGGCGCAGCTCCTGGAGGTTCGCGTAGGGGATGCGCCCGCCGGAGTTGGTGATGTATCTCAGGTGCTCGAGCGGCTCCTCTTCGAGGCTCTTGGTGCTCCGCAGCAGGAGCGTCCACAGCGGCGGCACCCCGGCGAGCCCGGTGGCCTCGTGGCGGCGCAGGCCCTTTATGAGGTCCCCGGGCAGGCGGGAGTTCTGGAGGATCAAGGTAGCCCCGACGCGCAGGGCGCTCGCGAGCTGGTTCAGGCCGTAGTCGAAGCTAAACGGCAGCGCCGCCAGAATGCGGTCTTCGGCGGTGTTCTCCACGTAGGTGGAGACGATCTGGGCCCCCACCACCAGGTTCCGCTGCGAAAACGCCACGCCTTTCGGCTGGCCCGTCGAGCCGGAGGTGTAGAGGATGGTGCCAAGGTCCCCCTCCAGCACCGGTTGCTCCAGCCAGATCCCGCCGCCCTGCCCCAATACCTTGTTCAGGCTCATCAGGTTCTCTGCGGCATCGGTGTCGGGCGGCTCGTCGCCCTTGTAGAAGGCGGTCTCGACCAGCCCGGACTCCAGAGACTCCAGCTTCGCCCGGTCTCCGACGAGGATCTTCACGTCGCAGTCTTCGGTTATGTATCTGACCTGGGGCGGCTTGAGCAGCGGGTTGATGTTTACGAAGGCGGCCCCGGCCTGGGAGGCGGCGAGCATCGCCACGATCGCTTCCCAGGACTTCTCCATGTAGATGCCGATCCGGCCGCCCCGCTGCACGCCGGCGTCTATAAAGGCGGCGGACAGCGCGCTGCTGCTGCGGGCCAGGTCCTCGTAGGTGTACTCGGCCTTTCCGTCTACTACCGCAACCTTGCCCGGGTCTCGCCGGACGGCGTTGTATAGCAGGTGGTGGAAAGTGAACTCGGGGTGCGGGATCACTCGGTCTTGCTCTCCACGAGGGCGGCGATGCTCTCTACGGAGCCGAAGTTTTCTTCGTCCAGCTCGTCGTCTTCGACGGTGATGCCGAAGCGATCTTCCATGAACATCACCAGCTCCACCGTCTGTAGAGAGGTCAGGACGCCGTTCTCGATCAGGGGCTCGTCGTCGGAGATCTCCCGGTTCCCCGTTACGTTCTCCTGCAGCCAGCCTTTTATCTCGGCGGTAGCCGTCTCGGTGTTTACGCTCATGCTTTCGTACCTCCCGTAGGGTTTTTATCGTTCAAATTCTGGCCTAGCCGTGTAGGTTACTACAGACTACGAAAAGCTCTACCGGCAGGTCGAGAAAAACAGATTATCGCACGCCGGACCACCCTAGTAGTAGACGTCGCCTTTCACCCGCTGGTGGAAACGGAAGTACCACGGTTCCACCCGGTCCCACAGCCGGGCGGGGGTTCTTTTTACCGGCAGGTCGAGGGTCCCGACGAAGTCCACCAGCTCGCTCCCGAACCCGGCCTTGAATTTGTACACGCCGTAGAGGGGATGGTCCTCATCGAGCGTATCGAGGGTTGGAACGCCCCACATGTCGTAGTAGGTGATACCGTTGTCTCTGGCCCATTTCATGATCTCCCACTGGAGGAGGTTGGCGGGTGTGATCCGGCTCTTCTCCCGCGTCGAGACGCCGAGCATGTAGATGCCCTTGTGCCCGAAGGTGAAGACCATCGCGGCGGCCGGCCGGTCTCCCTCGTGCTCCGCGAAGAACAAATGCGCCCTGGCGGCCGCGGTCATCTTTTGCCACAACGCCCTGTAGTAGCTGTAGGGCCGGCTCCAGAAGTCTTTGCGCTCCACCATCTCGCCGTGCATCCGCCAGAACTGCTCCAGGGCCGCGGGAGAGTTATCCTCCACGACCTCCACGCCCTCTTTGCCGGCCCGGCGGACGCCGTAGCGGGTGCTCTTCTTCATGTTCGCCAGCAGATCCTCTTCGGGCTGGTCCAGGTCTATTACCAGCGTCGCCTTGTGGTTCACGTTCCACCGGAACTTCCGGAAGCCGAGCGCCCGGAGGTGATCCTTGACCCCTTCTTGCTGCTCCCGGACCTCGGGTTCGATCTTGACCGTGTGGACGCCGTACCGTCCCGCTATCTCAACCACACCGTCGAAGAAAGCCCGTACAGCCTCATCATCCTCCCACGGGAGCCAGGGGCCTTTGGGGCAGTAGAGCATGCCACCCGGTACCCCGGGCGTACTGTAAAACAGAAATTGCCCGGCTCCTGCCGGTTCGCCGTCCCGTTCCAGCACCATCCGCACCGGCTTCCAGCCCAGCTCGTGCTTCAGCTCGCCCCACTCGTGGCTCTGCAACAGGTGTCCGCCGCCCGGCGAAGACTCTACCCACCGGTTCCACTCCGGGGGCGAGACAGCTTTTTTCTCAACAACCGCGTAGCGCCCGATCGTGGTGGAAAAGCCAGCATTCTGTTCGGTGGGGGACATACAAACCTCTTGCCGTATAGAGACCACGAGTGCGGGGCCAAAGTCTAGGGCCCGGACCGGCTATGTTCAAGCCGGGTGGTGATAACCGAACCCCGCAATACCTAGCGCATCCAGAAACTCGGTTCCCCGTCTCCGAGAGTGTAAGCCCAGTTGGAGAGATAGCGGCCCGTCTCTTGCGCGCCGGGGTCGGAAAACTTCGCCAACAGCACGTTGCGCCGGTTACTCCGATGGAAGAATCCCAGCTTCCGCAAGTCTTCCGGCCGGACCGAAACCGTAGATTCCGCGTAACGGTAGCGGACCAGATGGACCCCCGCCTCCCTGAAGAAACGGACCGCGTCCCGGATCAGGGCCCGGGCTACGTCGCGACGACCCGGCAGCGCCACCAGGTCCATTACGTAGCCGTCTATCCCCCCGGTCGTTATCTTCAGGACCGCATAGCCGAGAAGCGTCCCGCCTTCTTTAACGCCCAGTACGGTTACCGGATACTGCGGCGAGCCGGTGCCGTAACGCCAGCGGAGAAACGCTGCATCCTTCTCCGGCAGGCACGGCACGACGCCGGCGACGGCCTCGAATAACTCGTCGAACGATTCGTCGAAGGCCTCTACGACCTCTGTTTCATGACCTCCTACGAAAGCGCCGGACAAAGCTCCGTCGAGCGCCCGGAGGCTACCGTTCAGGAGCTTCTTGGCCGGGCCTGGAAGCGGGAGCCGCGAGCGGGATGGGGACGGGGCTGCCGGAAGGTTGAAGAGCCTCCGGGCCCGCGCCGGGATCGGGGGTACGGGGAGCTTCGAGACGTTTAGCAGCTTGGCCGCGTAGTTCAGATCTCCGACCTCCTCGGCGCCGAGCCGCTTTTCTATCTCGATCACCGACGGCAGGATGTCGCAGGCTACACAGTTGTCGGCGGCGCGGAAGAAGGCCCGCATTAGAGAGAGGGCGTAGAAACCGTAGCCGGGGTTCACCTCGTAGTCCCCGGGCGTGTGGGCAACGACCCTCCGGCCGTTTACCCGGTAGTACTGGGGCAGGGAAGAGAGGTGTCCAACGACCTCTCCCTCGTCCGTTATCGCGACCCAGCGCCGGGCTTGCTCTGAGAGGGGATGGTCGGAGATCCACCGGTAGAAGTTGCTATAGAACTCGAGGTCGTGAACTTCCGGGATGTGGGGGTGCGTGAGAATGCGGAGGTCCCCGATCCTCTCTCCCAGCCCGTCCTGGCCGAAGAGCGGGTCTTCAAGCTGGCGCACCAGTACTTTCACGACCCGGCCTTTTTCGCCCGCGCACCCGGCTTCCGGCAACGCTTAATAGTAGAAATCCCCCTTCACCCGCTGGTGGAGCCGGTAGTAGATCGGTTCCACCCTGTTCCACAGCTTGGCCGGTACCGGTTTTACTGGCAGGTCGTAGCAGCCCACGAAGTCCGCTATCTCGCCGCCGAAGCCGGCCTTGAACCTGTAGATGCCATACATCGGATGGTCTTCGGTAAGTTCGTCGGGGCTCGGAATGTTGACCATGTCGAAGTAGGTTGCGCCGCGCTCTTTGGCCCACTTCATCACCTCCCACTGTAGCAGGTGGCTGGACATAAGGTTCCGCTTCTCGCTGGTGGAGGCTCCCGACAAGTACCAGTACTTGTGGCCCATCGTGACCGCCAGCAGGCCCGCCAGCCGGTCGCCCTCGTGGTCGGCGAAAAAGAGGTCCGCCATGCCGGCGTCGAAGAGCGCCTGCCAGGAGGAAAGCACGTAGTCCTTGGGCCGGTGCCAGAAATTACCCCGTTCCGCCATCTCCTCGATCATGCGCCAGAAGTGTTCCACGGCTCCGGGCGAGTTGTCCTTTACGACCTCGACGCCTTTCCTGCCGGCGAGCCGGATGTTGTAGCGCGTCTTCGACTTCATGTTCGCCAGTATGTCCTCCTCGGACCGGCTCAGGTCTACGACCAGCGTCGTCTTGAAGTTGAGGTCCCACCGGAACTTCTGGAAGCCGAGCGCCCGAAGGTGTTCCTTGACGCTCTCTTCCCGATCCGGGACCTCCGGCTCGATCTTGACGGTGTGCGCGTTGTAACGTTTTGCTACCTCGACTACACCGTCGAGGAAAGCCCTGACGGCTTCCTCATCGCCCCACGGGAGCCACGGACCTTTGGGGCAGTACAACATCCCACCCGGCACCCCGGGCGTGCTGTAGAACATGAACTGGCCGACGCCGGCTACGTCCCCGCGCCGCTCCAGGGTCAGCCGGACCGGGGTCCATCCCAGCCACTTCTTGAACTCGCCCCACTCGTAGCTTTGAAAAAAGTGTCCGCCGCCGGGGGCATCAACGACCCGCTGGTTCCACTCTGGAGGCAGGATGCTTTTGTTTTCCACCACGGCGTAGCGGTTTGCCGCGGTGAAAACGGGATCTTGCGGAACGGCGGAGTTCATACTTTGTCTTCTCCCCGGGTAGTGCTGGATCCGAACAGGCGAAGAGTTTAGGTGTCCGGCATACGGTCGTCAAGCCGGGAAACCGGCCGAACCCCGGGATGAATCATCCACCGCCGCGCCCTATATCTCTATATCTATATGAGCCAGAAGGTAGGTTCCCCGTCGCCGACGGTATAGGACCAGTTGTAGAGGTGGCGCGCCGATTGCTGCATGCCGGAGTCTGAAAACTTGGCCAGCAGGTTGTTTCGCCGGCTCTTTCGGAAAAAGAAACCCAGCCGCTGCAGATCGGCCCGCCGGGGCGAAACCGGCGACGGAACGTGCCGATAGCGGATTATGGGCGCCCCCGCCCGGCGGAGGGACCGGACTGACTCCCGGACCAGTGCCCGCGCCACGTCGTGGCGTCCCGGCCGGGCGGTCAGGTCGAGTATGTAGCCGTCCGGACCGGCCGCATCGGTCTTGAGCACGGCGTAACCGAGCAGGGATGCGCCCTCTTTTACACCCAGTACGGTTACGGGATGCTGGGGCGAACCCGGGCCGTAGCGCCAGTTCAGAAACGCGGCGTCCCGCTCCGCCGTGCAGGGCACGCTGGCCGCGACGGACTCGAATAGCTCGTCGAAAGACTCGTCGAACTCGTGCAGCTCTCGTGCCTTCGGACCTCTGGCGAAAGCGCCGCCGAGCGCCTCGTCGGCCGCCCGGAGTCCCCCGTTAAGGAGCTTCTGCAGCGGGGCCGGTATCGGGGCGCGGGGACGTACCGGCAGCACGGCCGGGCCGTCGGGCTCCGCCTGGGGGTCCGAGGGGTCTTCCGCACCTTCGGAGCCACCCTGGTAGCCCGGATAGCCGTAGGGGACCGCAGGGCTCGCGGCGGGTTCCTCCCGGTTCAAGAGCCGGGACAGCCGGGCGGGTAGCCGGGGGGCGGGAACCTTCGAGACGTTCAGGAGCTTCACCGCGTAGTCCAGCGGCCCAACGATTTCGGCCCCGAGTCGGGTCTCCACCTCGATCGCGGCCGGCACCATGTCACAGGCCACCATGTTCTCGCAGGTGCGGAAGAAGTTCCTCATCAAGATAAGGGCCTGAATGCCGTGTTTGGGATGCACCATGAAGTCCGCCGGTGTGTGACCGATAACCCTTTGCCCGTTGATCCGGTAGTACTGGGGCAGGGCGGCGAGGTGCCCGACGACCTCTCCTTCCCCGGTTACGGCGACCCAGCGATACGATTGGTCCGCCAGCTCGTGGGCCTTGAACCACCGGTACACGGATTGGTGAAATTCGACCTCGAAGACCCCCGGGTGTCCCGGATAAGCCGTGATTCGCAGGTCTCCGACTCCTTGTTCGGGATCTTTGTATTCTGACCGGGCCTCTTCCAAGGTTTTTACTGTCGCCTTCGCCACCCAAACCCTCCCTTTGAGTTTCGTAGCTGACCTGGATGTGTCGTTGCGGATCGTATCTGGTTTTCGGGATGAACCCCACGCCAGAGTGTAGAGTAGCGATTTCGCAAAGTCTAAGACATTTCTAGAGATTTTCTGTCAAAAGGACCCCGGCAACTTGGCATCGGGGCCAAGTTCTGGTTTCATACCATGGTCCGGATGAGTAAGTTCCAGGGGGGTTATGCCAGCCATACTGAAGTGTTCTGGCAGAGACCTCCCGGTTGTCCGGCAGCAGGCTTTATAGTGGAGAGCAGCTCTTGAGAGTGAACCGCGGTCCGATAAAGAGCAGGCACCCCGGTGGTGCCACCAGGCGGCGTTACCGGCGGCGGCGTTTGGGCATCCTGATCGCCGCGCTCCTGGTGCTCGTTGCGGGTGGGGTGTACGCCGCGAGTTCCTTCACGGGAAGTCCGGGCGAGGCGGCGGGAGAAGACCCTCAGAGGATCACGCCGATCAGGGAGACAGCCGCCGTCGAAGAGCCGGTGCCCGAAATACCCGACGCGCTCAAGCTCAAGACCACCCCGGCTTCCGCGGCCTACCTCTCGGTGGCGGGTGAACTACCCGGATTGACGCGGGAGAATATCGAAGCCGTCTACAAGAGCAAAGAAGACCCCGACTGGGCGGCGGTGCGGCTTGACCTGGAGGAAGAAGAAGGGGACCACGTGCTCTTTCTCCAGAAGGAAGGCCGGGCGTGGGAGGTGCGGCGTTCGGTGTTGACCGACGAGCCGGACTACGTGGAAAACGACCAAGCCGTGCTCGGCGGTGTTCCCGCGGACCTCGCCAACTCCCTCTACACCGTCGAAACCTCCGAGAATGGGACCTGGATGGAGTCGGACCTCGAAGAAGAACCATTCGACGTCGAGGCCATACCGGACCAGGGAACCCCGCAGTTCCCCGACCCCGAGCCGGTCCTCGAAGACGTGCCGGCAGAAGAGCGCGACCGGATCAACGAAGGCCTCGAAGCGATAAAAGAGGACATAGAGGACTACGGCGGCGTGGCCGGTGTCTACGTGCAGGACATAGACAGCGGTTACGGGTACGGGATCCGTCCCGACGAAGAGTTCTTCAGCGCCTCGGTAATAAAAGTACCCATTATGGTGGCCGTTTTTCGCAAGATTGATGAGGGGGAGCTATCCCTGTCGGATACTTTCCCAACAGAGGAGGGAGATTGGGCCTCCGGTGCCGGGTGGATGCAGTGGGAGGAGCCCGGCGAGTCCCGCTCCGTATACGACTACCTGTGGATGATGATGACCCAGTCGGACAACGTCGCCACCAACGCCCTCGTGCGAAAGGTCGGAGGCGCGGAATACGTCAACGAGGTCTCCAGATCTATGGGGGCCGAGAACACGGTCCTCGTACAGAAAGTAACCAGCGAGCGCGGGACGGTTCCCTCGCTGGACAACCGCACCACCCCAAAGGAAATGGCGTTGATACTCGACAAGATAGCCCGGGGAAAGGCCGCGAGCCCTGAGAGTTGCGAGGCGATGGTGGACATCATGTTGGAGAACTACCTGGAATCCTGGCTCGTAGAAGGTATACCGGCTGACGCGAACGTGGACATCGCGAACAAGGGGGGCTGGCTCTACGAAGTCTACGACGAGGTTGGTATCGTCTTCCACGAAGGCCGACCCTATGCCGCGACGATCTTTACCAAGTACGGTCCCGGGGACCCGCAGGTAGCCAAGCCTACCCTCATAGAAATCTCGAACGCCATCTGGAATACCCAGGCCAAATAGAGAGCGTCATCCGGGCTCTCCTCCGACCCGCTTTCTGACCAGGGTGGCCGCCCACTTGACCTCCTCGGATTTCAGCAAGAACGCCGCCCCCAGATAGGCCGCCAGCGAAGTGCTGCCGACCACCGACAACTCCACGATACCTCCGACGCCTCCCGGGCCCGACAACACCAAACACCCCCCCCACCACCCCACACCA
>JBHJHC010000128.1:0-13452 GCA_050331175.1 Rubrobacteraceae bacterium | reverse complement strand
TGGACGGTGTGAGGGCGCGTTTGGCAGCGAGGGTAGCGTTGCACAACTTCTGTATCTGGCTCAACGGACAACTCGGTCGTCCTCGACTTTCCTTCGCCGACTTGCTGGGATGGTAATCTCCACAACTCACACCAAGCGTTTTAGAGCCGGTGGTTTGTTCGGGGTCTTCCAGGATGCCCTCCTGGCCGCGGCGACCTGGCCGTAGGTCAGGGAGTTGTTGGCGCCGCCGCGGATGTACAGACCGCCGTTTCTGGCGACCACGTTCTCGGCGGGACAGCCGAGCATCGCGGCGGCTTCGGCCCTGAGCATCTCGCGCACGGTGGCCGCCGCTTCGCGCACGGGCTCCTGGAGCGCGTAGACCGAGGAACTGCCGACCACGGTCATGGTCTTCGCGTCGAAGCCGCGCGAGGTGTCGGGCGGGTGGACCGTGACCGCGTCCGGGTCTACCTCCAGTTCCTCGGCCAGGAGTTGGGCGAGCAGGGTGTGCGCACCCTGCCCGAGCTCGGCCCTCGGCGGATAGAAATGGACCCGGCCGTCGGCCCCGACCTCGCACCACACGAATGGCGAGCCGGGCAACTTTCCCCGGAGAGGCGGCGCTCCTCCGGGAAAGATGGTCTTGCCGATCCTGAGCCTCACCCCGGGCCAGACCAGCCCGCGGGCCACCGCGAAGACCGCAGCCGCGCCGGCAGCCGCCACCAGGACGTGCCTCGGTTTCATCCTCGTTCCTCCTTGCCGGCGGCTGCCCGGTTGACCGCGGCCCGGATCCGCGGATAGGAGCCGCAGCGGCAGTGGACCGCGCCCATCGCCTCGTCTACCTGTTCTCGACTGGGCCTCGGGATACGATCCAGGAGTGCGACGGCGGCGAGCACCTGGCCCGCCGCGCACCACCCACACTGCAACGCCTGCTCTTCGAGGAATGCCTGCTGGACCGGGTGTAGCCGTTCTTCCCCACCGGAATCCGTCGCCGCCAGGCCGTCGATGGTACGGATCCCCTTCCCAACCGCCTCGCCGGCGGGCGTCTGGCACGCGGGAACGGGGCGGCCACCGACCAGCACCGTGCAGTAGCCGCAGACGCCCGCTTCGCAACCGGGCTTGGTGCCGGTCAATCCGAGGTCGTCGCGCAGCACCCAGAGCAACGGCTCGTCTCCGGGGACGGACACCTCATAGACCCTATCGTTGATGGTCAGCTTCACCCTCGCTCCTCCTACTCTCCGGCCCGTCGAGACCGTGGGGCCCGGAGCCTCGTGGGCCGGACTACTGCCCGCGACGCCTCGTGCGCAAATAGACCTGGCCCACGCTACACGTAGCGACTACCGTGTGCATCAGGAAGAGAACCGCGACTACCCTGTAGTTGGCCCCCTCGAATCGCGGCGAGGTCGAGTCCAGGAGCCCGAGCGGAAGCCTGACCGAAGCGAGCAACAGGACGGCCGAAATCGCCAGGAGCCACAGGAGCGGACGCTCCGTCAGGCGCCTGAGCACCGAGAACGTGCCGACCACGCCTAAAGCGCCGGCTACGCTGCCAGCCAGCACTGGACCCAGCGTGAAGGGCGCGAACGTCTCGGAAACGCCGAGCAGGCGCCGCGCGACAGCCGCGATGCCCGAGTTCAGCGCCGTAGCGACGAGCCCCGCGCCCAGCCCGGAGACCCATAGCAACCGTGGCGCCCGCCGTGGCGCCCGCCGTGGCCCCCGCCGTGGCGCCCGCCGTTTCATCCCCTGATACTCCCCACCAGAGCGGGCCACCAACAGCATCCTCCACAAGCCCGTTCCAACATCGTAACCACCTAAACCTCCCAGACCGCTACGAAAGCCAACAACGATTCAAACAGCGTTTGGATTGTATGCAGGACTGGTATACTTGTCAAGGAATGATCTAGGGAGAACGGTTTCATGAAGGGTGCGGACGCTAAAGAGCGGATACTGGACGCTGCCGAGCGTCTGTTTTCCGAAGAGGGGCTGGACGGCGTTTCCGTGCGCGCGGTGACGGCGGAGGCGGGCTTGAACGTTGCCGCAGTGAACTATCATTTCGGGTCGAAGGCGGCGCTGCTCAGCGCGATGGTCCGGCGCTTTTTCGCGCGCGTGAGCGCCGAGCGTCTGCGTCGGCTCGACGAGCTCGAAGTAAGTGCGGGCGGGAAGCCTCCGCCGGTAGAGGATCTCGTCGTGGCCTTCGCCGTTCCCGTTTTCGAGTTATTCGACGAGCACCGCGCCAGAGAGTGGGGCCAGGCGTGGATGGCGACGCGCGGCACCGACGGTCAGGATCGCGGCGTATCTCCCATGACTTTCGGGGAGACGGAAGTGGAGCGCCGCTACCAGGCGGCTCTCGGTCAGACGTTACCCTGGTTGTCGTCCGAAGAGCTGCGGTGGCGGCTCGAGCGGGCGAACAGCCTGCTCATGGCTAACCAGGGTAGGCGCGTCATGGGGCCGGCCGCGACGGGTGCCACGGTACCGGCGGCCGGGGAAGAGCGCCGGTGGCTGATCACCTTCCTTACGGGCGCGCTCGGCGCCCCTTCGAGTATAGGAGAGAATACTTCGAACGGGCAAGAAGGGTAAACCGCGCATTACGCTGCGGTCGTCGTTGCCCCAGAAAGGTCTCCGGAGTCCTTATGCGGATAGTGACTCCATCCGCAGTAACTTGCGCCGGCAGCGCCGGCGCGAGCAATGAGGATGCTGCGGCGATAGCCTGAAGTAGCGAATCGGCGCTTATTTCTCGCATTGCAGCCCGGCAGCTGCGAGGGATCACACACCCGGCTGGTTGTACCCTATACTCTCTGTGGGATGGCGACGAGGTTGACCCTGTTACTGCTGCAAAACGAGGAACCGGAGGGGTTTTCGGAGGTGATCCGGGAATCCTTCCGGCAGCTTGGCCGCGAGATCGCTGGCCAGGCTCCGCGAATAACCGTGGCGCTCCTCATTCTCATAGCCTTCGTGGTTCTGACCCTCGTCGTTCGCCGGGCCCTAAAGACGGCGCTGGGCAGGATAACGATGGCTCCCCGCATCCGAATTCTGATCATCCGCGTGGTCGTGATCTCGATGCTCGTGGTGGGAGCCCTGATCTCGGTCGTCGTGGCTAGCGAAGCCTCCCTGGGACGAATAATAACCGGTTTCGGCCTGCTGTCGGTCGGCGTGGCTTTCGCGCTAAAGAGCCCCCTGGAGAACATGCTCTCGGGCATACTCACCATCCTGGTCGCGCCGTTCAGGATCGGGGACGAGATCGAAGTATCCGGATATGCCGGAAGGGTCGCGGACATTAGCATCCACGACACCATAGTTCACACCTTCGACGGCAAGCAGGTGGCGATACCGAACGTGGACGTGTACTTGAACGCCGTGGTGAACCAGACCGCCCATCCGATGCGCCGCTACGACGTGATGGTCGGCGTCCACTATAACGACGACCTGCCGAAAGCCGTCAGAATAGCCCGCGAGGCGCTAGGCTCGACGGAGGGCGTACGTTCGTCGCCCGAGCCGGTAGTGCTGGTAGAAACCTTGAACGAATACTCGGTAGACCTGATCTTGCGCTTCTGGTCCGATCCCTCGATGCAGAACGAGTTCAAGATCGTCTCCGACGTGACCACCAACGTCAAGCTAGCCTTTGACCGGGAGGACATTACCATCCCCTTCCCGATCCGCACCCTCCACATCCCGGGCGACGAGACCAAAGGCGCCGGAGAACTCCAGATCCGAATGACCGACGAGCCTTCCGGCGAATCTTCAAATTCCGGAAAGAAACAGTAAGAATCATAGCCACCGGGTAGTCTAAAGACCTGAGAGCGAAATGCTTCTCCCTCTCTCGGGCCGGTGCCATCCTCCCCCGCACCGCGGAGCGCCGGCCCACCTCTCTTTTGATTCCGGCCCCGGATACGCTATCCTTACGCATTGTGGACTCCGGACGCGCCAGGTCGGGTAAAGAGCTCCAGGAACTGGCCCGGCTCTTTCTCAAACTTGGCTTTTTGGCCTTTGGGGGTCCTGCGGCCCACATCGCCATGATGCGCGACGAGGTCGTATCCCGCCGGCGGTGGATGGACGACCAGGAGTTTCTGGATCTGGTCGGCGCAACGAACCTTATCCCCGGGCCGAACTCG
This sequence comes from Rubrobacteraceae bacterium, assembly GCA_050331175.1. Taxonomy (GTDB): domain Bacteria; phylum Actinomycetota; class Rubrobacteria; order Rubrobacterales; family Rubrobacteraceae; genus SIRX01. The sequence goes on along the minus strand of JBHJHC010000128.1, from coordinate 9,373 downwards.
ACCGAGCTCGCCATACACCTCGGGCGGGTGAGGGCGGGATGGCGGGGGCTCGTGGTAGCGGGGGCGTGCTTCATAGTCCCGGCGGCCCTGATCGTGCTGGTCCTCGCCGTTCTCTACGACCGTTACGGGAGCACCCCGGAGGTCGGGAGCTTGCTGTACGGGATCATACCCGTCATCATCGCCGTGATAGCCCAGGCACTCTGGGGGCTCTTGAGAACGGCCGTGAAAGGGCCTCTAACGGCGACGGTAGGTGCGGCGGCGCTGGTCTTCTACATGCTCGGCGTCGGCGAGATACCGTTGCTCGCCGCCGGGGCCATCCTGGTATTGCTCGCGCGGGTGGGGCTGCGTGCCGGGGCCGGAACCCTGTCGGTTGCTCCACTGGGGCTGCCGCTTGGTTTGCTCCAAGCTCCGGCGGGGTTCGGGGCAGCCGGCGTGTTCTTCAGCTTTCTCAAGATCGGCTCCGTCCTCTTCGGGAGCGGATACGTGCTGTTGGCCTTTCTACGCACGGAGTTCGTCGCCTCGGGCCAGCTCACGGAGCAGCAACTCCTCGACGCCGTGGCCGTCGGCCAGTTCACTCCCGGCCCGGTCTTTACGACGGCGACGTTTATCGGCTATCTGCTGGAGGGCCTGCCGGGGGCGGTTCTGGCCACGCTCGGCATCTTCTTGCCCGCGTTCGTCTTCGTCGCTTTGACCGGCCCGCTCATCCCGCGCCTCCGCCGCTCGCCCGTGATGTCCAACCTCCTGGACGGCCTGAACGTTACCTCCCTGGCCCTGATGGCCGGTGTCACCTGGCAACTCGGCCGCAGCGCCATAGTAGATCCCTTCTCGGCGCTACTGGCCGTCGCTGCGCTCTTCCTGCTGATCCGGTTCAAGATCAACGCCGCCTGGCTGGTCATCGGGGGCGGCGTCCTGGGTTTGATCTTCGGCTCTTGACAACTAAACATCGGAGGCGGATAACATGAATAATTGGGAAAACGAGTGGCTAGAGACAAACCGGGCCAGTTGGGACGAGCGCGTCCCGATCCACGCAACCAGCGCGTTCTACGACGTGGCGTCGTTCAAGGCGGGCGCGGAACACTTGCGTCCGTTCGAACTCGTAGAGGTGGGAGACGTCTCCGGCAAATCGCTGGCGCATCTTCAGTGCCATTTCGGCATAGACAGCCTCTGCTGGGCCCGGCGGGGCGCGACGGTCTCCGGCCTGGACTTTTCGGCGCCCGCGATAGAGACCGCCCGAAGCTTAGCCTCGCAAACGGGGATCGACGCGGAGTTCGTTCAGGTCAACGTCTACGACGCGCCCCGGGCACTGGGAAACCGTACGTTCGACGTGGTGTATACGGGGTTGGGGGCCCTCAACTGGCTGCCGGATATCCGGCGGTGGGCCGGGGTCGTTTCATCCCTGGTAAAGCCCGGCGGTTTCCTATACCTGGTGGAGTTTCATCCGTTTACGAACGTTTTCGGCGACGAAGATCTTAGCCTGGAACACGATTATTTCCACGAGGGTATGAGGGCGTGGGAAGATCCCGGCACCTACGCCGACCTCGGGGCCGATACGGTCCACAACCGCACTTACGAGCGGGATCACACGCTCGGAGAGATCGTCAGCGCGATCGCCGGCTCGGGTCTGGTCATCGAGTTCTTGCACGAGCACGATTACACCCTGTTCCCCCGCTGGCCCGGCCTGGAGAAGACCGGCTCCGGCACCTACCACCTGCCGGAAACGACCCCCAGCCTCCCGCTAATGTTCTCGTTGCGGGCGGAAAAGCCCGCGAATTAGAATTTCGATTCACCCGTTCTCCCCGAAATCTAGCTTCACTTTCTGCTCGTCGTCGAGCCTGAGCGCGGCGGCGTAGGGTTTCCCGGCTTTGCTCTTGAAGCCTTTGAGCTTCGCGGTGCGTCGTTGGGTGAGAAGTTGTTTTGCCTGCCCGACGCTCAGGCGCTTGCCGGAGATGGTTTTCCAGATCGCGAACTTGCAGCCCGCCGTTTTCCACGCCGAACACCCGTAGGCTTTCTTCGTCTCCACGACCGGCGCGCCACACCTGGGACACGCCCCGAGTGGTTCGCGGCTCGGGGGTTCGGAGGCGACGGGGGCGGCGAGCTTCTCCCCCTCGAGTTCTCTCACCGCTTCGACGAGCGCCGTGGTGAACCGTCCGATGTCCTTCATGAACTCGTCGCGCCTGCCGACACCTTTCTCCATCTTCGCCAGGCGTTCTTCCCACCGGGCCGTCAGCTCCGGTGACGAGAGCGAGCTATCCCCGAGCAACCCGATAAGGGCCCGTCCTTTCTGCGTCGGCACCAGCACCTTCTTCTCCCGGGTCGCGTACCCGACCTTTAGGAGCCGCTCGATGATCGCAGCCCGCGTTGCCGGGGTCCCGAGCCCGCTCTCCTTCATCTGCTGCCGCAGCTCCTCGTCCTCGACGAGCTTTCCGGCCGTCTCCATAGCCCCGAGCAACGACGACTCGGAATAGCGCGGGGGCGGCTTGGTCTCTCCCTCTTTGACGCCCGCCTTCACGACGTCCCACTCCTGTCCCTCCTCGATGGGCGGCAGGACCGGCGGCTCCTTGTCTTTCTTGCCGCCGACCCCATCCGGGTAGAGCGCGCGCCATCCGGCCTCCAACACCACCCGGCCCCGCGAGAGAAACGTCTCTTCCCGGGCTTCGGTAACGACGGTCGTGTTCTCGAAGCGGGCCGCGGGGAAAAAGACCGCGAGGAAGCGCCGGAAGACCAGGTCGCAGATCTTTGCTTCGTCTGGACCCAGATCCCCGGAATATTTCTTGCCGGTCGGGACGATGGCGTGGTGGTCGGTAACCTTGGAATCATCCACGATGCGCTTGTTTACCGGCAGCTTGCCGGATGCCAGCAACTTCTCCGCAAACGCCGCGAGCTCGGGTAGGCCCCTGGCGGCCGCGACCCGCTTTTCGAGCGTCTTGACCATGTCTTGCGCTAGGTAGCGGCTGGAGGTCCGGGGGTAGGTAATGAGCTTCTTCTCTTCGTACAGAGCCTGGGCGGCGCGCAGCGTGCGCTCGGCGGTGAACCCGAACTTCGCGTTGGCGTTTCGCTGGAGCTCGGTCAGATCGTAGAGCAGAGGAGGCTTCTCGGCCTGCGTTTTCTTCTGGACTCTACGGACCGTTCCGGTGGCGCCCCGGACCTTCTCCGCCAGCGCCTCCGCCGCCTCCTTTTCTTTGAGCCGGTTCTGCTTGTTCTTGAACCAGACGCCGTCGTAGGTAGGATCCTCGCGCTTGAAGCGGGCGTGGACGGTGTAGAACTTCTCGGGTTTGAAATCCTCTATCTCGCGTTCGCGCTCGACGAGGAGCTTGAGGGTCGGGGTCTGGACCCGCCCGACGGAGAGGACGTTACCGGGGCGGCCAAAGCGGACGGAGTAGGCGCGGGTGGCGTTCATGCCGACAACCCAGTCCGCCTCGCTGCGGCTCCGGGCGGCATCTTCGAGTGGTTTCATCTCCCGGCCGTCGCGTAGCGTGGCGAAACCTTCCCGGATAGCCTCGGGGGTGAGGGAGGAAATCCAGAGCCGCCGGACGGGCTTTTTGCAGCCGGAGAGGCCGAGGAGGTAAGCGAAGATCAACTCTCCCTCCCGCCCCGCATCGCAGGCGTTTACGACCTCCGCTACCGACGGGTCGCGCAACAGGTTCTTGACGACCGTAAACTGCTCCCGGGTTCGGGGGCTGACCTTCGCCTTGAACTTCTCCGGCAATATCGGCAGGCTCTCCAGCCGCCACTTCTTGTACTCGTCGCCATAAGCGTCGGGCGGCGCCAGCTCGACGAGATGCCCCAGCGCCCACGTTACGGTCCACCCATCACCCGCCAGCGAACCCTGCTGCCGGCGGTGCTGGCCCAGAGCACCCGCGATGTCCCGCCCGACGGATGGTTTCTCGGCAACGATAAGCCTCATACAAGGAGTATAACGGCCAGCTACCCTCTATCATCGGGTAGTTGCCGGGGATCGGGGCTCCGGCGAAGCCCAGGATGCGCCAACGCCAGCGTCGGGCGCGTACGGTTCACGAGGCTCGGCGGCCGAGTTCTCTGTCTATACGATTCTGGTCGAAGCCCACGATCCACTGGTTGCCGATCTTGATGACCGGTACGCCGGTCTGGCCGGTCTTACGAACGAGGTCTTGGGCGGCGTCCGCATCTTTTTCGATGTTGATCTCCTTGAAAGGGACCCGTTTCTCCCGCAGGTACCTTTTCGCCCGCCGGCACCACGAACAGGTTGAGGTACTGAACAACACGACCTTTGCCATTACGTCGCCTCCTATGGTTCCTGTGGTTCCTATGAACTTGTTCAGTCCCTATCGTACTCCAGAGCCTGCCAGGTGGGTACGGCCGGATCCTCGTCGTCTCCGGCAAAAACGCCGGCACTGGCGCCGGGCCGTGGCGCTGGAAGCTCCAAAAACGCTAAAATACATAGAATACAAGACTTTATAGAAACCCTGTAAGGAACGCGATGGGGAAAGCAGCGGGAAAAGCCAGGATTTCGGGAATCGTAAAGAGGCCTGTCGCGGGTTCGATCACCGAGTTCCTGTCCGACATGGTCAGCCTACTGAAATATCAGACGCTCAAACGCACCGTAGTACAGATCAACCGGGACGACATCGTGGGGCTCGCAGCCCAGCTCGCCTTCTACTTGACGCTCGGACTCTTTCCGTTTCTACTGGTGATCTTCTCCCTCCTGGGCACGTTTTCTAGCGACAGGTTCGCCGACGAGCTGCTGGCGTACTTCGTACAGGTTCTACCCGTACAGGTGTACAACATGATCGACGCCTACATCGCCGACATCTTGCGGGGCCGTAATCCGGCGGCAGGCCTGCTCTCTTTCAGCATCATCGGAACGCTGTGGGTGATCTCCAACGCCTTCGCCGCGCTCTCCCGGGCCCTGAATCAGGCTTACGATGCGGAAGAAACCCGTCCCTTTTGGAAAGTCCGGGGTCTTGCGCTGCTCATGGCCCTCGGCCTTTCGGGCATTGTTTTCGTCGCTTTGGTGCTCCTGATCGCCGGTCCCAACATCGGGGCGAGCATCGCCGGCTACTTCGGTTTCGGGGGGCTCTTTTCTGTATTCTGGAGCCTGGCCCAGTGGGTGGTGGCGCTGACTATACTGGTTGTTACCTTCGCCTTGCTCTACTACTTCGCCCCGGATGTAGAGCAGCCGTTCCGCTGGATCACGCCGGGCGGGTTTATCGCGGTGATACTCTGGATCCTGGCGAGCCTGGGGTTTCGGCTCTACGTGAACAGCGACTTCGTTTCCTACAACGAGACCTACGGCTCGATAGGCGCTGCCGTGATCCTCCTCCTTTACCTCTACATCGTCTCTTTCTCGCTCCTCGTCGGCGCGGAACTGAACGCCGTACTGGCGAAGATGAAAGAGGAATTCTCCGGCGAAGACATTTTCAGTGCCGAGCCGACCGGCGATGAATCGCGGTCGGCCGATGACGAAGCTACGTAGGCCCCCGATCCCCGCCAACCCTTATCTTGGCTTCTTCTTCCGGGTCCATCGGGTAACTGTGCTCTTCGAAAGGGAACTTGCCGGACTTGACCTCCGAGAGATATTCCCGCGTAGCCCCCTCGATAACCGAAGCCAGACCTGCATACCGTTTGAGAAAGCGTGGTGTGAGTTCCTCCTGGACACCGAGCATGTCCGGGGTAACGAGCACCTGTCCGTCACATCCCGGTCCGGCCCCGATACCGACGACCGGCACCGTGAGGCTCCGGCTCAGCAGCGCTCCCACCGGAGAAGGAACAGCCTCGATGACCATCATGAAAGCCCCGGCTGTCTCCTGGGCCAGCCCGGTCTCTACGAGGTTCAAAGCGTCCTCGGCGGTTCTGGCCTGTACCTTGAACCCGCCGACTTTCGCGGCTGACTGGGGCATCAAGCCCACGTGGCCCACTACCGGAATTCCGGCTTCGGCCAGGGCTCGGACGGCCGGTACCATCTCCATCCCACCCTCTAGCTTGACCGCATCGCAACCGCCCTCTTTTATGAGGCGCGTGGCCGAACGAACGGCCTGAACAGGCCCCTCATTGTAAGAACCGAAAGGCAGGTCAACGACCACGAGCGCCCGCTCCGTGCCGCGCACAACAGCCCGCGCATGATGGATCATATCCTCCAGGGTCACGGAGACCGTCGACTCGTACCCGAGCACCACCATCCCCAGCGAATCACCTACCAGAATCACGTCTACCCCAGCCCGGTCCAGGATACGGGCCGTCGGATAGTCGTAGGCCGTGAGCGTCCCCAGACGCTCTCCCCGGCGCTTCATCTCCAGGAGCCCCGGAATACTCACCTTCTCCGCACTGCGCTGAGCCATCTTAACCTCCTGCAAGCGGTTAAAACAATCGGTGCAAGAGTGTAGCACCTGCATTCAGCACATGTATGCACTCTGACCGATGGCCCGTGTAGGGCTGCTGACGCCGACGCGTTATCTGATAAAATTCTCAACTGGAGGAGTGGCCGAGTGGTTGAAGGCGGCACCCTGCTAAGGTGTTATACCTCTTTAACGGGGTATCGAGGGTTCGAATCCCTCCTCCTCCGCTCTCGCACTCCACAGGGCACGAAAAGGGACCGGACCGGTTGAGATACCGGTCCGGTCCCTTTTGTTCGGCCTATACGAAGGGGGATGGACAGCCTGAACTGGTTCCTCAAAAAGGTTCCGGATGTACTACTGTGCATCCCCCTTCATAGGCTCCTTGTGAGCGTGGATTAAGCCATGCCCCGCAGTTCGGCAACCATATCCAGGCCCTGCTGCTTGCACAGATCCTTGGGACGCATGATCGCCTGCTCGTCCAACAGGTTTCGGGTGCGGGCTTCCTTCTCCAGATGGCGCTCGATGACGTCGATAGCCCTATCCACATCCTCGCGGGTGTACTCCCGGGTCTTCTCGTGACTGATAGTGAGAGTCATGTTTTTCTGTCACCTCCTTCCTCAGGCGGTTTGACGGATCTTGTAACGTTTGATCCGCCGTGCTTTGACCTCAGAGTAAAGCCACCCACTCACCTTGTCAAGGATTGAAGGCGCTTTTTCTGTTGGCCATCCGGCCAACAATTTTCGTACATATATGCACCCTGTTCGCCCGGGACGTAGTGCTCCGCACCCCGGGAACGCCGGATCGAGATCCCTCACCCGGAACCCCCCGGCGATCCGGCGAAAGCTCCTTCTCCCCCACCGGCCAGAGAACCACTAATAGCGGCTCGCAAGTATTCAGCCACGATTGCCGCGCGAAAAGGCGGACCCTTTGTCAGGGTCCGCCCGGACAACCATCTTGCTCTATGTTACTTAGCGTACGTGACGGCGCAGGGTATGGATGGCCACCCCGAGCGTTATCAGCAACACGCCGATCATCGGTAGCACCAGAGAAGCACCTCCCGTATCCGGCAGCACGGTCAACTCTACTTCCGGCTTCGCCTCGGACTCCGCCTTCTCTTCAGGTTCTGGTTTCGGTGCCGGCGCGGGCTTTTGGACCTTTTTCTCTACCGGCTCTGCAGCAGGCTCCGCTACCGCAGCAGGTTCGGCCACCTCTTCTTTTGCAACGGGCTGCGGCGCAGGTTTGGGCGCAGGTTTGGGCTCCGCCTGCTTCCGAACGGTGTTGTCCGGAACCACGAGCGTGACGAGAGAGCCTATCAGGGATTCGGGTTCCGGGTCGGGCAGCAATTTGGGGGCCGCCGGCTTTGGGGCCGGAGGTGGCGGCTCGGCCGCGGCTCCCTGGCCCTCAATCTCGGCTACGGGCTCGTCTTCGTACTGATCCTCGGCGGCGTATTGGTCCTCAGAAGAAACCTGACCCTGGCCAACCGCGGCGGGCCGGTTGTTCTTGTTGACCTTCGGGGCCTGCGCAACACTCTCGACGGGATCGCTGTCGCTGAAGCTTTCTTCTTGCTGCACCGGTTGGCTATTTGGTTCCGCCTGCCGGGCGTTGTTCGGCCCCCGCGCCTGCCGGTTGCCGGGTTCTGTGGCAGTATCTTCAGCCTGCGGGGCTGAGTAGGGCCCAACCGGCGTCGAGGGCGCGGCCACCCGTGCATCCACCGTATCAACCCCGACCCTTATCAACCCGAGATACTCGGCGGCGCCCCGGGAAAGATCCAGGTCCCTACCCCCGGTAAAGGGACCGCGGTCGTTTATCCGAACCACGACGGAACGTCCCTCGTAGGTGACGATCAGCTTCGTATCGAAGGCGTAAGTCTTGTGGGCCGCCGTGTAACCCGAAGGGTCAAAGGGCTCCCCGCTCGCGGTAGCACTATCGGAGCCATACCACGAAGCCAACATCGGTTCGGCAACCGCCACCCGCGCACAAACCAACAGCAAAGCCGCACACACGAAAACTCCTAGAGCCGCCACAAGCAGTTTGCGCAGCGGCGCAACAAACGTACCAGCCAAAATATCCCCCCTCCGGAATCATTACAGGCTGTTCTAATTGATAAGTCGACACAGCTTACCAATATTTATGACGTATTCAAGACCAAATCGAAACATTTTCGTAACAAACCTGAATAGTTGCCCGCCCGAGCCAATATTTCCGGCCCTTTTTGGGCGGGCCCGGGTAAGACGGATCGGGCCGAAACGCTGTTGGAAAAGAGAACTTTTGTACAGCGGAGAACAGTAGAATATAGTAGGTATAGGGTTGGATTTGCCAAAAGCGTGAGACGAGGGTTGAACATGAAATATCGCGATCTGGGTGACACGGGCATAGAGGTCTCAGAGGTTGGTTTCGGGGTTTGGACGGTCTCGACCGGATGGTGGGGTGAGGTGGATGAGCAACGTTCGGTAAGGCTTCTGCGGCAGGCGCAGGCGGCGGGCATCAACTACTTCGACACCGCCGACACCTATGGTTCCGGCCTCGGGGAGACCATTCTGGCGGACGCCTTCGGCCACATGCGGGACGAGGTCGTGATCTCGACCAAGATCGGCTACGATTTCTACACCCACACGAAGCGGCGCGGGCAACAGGCCCGGCCGCAAGACTGGTCGGAAGACTTCATCCGCTTCGCCCTCGACAAGAGCCTGGAGCGCCTGGATACGGACTACATAGATCTTCTCCAACTCCACAACACCAAGATGGACGCCGTGGAGAACGACGCGCTCTTCGAGCTCCTGGAAGGGTTCAAGAACGAAGGTAAGATCCGGGCCTACGGCGCCGCCCTGGGGCCGAAGATCGGCTGGCTCGAGGAGGGTGTGCAGGTTATGCGCGAGCGCGACCTGACGGGCGTGCAGATGATCTATAACCTCCTCGAACAGGACCCGGGCCGCGGCTTGATAGAGGCCGCCCGCGAAACGGGCACGAGCCTGGTCGTGCGGGTTCCCCATTCCAGCGGTTTGCTCGAGGGCCACTACGCCGAGCACACCACCATCGGAGAAAACGACCACCGCCGCCACCGC
>JBHJHC010000127.1:0-12539 GCA_050331175.1 Rubrobacteraceae bacterium | reverse complement strand
CGGCTGCGGAGTGAGAATCATAAGCTGTTTGTTGCCCAAGCAGAGTCCGTGGCTGAACGCCATCGAGCCCAAGTGGGTACACGGCAAGCGCAAAGTGGTTGAGCCCAACGGATTGCTGGGAGCTTATGAGCTTGCTGCCAGAGTTTGTCGTGTCTTCGATTGTCCGCATTACGAGCATCTGTCCATTCCCGAAAATGCTCCCTGATTATGCACTAGGGAAAGGGTGGAAAAATGCCTGCGAGCGCAGATCAAACCTCCGCTGAGGCGTGGGCGGAGGAGTTTCGCCGGACCAGCGACGAGGACCCCGAGCTGCAGGGCCACGGGAAGTACTATTCGTGTTCCTACTTGATGGACATGGAGGACCATCAGGTACAGGTCGTAATGCACGAGGGCAAGGTCGAGGACGTCCTGATAGACCCCGGTCCGCTGGACAGACGCTACCAGTTCGAGCTGAAAGCCAGCGCCGACACCTGGCGCAAGTTCGCGGAGGAGACGCCGCCTCCGATGTACCACGGCATCTGGTCGGCCTCTTTCCAGAGAGACTTGAGCCTTGAAGGAGACCTACTGGTCTTGATGCAAAACCTCCGCTGCTTTACCCGGCAGTTCGAACTACTCAGGAAGACCGGCGTACCGGTTTAGCCGGGCCTCTACCGTACAACGTCGAACCTCTGGAAAACCCCTAAGGAATAGGAAAAGGAGCAGCCGACAATGGCTAATATCTCACCTGTAACCGGACGCTACGTGACCATCGACGTTCTGGGCGACGAGATAAAGGTGTTCTTCCTGGAAAACGGCGAAGGGCAACCGCTGGTCTGCCAGCACACCGCGGGCTGTCACAATCATCAGTGGCGCGACCTGCTGGAGGATGAGGACATAACCAGCAACTACCGCGTCATAGCCTACGACCTCGTCCACCACGGCAAGTCCGACCCGCCCAAGAACCGGGAGTGGTGGCAGGAGGAGTACACCCTGACCGCCGACTACTACGTAGCCTTCATCAACGCCTTCTGTGAAGCTCTGGAGCTTGAAGACCCCATCTTCATGGGCTCCTCTTTTGGGGGTCAGGTAGCGCTCCAGCTGGCGCACCGGCATCCCGACCGCTACAAGGCGGTAATTCCGGTGGAGGCCGCGGACTACTCTCCCGGCTTCTACCTCGATTGGTGGCGTCATCCCCACGCAAACGCCGCCCAGGTCTGCGCCAGCGGGGTTTGGGACCTGATGGCCCCGCAGTCCCCCGACCACGATCGCTGGGCCACCTGGTTCTACTACACCCAGGGTTCGGAGGCTTTCAAGGGCGACCTCTACTTCTACTCCGTAGACCACGACCTGAGGGGCAAGCTCGAGGAGATAGACGGAGAGCAGTGCCCGGTGGTTATTCTCACCGGAGAGTACGACTACCTGACCACGCCGGAGGATAGCAAGCGCACCGCCGACCAAATACCGGGGGCGGAGTTTATCGAGATGGAGGGCATAGGCCACTTCCCGATGAGCGAAAACTATCCGGTCTTCAAACGGTACCTGGAGCAGGCGCTGGACAAGATCGACGAGCAGGTGGGCACCAAAGCCGGCTAGCGACTCCGGGTAGCAGTGGGCGGGTGATCCCGGAGCGCCCTGGATACCACATCAATTGCGTCGGCACGGAGTGAGGCACCGCGCGGGCACTTGCGGCCCCTCATCAAGAGGGAGGGCCGGGGGTTTAAGGAATCGGCGCGCCCGAGGTCCTGGATCCCGGGTTCGCGGCCGGGGCTCTCGGGGGCGGTCCCCGTTATGGTAGTAGTTGTACCGTGGGTGCCGGGAACACCGGCGATGTCCTCCGCCGCGGCCCCGAAACGGCGTAGCTTTGCCCTTTGCGCGTCCCCCAACCGTCCGGCTTTTCTTAGTCGCCCGAGGACAACGCGACTCGGAGACTCATGAGGACATCCGGGTAGACTGGTCCCATGAAGGTAATAGGGGCCGGTTTCGGGCGCACGGGGACGACGTCGTTGAAGGCGGCGCTTGCGGAGTTGGGCTTTGGCCCGGGCTACAGCCTGACCGAAGCGTTCGAGAACCCGGAGCACATCGGCTCCTGGGAGGCCGCCCGGCGCGGAGAACCGGTCGACTGGGAGGCGTTTTTCGAGGGCTACGAGGTGGCGGTTGATTGGCCCGCCTGCTCGTTCTACGAAGAACTCCTGGAGGCATTTCCGGCGGCGCCCGTTATCCTGACCGTCCGCGACCCGGGACCGTGGTACGAGAGCACGCGAGCGACTATCTATCAGATACGGAAGGTCACCCACGGCCCCTGGCCGGTAAGGGCGGCCTTCGCTCTGGCCGGAATGTTCGCCCCAGGGGTGACGGGCATCGCCAGGTTGGCCGATCGCCTGGTGTGGGAGGACACCTTCGACGGCCGCTTCGGCGATCGGGAATACGCCATGGAAGTCTACCAGTCCAACAACGAGGCGGTACGGAGCCGGGTTCCCCCGGAAAGGCTGCTGGTCTTCGACGTGCGGGACGGCTGGGAACCTCTGTGCGGCTTTCTCGGCGTCGGGGTCCCCGATAGACCATTCCCCCGCCTCAACGAGTCTCGGGAGATGCGACGCCGGCTGCTCGGCCTCGTGGTGCTCTCGGCTGCCGCGCCGGCCCTCGCGATGGTGGTGGGTGGGATCTCCTCGGCAATCCTGCTCCGACGCTTCTTCAAGTCGCGATGCCGCTGATCTACTGAGCCTCACCGGGAGAGGTTGCCGCCGGTCACCGCCCCGGCAGCTTACCCAGGCCAGCGTTGGCGCAGCGGACCGTTTCCGCCGAACAGGGGATCTGCTTCCGGCAGCGGGGTCGCGCGGATATTCTCCAGCGCCCGAGGGCGCTCATCAGGGCCGCCTCTCTTGAGGTCGTAGTCCTCCTGGCCCCGGGGATAGGCGCCGATCACCTTGAACCCGCCCCCCGAACCCGCGTTGCAGTGTCCCACCCCGGCAGGTATCGCGACCACATCCCCCGCCGCCACGTTCACGGCCGTCCCCTCGGGGCCTCCGAAGACGAGGGTCGCCGAGCCGCCGACGACCGCGAGAACCTCGTGGGCGTTCGAGTGGTAGTGGTGGAAAGAAAAGACGCCGTTCACCCAGGCCCCGCCCCAGCCGTTCCGCGCGAACAACGCCTTGCAAGCCGAAGGCGTCTGCAGGTTTCTACCAAGCGCCCGCGGGTAGACGAGTAGCGGCAGGTCCGGGTTGTTTGGAATGGCGCCGGCGTCCTCAAAGAAATGCTGTTCCAAACTGATTTCTTTCTGATCCTTCACCGAGTCCTCCCGGCTATCGGGTTGGTTCTACGGCCACCGGGAGGACTCGGCTTCAGAGCCGGCATCGCCATCCTCTGGTGCATCCTCTTTCTTTTGGTGGAAAAGGAGCGGCAGGATCCCCAGCGCGGCGGGGAGGAGCCACGAGTAAGACAGATCGGTAAAGAGCCCCAGCCCGATAAGCCCGATGCCCGCCGCCCCGAGCACGAGAACCGGGATCCTCCGGGCCGGTGAGAGGTGCTGGAGGCCGGTCACGCGCCAGAAAGTTCTCCTGACGCGCCCGAAGAAGCCTTCCCGCGCTCTCTGCATCCTCTCGGATATCTGCTCCGGGCCTTCAGGATCCGGCGTCACGCGAGTCTCTGCCCGGTCGCGTTTCATAAAGTAGAACCTCCTAACGTAGACTCGAGCTTATCCCGCCGAACGCCGGGCGCTATCCGCCGCGCCGGCAGCCGGCAAAGCCCCCACGTTACTCGCCCACAACGATACCCGCGGAACCGCCGCCGTCTATCACGAACTCGGCCCCCGTGGTGTACTTCGACTCGTCGGAAGCCAGGAAAAGCACCGTGTTCGCAACATCCTCCGGCTCGCCGACGCGCCCTAGCGGGTACAGCTCCCGGCCCAAGTCCTCCACGGTCGTTCCCGCCACCTCGGCCCCGTACTCCGCCATACCGGTGTTTATGTAGCCGGGGTGGAGCGAGTTGACCCTCACCTGGTAGGGGGCGTACTCCATGGCCACGTCCTTGGTCATTATCCTTACCGCCCCCTTCGAGGCGCCGTAGAGCGCGTGTCCTGGAACACCGATGAGCCCCGCAACCGAAGAGAGGTTGATAATGGAGCCGCCGCCCCTCTCGGCCATACCGGTGGCTACATGCTTCATCCCGAGGAACACGCCCGTAACGTTGATAGCCATGAGGTTGTTCCACTCATCGAGCGTAGTCTCGGCTAGAGGCTTTATGAGATAGATGCCCGCGTTGTTCAGGAGCACGTCCACGCCGCCGTACGACGCCCCAGCCTGGCTTACCACCGACTCCCACTGCCCCTCGTCGGTGACGTCGTGCTCCAGAAAGAGCCCCTCGCCCCCGCTACGCTCTATTTCAGCTAAGGTCTCGTTGCCCCGGTCGGAGTCTACGTCGGTAACGACTACCCTGGCGCCTTCCTCCCCCAACCGGACGCAGCACGCGCGGCCTATCCCTGAGCCGCCACCGGTAACCAAAGCTACTTTGCCCTCTACTCTGGCCATGGTCGTATCTACCTCCTGCTCGATTCCCTGGCCCCACCTGTAAACTACCATACTTGACGGGGCGCAACGCTCCCCGAGAAGTGCAAACGAACGAGACCCCGGAGATCAGAGTGGACGACAGAGAGAAAGCAGCCGCACAGTTGGCCGAGAGCCGGGAACAGGTCGGGCGCATGACCCGCAACCCCCTGGTGCTTAGAACCTCGGTCTCAGAGGACGCGGAGCCTTTGTGGAAGGAGCTCCTTATAGCGGGCATGGCCCACGAAAAGGGCATCGAAGACTGGAGACCCTACTGCCAACCCGGCGTGGACGAGCGCGCCCTCTACTTCACGGCCCGCGAGGAACTGGATACTCCTCCTCTAGGCAAAGACGACCCGGACGCCCACACGAGGAGGCTGCACGCCGAACTGTTTCTCCTCTCGGGCGAGAAGCTGCAAAAATCACTAAGTGCGTTCGTCGCCGAGACGAGTCTTGACCCGGAGAGCTTGCCGTAGGTATTTCCGGCTGGCCGGGCGGCACTTGGCCCGATATCCAGCTACCCCTGCACCGGGCCTAGTGCCGCGAAAGCTTTTCAGCCAGGCTCTTGCCCGTGGCGGGCTGGCCCGTACGTTGGCCCCGGGCGTCGGTGCGCGCCAAAGCCTGCTGGATGTAGCGGACCGCGAGCCAGCGCAGCGGTTCCGGCTCCCAATCCCGCGAACGATGACCCGCCATGGGGAGTTCGGAGAGTCCCGATGGCTGGTTTGTTATTTGCTCGGCCAGGATGCGGCCGGATAGGTTGCTCGTCGAGACCCCCTGACCCGTGTAACCGTACGCACCGGCCACGCCGGTGCGGGGGTCGTAGGCGGCGGTGGGCATCCAATCGCGTTTCGTACCGAGTGGGCCGCCCCACTCGTGGGTGAACTTCACCCCGCGCAGCGAAGGGAACCAGTCGAGCAGGCTCTCCTGCAACATGCGGTGGGTGGCCTCGTGACGATCGTATTTGTCGGCTATTTTGGAGCCGAAGTGGTAGGGTGCGCCACGGCCGCCGAAGAGGATGCGACCGTCGGTCGTGCGCGATAGGTAATCTACCGTGAGACGAGAGGAAGACAGGCATTCATGGCCTCTCCAGCCGATGCTCTCCCACTGATCTTCGGAGAGAGGCTCTGTAAGCACGATCAGGGAGTAGATCGGCATTACCTGGCGGTGCAGCTTCTCCAGTTGCGCCAGGTACGCTTCTCCGGCCAGTACGACGACGTCGGCCGTTACGGATCCGGCCGCGGTCTTCAAACTGGGGCGGGGTCCCGGTTCGAAGTCTTCGACCGCCGTCTGCTCGTAGATCCTGCCGCCCCGCCGCTCCACCGCCCGCGCCAACCCGCAAACCAGCCGGCCGGGATGAACCGTCGCACAGTGCGGGTCGAATAGCGCGGCTTTAGCCTCCTGTACGCGAACCCTTTCGGAAAGCTCTCCGGAGGACAGAACGGCACAACCGTCGGTAAGGTTCAGCGAAGTCAACGATTTCCAGGACTCGTGGACTATCGGGAGTTCATGCCGACCGCGGGCGATCTGCAAGTAGCCGCCTTTCCGATATTGGGCGTCAATTTCCTCTTCCGCAACGACGCGGCCCACCTCAGCCACCGCGTCGCGCATAGCCCTCGTGGTGCGCTGCGCCATCAACCTGTTGTAGCGCCTAACAAGCTCCTCGTTGGTAACCGAGAGTTTGGAAGAGCACCATGCGCCGTTGCGTCCCGAGGCCCCAAACCCGGCAATCTCCCGCTCCAAAATTGCAAGCCGTAGGGTAGGTTCTCGCCGGAGCAGATAGTAGGCTGTCCATAGACCACTGAAGCCGGCTCCCAATATCGCCACGTCCACCTCTAGCGGACCACCTAGTGAAGGACGGGGTGTGAGATCTTCCCCGGCAGTCTCGAGCCAGAAGCTAACGTTGCTGTAGTCTCGCATGTACCCTCCCGTATGGGCCGCGCTCTTTGCAGCCGAAGATCGCTTTCCGCACCAGTTCGAGGCCAACATTCTTTCATTCCGGCTCCCGGCAATACGCTTGCCGGCGTTCATGCTTTCGAGCCGCGCCAGTTCGTCGGCGTTGTCTACCACGGCGTCCGCCAAAGCGTGGAGCAGCTCGGACCGCCCGCCGGGCGTGCTGTGAAAGCAGTCCCTAAAATCCTTGTTCGCAGCTCCAACGGCGCGATCCCCGGCACCCACAGGCCGTTTAGCGCTCGTCCGGCGGCGCGCCAGCGGTCTCCGGAGCCTCCACCCGCCCGGCGGCTACGTCGGGGTCTACGGTCTCGGGTCGGCGGCTAAAGAAGCGTTCGTGGCGGGGGCCGAAAAGCCTCCAGAGGACCATGAGGACCGCGCCGATCAAGAGGAACCCAAGACCGGCAACCAGCGGCAGTCCGAAACCAAAAACTCTGGCGCCCGTGTAGGATGCGCTGGGATCTGCCAGCTCGATCAGGGAGATGACGAACAGATAGGCGAGCAACGTGGAGCCGATCACCGGTGCTACCCCGATGAACAAGAAGTTCTTGACCGACTTCAGTAACTCCTTACGATAGTAAATGGCACAGGCGTAGCCGGTCAGGGCGTAGTAGAAGGCGATCACTAACGAGAGCGCCGAGAGCGTGTCGAAGAGGAAGTTCTCCGAGGCTATGTTGACCGGCACGTACCAGATCGTGGCCAGCACGCTGACGATTATGGTCGAGACGTGCGGCGTCAGAAAGCGCGGATGCACTTTTCCGAGGGCGGCGGGCAACGCCCAGGCGCGGGCCATCGAGAGCGTCGTACGCGCGGCGGGTATGATCGTGGTCTGGGTCGAGGCCAGCGCCGAGGTCAAAACGGCGAGCACGACGAGCAGGTACCATGGCGACCCGAGCACGCCGGTCGCGACGGTATTCAGTATGGCATCGTCATCGGCGAACGCCTCTACCGTACCCAGGCCGGCGAACGCGACGACCGCTACGGTTGCGGAGAGGTAAGTGGCTAGAAGCAGAACGGTAGAGACAACGGCTGCCAGGCCGGGGGCGGTGACGCTGTTCTCGGTCTCCTCGTTGAGGTTCACCGCGCTCTCCCAACCCCAGTATATGAACACCCCGATCAGGAGCCCGGAGACCAGGGCTTCCCGGCTGGACACGGCGAACGGCGAAAACCAGGAAAGCTCCGGCAGGATCGAGCTGTCCGGGGCCGTACCGCCGTATACCCTAAAGAGCGCCACGGCGGCGAAGAGCAAGAGCGTCCCGACCTGGGCGATGATAAGAACGTTCTGGACGCGGGCCGAGAGCTCGGTGCCCAGGACACAGATCGCCGTCATCACGACGATGTAGACCACGGCCAGCACCGTTATTGCGGCCTTCGAACCCGCGGCCCCATCTAACCCGAAGAGCAAGTACGTGTAGCGGGCGGCCACGTCTGCCAGCGATCCTATAACCAGGATGCCGGTAACGCCGATCGCCCAGCCGCCCATCCAACCGGCCCACGGTCCCATCGCCCGCGTTACCCAGGAGAACGTTGTGCCGCAGTCCTGGTCGGCGCGGTTCATGTAATAGAACGCGGTTGCGACAAAGAACATCGGTATAAACGAAACGAAGAGGGCCGCCGGCGCCTGGGCCCCGACCGTCACCACCACCAGTCCGATCACGGCGGCCAGCGAGTAGGCCGGCGCCGTCGAGTTGAGCGCGATGACAACGCCGTCCACAAAGCCGATAGCGTCCTTTTTCAGGCCCTTGTTGCCGGTCGCCGGGGTTTCAGATTTCACATTCTCCACGTTACTCACCTCTCGAATATTGTGGAATATTGCGGTCAGAGCACAAGCTCATTTGCTTCGGGCCTCGTCCTTCCCCATAAAGAAACGGCTGCCGCCAAAGATCAGGATCATCGTTGCCACCAGGATTACGGTCGAGAGCGCGTTGATGACCGGGCTCACCCCGAACTTGATCATGGAATATATCTTTAAGGGCAGCGTGCTGGATCCCACGCCCGCCACGAAGAACGTAATCACGAAATCGTCAAACGAGAGCGTGAACGCGAGCAACGCCCCGGCCATCACGCCGGGCATTATCAGGGGGAGGGTCACCCGCAGGAACGTCTGTAGCGGGTTCGCCCCGAGGTCCCGGGCCGCCTCTTCGATGGACGGGTCCATCCCAGAGAGCCGGGCACGCACCACGATGGTGACGAATGAGATGTTAAAGGCTACGTGGGCGATGATGATGGTTGTGAGGCCGAGCCCGAAGCCTATGGCCACGAAGAAGGCCAGCAAGCTTACCCCGACCACGATCTCCGGCATCACGGTGGCGGCGTAGATGGTGGAGTCGGCGAAGCCCTGGCCCCGGAAGCGGTGGCGCGTCAGGGCCATGGCGGTGAGCGTGCCGATGGCGGTGGCGATGACCGTGGAGCTCAGGCCGACGATCATGGAATTGTAGAAGGCGTCGAGTACCGACTGGTCTTTCCAGAGCGCCGCGTACCACTGGGTCGAGAAGCCTTCCCACACCCGGGTGCTCCGGGTGGAGTTGAATGAGAAAACCATCAGCACCAGTATCGGGGCGTAGAGGAACAGGTAGATCAGGACCGCCACCAGGAGTAGCGCCCGGTCGGGCAGCTTGCTCATACCTTTTTGCAGGGGTCCTCCGGCGGTTTTGTCGACCACGGCTAGATCCCTCCCAGCTTGTCGGTGCCGATGCGCCGGACGTAGAACATGATGGCTCCGATGAGCATTACGGCGAGCATTATCGCCAGGGCGCTGCCGAACGCCCAGTCGCGGGCGTTGAGGAACTGCTGCTGGATCAGGTTCCCCAGCAGTACGGTCTGAGAGCCGCCCAGCAAGTTCGGTATGACAAACTCTCCGGCCGATGGGATGAAGACCAGGATGCTACCCGCGATCACCCCCGGCATGCTCAGGGGAAAGGTTACCCGCCAGAAAGTCTGCCATCTTCCGGCCCCGAGGTCTTTGGCCGCTTCCTTGAGGCTGACGTCGAACTTCTCCAGGGTGGCATAGAGCGGCAGGATCATGAACGGCAGGTAGGAGTAGACCATCCCCATCAAGACTGCCTGGGGCGTGAAGATCAGGTTGACCGGTTCGTCCGTAATCCCTAAGAACTGCAGCGTCCGGTTGGCGATGCCGTTGCCGCTCAGGATAACCACCCAGGCGTAGGCCCGGATGAGCAAACTGGTCCAGAACGGGACCATCACCAGTATCAGCAGGACGTGTTTCCACTGCCCGCCCCGCAGCGCTATGAAGTACGCCAGCGGATACCCCAGCGCCAGGCACAGCAGCGTGTTGAGCGTGGCGATGACGAGGGTACGGAGCGCTATCTCCAGGTATAGCGGGTCGAAGACCTTGAGGTAGTTGGTCGGGTTGAAGCCTAGCGTCAGGCCACCGTAGATGCCGCTGGTGCCAAAGGAGTAGGCCAGGATCAGGACCAGCGGCGCCAGAAAGAAGATCCCCAGCCAGAACGCCGCCGGGCCGAGCAGGCCCGCAAGCCCTAGGGACCAACCGGCTTTTTTCTCTCCCATCCTAAGAACTCTTTACTTCGGTAAAGATGCGCTCGTAATCGCGGGTCGCCGGCCCGACGTCCTCGATGACTTCGAGCCGGTCGAAAACAGCGTCTGAGGGGTCCCACTGCGGAACCTGCTTTAGCTCTTCGTCTACGAGCGGCAGCGCGGCCTCGTTTGGCGTGCCGTAGTAGGTGAAGTTGGTGAGGTTCGCCCCCGGCCTCTTGGCCAGGATGTAGTTTATGAATTCGTGGGCGAGGTCCACGTTCTTGGCGCCGTTCGGGATGCACATGTTGTCCGTCCAGCGGGTGGCGCCGGGTGCGGGGATGGCGTAGTCGAGGTCTTCGTGTTCGATGGCCGCGAGGATGCCCTCCCCGGAGAAGACGTGGCCCAGCAGCAGGTCTCCGTCGATAACCAGAGGGTCGATCTCGGTGGAGTCGAAGTACCCTCGCAGGAGCGGCTTCTGCTCTACCAGCTCTAGCTTGGCTTCTTCGAGCTGGGCCGGGTCGGTGGCGTTTATGGAGTAGCCCAGGCGCATCAGCGCCGCCCCGAGCGTCTCGCGCACGTCGTTTATCACGGCGATCTGTCAGGCGTACTGCTCGTCGAACATCGGATCCCAGTTCTCGACCGGCCCGATCTCTTTTTTGTTGTAGAGGATGCCGGTGGTTCCCCACTGGTAGGGCACGCTGTACTTGTTCTCGGGATCGTAGGAGAGACCTTTGAAGTTCGGCCCCACGTTGTCGAAGTTGGGGATCTTGGAGAAGTCCAGCTCCTGGATCACATCACTCTTGGCCATGATGGCCACCATGTAATCTGATGGCACGATAACGTCGTAGCCGGTGCCGCCGGCCTGGAGCTTGGCTAGCAACTCCTCATTGGAAGAGTAGAAGTCCTGCGTTACCTTCGCCCCGGTCTTTTCCTCGAAGTCCGGGATCGTGCTCTCGGCCACGTAGTCCGACCAGTTGTAGAGGTTGAGCCTGTCGCCTCCACCCTCGTTCCCGCCGTTTCCCCCACCGCCCTGCTGGGCCGTCGTATTCGGCTGGCAGGAGAGCACCGAGAGCGCCGAGCCGGCAACAGCCCCCGCTCCAATAACCTTGAGAAACTTCCGCCGCGAAATTCTTGCTCGATCCATCTTTATCCTCCCAACACCAGACAGTTCCTGGCATCCCACGCTACAGATACCTCTTCCCCTATCTCAAAGCCGCTCGCGTCGTGGACGTTCTGCTGGTAGAGCACCAGCTTCTCTCCGCCGGGCAACGCTGTTATGTACTGCGTGCTGACCCCCATATACACGACCTGCCGCACTTCGACGGTACAGACGTTGTCCCCGGTCTCCGCGAACCGTACCTTTTCGGGCCGGACAGCGGCGTGGGCCTTGGAGCCAGGTTCCGGGTCTATCTTTTCTGGGGCAACGGCTTCTATCTTCGTGCCGTCCGGGATCCTGAGTGTCACCTTCTCACCGTCTACGGACTCCACGGTACCGGAGAAGAGGTTGGTCTCGCCGATAAAGTTCGCGACGAACTGGTTGTGGGGTTGCTCGTAGAGCTCCGCGGGATCGGCGACCTGCTGGACTACGCCATCGCTCATCACCGCGATCCGGTCGCTCATCGTGAGCGCCTCTTCCTGGTCGTGGGTGACGTAGATAAAGGTGATGCCAACCTCGTGCTGCAGGTTCTTCAGCTCGAGCTGCATCTCTTTGCGCAACTTGAGGTCCAATGCTCCCAAAGGCTCGTCTAGGAGTAGCACCTTAGGCCGGTTGACGAGCGCCCGCGCGAGCGCTACCCGCTGCTGCTGGCCTCCGGAGAGCATCCGGGGCTTGCGCTTCTCGAAACCTTCGAGTTGGACCATCGCGCACGCCTCCGTAACGCGCTGCTGGAGCTCATCTCCTTTTACCCCGCTACGACGGAGGCCGAAGGATACGTTGTCAAAGACGTTGAGGTGGGGGAAGATGGCGTAGGACTGGAAGACGGTGTTAACGGGCCGGCGGTAAGGAGGCACTCCCGGCATGCGTTCCCCGGCGACGGAGATGCTGCCCTCCGTGGGTTCTTCGAAACCGGCGATCATGCGCAGGGTAGTGGTCTTACCGCACCCCGACGGTCCAAGAAGCGAGAAGAACTCGCCCTCCCGGATGTCCAGGTCGAGGTGCTCCACCGCCGTGAAGTCTCCAAAGCGTTTGGTCACTTCCGAAAGCTCTACGGCCACGCTTTGCCGGGTTTTCGTTTCTTCCGTTGGGGAACTCCTGGCTACGTTCTTTTCCATCTTGCTCTCCTATCCCCTGAGCCTCTCGACGGCTCTTTGTTTACTGCGCCGCGGGGGTTCATAAAAACCCCTGGCCGATCAGGCCTCTTCGAGCCTGGTTAGAACTTCTTTTGCGGCCCGTTCGCCGGAGCGGATGGCGCCCTCCATGTAGCCGGTCCAGGCCGGGGAGGTCTCGGCCCCGGCCCAGTGAATGCGCCCGAACGGCTCCCGGAGCGTTGGACCGTAGTCGAGTAGGGCGCCGGGGACCGGCGCCCCCCCGTAACCGCCCCGGGGATTTTGTTGTTGAGTCCAGTGCAACGACTCGTTAGG
>JBHJHC010000126.1:0-13710 GCA_050331175.1 Rubrobacteraceae bacterium | reverse complement strand
CTCCTCGGTAGCCACCCTGACGGTATGGCCGGCGTTGTTGCCCCCGGAGTAACGGGCGACGAATCGGGCGTCTTTGGCCAGGGCGTCGCAGACCCTGCCCTTGCCTTCGTCTCCCCACGCCAGCCCCAGCACGACCGTGGCGCTCATGCCGGTGCCACCGGGATCGCAAACGTGAGCAAGAGCGGGGTTTCCCTATTCGACGCAGAAGTGATAGATCCCCCAAGCCAGGTGCCCTTTGCGGCCGCCCTCGATCCAGTGTCCCAAACCTTTCTTCATCCGCTGCAGGTAGTCTCGGCTGATGTTCTCGGCCAGCTCGTCTTCCCGCTGCTCGGTTTCCTGGAATACCCGGGCGTAGTGAGTCGAGAGGTGTTCGGTGTGGTCCTCGAAACCTAGCTCCCGGAGGCCGACTTCGCGGGCCGTTCGCCGATAGTAGTCTGGGGAGCCCAGGGAGTCGAGATGGATGCGGTCCAGGATCGGTTGCAGAACCTCGTCGGGACAGCCGTCGGCTTTCATCGGGTCGGTGAATACGAACTCGCCATCCTCCTTGAGCACCCGGGACACCTCCGTAAAGACCTTCTCGCGCTCCCCGCTGTGCAGGATGGCATCCTGGGACCACACCACGTCGAATGCGTCGTCGTCGTACGGAACGTCTTCGAAGCTCGCGTCGACCACGTCCACGAGATGGTTCAGGTTCCGCTCCTCGTTCAGCGCGCGGTTGCGCGCGTTCTCCACGTCGCTAAGGTTCAGGGCTACCACCCGGCAACCGTAGTTTTCCGCCAGAAAGCGTGCCGGGCCTCCGTAGCCGGCCCCGATGTCCAGCACCCGGCTCTCCGGCCCCAGCCCTCCGAGGCGCGAGGCCATTCGCCGGACCGTCCGGCGGCTCGCGTCCCGGATCGGCTCGTCCTCTGATTCGTAGATGCCGATGTGTATGTCTTCGCCGCCCCAGATGGTGGAGTAGAAGTTGTCCGCATCTCCGGAGTTGTAGTAATCCCTGGCTACGTTTACCGCTTCCGCTTGCTCGTCCACTACTTATCCCCCTCCGGTTCATTCTCGACGTAAACTTTTTCCGCGACGTGAACGAAGAAGTCCGGCTCTTCGTCTCTATAGGTCTCCTGGAAGTCGCCGTAGGTCTCTATCCTCTGGAAGCCGACCTCGTGCATGAGCCGCCGCGTGTAGTCCTTGCGGAGCGGGTACATGTTGAGGTGGTACGCGGCATCGTCGGGGAAGTCGTACCGGAACCGGGCCAATCCGTCGTCCACGTACTCGGGCTCCACGTGGACCTTGTCGCCGCAGTAGTAGTAGCGGTGCTGGCTGGAGTACCCGTGGTCCAGGATCGCGTCGTAGTTGCGCTGGTCCAGGATCAGGACCCCGTCGTGGCGGAGCGTGGCGTAGAACTCGGCGAGGGTCTTGCGCCGGTCCCGCTCGTCAAAGAGGTGGGTGAACGAGTTGCCCAAACATATGATGGCGTCGTATTCGCCGTGGACATCCCGGTTGAGCCAGCGCCAGTCCGCGCAAACCGTCCGCAGTATGTGTCCCCCGAACCTCTGTCCGTTTTCGAACGCCTTGACGAGCATCTCCGCACTACCATCCACGCTTACCACGTCAAAACCCTCGTTTAGCAGCCGTACAGAGTGAAATCCCGTCCCGGTCGCAACGTCGAGGACCTTGCGCGCCCCGAGGTCCCGCAGGATCCGGATGAAAAACTTCCCCTCACTCTCGGCCCGCAACTCCCAGTCGATCAACTCGTCCCACTTCTCTACGAAGCTCCTTATGTACTCCAGCTTGTAGTGGTCCGTCTCGCGAATCTCGACCGGGTTCCGGCCGAACAACTGCTTCTCTCCAGGCGGCACCTCTAACCTCCTAATCCATCGATCCTACGCCGAATACCAGTAAACCGGTCGCCCGTAGCATCCCTCCTGACCTTCGCGTTCGCTCGGCCGCCAACATCCCGCCCAGGACACCGCCGGTGCATAGACAGCCGTAAGACTCGCCTTCCGCAAGCGTATTCAACGCTGAGCTTGTGCAGCCCCCTTCAATACATTGCCCGAGCATACACGAAGGCGAGGCTTTTGCAACTTCAATTACTCAAAGCATATAATAAAACACTTTCGTTTGACGCAACCTGCGCCTTATTTGCAGGTAAGACGCGGGGGTGTCGATGGTTTGAGGGCCCTGAAATTTTTTCGAAGGTTGGGTCAGGAGGGTACGGAAATGTTGGCTTTGTTCCGGTCTCTAAAGCGGGATAGGACTTCGCCGGGGTTTCGGCTGGCGCAGGCGGCGGCGATCTTGAGTTTGGTAGCGCGGGAGGTTTCGGCCCGGCGGGAGAAAACGTCGTAGTTTTGGGCTTCGATCTGGTCCAGGATCGCCTCGTATAGTTGGCGGGCGACGATCACCGGGTAACGCCGTCCCCGGGGTATGTAGGCCATACCCTCGTCGGCGATCTTGTAGAGCTTTCGGGCGCGTTCGATCTCGAAGCTCATCAACGCTACGAAACGTTCGTCCACAACGTCGGACGCCAGGTCCTCTTCCGTATATCCGAAGCGGTCGAGGTCTTCTAGCGGTAGATATACGCGACCGCGCTTCCAATCTTCCCTCACGTCCCGCAGAAAATTCGAGAGCTGCATCGCAACCCCCAACGCTTCGGCGTTCGGGTTCGCGGCTTCGCTCTGCAAGCCGACTACCCGGCACATCATCAGGCCCACTACGGCCGCGCTACCGTAGGTGTAGGTTTCCAGGTCTTCGTATCTCGGGTAACGAAAAACGCGGGTGTCCATCTTCATGCTGCCCATGAAGTCCTTTATGTTCTGCAGCCCTATGCCACAGGCCCGAACCGTATTCGAGAAGGCGTGCAGCACGGGGTTCGTTGAGGGTTCGCCTATTACGGCCGCCACGGTTTCCGTTTCGAACGCGTCCAGGGCGGCATGCTGTTCCTCGAGGCTAGTCTCGTGCGGGTTGTCGACGATCTCGTCCGCGTAGCGCATAAAGGCGTAGAGCGCGTGGACGTGAGGCCGAACCTGGCGCGGGAAGAGTTGGGTTGAGAAATAGTACGTTTTGCTGTGGGACTTCTGAACCCACCGGCAGAAATCGTAGCTTTGCGGAAGGGTCAGCCCGTCCTCCAAAGTCTGGCCGCCGGCAGGGTCCAAACGCACTATCGCACCTCGCGTCCGATGCGATCCGAAACCAGCTGCGCCCCGATGGTGACGAGCGGCACGCCCGTGCCCGGCCGGGTGCTCGCGCCGACGAAGTACAGGTTTTCGATGCTGTTGGATACCATCGGGGGCCGGAAGTACCCTACCTGGAAAATACCGTGCCCGATACCAAAGGCCGCCCCCTCTTCCAGGTTGTAGTCCTCGAGCCAACCCTCTGGCGTGCGGACCTTTTCGTAAACGATGTGATCCCGGACGCCCCCAATGCCGCACCGTTCTTCGAGCATGTCGTAGACCTTCTGCTTGAACACCTCTCCGTCCCGCTTCCAGTTCACCCCGGGGCCCAGATGAGGAACCGGAACCAGCACGAACAAGTTCTCCATGCCCTCCGGCGCCATTTCCGGCTCGGTGCGGGAGGAGACGACCGCGTAGAAAGATGGGTCTGCGGGTAACTTGTGGTCGCGGAAGATGGCCTCGAAGTTCTCCTTGTACCTCGACGAAAGGTAGAAGTTATGGTGGAGCATGTGATCCAGCTTGCAATCGAGGCCCAGGTAGAGCATGAACGCCGAGGCCGTATACTCCAGTTTCTCTCTCTTGCGCCGGCCCTTGAAGTCCGCGGCCGCTGGCTCTGGCAGGAGGGCCCGGTATGCGTAAGGAAGATCGGCGCCGACGAGCACGGCGTCGGAGCTGATCTCTTGCCCGTTTACCTTTACGCCCCGCGCTTTTTCCTTGGTTACGGATACTTCTTCTACGGGGCTGTTGAGGTGGAACCGCACGCCCAGCTCGACCGCCAGTTTCTCCATCGCTTCTATTAGCCGGTACATCCCGCCCTCCGGGAACCACAGGCCGTCCTCGGCCAGCTCGGTGTAGGGCAGGAGCGAATACACCGCGGGAGCCCGGAACGGCGAGAGCCCCAGGTACATCGTCTGGAGGCTGAAGGCCTGGCGGAGCTTGTCCGTGCGGAAGTACTTCGAAACGTTCTTGTAGTAGTTGTTGATCGCGCTCGTCTTCAGCAGCAGGCGCAGGTTCTTGATGCCGAAGAAATCCCGCGCCCGGTCGAAGTCCCGCTCCACGAAGTCCCTGCGCCCGATACGGTACTTGTAGCAGGCGTCTTCGAGAAACCTGTAGAACCGCGGGGTAACGCCAGGCTCTATGCGCTCCAGCTCCTTTATCAGCTCCGGGAGCGTTCGGTGAATCGTCAGGGTATCACCATCACCAAAGTTAACCCTGTAGTTGGCGTTCAGGGGAACGAGGTTCAGGTAGTCCTCCAGGTTACGCCCGGCCGAGCGGAAGAGATCCCGGTAGGTATCGGTCATCAAGAGTAGGGAAGGACCGGTGTCGAAGGTAAAACCGTTGCCTTCGAGCCTGCCCAGCCGGCCTCCGAGCTGGTCGTTCTTCTCGAAGACCTCCACCTCGAAACCCGTTGCCTGCAGCCGGATGGCCGCCGCGAGGCTTCCCATGCCGGCCCCTACAACCGCTACGCGTTTTGCCGCCACCTGACCGTCCTTCTCTCGAATAAGAGTGTAGTGAGTGTACCGCGCGAAGCCTAACAATATCTAGCGGGGGAGCGGGTAAAGGAGGTTACAGGGAGGGCGGAAAATAGCGGATCCAACGGGTGGCGGTAGCGATGCCCCGGCTACCCGGATCGGCCGCCGGTTGGAGAATGGGCCAGTACGCCTCCGTCGCGAAGGGTGTCTCTAACGGCGTTCCGGCCTTCGCGAGTCTTGAGAAGCCCGAAATGGGTTCCCTGGTGCCAGAGCACGCGCGGCCTATCCCAGTGCTGCCACAGGCTGTTGGGCTCGTTGGCGGGGATTATGCGGTCGGCCAGGCTGGCCAAGACGGCCCGGCCTTCTTTCGGTACCCGGGGCTCGAACGCGAGCGGGGAGACCGGGCGGAGCAACCGGTCGGATTTTTTCTGCGTCATGCCGTTGGTCTTCAGGTAGCGGGTGGCGGCTGAGAGGCCGTCGCGCCAGAACATGTGGGACGGTTCTACCGACGGGTTGGAGCAGACAACGGCGTCCACGTTGTCGTCCAGGCCGGCGAGCAGCGCCGCCGTGTAACCTCCCAGCGAATGGCCCAGCAGCCCGACCGCCGGGGCGTCTTGCTCCGGCAGGCGGAGCCACAAGAGGAGCCGTCGGATGTCCCACGAGGCCTGGGCCCCGGCGTGGAGCAACTCCATCATATCTCCCGAGAGCAGAGGAGAGCCGCTGATCATGCCCTGTCGCCGGGGGCCGTGGCGCGGGAGGTAGGGGAGGAGAAGGTTCAGCCCGAGCTCCTCGTGCAGAAACTCCGGCTGGAAAAGGTCGCCGCCCTTGTGCGGCGTGCCGTTGCGGAGGCCGTGGATGCACACGAGCCAGGGACGGTTCCCGTCCCGGTGCCGGAGGGTAAGGGCGTGGGCCGTCCGGTTGGATTCGTTGGCCTGCCAGCGCTCGCCGCCCGGCTCTCCCGGCCACGGCTCGTAGCCGCTCTCGAAGCTCAGGTGCTCCATGTCCCAGCGCTTGTACCGGAACTCCTTGGTGGTGAGGTTCTCGGCGGGGGGCGGCTCGCGGTGGAAGCTTCCGGGGTCCTCGAGCCAGCCGTTCTCCTCGAATAGCTCCAGGGCCTCATCCACCTCGCGCGCGGCCCGTTCGGCCGTGGAGCCGACCGCCTGCGGCCAGGTGGTAAAGATGATGGCGATCATCTTTACCTCGTCGCTCGCCGCTCTCGCGGAGAGCTTTACGCCCATCTCGGGCTCCGGCACCTCCTGGGGAACCGGAACCTCTCCGACGGCCAGGTATCCGGCGGCCACGAAGCTCGCCGCCGACAGCACCAACAGCACCAGGCCCACGGCGATACCGGCGACGAGCATCATCGGAAACGAGAAGACTATCCCGAAGAACGCGCCCAGGCACATGAACTGGGAGAGCCGGGCGTCCCCGCCGGAAAAGACGTTAGAGAGGCTCGGAGAGATCAGCAACACCGCCGGCAGGATCCCCAGCACGTCTCCCCAAATACCGCTGTTGACGGCGAAATAGGCCCATAGGATTCCGGTAATGCCTGTAAGCGGGGGGATAAACGGCCACAGCGGCGGGGCTGCCGGGCCCGGCGGTTCACCTTGTTTGGTGTCGGGTTCTTTCACCACGGCTGTACCTCTCGACGGGCGTTGCGCGGGTGCTGCTACTCGTACTGTACCGCTTCCACGATGTTCGTGCGGGCGGCGGAGCGGGCGGGGAGTAGGCCGGCGAAGATCCCGATGCCGAGCCCGGCCAGCATGGAGTAGAGGGCGGGGCCGGTCGGGTAGAAGAAGCTCACCTCAAAGCCGCCGGCGCCCGAGCCGCGCACGAAGAGGTATCCGAGCAGGGACCCGACGACGACCCCGACCAGGCAGCCGATAAGGCTGATCACCACCCCCTCGTCGATGATGAGCCGGCCGACCTGGAGCCTGGTGCTCCCGACGGCCCGGAGGATCCCGATCTCGCGGGTCCGCTCGAAGACGCTCATGGACAGCGTGTTGACAACCCCGAACGCCGAGACCGCAACCGACACCCCCATGATGGCGTAGAAAAAGACGTACTGGCGATTGAAGTCCTGCTCGATCTGGGCCTTCCATTCGGCGTTGGAGTAGACCGTGAACTGGGGGTAGCCTTCGAGTATCCGCTCTATCCGGTTCGTCAGGACCGTCCGGTCGGAGCCCGGAGACGCCTTTATCGCGAGGAACTCCCCGGCCGTCTCGTCGAAGTCGCGGGCCAGAACTTCGTCGGAGAGGTAGATGCCACCGCCGCCGCCCAGCAAGTCGTTGTCCAGGATGCCCGCGACCGGATACTTCCTGGGACCCTGGGGGGTGGGAAGCTCTACGTCATCACCCACCTCTAGATTGCGCGTCTCGGCGAGTTGTTTGCCTACGAGGGAAGCTCCATCTCGTAGACCGGAGAAGGCATCCGGGCCGCCGGCGGCGTAGGTGAGGCGGAAGATCTCCGGGTAGCTCTCGTCCACCCCGAAGACGAAGCTGACCTCTTCCCCCTGCCGCAGGAAGTTGGAAGAAAGGGCGGTCGTCGTCTCGACGCCGGGCAACGACGAGATCTCCTCCGGCAACTCATCGGAGAAGGTGGCGCTGGAGTTTTCGGCGGCGGGCTGGACCACGTAGTCGCTGCCGAGCGAGCCTTCCAGGGAGGCCCGGATCGTACCGAGGACGCTGCCGCCGAGGGCCGAGAAAGCTATAACGAGCGAGATGCCGACCATTAGCGCCGAGGCGGTGAGCGCCGTCCGGGTCCGGTTGCGGGTCGCGTTCGCCGCCGCCATACGGCCCTCCACGCCAAAGAGTAGCCGGAGCGCGGGCGAGAAGACCAGCGCCAGGGGTCTCACGAGGGTCGGGATCACGAGCGAGACCCCGAGGAAGGTCCCGATCACACCCGCTATCCCGGAGGCGTAGACCAGGCCGTCCAGGTCCGTCGAGAGGTTGCGGGCGAGGTAGTAGATCCAGGGCGCGCAGATGGCGATCAAGACGATCCCGAGCACGGGTGCGCCCCACGAGGGGAACCGCGACCGCTGCCCGGTGGAGGTTCCCGTCCGGGCGCGCATGGCCTCGACCGGGCTCACCCTGCCGGCCCGCAGGGCGGGATACAGGGCGGCCAGAACCGTAACCAGTATTCCAACGACGATCGCGGCGACCAGGGCGAAGGGCGAGAGGGATAGCTCCGTGATCCGGAACGCAAAAGCCTGCCCGAACAGATAGACCAGCGCCCGCGCCATCCCGTATCCGAACAGCACCCCGACCACGGATCCCAGGAGCCCCAAGAGCCCGGCCTCGATCATTACGGAGCGGGCGATCATGGCCCGCGTGGAGCCCAATGCCCGCAGCATCCCGAGCTCCCGGGTGCGCTCCAGGACGGTCATCGAGAGGGCGTTGAAGACCAGAAAGGCCCCGACGAAGAGCGAAGTTCCGGCGAAGAAGAGCAGCGCGATCTGGAACCCCTGCAACTGGCTGCTCACCTGTTCGGTTCGCGTCGAGGAGCGCTCCACCTGAAAGCCGTCTCCGAGCCGCCGGTCGAGCCGCTGGCGAAGGTCCTGGAGCGCCACACCCTCCGCCGCCCCCACGGACACCCCCGAGATCCTGCCCGCCTCGTCGAACGCCTCCTGCGCGAAGGGCATCGGCGCCATGCCGAAGGCGAACCCGCCGAAGGAGCCACCCGGTATCCGCAGGAGGCCGACCAGCTCCACCTCTTCCGGGCCCTGCGGCGTTCCAAGCTGGACCGTATCTCCCAATTCCAGGCCGGCTGACTCGGCGGTGCCGCCGTCGAGGGTTAGCTCCGCCCCGTTCTCCGGGTAGCGGCCCTCCGTCAGGCCGAAGCCCGTGGCCAGGGAGGCAGATTCCGGTTCTACGCCGAAGAGCCTCATGCTCTGAACCTCCGGCAGCCCGTTCTCACCAGTCTCCTCCAGGATCAGGGACGCCGGGAGCGAGAGCCGGGGCGCGGCGGACGCCACCCCCGGGGTGGAGCTGACTTCCTCCCCGGTAGTGTCTTTAAACGTGCCGCTGCCGCCAGCGGCGGTAATGGTCAGGTCGGCGCTACCGTAGGCGCGGGTAAAGAGGTCTTTGAAAGTATCCGACATCGTGTTGGATAGCGTGATCACGCCGAACACGATACCCACCCCGAGCACGATGCCGACGGCGGTCAGGACCGTACGCTGTAGCCGGGAGCCGAGGTTGCGGAAGCTGAGGCTGGAGAAGCGGCGGAGCTTCACGGCAACAGCTCCGGGTGCGGGGCGCGGCGTGCTAACCTTGTGGTGAACCGGCCGGCCCGGTGGGCCGGGAGAACGTGATTCGCGGGAGCGGAGATGGAACAGGAGCGAGCGGAACAGGAGCGTAAACACTCTAAGATGGGGATAGCGTCTTTCGCGCTCGCCGTCGTGGCGACCGCCGTCATAGTAGTCCTCTTTGTGGTGACCGGCATGATGGCGGCCCAGGCGTTGCAGGATGTTGATCCCCAGAACAACTCGCCCCAGGAGGTGCAGCGGCAGTTGCAGGAGTCTCCGGCGGCTACGGGGTTGGCGCTGGCCGGCGCCGGTATTCTCGGTTGCGTGTTGGTGTACCTGGTGGGGTTCGGATTAGGCTTTGCGGGGCTCGTCCAGAGCCGGCGTAGAAAGCTTTTCGCCGTTCTCGGCGCCGGCTTCAACGGCCTGGCTATTTTTACCGTCGTTGTTCTCACGCTGCTGGGTCTTGTAGCCGGTACTCTCTAACGAGGGCTTGACCTCTCTGTATCATTCGGTGGACTCCAGGGTTTTGATGCGTTCCAGGATCTCGTCGGGGTCGGGGGCCAACATCTCGTCCACCACCCGGCCGTCGCCCAGGAAGATCACCCGGTCGGCGCTCGCCGCGGCGCGGGGGTCGTGGGTAACCATGATGATCGTCTGCTCGTAGCGGGCGGCCGACTCCCGCATCAGACCCAACACCTCCGCCCCGGTCCTGGAGTCGAGGTTTCCGGTAGGCTCGTCGGCCAGGATTATGTCCGGATTGCGAACCAGGGCCCGGGCTATCGCCACCCGCTGCTGCTCGCCGCCCGAGAGCTCGTCGGGCCGGTGCTCCCGGCGCCCGGCGAGTCCTACGAGCTCCAGAAGCTCGTCCAGCCTGCCGGCGTACTTGGCGGGCTTCTCACCCGAGATAAGGGCCGGCAACAGCACGTTCTCCTCGGCCGAGAGCGTGGGGATCAGGTTGAAGAACTGGAATACGAAGCCCATCCTCTCCCGCCGGAGCAGCGTGAGCTTCCTGTCCGAGAGTGCGGAAAGCTCGACATCGCCCACGACAACTTCTCCTGCGGAGGGCCGGTCCAGGGCGCCCAGGATATGCAGCAGGGTGCTCTTTCCCGAGCCCGAGGGCCCCATTATCGCCGCGAACTCCCCATCCGAGAACTCCAGCGAGATCTCCTCCAGCGCCCGGACCAGGGTGGATCCTTCTCCGTAGACCTTCGCCAGGCCCTCGGTCTTCACGGCGATCCTGCTTCCGTTATCCACCTGCTGAGTATATCCGGGCCAGGACGGTTCGAGGTGAACGCGGCGACATTTACCGGGCTCGGAGAAGACCGAAGAATGAGGCCGGAATCTCGGCCGACCCGCGGCTAGTCGAAGGTAACGGTTCGCGCGGGGACGAGTTCAACCCGCACGTCCGCGGGATCGACGCCTTGCTTTTCGAGTTCCGTCTCGAGTTGGCCCGTATCGGGCATCGGAGGCGGACCTTCCATGTGGACCAGAACCATGTTGTTGCGGGTAGTGGTGTTGACTACCCTCCAGCCGACCGCGTCGCCGAACGAACGCGCGGCCGCCAGCGCCTGGGATTCGCGAAGGTTGTCCCGGGCGATGGTAATGGACGTCGTCGTCAGCGGGATACTTACGGCGACCAGCATCACGGCGATGGCGACGATCGCGTTGCGGCGGTTGATGGTCGGCCGGCCGGGGTCGTTTGTGGGGACGACCATCCGGTGGACGCCGTAGAGCGCCATCACGACCGTCCCGGTCCCGAGGATCGCGGCCACGTTCGTCAGGAAGAGGGTCAAGGCTCCGAACGACTGGCCCCAGGCGCCGGCCTCGAAGGTAAGGCCGACCACGCTCAAGGGCGGCACGAGCGAGATGGCGATGGCGACGCCCGGCAACGTGCCGGAGATGTCGCGCCGGACCAGCGCGATGGATCCGACGGCGCCGGTAGCGATTGCTGCGCCCAGATCTACGAGCCTCGGCTGGACGCGCCCGGCTACCTGCGAGTTGTTGCCCGGGCCCGCGGCGGCCGGTCCCCCACAGCCGCACCACCCTCCCATGGCGCTCGCGGGGAGTACGCCCCCCCCGTCGTCGGCGGGGGTTGCGTTGCCTGCCCCATAGTCTCCGCGCCTGGCGGGCACGCGCCCGGCTCCCTGCGTGGTGTGCGCGGCCACCCCGTGGCGGGTAAAAACAAAGCCGAACAACCATCCGATGGCGATCGCGGTGAGTACGCCGCCCAGGGCGAGGACGAACGAACGGGTCAGGTTTATCCGGTCGGCGAGCACGACCGATAACATCGTGCCCAGGATCGGGGTCATCAGCGGCGCGACGATCATGGCCCCGATTACGGTCGCCGAAGAGTCAGCGGCGACACCGGCCGCGGCGATGATCGATGACAGTACGATCAGGATCCAGAACCGGCTCAATCGCTGCTGCACGTCCGGTCCGTCGAAGAACACCGCGTCGCGCATGGTTTCCGTGGTGTTCACCGTACCCGTACTCGCGGCAACTCCTTCTGATTGCATGATCCGAGAACTCCTTTATCCGAGGGGGACGATCGCGACGAATGCCCCGGCAGCATCTGCGCCCCGCGATCGTCGCTATGGCTAGGGGTAAGGTCTTCATGGCTGCAATTATCTTAGGTTCTCGATTCACGGTCCGGACGATCGAGCGTCGTCAGGATTTATGCCCCCGGAGCCGTTCCGGGTTGGGTGGCCTGAAACGGGCTTTTCCGCCGGTGTTTACCTGTCGGCCGGCCGGTAGTAGATCGCCGCGTTCACCTCTGCGCCCACCAGCACGATCGACGCCGAGAGGTAGAGGTATAACAGCAGGCCCACTGCCGCTCCGAGGCTTCCGTAGGTCACTCCGTAGTCGGCGAAGTTCGCCAGGTAGATAGAGAAGCCGATCGAGACGACCGCCCAGGCGACCACGGCGAAGGCCGCGCCCACCATCACGGATCTGAAGCGCTGGCCGGTATTGGGGCCGTAGCGGTAGACGATCGAAAGCGTCCCCCCGAGCAGGGTGAGGGCTACGGGAAAGCGCAGCCACCGCCACAGAAAGATGAACAACGCGTCCAGGCCGACCACCTCCGTAACGCGCTCCACCATCTGCGGCCCGGTGAGCATGAGTCCCATAGCGAAGATCACCGCGAGCGCGAGGATGGGACCGGAGGCGACGGAGAGTGCCAGCGTCTTCCACCAGGGACGAGCCTCGGCCACTCCGTACACGGTATTGAAGGCGTCGATCAGGGTGCGCGCGACCGCGGAGACGGACCAGAGCGCGACGATGATCCCGAAGACGAGCAGTTCGCTTCCGGCTTGCTCTTGGGCTTGCTCCAGCATCTCCACCAACGGTAGTATCTGCTCTCTACCTGGCTCGACCACCGGCTCGAGCTGTTGCGGAACCTCCCGGTAGCGTTCGACGCCGGTACCCTCGATGAACCGGGCGAGAGAGTCAGGGACCCCCAACACCCCGGCGAGCACGACGAGGATCAGAACGAACGGGAAGAGGCCGAAGAGGCCCCGGTAGGCCAGCGCCGCAGCGTAGGTTGCAATCCGATGTTCGAAGAAGTTGCGGGTCACGTGTCCCCCGAGCTCGATGATGCTGCTGGCCCAACCCGGCTTCGGACGCCGCGGGCCACCATCTGTGGAGGCGAAAGCGGAAGATCGCCCCTCGCCCGGGGTTCCGGCTACGAGGTGTTTATCAGCGGGCGCATCCGCGTTCGTCAAGAACTTCCGGCCTCTTCCGAGGCGGGAGACCCGGGTTCACCGTTCTCCGTTTCAGGATTGTCGGTGTTGGGAGCGTCGGGATCGGGGATACCCGTACCCATGAGGCTCGCCAGCCAGCGGGTCCCCGGGAAGGTCCCGAGCATCAGGACCACGAAGATCGTCAGTGGCGCCGCCAGAAACGCGCCCGGCCCGCCGAGCACGAACGCCCAGAAGATAAACCCCAAAAAGAGGAACGTCGGAGAAAGGCTCAGGCCCCGGCCCATCAGCATCGGTGAGATGAGGTTCTCGGCCACGACGTTGATCACTATCACACCCGCGACGACCAGTAACGCCCGCTCGAGACCGTGCTCGGCCAGGGCCAGGATCACCGCGGGTGCCACCGCGATCGGCAAGCCGATCCAGGGTATGAAGCTCAGGAAGAAGGTCAGGATGCCCCACATCACGGGAAAGTCAACGCCAAGGACGACCAGCAGGGCTACCACGCCCGCGCCCGTAATGAGGTTTACGACGGCCCGGAGCCCGAGCTGGCGCACGACGTTGCGGCCAAAGACCACCAGCCGCTCCGCCTGCGGATGGTTGCTGCCGACGCTGGACTGCAGTCGGTTCATCATGGCGGGCCCCTCGGCGAGCAAGAACAGCACGATTATCAGGATGAGGAACAGGTTGCTCAGGAAATCACCAATGCCGCCCAGGATAGCGCCCACTGCCGAAGTGAGGTCGCTGGGTTGCACCACGTTGCGGATATCGGCTCGGGTAATCCCCGTGTTCTTGATCAGTGTTTCGATGCCGGCCATCTTCTGGTCTAGCTGCGCCGTATAGCTTCCGATATCCGCGCCAAACCTGGCGACCGAGACGCCCAGGACGAAGAAGAGACCTACGAAGAGTACCGTCAGCCCGACCAGCATGATCACGAGTGCCAGGGGAGTAGGAATCCTGCGGCGCTTGAGCCAGGAGTAGATCGGGCTGAACAGAAGGCTCAAACGCTTGGTGTGAGTTGTGGAGATTACCATCCCAGCAAGTCGGCGAAGGAAAGTCGAGGACGACCGAGTTGTCCGTTGAGCCAGATACAGAAGTTGTGCAACGCTACCCTCGCTGCCAAACGCGCCCTCACACCG
>JBHJHC010000125.1:0-14489 GCA_050331175.1 Rubrobacteraceae bacterium | reverse complement strand
GCCGGGGGGCCGCACAGGCCGCCGACCTTGACCTCCCCGGCGGGCCGGTGCGCGGGCCCGCGCGCCGCGCCCCCCGGCAAGGTCTTACTCGCTCAGGATACCTTCCTCTTTGAAGTACCTCTCGGCACCGGGATGGAGCGGCAGGTCACCGCGGCCGTCGAGGGCGCTATCGAGGGTTATGAACTCCTTCTGGGGGAGCGTGATCTGGTCGGCGTTCTCGTACAGAGCCTTCGTGATTTCGTACCCGAGGTCCGGGCTAACCTGGGTGGTCGAGCCGAACAGGGTGGCGAACGCCGAGATCGTGGGTACCGGCCCTTCCAGGAAATCGTAGGAGTCGGCCGGGATTTCGAACTCGTCGTAGGTGGTGTTCTCTACCACCTGGCTCCGGGCGTCGCCCTCGACGGGCAGCAGCACCACGTCACCCGTGGAGGCCTGCAACTCCTGGACGCTCGACGCCGGGACGCCGAGGACTTCAATGGAAGCGTCTATGTTGCCGTCCTGGATCTTGGCTTTCGCGTCGTCGAAGCCCTCCTCGAACGCCTGATAGTCGCCTTCCTCGAGCCCGTAGGCTTCAAGGATCAGGCGGGCCGCCTTTGCCGTGCCGCCGCCGGGAGGCCCGACGGCAACTTTCTTGCCTTCGAGCTGGTCGATAGACGTGACCCCGGTGGACTCCCGGGTGATCACCTGCACGGCTTCGGGATAGAGCTGGCCCATGAAGCCCGCGTTGGTAACCTGGTTGCCCTGGAATTCGCCTTCGCCGTTTACGGCGTCGAACGCGGTGGTGTTCTGCGCGAGGCCGAGCTGTAGCCCGCCCTGGCTGATCTTGGCGAGGTTCTCTACCGAAGCCCCGGTAGAAACGGCGCTAATGTTGAAGCCCTGCATGTCTACGCTCTCCGGGATGATGGTCGCCATCTCCTGGCCGAGCGGAAAGTAGACGCCGCCGGTGCTACCGGTGCCCATCCGCAGGTCCTTCTTGTAGTCCGTCTCTCCACCGCCACCACCGTTGCCGCCGGTGCCGCCACCGCTGCCGCCATCGCCCCCTCCGCCGCAGGCCACAAGGACCAGCGACAAAATCAGGGTCAGCGCGGTAGCCAGAATTAACCTTCTAGTCACGACTCCTCCTTTTGTTGCTCCGCAGAGCTCCCCGTTTCCAAGTAACATCCGAAGCGAAGCGCCGAAATTAGTGTCCGAACGGATGTATGTTAAACGCATTTTACATGGACCGGCTTTCCCCGGTCAACAGGTTCTGCTGCGTTTGCCCGCCCGCTCCTCTCCCGCCCGTAAGGGTCGGGTGTAGAATGGTGCTGACAAGCTAGTTCGCGGAGGAGTTTTGGATAGTCTCTTTGATGCAGCGGAGAACGGCGAGGATCGGGGAGAGCGACTGGCCGAGCTGGCCCGGCAGGTCTCGGTGTGTACGAAGTGCGACCTGGCACTCTCCCGCACCAACACGGTGTTTGGAACCGGCGACCCCGGCTCGCCGCTGATGCTGGTCGGCGAGGGACCGGGCGAGAACGAGGATGCCACGGGACTGCCGTTCGTCGGTAGGGCGGGCAAGCTCCTGGACGACATTTTGGCGGCGGTGAACCTGACGCGGGATCAGGTCTACATCACGAACATCGTCAAGTGCCGCCCGACGCTCGAAGAGGGTGGAAGGACGCGCAACCGGCAGCCGAAGACCGGGGAGATCAACGCCTGCAATCCCTACCTCCAGGCGCAGATAGAGGCCATAAAGCCGGATATCATCCTCTGCCTCGGCGGCCCCGCCTCCAAAACCCTCATAGACAAGGGCTTCCGCATCACCAAAGACCGCGGCAAGTGGTACGACCTGGACGGCGTAAAGGCTATGGCGACCTTCCATCCGGCCTACATCCTGCGGCAAAGTGGCGAGGAGCTGCAGAACACCAAGCGCCTGGTCTGGAAGGACGTACAGAACGTCTATGCCGAGTACCAGAAGACGCTCGAGGCGCGAACGTAGCAACGGTTGGTGCGGTTGAACAGGTAATCGTAAGAAACTTCATACCGTATTTAGGTTGCGCCTGTTATCATGCAAAAGTGTAGGAGTGAAACAATAAACCGTTGAGAAGGGCTCGTGGACCGTGGTTAGTATAACGACAAGCAGCCGGTTGATGGACACCGTGGACAAGGAAATACTCAATCTTATACAGCGGAAGTTTCCGCTGGTACGGGAACCCTACGACGCCATCGGGCGCGAGGTGGGCGTCGCCGGCGACGAGGTTATCCGCCGGATAGAAGCGCTGAAGCGCGGGAAGGTGATCCGCCAGATCAGCGCGATCTTCGATACCCGCGTACTCGGGTATCATTCCACCCTCGTTGCGGCCCGCATCCCGAAAGGCAAGCTCTCCGAAGGCGCCAAGGCCATAAACTCCCACCCCGGCGTCTCCCACAACTACGAGCGGAACAACGAGTTCAACCTCTGGTACACGGTCGCGGTGCCGCCGGACTCCCGCCTCGGCCTTGAGGGGACCGTAGACGTGATGCACCACATAAGCGGCTCGGAGAAGACCCGGATACTCCCGACCCTGAAGCTGTTCAAGATCGGGGTCACGCTCGACATGAAAGAGGGCGCGACGGCCAAAAAAGAGGCCCCGCAATACGGCGAGGAAGACCGGAAAGGGGCGGACCGCAACGTCAGCGAAGACGACAAGGCCGCGATCCGGGCCCTGCAGGAGGATATCCCCCTGACACCGAGGCCGTTTGACCTGTGGGGCAAGGAGTTCGGGCTCTCCTACGAGGAACTCCTGGAGCGGGCCCACGACCTGCAGGAACGCAAGATCATGCGCCGTTTCTCCGCCGTGCTCTACCATCGCAAAGCCGGCTTCCGGGCGAACGCCATGGGTGTCTGGAAGGTGCCGGACGAGCGGATAGAAGAAGTCGGCAACACGTTTGCCCAGTACCAGGCGGTCTCCCACTGCTACCAGCGCCCGACCTACGAGGACTGGCCGTACGCGATCTTCTCGATGGTCCACGGCCGCACGGTCGAGGAGTGCGAGGCCGTGCTGGACGCGATGGCCGACGAGACCGGCCTCTCCGAACGAGACTCGCTCTACTCTACCCGGGAGTACAAAAAGACCCGGGTACGCTACTTCACGCCCGAGATGGAGGCGTGGGAACGGCTCTACGCCGGCGTTCTGCGGTAGCCGGGGTCTCCGGGACCAACAGCCAACGCCTGAGGGCCTCCGCACCAATGCTGGTTTGCGGAGGCTTTCGTTCCTTTAGAAGAGGGTATTGAGTTTGGGGTTCCTCGTTGTGGCGGCGGTAGCGCTCGTCGCGGGGCTCGCAGCGGGCCTGACGGGCTTCGGGCTCGCCCTGATCCTGGTACCGGCGATGTTGATCTTCTACGAGCCGACGACGGTCGTGCTGGTTAGCATAGTCCTGGGCATTTTCACGGCCCTCACGGTTATCGCGGATTCCTGGAAGAACATCCGGGGCCGTACCGTGCTCTCGCTGCTGCCCTTTGCGTTTGTCGGCCTGGTCGCCGGATCCGAGATACTGAGGGTCGTGGAAGCCCGCTACATCCAGCTTGGCGCCGGCGCGGTCGTGGCCTGTGCCGCGCTGCTCCTGATCCGGGAGGTTCGCCTGCCGGGGGCGCGAACCAGACTGGGAACCGCGTTTGCGGGGTTCACGAGCGGCACGCTTTCTACCTCTATCGGCCTGCCCGGCCCTCCCATAGTTTTGTTCTTCGCCGCCCGGGACCTTCCCAAGCGCGAGTTCCGGGTGAGCAACGCCGCCTACTTCCTGGTCCTCAACCTGGTCGGGCTCGCGCTACTTTTCTTCCGGGATATCGCGGAAATCGGAGACCTTCCCCTGGCGGCGCTCCTGATCCCGGCAACCTTCGTGGGAAAGGCGCTCGGCACCGCCCTGCTGAAAAGGCTCTCCGAGCAAGCCTTCAGGCTCATAGCTCTCGGCGTCACCGCCTGTACCGGTGTTCTCGGCGCGATGAGCGCCGCGTGGGCGATGCTGTAACCCGAACCCCGGATCCCGGCACCTACCGGGGCCCGCGCGCAGCCGCCAGCAAACCCGCCGCTTTCAATACGTTGTTCACGCCCTCCTCGTCCGTCGCCGGCAGGGCGGGACCGCGAACGGTCGGCGAGATAGGAACGCCGAGCTTCCGCATGGCGAGCTTTATGGCGCCTATCGGCGGGTCGCTCTGCGCGCCGAGCGACATGAGGTTGAGGACACGCCGGTGCAGCTTCGCCGCCTCTTCGAGATCGTTCTCTTCGAAGGCGCGTACCAGGCTCACGAAAAGCCCCGGGGCCACGTTGGAGAGCCCGCAGATAGAGCCGTCGGAGCCCGCGAGGAGGGACGGTAGGATCTGGTCTTCGAAACCCACCATTACCGTGAAGTCCCGCCTCACCGGCTTGACTGCCTGGAGTACGTTGACCGTGTGCATGTACTCGGTCACGGTGTCCTTTATGCCCACGACGTTCGGGCACTCTTCCGCCAGACGCCGGACCAGCGCGGGGGAGAGGTCTATACCGGTGAGCATCGGGAAGTTGTAGATCATGGTGGGTATGGCGGTGGCTTCGGAGATGGTGGCGAAATGCCGGAATAGGGCCTCTTCGCCAACCTTCCAGTAGAACGGCGCCACGGCGACCACCGCATCGGCCCCCGTACTTTCGGCGTGCCGGGCGAGGGAG
Organism: Rubrobacteraceae bacterium; assembly: GCA_050331175.1. Lineage (GTDB taxonomy): Bacteria > Actinomycetota > Rubrobacteria > Rubrobacterales > Rubrobacteraceae > SIRX01. Next base: position 9,831 of record JBHJHC010000125.1, on the reverse strand, counting down.
ATACCTTCCCGGGTTCCGCTAGTCCCGATCCCCACGACGAGCGGGACCCGGCCGCCGATAATCTCCGCCACCTTCTCGGCGAAGTATCGCCGCTCGCTGCCCTCCAGGTGCGAGAACTCGCCGGTGCTACCGAGGGCCACGATGCCGTCTACACCGGCCTCGATATGGCGCTCCAATACTGCCTCGGTGGCCCGGAGATCCAGCCCGCCCTCCTCGTCGAAGGGCGTAACCAGCGCGGTCATAAGGCCAGAGAACATATTCTTGTTCACCTCCGTAACTCGTACTACGTGTCTGACAACTATACCCGACTGTTCCCGGTAGCTCTCCGGCCGGGCCGGTACGCTGGCCCGGCGGTTTATACTGTCGCGTGGAAAACTTACCAGAGGAGGCGGGTATGACGGTACGGGTCGGGGCGCAGATACGCCCGCAGCACGCCAGCTACGAGCAGATGCGGGACGCGTGGCTCAGGGTCGAAGAAATGGGGGCGGACACGCTCTTTGTCTGGGACCATTTCTTCCCGCTCTACGGCGATCCGGACGGCAAGCACTTCGAGTGCTGGACGCTGCTCTCGGCGATGGCGGAGGTTACGGAGCGGGTGGAGATCGGGGCGCTGGTGTCGGGCAACTCGTACCGCAACGCGAACCTGCTGGCGGACATGGCCCGGACCGTGGACCACATCTCCGGGGGACGCATGATCCTCGGGATAGGCTCCGGCTGGTTCGAGCGCGACTACGAAGAGTACGGCTACGAATTTAAGACCGCCCCCGACCGGCTCCGCGACCTGGATGCGGCAATGCCGGTTATCGAGGAGCGTCTCGGAAAGCTCAACCCGCCCCCGCTGCGGGATCCGCTGCCCGTCATGATCGGGGGTGGTGGTGAGAAGGTCACCCTTCGGATCGTGGCCCAGCACGCCCACATCTGGAACGGTTTTGGAGACCCTCAAGAGGCGGGCCGCAAGAGCGGCATCCTCGACGACTGGTGTGAGAAGGTCGGCCGCGACCCGAAGGAGATAGAGCGCTCCATACTGGGAGATCCGGCCCAGATGTTAGAGAATCCCGACGGCTACGTCGAGAACGGCATAACCCACCTCATCCTGTCCTTCGGCGGCCCGGACTACGACGTCTCGCCCCTCGAGGAGCTGGTCTCCTGGCGCGACGAGTACTGGGAGCGCGAAGCGGGCTGAATGGAAGGTTTCTGGAACCCGGAGCGCGTACCCGGCGAGGCCGAGCTGGCGATCTGGCGCGTCGAAAAGGGCGGCGAGCCGCTAATTTGCCTGCACGGCATCACGGCCCAACACCGCTCTTTTAACGCCCTGGCGCGGCATCTGGGTGAAGAGTACGAACTCGTCGGCGTAGACTTGCGGGGCCGGGGCGATTCGGAGAAGCCGGAATCCGGCTACGGGTTGGAAGCCCACGCGGCAGACGTGATGAGTGTCCTGGACCATCTTGGTCTCGAAAGCGCCGTGCTGGCCGGCCACTCGATGGGCGGCTTCGTTGGGGTGCGGGCAGCCCTCTCGTATCCCGAACGGGTGCGGGCGCTGGTGTTGCTCGACGGCGGCTGGCCGCGCCCGGAGGCTTCAGAAGAAGATATGACCGAAAAAGAGCGGGCGGAGGCCGAAGAGATCCGGCAGGGACTGGAGCGGGCTTACAGCCGCCTCGACATGGTCTTCGAGAGTCCTGACGACTACCTGAACTTCTGGTTCCCGGATCAGGGGATCACGATGCGGGATCTACCACCGGAGCTTGCGGATTACTATCGCTACGACCTGGGCGAGGTAGAGGATGGCTACCAGCCCAAAGCGTCACTCAACGCCGTGGAAGAAGATTCGCCCCAGATCTCCTCCGAAGCCCCAACCGCCGGGCAGATGAGAAGCATACGTTGCCCGGTAGCCCTGATCCGCACTACGGAGGGATTCTTACCGGGTAGTTCGCCGTTTATCTCCGGTGCGGTCCGCGCCCGGATGGACGAAGCCCTCGACCTCCGCTCAGACACCCTGCTCGAGGGCGCCAACCACTACACTATGATGTGGGGTGAACATGCGCGCCGGGCCGCCGAGGCCATCCGGGATTTTCTCCGGGAAACCGGTTGATGTGCCTCCGACCTACTCCGGGTCTTGTCCGTCCGGTGCTTCGAAGACCAGCCAGGAACCGCTAAGGCCCGAGCCGCCAACCCTGGTCCCCGTGCCGGGCATGATGTTCACGAGGCGGTCGCCTTCTTCGGCGAACGTCTGGAGGGTTTCGGCGACTTCGTCCGTATGCACAACGAAGACCAGTTTCTGCTCTTTGGTTATCCCCTCTATGGATTCTCTTTGGGCCTCTTCCGCGCTTACCGCCTCGGCCAGAATCCTCTCCCGCTCGGCGGCTTCGGCCCAGAGCATTTTGCGGTTATCCTCGGCCTCCATCTTGCGGGCGGTGTCTTCTTTACGCCACTCCTCGATGCGCTCTTCTATGCCGTGGATGATCCTCTCCAACCTGGATTGACGTTTGTCGGACATCTACTTCCTCCTCAGGCAGCTACACTTATCCAGCCTAAATGTACCCGGACAGCCGGCGTTCACACTGATCATGTTAGCTCATTTGCTTGACCAAGATTGATCAAAATGCGCGGAACTTGTCCGTGAACAAAAAATTCCAAGATAGACCAGGCGTTACCGCCAGGCGTTACCGCTATTCCTCCAGCCCAACAGGTGGATTTCCTGTCCGGGGCGGAGTGTACATTGCGGGCCGGTAGTTGTAGAATCAACTTTTCGGGGATGGATCCAAACCAGGAAGGCGGATCCCGTGACCACGGCCCAGCTCCCGTCTACAGTCGAAAAGATCATCGGGGCTCGTACGGGAGACGCGGTATTCGTTATCGCGCCGGACTACCGTATCGCCTACTGGGATTCCCGGGCGGAGTTCTTTACTGGCATCAGGGCTGAAGAGGTCATCGGGAAGCTGTGCTACGAGGTGGTGCTCGGCGAGCGGGAAAGCGGCGAACCTTTCTGTAGTTGGGGTTGTTCGGTGATGCGCATGAGCCAGGAGGGGCGTCCCGTTGCCAGCTATGACATGCAGGTGCGTTCGTCTTCGGGTGGCAGGCGCTGGGTTAACGTTAGCACCCTGAGCCTCGACGACGATGACGGAACCTACATAATCCACCTGATGCGGGACGCCCAGGAAAAGCACCAGACCGTGGAGATGGCGCGAAACCTGATCCAACTGAGCAAAAAGAACGAACCAGGCGCCGCCACGCTCACGGCGTGCAAAGACCTTCCTGCCCTCACCGCGCGCCAGTTCGAGGTGCTCAACCATCTCGCGGAGGGTAAGTCGGTCAAGGAGATCAAAGCCGAGCTACACCTCTCGGAGGCGACGGTGCGCAACCACGTCCGCTCGGTGCTCCAGGCCCTGGGGGCCCACTCCCAGCTGGAGGCCCTGGCTCGCGCCCGCGAGCTCGGCATTGTCTTGAACTGAAGCCGGGTTGCCGGCGGCGGATCGAGTTCACCACGATCTTCCCACGAGACAATAACTTCTGGCAAGCTTCTGGTAGAGGATGATCTACACTGTTCGTGAAAGGAGCCTGGACACATGAGCTTTCTACCGAGGACTATTCTGCTGGCGACCGACGGCTCGGAGGACTCTGCGCTGGCCACCCGGGCGGCCGTAGATCTCTCCAACGAGACCGGGGCAGAGCTGCACGTGACCCATGCCTGGAACATCGTGCCGTCTCCCCACTTCGAGGGTTGGATAAACGAGGCCCGCGAAGAGGAGTCCCGCGAGCTTCTCGAGGAGCAGGCCGAGAGTATGAGAGCGTCGGGGGCAAACCCGGAGGCCATTTTGGTTGAAGACAAGCCCGCCCGGGCCATTCTCGGGCTGGCCGACGAGCTAAACGCCGATCTCATAGTAATGGGTAGCCGGGGCACCGGACCGTTGCAGCGGCTGGCGACGGGTAGCGTTTCCGAGGGCGTTGTGCATCGTGCCCGCATCCCGGTTCTCATGCTGCGGGGCGGGGAGCACGCCTGGCCTCCCGGGCACGTAGTGGTGGGGGACGACGGCTCTGAGACGGCCAAAAGAGCGGCGGAGACCGCGGCGGGGATAGCTGGGATCGCCGGCGCCGGCATAACCCTGGTCAGGGTTTACCCCAAGCTGCCCGAAGTGTACGAGGAAGGACGCAAGATGGACCCTCGCGCGACCGACGACGCCTTGCGCCAGGCGCAACAGGAACTCGGAGAGCGGGCCGGTGAGCTGGAGGCCACGTTCGGTAGCCGGCCGAAGATCTCCATAGCCGTTGGGGATGAGGCGGCGGAGTTGGTCGAGGCCGCGCACAGAAGAGACGGAGATGGTGTACTTACGGCCGTTGGTAGCCGGGGGTTGGGGACGCTCGACCGCTTCCGCATGGGAAGCGTCTCGACCAAGGTCCTCCGCGCGGCGGAAGGTCCCGTGCTGATCCATCCACTCGAGGCGTAGCCGGCCCGGAGGAGTGGGCCGCCACCAGAAGGCTGCGCCAGGCTTACAACTACCGGTACCGCGAGACAGACGGGCGCCACGGCTTAGAACCGAGGGCGATGGGCCTCATCGTGGATCTCACCCCGGTGCGCCAGCTACAGTGCAGCAATTCCCTGGCCGGAGCCCCGCCGGTAGCCCGCTCCCTCGCCCTCCGTGGAACCTCCTCCGGCCCGGATCCCAGAAAGAGACCGGCGGCCAGTAGCCAAACCCTTCCTGGGCTCATCGCCGCGCACAAATTTCTCGCGACCCTCGCGTGAAATGCTCACCTCCCCTTTTGCCAAAAAATATTAAGAAAGTGCCGGTTCTGTGAAATCTTGCACTTCCGCCGCTCCTTCAGCTACCTTATAGTGCTTGTGCTTTATCACTATATAGAGTTATGATACTTTTACATACTAAAGTGTTAACAAACGGCTTGCCAGCTAACACCTGAAAAGGAAAGTTGTGCCGGATCTCGAGGTCGGTCAAAGAAAATTCTGCACGACAGAGGGCCGGACCCCCTCGTGTACGAGGAGAACCGCGAACCTGGCAAGGAAAGCTGGAGAGCAACGGGGATGGGCACATAAGTTGGACGGATTGTATGCAGCACAGAGAAAGGATTGGGAGTTGGATGTAGGTGGAGTAGGAGCAGGGCTAACGAGGCACCGGCCGCCGGGCAGGTTAGTTGCCTTGTTCGTGGTGGCCACAGTGGTAGCGATGGCTGCGCTGGGCACCCTTGGAGCCGGGAAGGCTCGGGCTGCTGAGCTGACCGTGACCAACACAGACAACTCCGGGCCGGGGTCTTTGAGGGCTGCTATAGGCGAAGCCAACTCCAACGCTCAGTCCGACACCATAACCTTTGAGGTTACGGGCCAGATCACCATAAACAGTCGACTAACTCTACGGAACGACACGGCAGGTCCTGACCTGACGATAGAAGGGCCGGGGGCAGGTCAGCTCTCGGTAAGCGGCAACGACTCAAGCCAGGTGTTCGAGATAGATAGTGGAGTAAACGCCACCATAGAGAGCCTCACCATAAAGGATGGCGTTTTCACTAGCGGCGGCGGCATCTTCAATTTTGGCACGCTTACGCTAAACAACGCTACCGTTAGAGACAACACTGGAAACAACTTTGGCGGCGGCATACGCAACATAGAAGGCAACCTAACGCTGAACAACTCGACCGTTCGAAACAATATTGCCAAAGACTTCCTTGGTGGCGGCGGTATCGCAAGTGAACTAGGCACCGTAACGCTAAACAACTCAACCGTTAGCAACAATAGCGGAGCAGACGTAGGCGGCGGCATACGCAACATAGAAGGCAACCTAACGCTAAACAACTCCACCATAAGCGGTAACGAGACCACCCGGGGTGGTGGTGGCGGCATCTACACCGCATCTGTAGGCGTGACGCGCATAGAGTCGACCACCATCACCAACAACAGCGCCTCTGACGGGCAGGGCGGTGGCTTATTGATCTTAGACAACCCAAATTTCGAAACCGAGGTAGAGGTGGCATCCTCGATCATCGCCGGCAACACCGACTCCGATATAGACTACCCGGGAGGGGAAGCAGCCTCGATAGACTTGAGTTCTGAGGGCTACAACGTAGTAGGTAGCGGCAACGCCACAGACGCCTTCGACCAACAGGGCGACAAGGTCATAGGAGAAGCCGATCCCGGCCTCGGACCCCTCCAGGACAATGGAGGACCTACCCCAACCCACGCCGTTCAGCAGGGCAGTCCGGCCCTGGACAACGGGCCGGAAGGACCCTGCAACGTAGCCACCGACCAGCGCGGAGTAACTCGCCCGCAGGACGGTGATGGCAACGGCAGTGTGCTGTGTGACTCGGGATCGTTTGAGAGAGAGGCAGAGACAACTCCGCCACCAGTAGTAGCAGACAAAGCAAACCTGTCATTGACCAAGAAAGCCAGCAAGGGACGTTCGACTGTGGGAACCAAGATCACCTACACCCTCAGGGTCAAGAACAACGGCCCAGACCGGGCAACGAGGGTGAAGATAGTAGACACCCTGCCCAAAGGAGTGAAGGTACTCTCTACCTCCAAGGGCTGCAGGAAGCTCTCGGCCAGGAAGGTGGTGTGCAACATCGCACGCCTTGGTGATGGCCGGAGCGTAGCCAAGAAGATAGTGGTGAAGGTAAACCGGGCTGGCAAGCTGGTAAACAAGGCTAGGACAAGCTCCTCTGTCAGGGATCCCAACTCCAGGAACAACAGTGCCCGGGCGGTGGTGAGGGCGAAAGCCAAGGCCAAGGCGGCGCCTAAGTTCAAGCAGATAAGCTGCAAGGTGAAGGACCCGACTGTGAGGCTGGTACAGGGCAAGCAGGTAGTGGTAGCCGACAGCAAGCCCGGCAAGAGCGTGGCGTGTGTGATCCAGGGCAACCAGCTGGCTCTGGCCAAGGCACTGAAGAACCAGAATCTGGGGCTGGTAAAGCAGGGAGGCAAGCAGGTTAGGGCAGCCAAGGGCAAGGTGGTAAAGAGTGGAGCCCGCAGGGTGGTAGTGAGGGTGCCCAGGGGCTTCTAGGCGAACCAAGGTAGCAACCTACCGTACACACCTCGTCGTGGGGGCGGGGTTGAACTCAGGATGGGTTTCCAGGAGATGGAGGCCCGCCCTGCTACGGTAGCGTCGTACCCCCTCGCGATGGCTGTGACGCAAGGTGGCTTAGAACGCGTTTCAAAACCACGGTCTCCAATAACTGGTCAGCAACCACTACGCTAAATTAGGCTTCAAACATCACAAGCCCTTAAAGCCTTTCCCGCTCCTGAAACTTTTCTACTCCCTCTCGCGTAAGTTAGAGCAAAAGCACTAGAGTAAAAGCTCTAAGGAGGTTAGATGAGCGGAGAGCAAACTAGATCCCGGATCCTGGACGCGGCCGTTGAGCTGTTCAACGAGCGCGGCACCGGGGCGGTTTCGACCAACCACGTTGCGCAAGCGGTGGGGATCAGCCCGGGCAACCTTTACTACCACTACCGCAACAAGGAGGAGATCATCCGGGAGATTTTGAAGAGGATGTTCGTCGCCTGGGGAGAGTTGTGGGTAGTTCCGCAGGACCACACCCCTACCCTGGGCGACGTCCGGCTTTTGTTGAGGAAAAATTTCTCTTTGCTCTGGGAGTACCGTTTTTTCTACCGGGAGTTGGTCGTGTTAGTGCGAAGGGACCCGGAGCTCGGCCGGATGTACGGCGGGATGCAGCGGGACCGGCTCGGCGAACAAGAGCTCTTTCTGCGGAGTTTCGTCGAGGCTGGGGTGATGCGCGAGCCGGAGAGCTCGCAGACCCTTCCGGCCCTGGTGAGGGCGGGTTGGATCATCTCCACAAGCTGGCTTTCTTTCCTCGAAGCCGGGGAAGAGCCGGTAAGCCTCGAACAAATGGAACGGGGCGTAGAGGTGATCTTCGAGATCCTCCGCCCGCACCTGACCGAGGAAGCGTTGCGAGAGTTCGGCGGTACCGCCGAAAAAAATGAAAGGAGCATCTGAAGTGGAGAGAACAAACAAAAAATACCGGATGAGCCGCAGGGGCTTCCTGAAAGGCGCGGGTGCTGCCCTGGTGCTCGTGGCCGGGGGCGGCGTGTGGCGCGCCACCGACCAGGGCGTGTTCGACACCGGGCAGGGTCCCGCCTATGAGCCGTGGGAGAACTGGCGCGAAGCGAGTGGCGGGGGAGGCCCATTCTCGCTCGTCTCCTCGGCCATCCTGGCCTCTAACCCCCACAACTCCCAGCCCTGGCTCTTCCGGGTGGAGGAATCCCGCATAGACCTCTTCGCCGACCGGCAGCGCAACATCGGCGCGATGGACCCCTTTCTCCGGGAGATGTACATCGGTCTGGGCTGCGCCCTGGAGAACCTCCTGCTGGCCGCCGAGGCCAACGGCTACGGATACGACCTGACCCTGGTGCCCAACGGCTCGGACCCCACGCACGCTGCCAGGATCGAGCTCTCCCCCGGTGAAACCATCGTTTCCGAGCTCTACGAGACCATACCCGACCGGCACACTGACCGCGCCGCCTACGACACCGAACGTCCCATCCGGGCCGGCACGCTCGACGCGCTGGGGAACCTGGCAAGAGAAGACCCGGCGGTCGAGGTGCTCTGGTTCGCCGGTGAGGAGCAACGCCGGCTGGTGGGCAACCTGATCGTGCGGGCCACCGAAGCCATTATCGCTGATGAGGAGCAGTCTCACGACAGCCACGAGTGGTTCCGCCACGACTGGGACGAGCTTCAGCGCAACCGCTACCGTGACGGCGTCACCATAGACACCAGCGGCAACCCCGCGCTCACGCGCGCCGCAGCCAAGATGCTACCGTCGCTCTCCGCGGAGCAGTCCAACGGCTACTGGCTGGACGGCACGAAAGAAGGGGTCCGGACCGCCGCGGCCTTCGGCATCATCACCGTCGGCGACGGCCGGAACGACGAGCAGAGGATGCGGGCTGGCAGGCTCTGGCAGAGGATGCACCTGTGGGCCACGAAGGAGGGTCTCGCCATGCAGCCAGAAAATCAACTCAACGAGCGCGACGACCGGGAAGCGCAATTGGGCGTCGAGCCCGTCTTCGGCGACGCGATGAGGGAACTCGTTGGCGATCCCCGGAGGCAGGGCATCTTCGCCTTCCGGTTAGGCTACCCGACGACCGAAGTGCTCCGTAGCCCGCGTCGGGCGGTCGAGGAGGTAACCGTAGTGTAAGCATCGGGCCAACGAAAGCGGCTTACGGCCATCAAAAAGCGCAAAGCGTGCAGCTACATGCGTACAGACCACAAGGAGAAAAGGTGAAAAAAGCACGCAACATACTCCTCTACACGTTCGCGGCGCTGGGATTCATCCTTTCGGCGCTGCTGATGGTGGGGCTCTCCATCGACTTCGGCAACTTCGACCAGACCAGCGGCGGCTACGAGCCTCCCTACACTGACTACACCGGCGAGCCCGTCGACTTCGACGCCGGCTACCAGACTGAGGAAGGCATCTACGGCCCCGGCTGGGTGTGGAGTTCGGAAGTGAACTGCACCACCGGCATGGTCACCTTCCACTTCTTCAACAACTTCGAGATGGAATGGCGGGAGGTCTCGCCGCGGGCCATCGCCATCCACGAGCCGCACGAGGCCTGCGAGAGGAGAGGATTCGACCCGCAGTTCGGACCTCAAGCCAGCGGCACGTCTCCAAATACTTCCTCAAATGCGTCCCCAAGTGCGCTCCCCACAGCACTGCAAAAAGGTCCGGGAGCAAAGTCTTGAACGCTTGGTGTGAGTTGTGGAGATTACCATCCCAGCAAGTCGGCGAAGGAAAGTCGAGGACGACCGAGTTGTCCGTTGAGCCAGATACAGAAGTTGTGCAACGCTACCCTCGCTGCCAAACGCGCCCTCACACCGTCCA
>JBHJHC010000124.1:0-10763 GCA_050331175.1 Rubrobacteraceae bacterium | reverse complement strand
CAGAAGAGCACGGTGAGTGCCTCTTCCAGGGAAGCGAGGGTGGGAGTATGCTGCGGATGGGTCATCCGAGGTTCCTTTCGTCGGGGAGTCGGATGGCCCCCTTTCTATCTCATACTGAATCCACGCAACACACATCTAGTGCATTAGCAAAACCAAACTCTGCAGAGCACCTGAGAGATTAAGGTTGCTACTAATATGTTACAAGTAATTTAGAAGTCGTGGCTTACCGTATATTTTGGTTCCGTTGCTACTCACGGTCCAAAAGAGCGGCTACTGTTTACTGGGCTCTTCGATCTGAAGAAACCCGGGGAGTATCCGTACCTGGTCTTGGACGAGTGCGCCGGGGAGAGCGGAGGCTACGAGTTGCGTCGTGGACGTCCGCCGTATGGTGCGCTGGGGCGGGAGATCGGGTTCCAGGATCTCCTGGAAGAATGCCGGGCGTTGGTCCTGGACCATTACGCCGGAATGTGGGATCTGTGAGGAAGGCGTCAAGAGAGCGGGAGCGACTTTTGCTCCCGCCCTCCGGCTTCCGGTAAACGCTTTACTCGGGAATTTCCAGAACGATCTTGCCCATCCCGGCACCTTCTTCCATGTGGTTCAAGGCGTCGGCGGTGTCTTCGAGGGCGTAGGAGGCATTGATCTTCGGCTTCAGGCCGTGCTCGGCGTAGAGATCCAGCATCGCGCCGAACTCCTCGGCGGTGCCCATGGCGGTGCCCAGAACGTCCAGGTGCTTCAGGGCGGCCAGTATGGTCATGACCTTCGGCGCCGGCCCGGCCGTTGCGCCGAAGACGACGATCCGCCCGCCGGGCCTGGCGAGCTGAACCAGCGCGTTGAAGGCGTCGCCGCCGACGCTGTCTACCGAGAGGTCCACGCCACCGGTCATGCTCTTCAGCTCTTTCGACCAGTCCTCGGCGTTGTAGTTGACGCCGCCTTGCGCCCCGAGTTCCTGCGCCGCCTCTATCTTCTCGTCGCTGCCGCTGGTTACGAAGACGTTCGCGCCCAGGGCACTGGCCATCTGGACCAGGAACGTCGCCACCCCGCCGCCGACACCCGGTACTACTACCGTCTCACCCTCTCGCACCTGCCCGCGGCTGACGAGCGCCCGGTACGCGGTCAGGGCCGCGAGCGGCAGCGCTGAGGTTTCTTCGTGGGAGAGGTGTGAGGGCTTCGGAAAGACGTTCTCTGCCGGTACCTTTATGAACTGGGCGAAGGTCCCGTCGTCCGGCAGGCCGAGGATGCGATACTCCTTGCCGGGGACGCGGGGATCGTCGCCCCAGTATAGAGAGGGATGTATGACGACTTCCTGGCCTTCTTCCGGGCCGTCGGCGCCGCTACCCTTTGCCGCGACTTCCCCCGAGCCGTCGGAGCCGGGAGTGCCGGGCAGGATGTCTTCCGTTACGCCGGGGTACTGGCCTTTGGTGGCGAACAGGTCGCGGCGGTTCAGGGCCGCGGCCCGGAGCCGGACGACTATCTCGCCGGAGCCGGGTTCTGGTGCGTCTACATCTTCGTAGTGGAGTCCGTCGGGGCCTTCGAGTTCCTTGAGCCTTACCGCCTTCATACTATTGCCTCGGGGGAGCGAAGGCCTGGGTGCCGGTGACCTCTCGGCCGACAATGAGCGATTGCACGATGTCCGTCCCTTCGTAAGTGTAAACGACCTCCATGTCGGCGAGGTGTTTGGCCACGAGGTACTCCAGCAAGATGCCGTTGCCGCCAAGGATGTCGCGGGCTTCAGAGCAGACCTGTTTGGCTTTCTTGGCCGTGTTCATCTTGGCGAGCGACGCCATGCCGCCGGTCATCTTTCCCTCGTCCAGGAGCTGGGCGAGCCGGAAACACATGAGCTGCATGTTGGTGATCTCGGCGAGCATGTTGGCGAGCTTGTTCTGGATGAGCTGGTAGTTCTCCAACGTGAGGCCGAAGATCCTGCGCTCCTTGACGTAACTCAAGGCCGCCTCGTAACAGGCCACCGCGTGCCCGATGCCCTCCCACGCGACGCCGTAGCGGGTCGCGGTGAGCACCTTCGACGTATCCTGGAAGGTGCGGGCGTACTCCAGCCGGGCGTCGAGCGGGACCCGGACGTTCTCCAGCTTTATGTCGGCCTGCCAGACGGCCCGCTTGCCCATTTTGCCCGTCATGAGCTCGGTCGAGAGGCCCTCCATGCCCTTCTCCACCAGAAAGCCGCCGACGTTGCCCTCTTCGTCGCGGGCCCAAATGACGATAACGTCGGCAAAGGTGGCGTTGCCGATCCAGCGCTTCTCGCCGTTTATGACGTACTCGTCGCCGTCCCGGATCGCGCTGGTCTCCAGCATCACGACGTCGGAGCCGTGCTCCGGCTCGGTAAGGCCGAAGGCCCCGATCTTCTCCATGCGCGCCATCGGCGGCAGCCACTTCTGCTTCTGCTCCTCGCTGCCGAGCATCTCGATGGTGCCCATCGCAAGCCCCGAATGAACCCCGAAGAACGTGTTGAGGCTCCCGTCGCCCCGGGCCAGCTCGATGGCCACGAGCCCTACCGCCAGGTTGCTCAGCCCCGGACAGTCGTAGCCCTGTATCGCCCCGCCCGCGATGTTCAAGTCGGCGAACTTCTGGATCATCTCGAACGGGAACTCGGCTTTCTCCCAATACTCGTTCATCACCGGGATCACCTCCCGGTCGCAGAACTCCCGAACCCGGTCCCGGACCCGACGCTCCTCATCCGTCAGGAGCTCGTCTAGAAGATAGAAGTCCGTCCCCAAAGAAGTGGATACGTCAGCAATCATACTCGCCCTCCTTGTACTCGCCGCCAGCCGCCGCCGGGGCCCCTTTACAAACCTGAACTCTAGCACGCCCGCGAAGCCCGCGACCGCGAAAGGCTCGTCGAAAAAACGTCTTGCCTTATCTAGGCACCCTGTTATCATAATGGTGCTTATCAAATTTGACAAGAGGTAGCGGGACAAGAGGAGCTTATGCAGGAATCACCAACGCGCGGCCCGGTCGGTGGGGGATCCGCCGTGCCGGACAACATTCTTATGGCCGTACACCGGCATGTAGGATCGAAAGGTTCCAAGGCCGCGCTGGTAAGGAAGATGGCCGGCGGCTGGCGTGACCTGTCGTACGAGGCGTTTTGGGAGAGAGTCCGGCACTTTGCGGCGGGGCTTGCGGGCCTGGGGGTCGGGCGTGGGGCGCGGGTGGCGCTGATGGCGACCAACCGGCCGGAGTGGCCGGTGGCGGACCTGGCGATACAGAGTTTAGGGTCTGCCACGGTTCCTTTGTACCCGACGCTCGAGCCCGGTCAGGTGGCCCACATCCTCGGTGACTCCGGGTCGCGGGTCTTGATCCTGGAGAACGAAGAGCTCCTGCAGAGAGTAGGTGAAGTCCGGGACCTGGTAGAGGACCTGCGGCTCGTCGTTATGGACGACGGGGCTGATCAGGACGACGAAGCCGTGCTGGCTTTCGGAGACGTCGAGCGGGCCGGGCGGGAGAAGCCGGTCGAGAACTGGGAGGAAGGCTGGCGTTCGCTGGGCCGGGACGACGTGGCCACCATCATTTACACTTCGGGGACCACGGGGCTCCCGAAAGGAGCCGTGTTGACGCACGGAAACATCCTCTCCAATTTGGAGGGAACGGTGGAGGCGTTGCCGATGCGCGAGGACGACATCTACCTGTCGTTCCTGCCGTTATCCCACGTCTTCGAGCGGACGAGCGGCCAGTTTCTGGCGCTGAGCCTCGGGGCCACCACCTACTACGCCGAGTCCATAGAGAAAGTCCCGGACAACCTCCGGGAGGTAAAGCCGACGGTCATGCTCAGCGTGCCGCGGCTCTACGAGAAGATGTACGACCGGGTAATGGAGCGCATCTCCGGCGGTTCGGCTATCCGGCAACGGTTGTTCCGCGCCGCCATCGCCGACGGGAAGCGCCGGTACCAGATCGAGAAGGAGGGCGGCTCCATCGGGCGCGGGCTGAAGCTGCGGCTCGGGCTGTGGGACCGGATCGTGTTCGGCAAGCTCAAGGAGGCCGTCGGTGGCCGGGCCCGGTTCTTCGTGGCGGGCGGGGCCAAGCTGAGCGCCGAGATCGGCCAGTTCTTCTACGCCGCGGGGATAAAGGTCATCGAGGGCTACGGCCTAACGGAGACCTCGCCGGTCATCTCCTGCAACCGGCTGGAGAAAATGCGGTTCGGGACCGTCGGGCTCCCGCTCCACAACGTAGAGGTCAAGATCTCCGAGGACGGGGAGATCCTGACCCGGGGTCCGCACGTCATGCGCGGCTACCTGAACAACGAAAAGGCCACCGCCGAGGCCTTTACCGGGGACGGCTGGTTCCGTACCGGGGACATCGGGGAGTTCGACGATCACGGCTACCTGAAGGTCACCGACCGGGCAAAGAACCTGATCGTGCTGAGCACCGGAAAGAACGTCGCCCCGCAGTCCGTCGAGACCGCGCTCGTGGCGGCCCCGCACATCTCGCAGGCGATACTGCTCGGCGACGGCCGCAAGTACGTCGCGGCGCTCGTAGTTCCCGACTACGACGCCGTCCGCAACGGCCTCGGCCGCAGCGAACCCAACGAACAGCTCTCTCAAGACGAGCACGTCCGGAGCCTCATAGCGCGGGAGGTCGATGACGCTACCCGGCAATTCGCCGGCTACGAAAGGCCAAAGAAGTTCGCCCTGTTGCCGCACGAGCTCTCCGCCGAGCGGGACGAGCTCACCCCGACGCTAAAGGTCAAGATGCGCGTGGTCAAAGACCGCTACGCTGATACCATCGAGAAGCTCTATTCTTGAGTGTCGCACCAGGATGTTGTCAAAGTGGGAGCCCGGGGAATAAATACAGGCCAGGACAGAGAGCGTGAGGGAGGATTCCATAGAGCGTACAGAGGTGACACCGAAAGAGATATTCCTTAGCGAGGTGAAATCCAAGAGTATCTTCCCGCTGCTAATACTTCACATGGTCAACAAGCGGCCCGAGTACGGCAACAGCATAATAAAGGGCGTGAAAGACATGACTTCGGGTGTAATGAGCGCCTCACCGAACACCGTGTACCCCCTGTTGAGGCGGCTGGAGGAGAAAGGTTATCTGACCGCCGAGTGGGAAGACGAGGACACCCGAACCCGCAGGTTCTACAGCATCACGCCGCTCGGGAAAGAGAAATACGGGGAGATAAAGGTGCTCTTCGAGGAGCACTTGCTGAGGGTCAAGACGGCTATCGAGGCGATACAAGAGGAGATCTACGGCTAGCCCCGTGAAGGAGACGCTCAGAACCAAGCTCTTGCGCTGGAGTCTAAACCTCTTTCCCGCATACTTCGCGACCGGGGCGAGAATCACCGCCATGTCCGGTAACCTCCGGGAGGTAGACGTTAAGCTACCGCGCAACTGGCGGACCAGGAACTCCGGTGGGACTATCTCCGGGGGCAGCATGTACGCGGCGATAGAGCCCATCCACGCCCGCATGCTGAGTGAGAACCTCGGCTCAGATTACGTGGTCTCGGAAACGGCGGCGACGATACGTTTCCGGCAGCCGGGCCGAAAGACGTTGTACGCCCGCTTCGTGCTCGGTCCCGAAGAGATAGAGTACATAGAAACGATGCTCGAAGCCTCAAGTTGTATAGAGCTAGACTACCTCGTGGACCTCACCGACGAGAACGGTGAAGTCCATGCTTCGGTAGAAAAGACGCTGCACGTTCAGCGCAAAAACCGGCACGAAGTAGGGGCTGGCGCGCTTCAAGAGCTCGGGCAAACGGTGTAATGTTCCCGGAACCAGACGAGATATCCAGGGACCTGATGGAGACAGAACGGAGGAATCATGTCGCAACAGATCAGAAAAGTAGCGGTCTTGGGTGCCGGGACCATGGGGGCTGCCATAGCCGCCCACTGCGCCAACGCCGGCCTGGAAGTTGACCTGCTAGACATAGCCCCGGAGGACGACGACAACAACGCCGTCGTCGAAAAGGGTTACGAGCAGATGAAGAACGCCCGGCCCGCGGCGCTCATGGGCGAGAAGGTCCTCGACCGGATCCGGATCGGTAACTTCGAGGACCACTTCGACCGGGTAGGCGAGGCGGATTGGGTTCTCGAAGCCATTTTAGAGAAGCTGGAGCCCAAGCAACAGCTTATGGAGCGGTTGGAGCAAACGGCGAAAGAAGACGCCGTTATCTCCTCCAACACCTCCGGCATACCGCTGCACCAGGTGGCGGAGGGCCGCTCGGAGGGGTTTAAGCAGCGCTTTCTGGGGACCCACTTCTTCAACCCGCCCCGGTATTTGAAGTTGCTGGAGATCATCCCGACCGAAGATACCGATGAGGACATCGTCGGGCGGGTTCGGGACTTTGGCGAACGGGTGCTCGGCAAGGGCGGCGTCATCGCCAAGGACACCCCGAACTTCATCGGCAACCGGCTCGGGAGCTTTAGCGGGATGCAGTCGGTGGGCTACGCCATAGAGAACGGCTACGGCGTCGAAGAGGTGGACGCCATAACGGGACCCCTGATCGGGCGTCCCAAAACCGCCACGTTCCGGCTGAACGATCAGATCGGACTGGACATCGCGGTTGGCGTCGCCGAGAACCTCTACGAGGCGGTTCCGGAAGACGAGTCGCGGGAGCAACTAAAGCCGCATCCCAAGCTCCTGGAGATGGTGGAGCACGACCTGCTCGGAAACAAGTCCGGGGCAGGTTTCTACCAGCGTACCCAACGGGACGGCCAGCGGGTCTTTGACGTCATAGACCTCGAAACCCTGGAGCACCACCCGCCGGAGGAGCCGGAGATCCCGATAGCCAAAGAAGCCCAGGAGCAGGGGGACCTCTCGGCCCGGCTCAGATTCCTGATGGAGAAGGCTGACGAAGACCGTCACGCCCGGTACCTGCGGGACACGCTGCTGCCGTATCTGGCCTACTCGGCGAGGAGGGTGCCGGAGATCTCCGATACCCTCGAAGACATGGACCACGCGATGGAGTGGGGCTTCGGCCACCAGGCCGGTCCGTTCCGCACGTGGGACCTTCTCGGCGTCCAGGAGACCGTGGAGCAGATGAAAGAACAGGAGATCGAGATCGCCGCCTGGGTCGAGGAGATGCTGGAGGGCGGCCACGAGAGCTTCTACAAGGAAGCCGACGGCCGGGAGCTGGTCTACAGCCCGGTCGAGAAGGACTACGAGCCGGTACGTGAGGATCCGATGCACATATCTCTCGACCGGCTGCGGGACGAGGGCAAGGAGCTGGCGCGCAACGACTCCGCGAGCCTGCTGGACCTCGGCGACGGCGTACTCCTGTTCGAGTTCCACTCCAGGGGAAACTCCATCGACGGCGCGATGCTGGAGATGGGGGACAGAGCCCTGCGGGAGATGGAGCGGGACGATGTCGTTGGCCTGGTGATCGGGAACGAAGGCAGAAACTTCTGCGTCGGGGCGAACCTCGGAGAGGTCGCGCAAGCTGTCCAGAACGGCTACCTGGATCAGGTCGGTCACAGGATAGAAGCCCTGCAGGGCCTGTTGATGAGCTTCCGCTTCGCCGCCAAGCCGGTCGTGGCGGCTCCTCGCGGCCAGACGCTCGGCGGGGGGTTGGAGATCTGCCTGCACGCCGACCGGGTCGTGGCCGCCGGGGAAACGTACATGGGCCTCGTCGAAGCCGGTGTCGGCCTGATCCCGGCGGGCGGCGGTACGAAAGAGCTGGCCCGTCGAATGGTCTCGCCGCCGCTACAGGCTGCTTCCGACGCGCCGCCGCTGCCGTACCTCCAGAAAGCCTTCGAGACCATCGCGATGGCGAAGGTCGCCACCAGCGCCCTCGAAGCCCAGGAATCGGGCTTCCTGTCGGAGAACGACCGAGTAGTCATGAACCCCGACCACCTCATCTCGGCCGCCAAGCGGGAGGTCCAGGACCTCGCCGACGGCTATACGCCGCCCGAGAGAGGTGAAAACGTCTTCGCCGCCGGAAAAGCGGCCGAAGCAGCCTTGAACGTCGGGGTGCTCACGATGCAGTGGGGCCACTTTGCCAGCGAGTACGACGGCGTGATAGCAAACCACGTCGCCCACATCCTGACCGGCGGCGGGGTCTCGCTGGGCCAATGGGTGACCGAGGACTACCTGCTCGAACTGGAGAAGGAGGCTTTCCTCGAACTCCTCCAGAACGAGAAGACCCACGAGCGCATCGAGGGAATGCTGAGAACCGGGAAGCCGGTACGGAACTAGCCTTTACCGAAGGGAGCACCAGTGAAAGAAGCCGTAATAGTTTCCGGAGCCAGGACCGCCGTGGGCCGCGCCCCGAAGGGCACGCTGCGGGCCAGCCGGCCGGACGACATGGCCGCGGCGGCCATAACCGAGGCGATCCGGCGGGCAGACGGGTTGGACAAGGACGAGATAGAGGACGTGATCCTCGGGTGCGCGATCCCCGAGGGCACCCAGGGCTACAACGTAGCCCGGCTCAGCTCGCTGCTCGCCGGTATGCCGGATACCGTGCCGGCCCAGACCGTCAACCGCTTCTGTTCCTCGGGACTGCAGACCATCGCGAACGCTGCCGAGCGGATAATGGTCGGCAACGCCACCACCATCCTGGCCGGCGGCACGGAGCACATGTCTTCGACCATCGACCAGCCCATTTTCTCCCCGAACCCGAAGCTCGTGGAGATAAACCCGGCGGCCTACATGGGCATGGGCCTGACCGCCGAGCAGGTCGCCCGCGAGTTCGAGGTTTCCCGGGAGGACCAGGACGAGTTCGCGCTCCGCAGCCACACGCTGGCTAAAGAAGCGGTCGAAGGCGGGACTTTCGACGAGGAGATCGTGCCCCTCGACGTCGAGTACGACTTCGTCCCCAACGGCGGCGCAATGGAGCACGCGGAAACCACCTTCAGCCGGGACGAAGGCCCCCGCGATACCTCGGCCGAAGCGCTCGCCAACCTCAAGCCCGCCTTCCAGCGCGACGGTACGGTGACGGCGGGCAACTCTTCCCAAAGGAGCGACGGGGCTGCCGCGGTCGTGGTAATGGACGGCGAGGAGGCCGAAAGGCGCAGCCTGCAGCCGCTCGCCCGCTTCATGGGCTTCGCTGTCGGCGGTGTGAGGCCGGAAGTAATGGGCATCGGGCCGACGGTCGCGATTCCGAAAGTGTTGGAGCAGACCGGGCTCACGATGGACGATATAGACCTCATCGAGTTCAACGAGGCGTTTGCGGCCCAGGCGCTGGCGGTCATCCGGGAGGTCGGCATGGACCTGGATAAGACCAACGTCAACGGCGGCGCCATCGCGCTCGGCCACCCGATGGGCGCCACCGGCACCAAGCTTACGGTACAACTCCTGCACGAGATGCGGCGGCGGGGCTCCCGCTACGGCATGGTGACCATGTGCATCGGCGGCGGCATGGGCGCGGCGGGTATCTTCGAGAACCTGCAGAACTAGCCGCCGGCGTTTTCAACAGTCCGGGTAGCCGGAAGGGCGCTATTGTTTGATTGATGGCTCAGGGCGGGCCTCCATCTTCTGGAAACCCGCCCTGAGCCCAACCCCGCCTCTACGGTGGAGCGTGTTTGGTAGTTGCTACCTTAGCTCGCCTAGAAGCCCCGGGGCACCCTAACTACTACCTTCCGGACTCCGCTCTTCACCACCTTGCCCTTGGCTGCTCTCACCTGCTTGCCTCCCTGCTTTACCAGCCCCAGATTCTGGTTCTTCAGCGACCGGGCCAACGCTAGCTGGTTGCCCTGGATCACACACGCCACACTCTTGCCGGGCTTGCTATCTGCCACTACTACTTGCTTGCCTTGAACCAGCCTCACTGTTGGGTCCTTTACCCTACAGCTTATCTGCTTGAACCTCGGCGCCGCCTTGGCCTTAGCCCTCACCACCGCCCGGGCACTGTTGTTCTTGGAGTTGGGGTCCCTGACAGAGGAGCTAGCCCTAGCCTTGTTTACCAGCTTGCCAGCCCTGTTTACCCTTACCACGATCTTCTTGGCTACGCTCCGGCCATCACCAAGGCGGGAGATGTTGCACCTGACCTTCCTGGCCGTGAGCTTCTTGCAGCCCTTGGAGGTGGAGAGTACCTTCACTCCCTTGGGCAAGGTGTCCACTATCTTCACCTTGGTTGCCCTATCGGGACCGTTGTTCTTGACCCGCAGGGTGTAGGTGAGCTTGGCTCCTACGGTGGGACGTCCCTTGCTGGCTTTCTTGGTCAATGACAGGTTTGCTTTGGCCGGTGGAGGAGCCACCTCTTTCTCGAAGGAGCCCGAGTCGCAGCGGGGACCTTGCGGACGGCTCACTCCCCGCTGATCGGTGTTGGGGGGCGGGCACACACTCGTTGCCACCCGGTCTATAGCTGGGCTTCCATTCTGGAGGGCATGGGTCCTGGTCGGTCCTCCATTGTTGGCGAGCGGTCCTAGGCCGGGATTGGTCACCCCCCTTATGTCACCGCTGGAATCGAAGGCGTCTGTGGCGTTGCCGGTGCCTATGACGTTGTAGCCCCTTGACTCAAAGGTGTTGGTGGTTCCAACATCAAGGTCCAGATCAACGTCGGAGCCATTGTTGGCAGCTATGATCGAGGAGCCTACCTCAGTGCGTGTGTCCTCAGCCGCGTCGCTTATCACGCCGTTGCCCTCATCCGGTAAGGCGGTGTTGTCGGTGATGGTGGTGTTCTCTATGATCGTGAGGCCCTCGGTATTATCAACTCCCCCACCCTCGTTGACGGCCGTGGTCAAGTCCTGAATCTCCTGTAAACGTTGCGGCCCAACTCACGCTACTTCACTGTCGTTCCGAGGACTCACCTCCTTGGCCGGTCCTGGCGGCGGATCTATACCAAGCTCCTGCCGCAGCAGCCCTAACTGCTTGCGCT
>JBHJHC010000123.1:0-7305 GCA_050331175.1 Rubrobacteraceae bacterium | reverse complement strand
GTGGCCGCAGCCGATGTCGGCCACCTTCGCCCCGCTCTGGAGCTTCTCCTGGACACCATCGAGGGCCGGGATCCAGGCCGTCGTCAGGTTGGCGATGTAGTTGGAGCGGAAAAAGCGCTCGGTGCCCTCGAATAGCTCGTGGTCGTGCTCGTGCCAGCCTACGCCTTCACCGGAATGAAACGCCTCGACCATGAGGTCTACGTCTTTCATCGCCGCGGCCGGCCCCTGAAACCCTCCCGGCACGAAGACCGGGTTGTACTCGTTGGCCAGGGCAAACGCCTGCTCGGGCGTAAGGTGGAAGCGCTCTGTAGCGGGATCGTACTCAGCGTAACCGCTGGCCGCCTGGGCCGCGAGCCACTCCTTTACGTAGCGCTCGTCGGTGCCCGTGCGGCTGGCCAGCTCTTCGGAGGTTACCGGCACGCCGTCGGCCATAGCCTTGTAGAGGCCGAGCTTGTCGCCGATCAGGACGGTTGAGGCGTGCATCGCGGCGCCCACGTCGGCGACGAACTTGCTGACGAACTCGTTCAGCTTGTTCTCGTCGATCATTGGTTGTGCGGGTTGTGCAGTCATTGATGGTTCTCCTTACTTTGTGTTTTGCACGATAGGAGACGCTTTATCGGACGTGCCCGGCGTCCGCCGCCCGTTCGACGGCGGGGTTCTTTGCTGCCAGGGAGATAAGGTGGCCCGCCAGTTCCTCGGGAGCCGCGTAGAAAGGCCAGTGACCCGTATCCATGGATACGACCTCCCGGCAGGGCACACGCTCGTACATCTCCTTTCGCAACGACGGGCCGATGGTTCGGTCCTGGAGGGTTTCGATGTACACTCGCGGTATCCGACCAGAGTTTTCTTCGGTAAGGGAAACCGGCGTGGCGAGCGGGGCCACGGCCTGGGGCTGGAACCGGGACTTCGCCCGCTTCACGGCTTCTTCTGAGCAGTCGTGGAGTAGGGCTTCTTCGATGGCATCCTCCCGGAGCGTGGCCGAGGATCCGTCCCCGCTCATCTCCAGATTAGGCAAGGCCAACGAGTCAGGGTCGTTCTCTGATGCTCCGGGCATCGTCTCGCCGTCGCGCAAAAGGTACGCGCCCACGTAGACGAGCAACGCTATCTTGTCGGGACACTGCTCGGCGGCCTGGCTGATCACTGCGCCGCCCATGCTCTGCCCAACGAGCACGGCCGGCTCGGGTTGCGAGTCCAGTACCTGACAGATCCGGCCGGCGTAGCCCTGTAGCGAGACCTCCGGTATGGGGGTATGATCTTCGCCGTGTCCGGGGAGGTCCGGCGTCTCGACCTGGTGTCCTTCGCTCTCCAGTAGCGGAACTACTTTCTCCCACAACCAGCTCCCGGCTAATCCTCCGTGCACCAACACGAATCTACTCATCACGAGCCTCCTTTACTTCTCGGTTTCTTGCTCTGTTAACGGCTGTTCTCCCATGCTTTTTGAGACCAGCCCGGTTAACCGTCTGAATGCTCACTCGCGCCACCGGATCCGTTTTTCTCCGCCAGCATCATGAACCGTGTGGGGAGTGGCTGTTCGGCCACGCGCGCGTTTGTGAATCCGGCTTCCGTGAGAAGCTGGCGTAGCTGTCCCTGGGTGATCATGCCGCACCCCACCAGGGCCTCATGCAGCTGTACCCCAGCTAACGCCTTGTACACCGGTGTGTCGCGGTACTCTCCCGGAGAGTCGGGATAGGGCAACTCCGAAACCATCAGCGTCCCGCCAGGCTTGAGCGCGCGGCGCACGCGCGAGAGCACGTTTCGGTACTCTGGCGGGCCGCCCGTTTCGTGCAGGGTGATGCTCATGGTGACGAGGTCGTAGGCATTGTCCTCGTCCAGCTCGTTGGCGTCTCCGGAACGGATCTCGACCCGCTCGCCGAGACCGGCCTCGGCGATGGTTTGCCGGGCCAGTGCCAGGCTCGGGGCATCGAACTCCAGGCCGACGACTTGCGCGTTGGGAAAGCGTTTGGCGTAGTGTAGAGCGTGATAACCACCGCCGGCGCCGACGTCCAGGATCTTGCCGGCCAGCTCTAGTTTTTCGAGCGTTCCCGGCGCTTGGGGTAAGACCTGCTCGGTAAATACTGTGCAATCGGGTTTTGTCAGGTTCTTGAGCGCCTCGATCAGGAAGGGGTCATGATCACTGCGGGGCCATATCCCGCCGGTGCGAAGATGCTCGGGGAAAGCCCGGTAATCTTCGTAGAGGGCGGTAAAGAATTGGATGCGTCCCCCGGTGAATTGTGGATCCGTAGGATCGAGCAACAACGACTCCATATACGGCGCGAGCCGGTAACCGGAACGCTCGTCCCAATCCAGGAGCTCGAAGGCGCAGGCTCCTCGGCACCAGACCTGGACGTAACGTATTTTGTAATCGAGCCTTTCTGCCAGTTCCTGTTCCGTGACGCCCACAGCGCCGGAATCGGCGATGGCCCGAAACAAGCCGGCCTTCAAACCGATGTCCGCGATCCACGCTGCCTGGTTGCCCATGAGGTAACCGGACAACTTCTGCCATTGCGCTTCTTTGGTGTCGGTTTGTGTTGACATACTTTTTCCCACCTTTCGTTCGTTAGCCACTACGGTGCTTGAGTGGTGAGTACTTGTCGCTTGACCCCTCGTTCGTCAGGGCCGCTGTTCCTCGGGCTACCCTGATTCCTTCCGGTTAGATCTGTTGCTACCGTGGTTTGGGGGCCATCGGCCTCCGGGGGAATTCGAGTCTTCTCTGGCTGCCCGCGGTGGGTGCCCGCGCTCTCCCGTAGCCTCGGAAAGGTTCCCTATCTGGCGGAGGGTTTTAAAGAAGTCGTAGCTGATCGTACCCCCGCACTCCAGGCAGCGGGCCAGAAAGGGATGAACCTGAACCATCTCTCCGCGCTCGCAGATCGGACAGGCAACCCGGCGATGGTAGTTGTAGGTCATCGTGTTCACCTTGTGTTCACCTCTCGTAATTGTCCGGGTCTCGTTGTTTCCTTTCGCCCGGTTCTCTCCGGCTCGGAAACCGGGTGTGCTTTCAACTGAGTATTCTAGAAAGCGGCTCTTAGCCAGTTCTTAGCTGAGGGGGGATCTGGCGCGTAGGTATACCTATTTTTGCGGGCAAACATGCTTATTTCGCGCGGATTTGGCTCCGGGGGACCGGAAGTAGGGAAGAAACGTAGGTTAAGCTGCGCCGCCGGTTTCGCCGCGGGCTGCGCGGGAGAGTTGTTTTTCGGCGTCGGCGACTTCGGCGTCCTCGATCCTGCGGAATAGGGGCTCCGCGCCCGTTACCCGGTATCCCTCCGGCAACTTCTCCAGGTCTGTAATCCGGGCGATGGGGCCGGTAAAGAAGTCCTGCAACCGCTCTATGGCGTCCGGAACGTACGGCGCGGCATGATAGGCGATAGAGCCGAGTAGTACCGAGCAGGCGTACAGGGTAGTCTTTGTCCGCCCGAGATCTTCTCTGCGGGTTTTCCAGGGTGCTTCGGCGTCGAAGAAGCGGTTTGCCCGGCGACCCATGGCCAGCAGCTCTCCGAGGGCTTCCCGGGGCCTCGGGGCGAGCATCTTATTCTCGTAGCGGGCTTCTATTACCTTGAAGTCTTCGAAAGCGTCGAGGACTTCTTGCGGCAGCTCTTCGGGCCGGGATATCTCGCCTCCGGCGTATTTCTCGGTAAATGAGCAGACGCGGTTTATGTAGTTGCCGAGGTTCCCGATCAGGTCCGAGTTCACCCGTTCCCCGAACTCGCGCCAGGAAAACGCCACGTCCCCGGTCTCCGGCAGGTTTGAGGCCAGGTAGAACCTCAAGGGGTCCGCCGGGAACCGATCCAGGGCTTCGTGGAGCCACACGGCCAGGTTACGGCTCGTGGACATCTGCATCTGCTGCGGAACACCGTCTACCACAACTTCCAGGTTCATGAACTCGTTGGCCGGGATGTCGTAGGGAAGGACGAACGGTTCTTCGCCGTCTTCAGCGGTGCCCATCAGTTGCGCCGGCCACACCTCGGCGTGGAAGACCGTATTGTCTTTGCCGATAAAGTGAACCAGCCGGGTGCCCGGGTCCTGCCAGTACTCGCGCCAGCGGTCGGGCTCGCCGTTTAGCTCGGCCCACTCGACCGTCGAGGAAAGGTAGCCGATGCAGGCGTCGAACCAGACGTAGAAGCGCTTGTCCTCGAATCCCGGTTCGGGGACCGGCACGCCCCACCCGATGTCCCGGGTAATGGGCCGCTTATCCAGCCCCGCGTCGATAATGCCCAGGATGAAGTGCTTGACGGAGTCCCGCCAGTGACTCTGGCCGGAAATGTACTCCTTCAGCCGCCCGGAAAACCGCGGCAGGTCGAGGTACAGGTGGGTGGTCTCGCGGGCCTCGGCGGGACCGCCGGTGATCTTGGAGTGCGGTTCGATCAGCTCGTAAGCCTCGTACCAGCTTCCGCAGTTGTCGCACTGGTCTCCCCGCGCCTCCTTGTAGCCGCACACGGGGCACGTGCCCTCGACGTAGCGGTCCGGCAGAAACCGTCCTTCGGTGGGGCTGTACATCTGCTGGCTCTCGGCCTCGGTGATGTAGCCGCCTTCCTTGAGCTTGCGGTAGAAAAGCTGGGTGTTCTTGGCGTGGAGCGGCGTCGAGGTGCGGGAGAAGTTGTCGAAGCTGATGTCGAAGCGCTTGAACGTCTCTTTCATGTGCGCGTACCAGTAGTCCACGACCTCTTTGGGACTCTTGCCCTCCCGCTCGGCTGTCAGGGTAATTGGTACACCGTGCTCGTCGGTCCCGCAGATATAGACCACGTCCTCGCCGCGGGCGCGCAAATACCGGACGTACACGTCCGCCGGCAGGTACGCCCCCACGATCTGGCCCACGTGCAACGCGCCGTTGGCGTAGGGCAGCGCCGACGTAACCAGATAACGTTCTCTTCGCTCGCTCATGGCGTAAAGAATAACATCTGAGAATACTCGTTATTCACCCACCGAAAGCCCGCCAACCAATGCCTTTCGCCGGGGGTAAACGCAAGGTAGTTCACCATGAACTACCCGGATGGGAAGCGCATCCTGGCCCGGGACAGCGTGCTAAGATACCGGCTCATGAAGATACCTTTTCGGCGGTTGTCCCCGGAAGCGCGGGAGCCGCGGAGGGCGCACACGGGGGATGCGGGCTACGATCTCTGCTCGGTCGAAGTGGCAAGCCTGCTGCCCGGCGAACGGGCGTTGGTAGGGACCGGGGTCTCGGTCGCCATCCCGGAAGGGTACGCCGGGCTGGTGCTGCCGCGCAGCGGGCTGGCTACCAGGCATGGGATCTCGCTGGTCAACGCGCCCGGCCTCATAGACTCGGGGTACCGGGGTGAGATCCGGGTCCCCCTCATAAACCACGACCGGAAGTCCACTTTCGAGGTCGAGGTCGGGATGCGCATCGCGCAGCTCGTCCTGGTGCGGGCCGCCGACGCTGTTTTCACCGAGGTAGAGTCCCTCGAAGCCGGGTCCGACGGCCGGGGTGAGGGTGGGTTCGGCTCCTCGGGAGCGTAGGGCTTTGTTCCTCGTCGGTAGACCTCCGGTACAGCGAATCAACGCGTTCCTAAAGGCACAGCAGGAGGAGCCGTTCTCTTACGAGGAGGTAGGGGCTTCGCGGGAAAGAGCCTCCGGAGTAGCCGGGTACGTCGTGGACCATAACCGCGTCAGGCTCGGCAGCGGAGCGGCGGTGTTTTCCCGGGCGGTGGAGGCGTTGCAGAGCTGGCGGATGTTCGATGTCGGTTGGGTCGAGATCTGCTGGCCGGACGTGCCGGTCGAAGTCGGGGCGACGGTCGCGGTGCTGGGCAAGCACTACAGCTTCTCCTCGCTCAACGCCTGCAGGGTCGTTTACCTGGTGGAAGAGGACGCCGGGGTGCGGCGTTCCGGGTTCGCCTACGGTACGTTGCCGGAACACGCGGCGCGGGGCGAGGAGCGATTTACTGTCGAATGGGATCGGGATGATTCGGTCTGGTACGACCTCTACGCTTTCTCGAAGCCGAACCATCCTCTCGCGCGGCTCGGACGTCCGTTCGTCCGGAGCCTGCAGAGACGCTTCGCGGAGGGCTCGAAAGCCGCCATGCTGCGGGCGGTGAACCTACCGTAGGCTTACGCGCAGGGTACAGGCGTTTCCCGCCAGAGACGCCGTCTCGAAGCCGAGGCGCCGGTAGAGCCGGATCGCCGGGTTGTCTACTTCGACGCTGAGGCTCAGGGCGTCGAAGCCTTGCTCCCGGGCCACCTCCATGAGTGCTCGTAGTAGTGCCGTTCCCGCCCCCTTTTTCCGGTAGCCGGGCGCCACGCCAATGGATAGCTCCGGGGTGCGGGGGTCTACGAAGCCGTAGCCGGGCTTTCGGGCGGAGAAGAGCCGGTACCAGGCGGCTCCTATCCGGGTTGCGCCGTGGAGGGAGATCACGGCGGCGTCCCCTCGCCGCCCGAAGCCTTCGACGTAGCGGCGCAAGAAAGGGTCTCCCAGCACTGCTTCTCGCGGGGGACGGGTCTGACCCGGACGCCACGAAACAGCTTCGTAGAGCATGTCTTGCAAGAAAGCGTGGTCGTCCGGACCGCCCCGGCGAACAGTGAAAGGTTGTCCGCTCATCGTACCCGGCCGGGCTTCTCTGCGAGCAGGATCACGAGCGCAGCCGCAACGGGATAAGCGAGCGCGTAGATGGCGGCGAGTATCCCCGAGTCGTTGAGGGTGCCGGAGGCCAGGGCGGTGATCGTAGCCCCGAGCAACCCCGCCCCGAGAGCGGTGTCCTTGGCCCGTCGCCAGCCTACGAAGATCACGGCCAGGGCCGCCACGAACATCAGGAAAAACAACGGGTTGAGCAGGAGATCCAGGCTCAACAGCAGCTTTCGAACCACGACTTCGAGAAGCCCGGTTTCGCCGCCCGCCGCCCGCGAACCGTGCGAGACCCCGGAAAAGAAGACGCCGCTGAGCCAGAACAGCCCTCCCGCCAAAAAGAGGCCGGCCCCGGCCCAGAGCGCCACGCCCGGGAGCCGGGCCCCGCGAATCAGTCCCAGGGTTGCCCCGAATCCGAAGCCCAGCGCCAGCGAGCCTCCCACGTCGGCCCCCATGGTCGGCAGGCCGAGGATGAGGACGGCGATGACCCCAATCGCCGACACCAGGGCTAGCGGGAGGCGGCGCCGGTAGGCCAGGGCGCCGATCCCCACGGTCAGGCCCCCGGCCAGAAACGCGGCGTACTCGTTGCCGATGCCGTAGAAACGGGTGCCCTGGGCCGGATCGTAGCCGAGCGTCGAGAACTTCATCAGCGTTCCGCCGGTGGCGGGGTGGGGGCGGTGGAAGGGCCCCCCCCCCCCCGACCACCCCCCCCAACGCGCACCGACCCCACCCCCACA
>JBHJHC010000122.1:0-3935 GCA_050331175.1 Rubrobacteraceae bacterium | reverse complement strand
ATCTCCCGAGGTAGTGACTCGAAACGACGCTCCTTTATACCCATCATGACGGTGCAGCCTCCTGATGAAAGTTCGGGGGAGGTCATCCTAGTCGCATCTCGATCTCCGCGCTGCCGTAGCAGGGCATTCTGCAACACTCTGCCCCGTTATCGGCGTTCAGCAAGATCTTCTTCTCCAGGTTCAGGCCGTCGGAGGCGTAGTAGATGCACGTCTGGCCGACCGCGTCTCGGGGGACGGCTTCTCCCGCAAGCTCGCCCGCGGACAAAGAGTCGGTGGCGACGACTACCGCGTCGGCCTCGTACTCGGTCCCGTCGACCCGCACGCCGGGCACGCGGCCTTCTTCCCAAATAAGCTCCTCGACGGGGCTATTCAACTCTACCGCGTCGTGGGGCAAACTGGCGGCGAGTTGGCGCGGTATCTCCCCCATCCCCCGGGCGGGCACCACGGTCTCCCCGGTGGCGAGCATCCTGAAAGTAAACCGCAGAACCTTTGACGAAGTACCGAGCGTCCGGTCGAGGAAGATCCCCCCGTAGAACGGCCTGAAAAAATTGTCTATGAATTGCTCTGAAAACCCTTGCTCTCTCAAATACTCGAGGCTCGTAGAATCGTCACCGGGACTTTCACCGGCGGCCTCGGACTCCCCGGCGAGGTTGCTCGCCGCGAGCTTGAGGGTGCGGAGCTTGTCGCCGGAGGTGGCAACTCCGGCCAGCAGTGATGGAAGGGTGGCACCGGGGTCCCGCCGCGGGTCTGAAAGTATGCTCTTCTCGCTGCCCCGGCAAACGATAGTCCCCGGATCAAAAGCCTTGAGATCCAGCTTCTCATGGTCGAGATGTCGCCGGCCCGCCGGGTAGGCCGTGAAGTACACCTGAAACCCCCGGTCGAGCCGAAAGCCCTCCACCTCATCCGTGCGCACCCGGCCACCGATCCCGTCCGTGGCCTCAAAGACGATAACCTCGGCTCCTCTTTCGTGCAACACTTTCGCGCAGGTGAGGCCGGCCAATCCAGCCCCGACAACTATCGTCTTCATAACCCGCAGAGTTTAACGCTCTTGCAACCCGGCGGCTACAAAGGCTTTCACTAATCCTCGGGTGGACTGCTGCCGCTACCCGGTTCTCGCCCGCCGCGCTCGATAGCCTATCTCTGTTTCCGTCCGGACCATCACAGGAGCCTGGTTCGGATTCGCCGGATAGACTCCCTTAGACTCACGCCCTGGAACCAGGTAGTCGTCTGTGTTTGGCTTCCCGGGTTACGAGTGATGATCGGGTAGGTGCTGCTTGGTCAGGTGTTATTCGTTGGCTTTGTCAAGTAGCTCTTGTCTTAGTAGCTCCGTCTTTAGCACTCCCAGCCAATACCCCACACCTTCGTGCGCTAT
Source organism: Rubrobacteraceae bacterium (assembly GCA_050331175.1). GTDB lineage: Bacteria > Actinomycetota > Rubrobacteria > Rubrobacterales > Rubrobacteraceae > SIRX01. Next base: position 2,563 of record JBHJHC010000122.1, on the reverse strand, counting down.
CCGCCCGGCCATCCCGGTGTCTTTCTCTGCCAAAGCTTCCAAGAACTTCCATGTACCCGCGCCCTTGTCGTCTATCCCCGCCTCACCGATCATCTCCGTAAAGCTGTCCGAGTCCGTTTTTTCGTCCAGGGTCTTGAAGACTTCGATGGCAGTGGAGAGTTTGCCTCTCGCTACTTGCCCTACAGTATCTTCGTCCAGCTTGTCAGCTTCTGCCAGGTACTCCCGTACTTCCATATTATGCTCCTATCTGCTTCGTGGGCACCTACCCGATTTTCAACCGCCAGGTAGCTACTCTCTCGACGCTACACCGGAACATTCTATCAAGGGTCTTAGGGTGATATATTTTCGGAGATGCAGGTACCCCACAAATACGAGGTGCTGGACACCAGGCTGCTGGGAACCCGGCTGGGGTACAAGTACAGCACGATGTTGACACACTTGAGCCGTCGGCGGTGGGACAAAATACCCGCGCCCAGCAGGCGGCTTGCTATCGGTCCTCTGTGGTATGCCGGCGACGTCGAGGAGTGGGAGAGAAGCCGGATGATAGCTAGCACCCAGAACGACTCCAAACTAGCACCGCGGGAGTAAGCAGGACGGAGAGAAGTCATGCGTCGGCGGGGCCGACATGGTGGGTGAGCGGCACAGCGACACCTACCCCCGGGTCAGCGCCCGTCCGTTGGAGACCGCGGAGGGTTCACCCCCGGCCTCCCGGCTCGGCCCCCGCGTCTGCGCCCGCCGGTTCGCGCGCGGACCGCAGCCCGGGGCCGCGAGCGTATCCGGGTACCACCGCACCATTTGGATCGAGGCGCAGCGGCAAGGTCCGCACCCGTTGGCCGGTGAGGGCGACGAGGGCGTTGGCCACGGCCGCGCCGATTGGACCGGAGGGGGCTTCGTTCAGGCCGCTGGCCCACCGGTCGCCCTCCACGAACACCGTGTCGACTACGGGCGCTTCGCGCCCGGTCATCATCCGGTACGAGCGGGGGTCCGCGTTGACTACCGCGCCGTCCTCGACTAGAGCCTCCTCGTAAAGCGCCCAAGTTAGGCCCATGATCGTCGCACCTTCGACCTGGGCTGTGGCGACGTCGGGGTTTACGAGCCTGCCGGTGTCTACCGCACACGTTACCTTGTAGACGCGGAGCCCGGCCCGTTCGATACCGACCTCGGCGATCTGGGCCACGGCCGTCTGCCCGTAGACGTAGCAGGCGACGCCTCGCGCCCCTCCCCGCGGGGCGGGTGTGCCCCATCCGGCGCGTTCGGCTGCCGCTTCGAGGACGCGCCTGAGACCCCGCCCCACCAGTGCTTCGCCCTCGTTTAGGTGCCGGAGCCGGTAGGAGATCGGGTCCTCGCCCGCGTGATGGGCCAGCTCGTCCATGAAACTCTCCAGGGCGAAGAGGTTTGCGGGCAGTCCCAGGGCGCGGAAACCACTGGTCTGGACCCCGGGCACGGGGCTACGGTGAAAGACCACGCGGCGGTGCGGGATCCTGCCGTAGAGGACGTGGGCGCCGAACGCAGACATAAGGTCCACTCCGGTTACCTGCGCGAGCCGCTTCACGTCGGGCCAGCCGCCGCTGGCGTCGCCGCTGATGAGCCGGTGTTCGAAGGCTTGTATCTTGCCATCCTCGTCCAGGGCGGCGCGCAGCACGTTGCGGGTTGGGGGACGTTTCGGCCCGTAACGCAGATCCTCCCCCATGGTCCAACCAACCTTGACGGGCCTCCCCACCGCCGCCGAGAGGCGGGCCGCTTCGGCGGCGGGGTCGCCTAGCCATCCGTGCTTGCGCCCGAACGAGCCACCCACGTAGGGAGTGACTACCCGCACTTGCTCTTGTTTGCGACCGAGGGCCCTGGCCACGGAAGCCCGGGTTAGCTGGGGGTTCTGGGTCGAGGAATGGACCGTGACGCCACCGGGCTTCACGTCCGCCACGGCCACCGGGGGCTCCGCCGGGAGGGGTGCAACCATCTGCGAGCGGTACTCAGCACCGTAGGGTGGGTGTCCGGGACGGACACCGGGCTGCTCGTCGCCATTGAGGTACGCCCCGGCGTTGCCTTCGCGCTGGATGATCGCGCCGCCACGAGCGGGGATGGACACCCCAGCCTCTATGTCCGCCAGACTCGCCGCCTCGCCACCAGACCATTCCGGATCCAGATAGCGTAGGGCGTCGCGGGCCTGGGAGCGCCGCTCCGCTACGACGCCCGCAAACCCGCTCTCTACCACCACCGCGACGACGCCTGGCCGGCGCCGGACCGTAGCGGCTGTTCGCACGCCCTGTAGCTCCGCACCGTGGCGCGGCGGGCGGACGACGGCGCCGTGGAGCATTCCCGGAAGACTGACGTCGTAGCCGAAAGACGCCCGCCCGGTGAGCTTCCCGGCGAGGTCTGTTCTCGGGACCGGCCTCCCGACCACGCGGAACTCCTCGGGTTTCTTTAACGTTTGGTGTGAATTATCTGTACGAGATTTGAGCGGAAGGTGTCCACGCTCTAAAGTCGGCTTGCTGACCGATCCCGAAGGGAAAGGAACCGACTCCTCATGCTCGACGTGGACACCTTCCTCACCGCACTTTACGTC
>JBHJHC010000121.1:0-22650 GCA_050331175.1 Rubrobacteraceae bacterium | reverse complement strand
GGGCTCAGGCAGCGAATAGAGATCTGCTTTTCGAGCTTGAAGAGGGTCTTTGGTCTCGGGGAGACGCTGGCGACCACCCTGGTAGGGCTGGCCACCAGGATCGCGGCTAAGATCTGCGCCTACACATACGCCTTGTTGGTTAACCGGCATCTGGACCGTCCTCAAGGAAGGATCAAAGAACTGTGGGCCTGACATCCACGCAACACTCATCTAGCGTGTATGCTGTCCCCGACTACTATCGCTAATTGGTACCGCTAAAAGGAGGAATCGTGGCGAGAGATAGCCTGGAGTTGGGCTCTTTGAAAATCCGCGTACTGGAAGACGGCACCTTTACTACCGACGCGGGCAACCTCTTCGGTGGCTCGGGGAACACGAAAATAAAGGGCGCCATGCGGCCCGTGCTGATGGAGACCGGGGAAAACCTGGTACTCCTCGACGCCGGTTTCGGGCCGGAGCTACCCGAGAGCCTGGAGGGCCGCTACGAGCTAGAGCGCGACGACAACAGCCTCCAGGAGAGCCTCGAAGCCGCCGGACACTCGATGGAGGACGTGACCCACGTGGTCCTCTCCCACCTGGACGCCGACCACGTAGGGTGGGCGCTAAACCCGCCAAGCTTTCCGAATGCTACGGTGTACGTGCAGAAAGCCGCGTTGGAGGAAGCGAAAGACTTGCCGGAGGGTAACTCCCGCCGGGAAGCGGTCCCGGCGGTCGAGGAGGGTGTCGAGGAGGGCTGGTGCGAACTACTGGAAGGAGACGGGGAAATCGTGGCCTCCGTTAGCGTGCAGGTCCGTTCGGGACACGCCGCGGGGCATCAAATCGTCTGGATCGGGACCGGCGAAGAGGTTGCACTCTATCCGGCAGACCTGGCGCCGGCCACGATCTGGCTCGACCCCGAACTCATAAGCGGCGTGGACACCGATCCCGAAGCCGCCCAAAAAAACCGCATCGAAGTTCTGGACGAAGCCGAGTCATCCGGCGCACCAGTGATCCTCTACCACGAACCGGCCGATTTCCTGGTCAACGTCCGCCGGAACGCCGACGACAAGTTCGAAGCGGAACCCCTGGAAGATTAGCGGTTACCGGCAGCTACCTACGCTGGCGCCGCTGCCGGATCTTACGCCAAATGAACGGCGCGGCAATGATCAGCGCCCGCCTTATGAACCTCGACATACGTCCTCCTCAATGAAAGGGAATCTAACTGCTGCCAATAGTACCCTCGGATAAAGCCCTGCTTACCGGCAAGCCGTGGCGTACTCGCACCTCGCTACTCACATACGGGGCCCCAGCCAAAAAGTTTCCGGGCGAGGAGTTAACCGTTCGGCCGTCAGCCCTCGTGCCAGAAGGTCCGCTCGCTTGCCGGCCGCCGTCTTCTAGGTCTCTCTCCCATGTTCGGATACCCCAAGTACAGATAGCCTACGATCCGGTCGCCACCCGTGATGCCGAAAAAGTCCAGCATGTGCGGATGGTAGGCTACGGGTCCGGTACGCCAGATACACCCTAATCCCAGCGCGTGGGCGGTAAGTAGCATGTTCTGGACGGCGGAGCAACAGGCGGCGTAGTTCTCCAACGTCTCGACCTCGTCGCGCCCGGCCCGGCAGATCGTAGCTATCACCACCGGAGAACGGAAGGCCTTCTTCCGCTCGCGGCTGACCCGTCCGGCTACGAGATCTTCATCCTCATCCTCGGCCTCGGCCATGATGCGGGCCATCTCGGCCCGCGCCCGGGCGAACTCGCCCCGGCCTTTGCCGGCGAAGACGTGAAACCGCCACGGCTCGGTAAGCTTGTGGTTCGGGGCGTGGACCGCGCTCTTCAGGACCTCCTCGATCAAGTCCTTCGGTACCGGGTCCGGCTTTACGCGCCCGATACTCTGCCGCGAATGTATGGCCTGGATCACATCCAACTCGGCTCCTGGCTAGTTTACGACGCTTACCTGCGGGTAATTCTATTCGAGAAGCCCGGCGGAAAACCAGTGAGTTTTCACCTATCATTGGGTTTGGGTACTTGGCAGCCCGTACTCGGAGGACGCGATGAAGAGGGCCAACCGCAATACCACCGTCGTTTGGGCGAAGGGCGCCGGAGGAAAAGCGATCTTCCGTCAACCGGCGAATCGTATTGGCCTTGCCGGGAGCAGGCATACCGGTGAATCGCGTCCGCCACCGGCAGGGACAACCGTGAAAGAGTTGTGGGCTAGGAAAGGGAGGTTACACAATGTCGACTACCGTTACCGTAACCGGCGCCGCGGGCGCAATAGGCTACTCCGTGCTGTTCCGGGTCGCGTCGGGCCAGATGCTGGGTCCCGACGAGAAGATCCGCCTCAAGCTGATGGAGATAGAACCCGCTCTTGACGCCGCCCAGGGAACCGCGATGGAGCTCGACGACTGCGCGTTCCCGTTGCTGGAATCAATCGACATCACGGCCGACCCGAAGGAAGCTTTCGAAGGAGCCAACGTTGGGCTCCTGATCGGCGCCCAGCCGCGCAAGCAGGGCATGGAGCGCGCCGACCTGCTGGAGGCGAACGGCAAGATCTTCAAACCCCAGGGCGAAGCGATCAACGCGGGCGCGGCCGACGACGTGAAGATCCTGGTAGTCGGAAACCCGGCGAACACGAACGCCCTGATCGCCATGAACAACGCCCCCGATGTTCCCGGCGAACGGTTCACCGCGATGACCCGCCTGGACGAGAACCGCGCGGTCTCGATGCTCGCCCGAAAGCTCTCCGTGGGCGTCGAAGAAATCCAGAACCTCGTGGTTTGGGGCAATCATTCCCCCTCGATGTTCCCGGACCTCTTCAACGCCACCGTCAACGGTGAGCGCGCCGTGGATCAAGTGGGCATGGATTGGTACGAGAACGAGTACATGCCCCGGGTGGGCAAGCGCGGCGCGGAGATCATCGAGGCCCGGGGCGCATCTTCCGCAGCTTCAGCCGCCTCGGCCGCGATAGACCACGTCCGAGATTGGGTCCTCGGTGCCGACGGCTTGCGCTCCATGGCGGTTCCTTCGGGCGGCCAGTACGGTGTGGATGAGGGCCTCGTATCCTCCTTCCCGGTGCATTGCTCGGAGGGCGAATACAAGATCGAGGAGGGACTCGAAGTCGGTGACTTTGCCCAAGACAAGCTCAGCATAACCATAAACGAGCTTAGAGAGGAACGCGAAGCGGTCAAGGATCTGCTAAGCACCTAGACAGCCACCTACCGACAATAGCGGAGGTCTACGCCTAAAGGAGGCGACCCGGCTACAGCCGCCGGGTCGCCTTTCTCGTCCACAATAACTGAACTCTATAGGACTTTGATACGTTTGCGAACCTTGGTTTGGGCCAGGCTCGCCGCTATCTCGTCGAACGCCCTACCCGGCGCGCTATCTGTTTCGAACAACGAGCGTCCGGGTTCCCCGCTTTCGTCGGGTTGGATCGGGATCCGGCCGAGAATGTTGGAGTTCAACTCGGTGGAGACCTGCTTTCCGCCGTTGCCGCCGAAGATCTTCAGTTCTTTTCCGCAATCCGGGCATTCGGCGTGGCTCATGTTTTCTACGACGCCCACGAGTTTCAGGTGGGCCTGGACCGCCATTTTTCCGGCCTTGACGGCGACCCGGGCGGCGTCGGCCTGGGGAGTGGTGACGACCAGGGCTTCGGCCTTGGGGATCATCTGGGCCACGGTCAGGGCCACGTCGCCGGTTCCGGGGGGCATATCCACTATGATGAAGTCTGGCACGTCCCAGTACACGTCGCGCATGAGCTGGGTGAGCGCCTTGTTCACTATCGGGGCGCGCCAGATGATGGCCTGGCCCGCGTCAACGAAGTTGCCCATCGAGATGAACTTCAGGCCGGATGCAGATTCGATCGGGAAGATCACGCCCCCAACCACGTTCGGCTTCTCCAGCGAACCGAGCATTACGGGGATCGAGGACCCGTGTACGTCAGCGTCCAAGACCTCGACCGAATGCCCCGCCCGGTCCAGCGCAGCCGCCAGGTTGACGGCCACCGTACTCTTCCCGACACCCCCTTTGCCACTGACGACGGCGATGATCCGGGTCTTAGACTCGTCCCGGAAGGCCGGCGCAATCTCCGAAGGGCCGCCGTGGAGCGAGGTGAGCAGGTTCTGTCGGTCCTCCTCGGTCATCACGCCGAAGTCGACCTCGACGTTTTCGACCCCCTCGATCATCTTCAGGCGATCCTGGATGTCGGTGGTAATCCTGTGTTTCATCGGGCACCCGGCGGTCGTCAGGGCCACGCCGACCGTTACGCCGGAGCCTTCGATGTCGACGCTACGAATCATGTTGAGCGAAATGAGATCCCGCCCGATCTCCGGGTCGCGCACGTCTCGTAGCGCCTCCCGGATACCAGCTTCTGAAAAGCCGTCGGCGGGTTCTTCCGGCTGCGGTGTACGGTCCACGAGCTCCGAAGCAGTCTCGGCCTCTACTTCGAGCGAAGTCTCCGGCGGCCCGGCACGCTCCGCGGATTCCGCCGGTTGCTGCTCCTCCGGTCTTGCATTGTCGCCGCCACGACGACGGAACCAATTGACCATGTTGCGAAACCTCCCCGGACTCGTGATCCGGCTTATCTGGCTTGTCTATACAAGGGCGCACGGGGCCAAAAGCCCGTGTTTCGGGGAGATCTTACCACGCCGGGATCATCTGTTCGCCCGGACAAAGCCCGGCCGGTGCCGGAACGATCTCAAGGACTATACTGGCCGTAGACCCCGCGGAGGACATCCGAGACTTCGCCGAGCGTCGCCAGATTACCCAGGGCTTCTTTCATGGGATAGAGCAGGTTCTGATCGCCCTGCGCGGCACTTTTCAGGTCGGATAGCGCGCGACCGACGGCGGCCTCGTCCCGGTTTTCTTTCAACTCGGCTATCCGGGCGGCCTGCTGGTCCCGGATGGACTCGTCTACCGCGTGTAGCTCCATTTCGGGGTCTTCGTCCGCGACGTAGCGGTTTACGCCCACGATGATCCTCTCACCCTTCTCCACCTCCCGCTGGTACCGGAAGGCGGCGTCCTCGATCTCCTTCTGCATGTAGCGTTCTTCGATGGCTTTTACCGAGCCACCAATGTCGTCTATCTGCCCTATGTAACCCCAGGCTGCTTCTTCGAGGGCATCGGTGAGCGACTCAACGTAGTAGGAGCCGGCGAGGGGGTCCGCGGTGTCCGTAAGGCCGGCCTCGTTCGCGAGTATTTGCTGGGTCCTCAGCGCGATGCGGGCGCTCCTCTCAGTCGGCAGGGCCAACGCCTCGTCGAAAGCGTTGGTGTGCAGGCTCTGGGTGCCGCCCAACACCGCCGAGAGCGCCTGCGTGGTGGTCCGGACGATGTTGTTTTCGGCCTGTTGGGCGGTGAGCGAGGAGCCGGCGGTCTGGGTGTGAAACCGGAGCTTCAGGCTCCGCTCGTCGGCGGCCCCGAAACGGTCCTTCATTATCTCCGCCCACATCCTGCGCGCCGCCCGGTACTTGGCCGCCTCCTGGAAGAGGTCGTTGTGGGCGTTAAAGAAGAAGGAGAGCCGGGGCGCGAACTCATCGACTTTGAGCCCGGCCGCCACCGCCGCCTCGACGTAGGCTATGGCGTTGGAGAGGGTAAAGGCCAGCTCCTGGACGGCGGTGCTGCCCGCCTCCCGGATGTGGTAGCCGCTAATGGAAATGGTGTTCCAGCGCGGCAGTTCGCTGGCACAATAGGCAAACATATCCGTGGTGATCCTCATGGAGGGCCCGGGCGGGTAGATGTACGTTCCCCGGGCCAGATACTCCTTGAGGATGTCGTTCTGTGTCGTGCCGGTCACGGCTTCGGGGCCCGCGCCCTGCTCTTCGGCCACCAGGGAGTAGAGCAGCAGGAGTATGGAAGCCGTGGCGTTTATGGTCATTGAAGTCGAGACGTTCTTTAGCGGAATGCCGTCAAAGACCTCCCGCATGTCGAGTAGTGAGTCTATTGCAACCCCGACTTTGCCGACCTCACCGAGGCTCAGCTCGTGGTCTGAGTCCCGGCCCATCTGGGTGGGGAGATCGAAGGCTACAGAGAGCCCGGTCTGGCCGTTCTCTATGAGGTATCTGAAACGCTCGTTGGTTTCCCGGGCCGTCCCGAACCCGGCATATTGGCGCATGGTCCAGGGCCGGCCCCGGTACATGGTAGGGTAGACGCCGCGGGTGTAGGGAAGCTCGCCGGGGTCTCCGAGCTTCTCGGCGTAGTCGAAGTCCCTAAGGTCCCCGGGTTTGTAGACGGGCTCTACCTCTATTCCGGATTCGGTGCGACGCTCGTCCGGCTCCACGCGGTCCCCTTTACCCGGAGCCGTCCGGTAGCTCTACGAGCTCGGTCAGAACCCCGAAAACGCCTTTTGGGTGCACAAAGGCCATCCGGGCGCCCCCCGCCCCGATCCGGGGCGTATCATCTATGAGCTCCACCCCGTTTACCCTTAGTTCCTCCAGGGCCCCTCTGAGGTCTTTGACGGCGAAAGCCACGTGATGAAAGCCCTCCCCGTTCTTGGCGAGGAACTTGCCCACCGGAGAATCCAACCGGGTAGGCTGGAGAAGCTCTATGTTCGACTCGCCAACCTGAAACATCGTCGCCACGATACCCTGCTCTTCGACGGTCTCCGGTTCTCCAGGAGTTACCCCGAAGCGCGTCCGATAGAAACTCGTTGCGGCTTCCAGATCTTCAACGGCGTAGCCCAGGTGATAGATTTTCTCCAGCATACCGGTTGATTGTAGATCACCGCGCCCCGGAAGGAAGCCGTCCGCTAGAATAAACGGCGAAGTGTTTCACAAGGAGGTCACACCCGAATGTCGCAAACCATCCTGCAGAAGATAGAAGAGCTTTCGGAGGAGCGGGAAAATATTCTCTCCCGCGAAGGAACCCATCACGCCAATCCGGGCGACCACGAGCGGCTACTGAACGTGGACCACGACCTGCAAGTGCTCTGGGACCTTCGCCGCCGGGAGTTGGCGGGTGAAGCGGTGAACCTCGACTCGGATTTCTACGACCGGTACGACCGGTACACCGGCAGCGACGGCCCCGGATAGCGTCGTCCGGCTGGTCCTACATAGTCCTCCGCTCGGTGACCTCGGCCCACTCCGACGTCGCTGAGGCTTTATCCAGCACCTTCTTCAACTCCAGGATGTCGTCTTCGCTGAAGACGTCGCTCCCCCCGTCCGGGATGAAGTTGAGAACCCGTCCGTCAGCGTAACGGATCACGATCCTCGCCACGCCGTTATCCGGCTGCGGTTCACCCTGCATCTTGCGGGTCCGCTCGATACCGTGCAAAAGCTTCCTCCTCCTACTATCTCTTTTGTCCCTTGCGTATAGAGTGGGCCATCGCGTCTATGTAGGCCGCCATCATGTGCAACTCGTAAGAGGCGAACTCGTCCCGCTGCCGGGCCCGGAAAACATCCTCGTCGCCGTTTTCAAACTCGATGACTACTTCGCGGACTCCGTAGGGGTCCATGTCGCCCCGTTTAGCGAGCGGGGTACCGGTCCACTCTCTCTCCGAAGTTTCCAAACTCCCTCTCCCTTCTCTTCGGCGCTAATCCTATAGCTCGTGGTCTCCGTGCACTACCAGAACCGGGCAGTAAGCCTCCCGGACGACCTGGCTGGAGACGCTGCCCTGCAAGGCATACTGTATCCGATTGAGCCCCCGGCTGCCGACCACTACTATACCCACGTCCCGATCCCGGGTAAGCTTGACGATCTCCCTGGCGGGTTTGTCACCCGGAACTATGTGCGAATCGGCTACCGTCCCGCCGCGCTCCTCGATCTTCTCTATCTGCTCGTCGATCAGGCCGCGCGCTTCCCGGGCGGCGGCTTGGTCTTTGGAGCCGGGGTCGTTGTAGTTGGCCGGCTTTGAAATTCCTTTGCCGACGTAGATAACCTGTACCCGAGACCCGGAGCTGGCCGAGAGGTCCGCCGCAGCCCCCAGCGCGGGGAGCGAGCTTTCCGAGCCGTCGGTCGCCAGCAATATGTTCGTCGGAAAAAGACCCATCTCTCGAAACCCTTTCTGTCGTACGCTACATCAGGCGTATTATCAGGGTCTTGGGTCTGGACAAAAGTCAAAGCGGCCACAGGGGCATGGCCAACACCAGGAGCGGGGCGAAAACCAGTGCCGGCAGCATGTTGGCTACCCGGATCTCCTTCAACTCCAGAAGACCGAGTCCCAGCCCGAGAAGCAATACGCCGCCGGTCGAGGTCATGGCCAGGATCATCGGCTCCTCCATGAACACCCCGAAAACGGCTCCGGCGATCGTCAAGCCTCCCTGAACCACCAGGATAGATCCGGCCGAGAGCAGTACGCCCCATCCCAGGACGGAAGCGAACGAGAGCGCGGCCACGAAGTCGAGGGCGCTCTTGACCGCCAGGAGCTGATAGTCGCCCGAGATCCCGTCTTGCAAAGAGCCCAGGACCGTCAGGGGTCCGATACAGAAAAGGAGGCTCGTGGTCACGAAGGCGCGGCTCACCTGGCTCTCCCCTTTCGAGAACCGGCGTTCCAGCCTGTCACCCAGGCGTGTGAGGGCGGCGTCCAGGCCCAGCAACTCCCCGACCACGAGGCCCAGGATCACGCTGACCAGCGGTACGAGCACGTTGTCGAACTCCAGGAAGCTCTGGATGCCGACCAGCAGCGTGATGATGCCAATGGCGTGCAGGGCGGTTTGCCGCATACCACCTGACAGACGGGTACCGACCAGCGTGCCTATGCCACCCCCGATCAGCACGGCGAAGACGTTGATAGCTGTTCCTTCTCCAACCATAGAGGGAGTATAGGCCGCGACCCAAGGACCCCGCCAGCCCGGACGGGGACCGCCGGGGGTTGACCCACCGGCCGGAAATAGATAGCGCGGCTTCTGTATAATTCCGTTCGTTGGTAAGGGCTTCGCGGGGAGTTGAGTTTTGGACCTCTACGAGTATCAGGGCAAAGAGCTATTGAAAGCGTACGGTCTCCAGACGCTGGAAGGCAGCGTGGCCGAAACGCCTGAGGAAGCAAGAGCAGCGGCGGAGGAGATCGAGGGCCCGGTAGCGGTCAAGGCCCAGGTCCTAATCGGCGGCCGCGGTAAGGCCGGGGGCATCAAGGTGGTGGATACTCCCGAAGAGGCCGAAGAAGCCGCGGAGCAGATCCTCGGCATGGACATAAGGGGGCACACGGTACGCCGGGTTTACGTCGAAGGCGGCGCCGACATCGAGAGCGAGATGTACCTCTCGATCATGGTGGACCGGGGCGAAAAGAAGCCGTTGATCCTCTTCTCGACCGAAGGCGGCGTGGACATCGAGGAAGTCGCCGAGAGCAATCCGGAGGCTATCGTGCGGGTGTACGTGGACCCGCTGGTTGGCCTCCTACCCTACCAGGTGCGCGAGGTAGTCTTCAACTCCGGCCTCGAAGGCGACGCGGCCAAAGGTGTCGGGAAAGCGATCCAGGACCTGTACGAGGCGTTTCGGAAGGCGGACGCGAGCCTGGTGGAGATCAACCCCCTGGTGCTTACCAAAGATGGCGAGGTCCTGACGCTGGACTCGAAGGTCACGATAGACAACGACAGCCTCTTCCGGCACGAGGACCTCTCGGGGGGCCAGGACGAGGGATCCGCCGACCCGCAGGAACAGCGGGCCCAGGAGGTCGGGCTCCAGTACGTCAAGCTCGAGGGCAACGTCGGTATTTTGGGCAACGGCGCGGGCCTCGTGATGAGCACGCTCGACGTGGTGGCCCAGGCCGGCGGGGAGCCGGCCAACTTCTGCGACGTCGGCGGCGGCGCGGACGCCGATACTATCTCCGAAGCCCTCGACATCGTTACCTCGAACGAGCAGGCAGAAAGCGTCCTCTTCAACATCTTCGGCGGCATCACCCGCGGGGACGAGGTTGCCCGGGGCCTGCTCTCGGCGCTGGAAGGCTCCGAGGTGGACATCCCGATCGTGGTGCGGCTCGACGGGACCAACGCCGACGAAGGCCGGCAGATCCTGGAGGAAAATACCCCGGACAACATTTTCACCGAAGAGACCATGCTCGACGCGGCGCGGAAGGCCGTGGAGCTCGCGCAAGAAGGAGGCCGGTAAGGATGAGCATACTCGTAGACGAAAACACGCGGCTCCTGGTACAGGGGATCACCGGTCGCGAGGGCAGGTTCCACACGGAGCGCATGATCGAGAGCGGCACCAACGTCGTCGCCGGCTCCACGCCGGGTAAAGGCGGCCAGGATTTCGAGGGCGTGCCGATCTTCAACACCGTTGAGGAGGCCGTTGCGGAGACCGGGGCGAACGCCAGCGTAGTCTTCGTCCCCCCGCCGGTCGCCGCCGATGCCATCTTCGAAGCCCTCGACTCGGAATTGGGAACGGTTTGCTGCATCACGGAGGGCATCCCGGTTCACGACATGATGCGAGTCTCGAACTACTTGAACATGAAGAACGCCACCCTGATCGGGCCGAACTGTCCGGGGCTGCTCTCACCGGAGAAGGCAAACGTCTCGATCATGCCGCGCGACATCTTTACGCCCGGCAACGTCGGCGTGGTGTCCCGCAGCGGAACCCTGACGTACCAGATCGTCAACGAGCTTACCCAACGGGACATAGGCCAGACTACGGCGGTAGGAATCGGGGGCGACCCGATAATCGGGACGGACTTTATCGAGATCCTGGAGCTTTTCGAGGCCGATCCGGACACCGAGTGCGTCGTGATGATCGGGGAGATCGGGGGCAACGCCGAGCAGCAGGCCGCCGAGTACGTCCAGTCCCGGATGGAAACCCCGGTAGTCGCCTACATCGCGGGCTTTACCGCCCCCGAGGGCAAAACGATGGGCCACGCCGGGGCCATCGTTTCCGGAGGCGAGAGTACCGCCGAGGCCAAGAGCGAGGCGCTTGAGAGGGCCGGCATCCGGACCGCGACAAACCCGACCGAGGTTGGGGAGATCGTGGCCGAAATACTGGGGTAGCGCTGCGCCTGCGCCTCCGATAGCGGCGGAGGCGCAGAACCGGGAGCGTGGATCTGCTTTAACCGGGCGAACCCGTCGAAGATCATCTATTCTCCGGCCAACGCGCCGTCGTCCACCTAGCCGCGCAGCCGGAGATGAGTCGTCTATTTCCGATTTCGCGCGAGTGCGCGTAGAATATGCCAGTTCGCGAGTAGCTCTGTCAGCGGTACGGAGCTTGTACGGATACGGATAGGAGAGCCGGAGAGGAGCCATGCAGGTCTTTATCGTGGGAGCTGGCGAGGTCGGGTTCAACACGGCCCAGATGCTCTCCAAAGAAGGTCACGAAGTCACCGTGGTGGAGCAAGACGAGGACCTGGTGAGCCGCGCGGGCGAACAGCTCGACGCGCTGGTCCTGCACGGCAACGGCGCGAGTCCCAAGATGCTCGACGAAACCGGGGCCCACAAGGCAGAGCTGCTTATCGCCGTTACGGACTCCGACGAAGTAAACATCACGGCCTGTCTGGTAGCGAAGGCGCAGGGCGTCCAACAAACCATCGCCCGGATCCGAAACCCGGACTACTACGACTCCAAAGAACCGTTCGCCCGCGATGTGCTGGGTATAGATTTCGTCATCCACACCGAGCGGGTCGCCGCGGAAGAAATCCGGGACGCGCTGAGGGTGCCGGGCTCGGTAAACGTAGAGACTTTCGCCGAGGACAACATCGAGGTGGCGGAGGTAGTGCTGAAAGAGGATTCTCCGGCCGCCGACCGCGCGGTAAAGGACGTGGAGCTTCCAGGAGGAAGCCTCATCGTCGGGGTAGTGCGGGACAACGAGACTATCGTACCCCAGGGTGATACCGAACTTCACGTGGGGGACCACGTGTTTTTGATCAGCGAGCGGAAGAACATCAACCGGGTGGTACGGGCGATCACCACCGACACCGAGAAAGTAGAAGAGGTCATGATCTTCGGCGGCGGCAAGATCGGCTTGCGGCTCGCCCTGATCCTGGAGGAAGAGGGCATCTCGGTGAAGATCGTCGAGAAGAACGAGGAGCGGGCGCAGTACGTCGCCTCGCGGCTCCGGAAGGGCCTGGTGCTCCACGACGAGGGGATCTCGCGGGACTTCCTTCTCCAGGAACGGGTGGATCGGACCGGGGCGTTTATCGCGGCCACCGGCGATGACCGGGCGAACCTGCTGGCCGTCATGTACGCCAAGCAGCTCGGGGCCAGGCGCACCATCTCGATTGTGAGCCGGGCGGAGTTCGCCCCGCTGTCGGAGGCCCTCGGCGTCGACATGGCCATCTCGCCCCGCCTGATCACCGCCGGGGAGATCCTCCGCTTCGTTCGCAAAGGAGACGTGATGGCGGTCAACGTTTTGGAGAGCGGGGCCGAGATGATCGAGCTGCGCGTCCCCGAAGATTGCCGCGTCGCCGGGCGGCCGCTCTCGGAAGTGGGCTTCCCCGAAGGGGCCATAGTCGGGGCGGTTCTGCGTAACGGAGACGTGGTTATTCCCACCGGCAACGAGGTGCTTCAAAAAGGGGACGACACCGTGGTATTTACCGTCGAATCCGCCGTGGACGAAGTGGAACGCCTCTTTGCATCCTAGGGTCATAGCCAGCGCGATCGGGGCCGTGGTGGCGGTTGGGGGCAGCCTGATGCTCGTCCCCACCATCTACGCCTTTTTCGCGAACGACGGGACCTTCGTCGCGTTCGGCCTGCCGGCGCTCGTCTCTATGGCCGTAGGCGTTGCCGTGTTCATCGGGGTCCGGGAGCCCGATTCCTACGTCTCGGCCCAGGACGTGTTCCTCATAGTGGTTCTCGGCTGGATCGGGGTGGCTTGCGCAGGTTCGATCCCGTTGTTCTTGGCAGGTTTGATGACGCCCCTGGAGGCCTTTTTCGAGGCGATGGCAGGATTTACCACCACCGGAGCTTCGACGATCATAGACCTCGGGTCGGTCGCCCCGTCGCTGTTGCTCTGGAGGAGCCTCATGCAGTGGGCCGGGGGCATCGGGATCGTGGTCCTCTTCGTCGCGGTGGGCCCGCTGGTAGGTTTTGGAGCCTCGCAGCTCCTTTCGGCCGAGATAGGAAGCCCCGTCCCGGAGAGGCTCACGCCCCGCATCCGGGACACGGCCAGGAACCTCGCGGTCGTCTACCTGGGCCTGACCCTCGGGGGTATAGTAGCGCTATTTATCGCCGGGATGAGCCTGTTCGATGCCGTAAACCACTCTTTCACGACCGTTGCGACGGGCGGATACTCAACCCGGGAAGGCTCTATCGGCGGCTTCGACTCATGGGCCATAGAGCTCGCGGTCGTAGTGGGAATGCTGCTGTCGGGGACCAACTTCGCCCTCTACTACGTGGCTTCGCAGGGGCGATGGCGGCGGGCCATTAGAGACCCGGAGTTGTTGGCTTATCTCGGGATAGCAGCAGCGGGCACGGTTATCGTGACCGTCTCCCTGTACGTCTTCGACTACCGGGAGTCGCTCGTTGAGGCCTTCCGGGACGCGCTGTTCCAGAGCGTGAGCCTGCTGACCGGGACGGCTTTCTCCACGGCAACCTGGAGCGAGTGGGATCCGCTCTCGCTCACGTTGTTGATCCTGTTTATGGCCATGGGAGGTTGCGCGGGTTCTACCAGCGGGGGGATCAAGATCATCCGTTGTGTCCTGTTGGCCCGCCACGGCCGGCAGCAGATCTTCCACATGCTGCACCCTCAGGCCGTAACCCCGCTAAAGCTCCAGGAGCGGACGGTCTCCGAGCAGTTGCGGATAAGCATTCTGGGGTTCTTCTTCGTTTACATGTTGACGCTGGCGGTGGGAACCCTGATCATGGCCGCGCACCAGATACCCCTGGCCGAGTCCTTCGGCTCGGTTTTCGCTTGCATCAACATAACCGGAACCTTCGTGGGCGATGTTGGGGACTCGAAGTTTTATGCGGCGCTGCCGGCGACCGCGAAGCTAACGCTAACGATCTTTATGTTGCTCGGCCGGCTGGAGCTGCTTACGGTGCTCGTGATCCTAACCCCATCGTTCTGGCGCAGCTACTAGAGATCACTCCGGCAAGCCGATGATTCTCCGGCCCATCAGGCTCGCCACGAGCTCTACGGCGAGTTCCGCCGTCCCATTCTTGAAGTCCAGAATCGGGTTGACCTCCACAACGTCGAGCGACGTAACGATGCCCGCCTCGTTTATCAGCTCCATAACGAGGTGGGCCTCCCGATAACTGAGACCTCCCCGAACCGGGGTGCCGACGCCGGGAGCAACCTCGGGATCTACGACGTCGAGGTCGAAGGACAGGTGCACCCGGTCCAGGTGAGAGAGGTCTTTGAGGGCCCGCCTCACGACCCTCGCCGCCCCGTAGGCGTCCACCTCTTTCATCGTGTAAGCCCGCACCCCGACCTCCTGCAGGAGTTTTTGCTCTTGAGGGTCCACGGAACGCAAGCCGATAATCACGACGTCTTCGGGCCGCACGCTGGCCTTTTCGCCGCCTATTTCCACCAGACTCTGATGACCGTGGCCGGTGAGCGTCGCGAGCGGCATGCCGTGGATGTTGCCGGATGGAGACGTTTCGTGGGTGTTGAAGTCGGCGTGGGCGTCGAGCCAGATCACGCCGGTCCGTCCCTCGCCCACCACCCCTGAAACGGTACCCACGGAGATCGAATGGTCACCCCCCAGAAACACGGGGAACACGCCCCGGGAAACCATCTCACCGGCACGCTCGCAGACCTCGGCACACACGTCGCGGACGGCGGTCAGGTGCCGCAGCTCTTCTTTCCGGGCCGCCAGCTCCGGGATAGGGGGCTCCACGTTTTCGAGGTACGCTACCTCGTACCCGAGGCTTTCGAGGCTACTTTTGAACCGGGCGTAACGAATGGCGCTCGGCCCCATGTCCACACCCCGTCGATCCTGGCCGAGGTCCATCGGGACCCCGAGTATCTCGACGCTCTTTCGCCCGGTCTCAGGCAAAAGACGCGCCACCGCTGCGCCGGAGATCCGCGGCGGCTTCGAAGTAGCCTTCCGGGGTACGCCGCACGGCGTTTACGCCGCCGAAGTACATGTTGGGTCCCTCGAAGGGCAGCACCTGATTGAACGCGTCGAGATCTGCTTTGCGGCCGCCGGCCTCGTAGGCGAACAGGTCGCCCTCGGAGTGGAAGCGCGGGTACAAAACGGCGTCCTCCAGGGTCATCCCGAAATCTACGACGTTGACTATGATCTGAAGGATCGCGGTCGGTATCCGGGAAGCCCCCGGGGACCCCAGGGCGAGCAACCCTCCTTCTTCGGAGGAGACGATGGTGGGGCTCATGCTGGAGATTAGCCGCTGGCCGGGCCTGAGCGCGTGAAACCCCTTGGGGTTCAGCTCCGGCTCGCCCAGAGAGTTGTTCATGGGCACCCCGGTACCGGGGATCACCAACCCCGAACCGTAGCCCATGCTGGCCGTGATAGAGACGGCGAGTCCCTCATCGTCTACGCAAGAGAGGTGCGACGTGTGCGGAGACCCGAAGATGCGCCGCCGCTGTAACCTGGCATATTCTTCGCTCGTGAGTTGTTCGGCCACCCGGCCGTTCTCTTCACCTTCGGTATACGCTGTTTCGCGGTCTCCCAGGGCGAGCCGCATGGCACCGGCCATGACCTCCACATAGTCCGTATCGGACATGGAGGCGAGGTCGTAAGCGGAGACCACTTTGAGCATCTGGGCGAGCGTAGCTCCTCCGGCAGAGGGTGGTCCATTGGTATACATGTGGCCCGCACCGTACCCTACGGCCAGGGGTTTCCGCACGACGGACTCGTACTCGGCGAGGTCTCGCTCGGTGATGAGCCCACCCATCTTGAGTATGTAGCCCGATACCCGGCGGGCGAGTTCTCCTTCGTAAAAGAGGTCCACGCCCGACTCCCCGATGGCTTCCAGGGTGTCGGCCAGTTCGGGAAAGCGAACCTCCTCGCCTTCCAGGTACGGCCGGCCGTTCTTGTAGTAGTTTTTCCGGGTTTCCTCTGTTAGCTGCAACACCTCTTCGGCAACTTGAAACCACAGGCCGCTGGTCCTGCAGAGTAGAAATCCTTCTCTGGCCAGCCGGATCGCCGGGGACAAAACCTTAGCCAGCGAGAGTCGGCCGTGGCGGGCGAGCAAGGTTTCCCAACCGCGGAGGGTACCGGGAACAGCACACGAAGCGCCCCCGACGGTTGAACGTACCCCGGCGCCGTACTTGAGCATAACGGTCTTCGGGTTGCCCCCGGCTCCGAAAGCCGCCTCCGGCAGGCCTTTACCCGGCATCAAGTCGTAATAGTCGATAAGCTCCGCGCCCGCCGGCTCGTGCACGAGGGCGAAGCCGCCACCCCCGATAGAGCTCATGAGCGGCTCCGTGATGCCTACAGCGGCGGCCGCGGCGACGGCGGCGTCGGCCGCGTTTCCGCCGGCCCGATAAACCTCGACAGCGGCGGCGGCGGCGTAGGGCGTCCCGGCAGCGGCGGCGAACGCGCGGTTGGAATGTGGTTCCATCACTGCCTTCTATCATACGCTGCCGGCAAGCCAGCGAAAAGGGGATTCGGCCACCGGGAAGCCTGGCGGGGGGCGAACGTGCCGGCCGCGCTTGTAACACAGACCTTGCTTTCTACCTGCAAATCAGCGTTTTTGGATAGAAGTTGACTTGTAGCGTACCCGGCTAGCTATCATACGGTACAGACAAAACACTTTAGAGAGGGCGTAACAATTGCGAAAAGACACTAGTGTCGCCGAGTCAGGGTTCAACACGGCTTCGTACGAGGAGATCAAGGGCGCCGAGGTTGCCGACGTTTATTTCCATCGGACGATGGAGGTCTTGCGGGCCCGGGGTACGGAGGCAACCCCGGTTCACGTCGAGGTAACGCTCAAGAGTCCAGACCCTGAAGAATGGTTCGTAGTGGCCGGCCTCGACGAGGTGGCCCGCCTGCTGGAGGATTGCGAGGTCGAAGCGCGGGCGGTGACGGAAGGTACGATCTGCCATCCCCACGAACCGGTGCTAACGCTCACCGGGCCTTACGGGAACTTCGCCGAGCACGAGACGGCCCTGCTGGGGTTCTTGTGCCAGGCTTCGGGGATCGCGACCGGAGCCGCCCGGTGCAGGATCGCCGCCGGCGATCGGCCGGTTATCTCCTTCGGGGCCCGGAGGATGCACCCCGCCATCACGCCGATGATAGAGCGCTCGGCATATCTCGGGGGTTGCGACAGCGTGGCCGTCGAACTCGCCGCCCGGCGCCACGGAATCCCCGCGACCGGCACCCTGCCCCACGCCCTCGTCCTCGTCCTCGGCTCGACCGGCGAGGCGGCAAAGGCGTTCGACGAGGCTATCTCGGAGGAAGTGAACCGGACGATCCTCATAGACACCTTCGACGACGAAAAGTTTGGCGCCCTACTCGCGGCCCGGGCGATTCCGGACTCGATCTTCGCCGTGCGGCTAGACACCCCCGGTAGCCGCCGCGGAAACTTTCGCGAGCTGATGGAGGAGGTCCGGTGGGAGCTGGATCGGGCGGGCTTTTCTCACGTGAAGATCTTCGCTTCCGGCGGTATTGGCGTCGACGATATCCTGGCACTCAACCCGGTCTGCGACGCTTACGGCGTCGGGGGCTCTATCGCCGCCGCCCCGATGGTGGATTACTCGCTGGACATTGTAGAGGTGAACGGCCAGCCGCGGTCCAAACGGGGCAAGCGGAGCGGCAGGAAAACGCTCGTCGAGCTCGCAGACGGCACCCACGCCACGTTGCCCGCGGAAAAACACCTACCACCGGGAGCCCGAAACCTCCTCCGACCACTCGACGAACAACCGTCGGATGTCGTCACCCTGCGCGAGGGAGTTCTCTCCCAGATCGCAACCGGCCACTTCACCTTGTAGAAGAGGGTCGCCGCTAAACGTCTACTACCGAGCCTCGTTGGCAGAGATGACCAGATAGTAGCTACATTCCCCGGCACCCGCGTTGTCGAACCGGTGCGGGACATCGGCCTCGAAGTACAAGGCGTCGCCTTCTTCGAGTACGTACTCCTCCGCGCCCAGGGTCGCCACGAGGCGGCCCCGCTCGACCACGAGGTTCTCTTGAACACCCCGCTTGTGCGGCGGAAACTCTCCCGAGGTCGAGCCTTCGGGGATCACGTTCCTCAAGAACTCCGTGCCCCCCCTGGCAAACGCCGGGGAAAGCACTTGCCGCTCGAAGCCCGTCTCAGGGTCCCTCATCACCATTCGACGGTCGCGGGACACTACCACAACCTCCCGATGCTCCTCGGTTCCCGCAAGCCGCGAGAGCGGGATTCCTAGCCCCTCGGAGATCCTGGCCGCCACAACGAGCGTCGGGTTCTTCTCTCCCCGCTCTATCTTGGAGATCATCGCCCGGCTCACACCGGAGGATCCCGCAAGCTCATTGAGGGTCAGCCCCCTTTTCCGGCGTAACTCTCTGACCCGGAGTCCCAGCTTCTCCGAGGATACCTCGTCCACCACAGTAGACGCCGTTCTTGCTTTCAAGCCGTTCACTTGCAAGAATAAATTCTACCATGATAGATTTTCTTGGCTATTTGGTTGCCGCCGCTCCGTTTCTGGCGGCGGCGATCGCACTGGTCTGGCTGCGGTGGTCCGCGGTTCGGGCGGGTGGGTTAGCGTTTTCGGTGGCGCTGGCGGGGGCTTTGTTCTGGCCGGCCTTGGATCCGGCCGGCCTACCTGGCGCGTTGTTGGCGGGATTCGGTACTTCCGGGCGGGTACTCTACGTGTTGTTTGGAGGGTTGTTGCTCTTCAACCTGCTCTCCGAGGGCGGGGCGATCCGCCGGGTTTCGGATTTCCTGGGGAGATTGGAGCCAGAAAAAGAAGCGCTGGCGCTGGTGGTGGTGATCGGGGCCGCGCCCTTCTTCGAGTCGGTGACGGGATTCGGCGTGGCGGTCGTGATCAGCGCGCCCATCTTGCTGGCCGCCGGGTTCCCGCCCCTGCGGGCGGCGGTCCTCGCGAGTTGGGGCCAGTGCGCCGTCCCGTGGGGCGCATTGGGAGTGGGAACCGTAATCGGGGCGGACCTCGCCGGGATGAGCTTCGGCGCGCTCTCGAACGCGAGCGCCCTGCTGAGCCTGCCCCTCTTCCCCGTCTACGGTATCGCGGCCGTTGCCCTGGCCGGAGGCTGGGCCGGCATCCGGCGGCGGGGCCTCGAAGCCCTGTTTCTCGGGTCCGTGGCCGGGCTGGGTACGCTGCTCACGAGCGTGTACCTGGTTCCCGAACTTTCGGGAGCCGCGGGAGGACTCTGCGCCACAGCCGTGTTTCTCGCGCTCCGGTGGCGGAGAGTAGTCGACCTCGACGCGCCGCTGCGATATCTCGCGCCTTACGGGTTCCTCCTGGTGCTGCTGGCGCTAGCAAACGGTTTGGAGCCGGTTCAGAATACGCTGGAATCGCTGGGGCCGGTATTTTCGGGGCCAGGACTCCCGCTGATAATTTCCGGGGTTTTCGCGACCGTCCTGCTCCGGCTGCACTTGGATTCCATTGCTTCCTCGGTGCGTCGTACCTCGGCACAATGGCTGCCGACAGCCGGCGCCGTTTTGACCTTCGTGCTCGCCGGCGAGGTGGTAGCCAGCTCCGGGGCGGCGGTAGTTCTGGCCTCGGCGGCCGTAGCCTTCGGCAACTTCTATCCGGTGGCGGGGTCCGCCATCGGCTTTCTCGGCGGCGCCTTCACGGGCTCCAACGCGGCTTCCAACGCGCTATTCATGCCGCTTCAGGTCGAAGCTGCCCGGAAACTCGGCGCATCAGAGCAGCTGGTGGCGGCGATTCAGAACGTTGCCGGGAGCCACGCCAGCATGCTCGCCCCCCAGCGGGCCATTCTGGCCGCCTCCGCAACGGGGTTTATCGGGCGCGAAGGGGAAATAGTCCGAAAGCTGCTCCCGCCGGTTGTCGTCTCCGTTGCGGTGCTGGCCCTTATAGGGGTGCTCTAATTACCAGTCGTAGGCTTGCGGCCGGCGGTTGGCGAGTGCCGGGAACTCGGTGCGAAAGCGATTCAAGTAGTCCAGGTCGAGCGTCGCCAGGGCGTGGCCATCCCGGTCGGGACACTGGGAGATCACGGTTCCCCACGGATCCACGATCATGCTCCGCCCGTAAGTCCAGCGCCCATCGGCTTTCTGTCCCCACTGGGCCGGAGCAACCACGAACGCCTGGTTTTCGACGGCGCGGGCCCGGAGCAAGACCTCCCAATGGTCCTTGCCAGTCTGGAGCGTAAAGGCAGCCGGGACAGTGAGCATCTCCGCGCCGTTGAGCGCCAGCAGGCGATAGAGCTCCGGGAAACGCAGGTCGTAGCAGATGGAGAGCCCCAGCATCGTGGACCCGGCCTTCGCCGTTACGATCTCCTCTCCCGGCGCAATGTTGGCGCTCTCCAGGTATTCGCGGTCGGGAGCCTTCACGTCGAAGAGGTGGATCTTACGGTATACGGCGGCCAGCTCCCCATCCGGGGTAAGGAAGGTGGATGTGTTGTACATCATCTCCGATCCGGCATCCTCCAGGATCGAGCCGCCGAGCACGTAAACCCCCAACTCCCGCGCCAGACCCGAAAGGAAGTCCGTCGTCGGGCCGGGCACGGGTTCGGCGTTATCTTCGTAGACCTCCTCCAGTCCGTGGCAACTCCACAGCTCCGGCAAAGCTACGAGTTCCGCCCCGGAAGATACGGCTTCCCGGATCAGGGTCTCCGCCGTCGTCTTGTTCTCTTCCTTAATCAGCGTGGAGGACATCTGGATCGCCGCCACCACTATCTCTCGTTCGGCCATTTGGCTACTCCTCTAGTTCCGACACCGCGGCCATACGTTCGGCACCCGCCGGTCATCCGCAATTAGAACCCATCTTACGCCCTCTCACCGGTTCGTGTATAGATTCTAGATGTGTCATCGTGTCTCCCGACTACCCGGCCCGCGCGCGTCAAGCCCCGTTTTGGGCCCAGAGGTTTGCTTCCAGGACGTGCCCGTCCTCTATTTCCGGGAGTTTCAGATAGTAACGGGCGGTTTGGAGCAAGGCTTCCAGTGGCAGGAGGCCGACCAGTTCAGTAGATTCTACCGAGGCCCCGTACCGGGTAGCCTCCCGCCGAACAGCTTCCAGGGCGTCCGGTAGGGAAGTCCGGCCCAGATCCGTCAGGTTCATCGAGACCTGGGCTTTGCCGGCGACCGACAGCCCGAGGGCTTTGAGGCCGGGCAGTCCGCCGTCGCGCCCCCGGATCTTGGCGGCTATCTCGCGGGCGACCTCTACGTCGCTGGTATCGAGGTAGGCGTTATAGGCAACCAGGAAATTCCGGGCGCCGACGGCTACGGCTCCCAGGTTCGGAGAGAGCGTCTCCGGGCCGTAGTCCGGAGCCCAGCCGGTGGTAGAGATACGCTTTGAGATGCCTTTGTAGCCCCCCTGCCGGACCTCGGCCAGGTTCCGCCGGTTCGGGGTGGTGGCTGCGGCCTCGTAGAGGTAAACGGCGAAGCCCAGAGCGCCGATGCTCTCTCCAGCCTGGCGGGCAAGACGGGCGGCGTCCTCGAGCGTCGCACCTTCCAGGGGCACGAAGGGGAGCACGTCGAGAGATCCCATCCGGGGATGGACGCCGATCTGGGAGGAGAGATCTATCTCCTTCGCGCAGACGCGGGCCAGGGTTCCGGCGGCATCTACGAGTGGTTCTTCTTCCCCGGCCATCGTGATGACGCTGCGGTTGTGGTCGGGGTCGGTATGCAGGTCGAGAACGTAAACGCCGGGCACGGAGCGTACGGCCTCGACGATGCGGGAGACCTTGTCCAGATCCCGGCCCTCGGAGAAGTTCGGGACGGCTTCGAAAAGCGGCCCGGCCAACTAGCTGCCACCCAGCGCCCGGTCCAGGTGGATGGCGGCGCTGATCAGCGATAGGTGGGTAAAAGCCTGCGGGAAGTTGCCCAGGGCCTCGCCGCTGCGCCCGATCTCCTCGGCATAGAGTCCTAGATGGTTCGCGTAAGAGAACATCTTTTCCAGGGCGAGGCGGGCTTCTTCGACGCGGCCGGCCTTGGCGAGACACTCGATGTACCAGAACGAGCAGAGGCTAAAGCTGCCCTCCGCGCCGCTAAGGCCGTCATAAGCCGCGCTCTCGACGTTGTAGCGGTCCACGAGCGTATCGTAGGCCAGTTCCTCCTGGATTTGATCCAGCGTCGAAAGCCACCGGGGATCGGTGGGGCCGACGAACTTGACGAGGGGCATCATCAGCAGCGAGGCGTCCAGGGCGTCAGAGTCGTAGTGCTGGACGAAGCTCTTCTTCTCCGGGTTCCAGCCGTTCTCCATAATCTCCTCGTAGATCTTGTCCCGCTGGTGAGTCCAGTTGCCGTCGCCTGCCGGCAAGCCGCGCTGCCGGGAGATGCGCACGGCCCGTTCCAGAGCCACCCAGGCCATGACTTTGGAGGAGACGAACTGCCGCCTCCCACCCCGGACCTCCCACATCCCTTCATCCGGCTGCTGCCAGTTGTTTCCGAGCCAGTCCATGATCCTGCCGATGTTGTGCCAGAGGTCGTAGTCCAGCGGAGCGCCCCACTTGTTGTAGAGGTAAGCAGCGTCCATGACGGCCCCGTAGATGTCGAGTTGGAGCTGCCCGTAGGCATCGTTTCCGAGCCTCACCGGTCTGGAGTCCCGATAGCCGGAGAGGTGGGTCAACTCTTCCTCTTCTATCCGCTTCTGGCCGTTCAGGCCGTAGAGCGGCTGCAACGAACCGTCGGATTCCTGGCACCGTTTGGTGAGCCAGTCCATGAACTTGCCGGCCTCCTCGTCGAAGCCGATGACGATGAGCGCGTAGAGCGCGAAGGCCGCGTCCCGGAGCCAGGTGTACCG
>JBHJHC010000120.1:0-21632 GCA_050331175.1 Rubrobacteraceae bacterium | reverse complement strand
CGCAGGGTGAAGGCATCCGGCGAGCGCAATCCCGCCTCCAGAGACTCGCGCTCGGCGTCACTCAGTGGACGCACGAAGATTGGTCGTTTCATGCTCTGGAGGATAACCATCAACTACTGTCCTGTCTGGAAATGCACTAGTGGCTAATCTCGACAAGTGTAAATACCCGCAAGGGTAATGTCAAGTGATGCTTCTACGTTTGTCAGGGCGCCGGAATCGAAGGTTTGTGTAAGCATTGGGAAGAGAGGATCCGGTAGACCAGCCGTTTACCTACGGTTCGATCGCAAGCCGGGCGGGATGCGGTGAGACCCTGCGGTGAGACCCTAAACCAACGTTCGTGCAGGTTCCGGATTCGCCTCGCGGGGGCGTTTCTCCGAAACCTCAGTCCGCATCGCCAGCATCTTGAAGCCATCATTTAAGAAAGGCCCTTACCCTGCCACAACCCCCCCAACTTCGCTGGTTTCGAGGACCGGAGCCAGCGAAGCCAGGGGCTCACACGAAGGAGCGCGCCTGGAAGGATTTGAACCTCCGACACCCGGTTTAGGAAACCGGTGCTCTATCCCCTGAGCTACAGGCGCATCCGACCCTAGTTTAGCGTACGTGCGGGCGAGGACCAACATCCCGAGAATTCCCTTGCGCATGCTTCGATACGGCAGATACGCTTGCCAATGCCGCCTATAGAGACAGTTCTCTCTTATGCAACAAGCATTTCCGATGCCAGGTTTGTTGAACTAAACATTCGGAGGGCTTATTATTCTGTAGTGCAGCCGGATAAAAGGCAGGTTGCAAGAATCGTCTTTGGGTTCGGTGGGTGGGGTGCAGTAGAACAGTAGTATGGCAGCATAGCAGGCTAGCAAAGGAGAAGGTCACGGAAGCTAACGGTGGGGGACGGGAAGCTGTTATCCGGGTCGAGGACATCTCGAAGGTGTTCGGGCGCCGGTACCAGCAGGCGCTGGAGATGCGCCGTGAAGGCAAGAGCAAGGCTGAGGTCGAGGGAGAGACCGGCTCGACCATAGGAGTGTATGACGCGGATTTCGAGGTGTATCAGGGTGAGATCTTCGTGGTTATCGGGCTCTCGGGCAGCGGGAAGTCCACGTTGCTCCGGCTCATTAACCGCCTGATCGAACCGACCGAGGGACGGGTCTATCTGGACGGCGAGCTAGTCTCCGGGATGGGCAAAAAGGAGCTCCGGCAGCTCCGGCGCGAAAAGATGGGGATGGTCTTTCAACACTTCGGGCTTCTGCCCAACCGGACGGTCCTCGACAATATAGGGTTTGGCCTCGAAATACAGGGTGCCTCCGAGAAGGAGCGCAAGGAGGCCAGCCAGGAAGCGCTGGAGATGGTCGGCTTGCACGGCCAGGGCGAAAAGAAGATAACCGAGCTTTCGGGCGGTATGCAGCAGCGGGTCGGGCTGGCGCGGGCGCTCGCCACCAAGCAGGAGATACTGCTCATGGACGAGCCGTTTTCCGCGCTGGACCCGCTTATCCGGCGTGACATGCAGAACCTCTTCCTGGATATTCAGGGGGAGGTTAAACGCACCGTCCTCTTCATAACCCACGACCTGGACGAGGCGCTCATGCTCGGCCACCGGGTCGCGATCATGAAGGATGGTGAGATCGTCCAGATCGGCACCCCCGAGGAAGTCCTCACCAGGCCCGCTGACGAGTACGTCGAGCGGTTTGTCGAGGACGTGGACTATGCCAAGGTTCGCTACGTCGACACCGTTATGGTGGAGCCGAAGGCGGTCGCCTACGACGGCGAGGGTCCGCGGGTGGTCCTGCGCCGGATGAAGCAGGCGGGACTCTCCGAGATATTCGTCGTGGACGACGAGCGGCACCTCCTCGGCATCTGCGAGGCGGAAGAGGTCGCCCGGCTCGTAGAGCAAGAGGAGACGAAGCTCGACGACGCGGTTGACGCATCAGCCCCGAGAGTCGAGCGCGGCACGCCTTTGAGACAGGTGCTGCCGCTCTTCGTCGAGAAGGAACTGCCGATAGCCGTAACCAACGACCAGAACCGACTGGAAGGCGTGGTCGTCCGCGGCGCCCTCATAGCCGGGTTGACCACCGGCACCGACGCTCCCGACGAAAATGGTCCGACAGCAGAAGAGCCGCGGGCCAGCGAAGTCGGTATCGGCGGGGCGGGAGGGTAAAAATGCTGGCACTACTTCAGGCAGAGTTCATCCCCCGCATACCGCTCGACACCTGGACCGAGAGCGCCGTTGATTGGATGACGAATACCTTTGGCTGGGTTTTCGGCCCGCTACAGGTGCTGCTGGACGCTATTGTGGGGTTTCTGGCGTTTATCCTGATCGCTCCACCACCACTATTGACGATTGCCGTCCTGACCGTAATAGCCTACTTTATGGCCAGCTGGCGGGTGGCGCTGTTCACGGCGCTCGGGCTGCTGTTCATGATCACGCTAGACCTGTGGGACGATACGATGTTCACGCTGGCCCTGATACTGGCCGCAACGGTTGCCTGCCTGGCATTCGGGATACCCCTGGGTATAGCCGCCGCAAAATCTCCCGCTTTGCAGTCTTCCATCAGGCCCGTTCTGGACATTATGCAGACGATGCCGCCGTTCGTATACCTGGTTCCTTTCGTCGTCGTGTTGGGCATCGGGAATCCGCCGGCCCTGATCGCCACGGTTATCTTCGCCATGCCGCCCGCCGTGCGGCTTACCATGCTCGGCATCCAGCAGGTTCCCGGTGAGACTGTTGAGGCGGCCCAGGCTTTTGGATCTACTCCCTGGCAGACGCTGTTTAAGGTAGAGCTTCCGCTTTCGCTGCCGACGATCATGGCGGGCGTAAACCAGGTGATCATGCTCTCGCTTTCTATGGTGGTAATCGCGGCGCTCGCCGGGGCGGAAGGACTCGGGCAACCGGTGGTAACGGGCCTCACTTCGCTGGACGTCGGGCAGGCCCTGATCGGTGGCCTCGGGATCGTCGTGATCGCGATCATCCTGGACCGCACCACGCGGGCCCTCGCAGAAAGGGAGCCTGGCGGAAAAAAGAAGGGCGCCTGGTGAACCGAACGGGCAGAAGAATCGTATACCCAACAAGAACCAAGAAGGAGACCAGATGAACGGGAAGTTTAGCCGGAAAGAGATGCTGAAGCTGAGCGGGGCAGCCCTGGCGGGCGCCTCGCTGATGGGCGTGGCCGGCTGCGGAAGCGGGGGCTCCGAGGGTGATGGCTCCGATTCCTCCAGTGACAACAGCAACAAGACCCTGACGCTCGGCGACATCGGGTGGACCGAGAGCATCGCCGTTTCAAACCTGACCAAGGTGCTCTTCGAAGAAGACCTCGGCTACCGGAGCGTAGACCTCAAGACCCTGGACGTAAGCCTCCTGTTCAAGGGCGTTGGCGGAGGAGATTTGGCGGCCTTCCAGGACGTCTGGATGCCGAACCACAGGTCGCTCCTCAACAACGTAAAGGACCAGGTAGAGCATCTGGATCCGTGGTTCGAGGGTAAGACTTCGTTCGGGCTCGCCGTCCCCAGCTATATGGAGGTAACGAGCCTGGCAGACCTCAACGATTCGCCGGCCGAGGTGATCATCGGCATCGAGCCGGGCACCCCGATGGTCAAGAAAGTGAACAACTCCGTGATACCGGCGTACGACCTGAAAATAGAGCAGAAGGCATCCAGCACGGCGGGAATGCTCTCCGAGATGGAGCGCCGCTACCCCGAGGAAAGCCCCTTCGTGTTCATGCCCTGGTGTCCGCACTGGATGTGCAACGAGTACGACTTCCGCTTCCTCGACGACCCCAAGGATGCCCAGGGCGACCTCAACGACCCTGCCAGTATCTCGACCATCGTCAATAAAAATCTCCCCGAAGACGACCCAACGGCGTACGCTTTCATGAAAGCGTTTACCATGAACGAAGAGGAACTCAACTCGTTGGAGAACGAGATACGTAAGGAGGGCGACGATGCTGTTGCGGGCGCAACAGTCTGGCTCGAAAGTAACCGCGACGTCGTCAAACCCTGGCTCGAGGCCGCGAATAACGCCTAGCGCCTCAAGTCAAGAAATTCGCCATCCGGTGGTGCCGGCAAGATGAGACCCGCGGGGAGTCTGGCCGAGAAACCGGCTTCCTGCGGGCCTTTCCCGCTCCGGGGAAAAACGTGGAGTGTCCGCAGGCTGTTGGTAGCAGCGCTCGTTCTGGGCCTCGGATTACTCGTTTCCGGCTGTAGCGGTTTCGGCTCCGAGCGGAAAATCACCGTGATACATATGCGGTGGGATGAAAACGTGGCGGTCTCGACGTTGACGAAGATCTTGTTGGAAGAAAACCTTGATTACGAGGTGGAACTCAAGCTGGCAGAGAGCCTGGATTCTGCCTTCACCGAGGTGGCCGACGGCGAGGTGGACGCTTTTCAGGACGTGTGGATGCCGAACCACGAGAGCCTGCTTACGGACGTTAGGGGTCAGGTCGAGCACCTCGAGCCGTGGTTTGAAGGAGAAACGTCGTACGGCATCGCCGTGCCCTACTACATGCAAACGGATAGCCTGGCGGAACTGGACGAATCCGGCACGGACAGGATCATCGGGATCGAGCCCGGAGCAGCCTTCCACCCCCAGATTACCGAGGAGGTTATACCGGCCTACGATCTCGACGTCGGGCTCGTCGAGTCGAGTACCCCCGCGATGCTGGACGAGGTGGACAAGGCCTACAGGTTCAAGGAACCCATAGTTTTTCTGGCGTGGTCGCCGCACTGGATGAACGACGAGTACGATTTCCGCTATCTCGACGACCCGAAGGATGCCCAGGGGAAGTTCAACGACCCGGCGAGAATCTCCTCGATAGTCCAGGAAGACCTGGCCGAACGAGAACCCGCAGCCTACGAGTTTCTCGAAACCCTATCTCTCAGCGAGGAAGAAGTGATCCAACTCGAAGCGGACATTAACGAGAAAGGACCGGAGAGCCCGGCAAAGGGCGTGGAGTTCTGGATCTCCCAAAACCGGGACGTGGTTCAGCCCTGGATAGAGGCCGCCCGGAGAACGCAGGAGACTTAAGGAAGGGGGGATTCGTTTCTTCGCTTGCGGGCTATTCGGGCCCTTTTTCCGCGAAGGCGGCGGGGTCCAGGCGGTGCTCTCGCAGGCTTTCGTAGTACGGCAGGCAAAGCTCGTAGGTTTCCTGCAGTTCGTCTGGCAACGTCACTTCTTTCTGGGTAGTCTCTTGTATGCCGGTGCTTTCCTGGGCTTCCGTGTGCCATTCGTCCCACATTTCCCATTCGGGAACCTCGCGCTGCTCCCAGGAGAGCGCTTCGGACTTGAACGGTATACCCAGCTTGCCGCAATAGGCCGCCACGGTGCTCTGGGTGTTGCCGGCCAGGTCGGCGGCGTCTACGACGATAGACTCCTGGCCGGCCTCGACGGCGTGTTGGAAGAGGTGGTGGAGTTGCTCGTAGCCGGCTTCTTCGAAGGTAAAGTCCGGCCACATCTTGTAGAACGACGCGAGAACCTGCTTGGGGTCCCGGATCAGGAACGAGTTCCTGAAGTTTTCGGTAAAGCCTCGCCCCATGAAGCCTGCGGTATGGTAAGCCATATCTTTGAAGAAGACCGGTTTCTCTCCTTCCTTCGTTAACTCCGCGAGCACGTTCTCGTACCGATGTTCTTCCTTGGGTTCCTCATCGGGATAGCGGTCGCTGCGGCGCTCGTCGCTGAAATAGTACGAAACCGCGAAGGGCTCGTGGAATACTTCGAAGTCTTCCCGCTCCACGAAGATGCGCTCGAAGGCGGTCGAGATGGACCGGGGTACGGCCCACAGCGCTACGGGTTTCTCAGCCAAGGTTCGCTCCTCCTCTATCCTGATATGAGCTTCTGGAGCCGGTCCCGAACGGCTTTTATCGGGACGCGTTCCTGCTCCATCGTGTCCCGGTCCCGGATCGTCACCTGCTCGTCCTCTAAGGTGTCGAAGTCTACCGTTACGCAGAACGGTGTGCCAGCCTCGTCTTGCCGCCGGTACCGCCGGCCGATAGACCCGGAGTCGTCGTAGGAGATCCGGTAGTCGCCTTTGAGATCGTCGTAGAGTTTGCGGGCGACGGTGAAAACGGGCTCTTTCTTCGAGAGCGGAAACACGGAAGCTTTTACCGGTGCGATCCGGGGGTGGAGCTTCAACACGGTACGCTCTTCGCCCCGGACTTCTTCTTCGGTGTAGGCGTCGACGAGGAATGCGAGCGCCATGCGGTCTACTCCTCCGGCGGGTTCCACCACGTACGGGACGTAGCTTTCTCCGGTTGACTGGTCGAAGTAGGAGAGGTTTTCGCCGGAGAACGCGGCGTGCTGCTTGAGGTCGTAGTCGGTGCGGTTGGCGATACCTTCCAGCTCCGACCACCCGGCGAACGGGAAGTTGTACTCGACGTCCACGGTGCGTTTGGAGTAGTGCGAGAGCTTCTCCTGGGGGTGTTCGTAGAGGCGAAGGTTCTCCGGTGTTAGACCGAGGTTTGTGTACCAGTTCAGGCGCACGTCGATCCAGTGCTCGTGCCACTCCTCGTCGGTGCCGGGCTCGACGAAGAACTCCATCTCCATCTGTTCGAACTCGCGGGTACGAAAGATGAAGTTGCCCGGTGTGATCTCGTTTCTAAAAGACTTCCCGATCTGGGCGATCCCGAACGGCACCTTTACGCGGCTGGTCTGGACCACGTTCTTGAAGTTGGTAAAGATGCCCTGGGCCGTCTCGGGACGCAGGTACGCCACGTTCTCGGGGCCCTTTACGGGGCCGGTGAAGGTCTCGAACATCAGGTTGAAGGGCCGAACGGGGGCGAAGTCTCTCCCGCCGTCCGCGGGGTCCTTAACCCGCTCGTCGGTTTGGATGATCTCCGTCATCTCATCGGCGGAGAGCCCTTCGGCGTCCTGCCCCGTGGCTGCTTCTATGAGGTGATCCGCCCGGTACCGGCGTCCGGAGGTGCGGCTCTCGACCAGCATGTCGTTGAAGGTGCCCACGTGGCCCGAGGCCTCCCACACCCGGGGGTGCATGATGATGGCGGCGTCTACCCCGACTACGTCGTCGCGCAGGTGCACCATGCTGCGCCACCACTCGTCCTTGATATTGCGCCGGAGCTCGACCCCGAGGGGTCCGTAGTCGTATGAGGAGCGGATACCGCCGTAGATCTCCGAACTCTGGTATACAAAGCCCCGGCGTTTGCAGAACGAGACGATTTTCTCCATGCTGACCATTCGCGACCAGTGCTCCCTTCGAGGCTTCCTCTACGTTGCTTTCAGGAAAGGGAGAGTATAGCTCAGTGCGGGGCCGGGTTTAACGAAGAGGGAACCGGCTGAGTTATACTACTGGGATGGAAACTCTACTTGCCGCCGGCACCGGCGCGGGGTTATCTTCCGTTGCCGGCCTGAGAGCCTATTTGCCGCTCGCGCTTGTCGGGCTCTTCGCCCGGCTCGGGCTGTTCGACCTGCCGGAACCCTTCAGCTTCCTGGATAGCTGGGTGGTCGTTGTTGCCCTGCTCGTGCTCGCGCTGGTGGAGAGCGTGCTGGACAAGATACCGGCTCTGGATACCGCCGTCGACGTTGTGCAAACGCCGGTACGGGTGGTGGCCGGCGCGATCCTCTTCGCGGCGGCGTTCGGGGCGGGCCTGGATCCCGGCTCTATCCCCGAACTGGCCGCGGGTGGCGTGCTGGCCGGTGGGGTCGCCGGGCTCAAAGCCGTTCTGCGGCCTCCGCCCAACGTCGCGGCGGCGGGGGTCTCGGCGCCGTTTCTGAGCGGCCTCGAAGACGTGGTGGCGTTCGTGGGCGGGATCGTGGCGCTGTTGGTGCCGCTGGTGTCACTGTTGCTGGTCGGCTTTCTACTATTCGTTTATTATCGGATCCGGAAACGTCGGGGAAGAAAATACGGGGGACTTCGCATACTCGGCGACTAGGGTTATCGGCGCTCCGTAGGAGGGTGCTCATGGAAGATCGGGAGATCACTATAGTCAAAGAAGGCCGGGAAACCCCATTTTCACGGGGCATTCTGGCGCAAACGCTCACCCAGGCTGGCACGCAGATGGAGCTCGCCTACCGGATTTCCAGTGAGGTGCGCACGGAACTTCTGTCCGAGGAACGCTACGTGGTGGAGGAAGAAGAGGTGATGGCCCGGGTAAGGGCCAGGCTCCAGACTACCGACACCATGATCGTCAGCCGGCTGGATAAATGGCGCATCCTGCGCGAGTCTACGGAGCCTATCGTCGTGCTGATCGGGGGGGCGACCGGCGTCGGGACCAGTACGTTGGCGGCGGACGTTGCCCGGAGGCTCAACATACAGAGCGTAATCGGAACGGATGCCATCCGAGAGGTGTTGCGGCGCGCGATCAGCCTGGACCTTCTGCCTATTCTCCACAAGAGCACCTACGGCATAAAACCGGAGGATATCCGCGTTCCGGTCGAAGAGGAAGAGCGTGTGCTCTACGGATATCGGGCCCAGGCATCACAGGTCTCGGTAGGGGTGGAAGCTATCGTCGAGCGGGGACTCAAAGAAGGCACCAACCTGGTGATAGAGGGCGTGCATCTGGCACCGGAGATCCTGCTGCACCGCTACCAGGACCATCCGAACGTCTGCTCGCTCGTGGTCTACCTCTCCGACGAGCAGATGCACCGCGACCGCTTCCAGGTGCGGGCCCTGGGCACTTCGATGCGCCGCCCGGCTGCCGAATACATCGCCCACTTTACGGACATACGCCAGATTCACGACTACATACTGGATAGCGCGCTGAGGGTTGGGGTGCAGGCCGTCGAGAACCTGGCCATAGAGGCTACTTCGGACGCGGCGGTAGAGATCGTGGCGAATCGCGTGTCGGGCATTGCGGCGAGGGCCAGTTCTCAGGAAGCGTCGCCGCTCGTTGACGCCGGTTCCCGGCAGGCGGATGGGTACTCCGGGCTAGAGACGATACAATATCCGGAAGAAGCTCGGGAGGTACAGAGTGGTGATAGATAAGCAACGGCTGAGGACTTTCATTCTCGGGGGCGCTATCGGGGCTCTGGTCGGCGTTCTCCTGGCGCCCCGGAGCGGACGCGAGCTGCGGGGCAATCTCGCCAACCGGGCCGGGGAGGCCCGGGAGAGGAGCCGGGAGACGTACTTCGAAGCCCAAGAGCGGCTGCAGGAACGTCTGGCCGAGACCCGTGAGGGAGCTTTCCGGCCCGCCGACGATGGGCCGGAGCCGGCCGTATCCGGGGGGAAACATGTTCCCCGGACAGAGCCGGATCCTTTTGTCGGGCCGCCGAAGCTTCGGGAAGTGTCCAGCGAGACGTACGACGAGACGCCTTCGGGGGTGCGGGAGGAGGAGCTCCGCCGCAAGGTGCAGGAGACCAGAAGCCGGCTCCGGGAGCGTCTTGAGAGTTCTGGACGAGACGAGAAACTGGAAGGCCAGGATGAGTAGGCTGCCAATCCTCTACGAACGGGGGATCTGAGCGGTGAAGCACAGACCTTACGTAACGACGATCGACAAGCTCTCCCCGCAAGAGATAGAGGAGATTCCAGAGCCGGCGGCGGTGATTTCGTACTGGACTGGGGAAGCTTGCCCGCCGGAAGAGTGGGCGTTGCAAGTGGAAGACCTGTGGGGTCCGGCAGGGCTGGTGATGCGCCGGGGAAAGAGGGTGCTGGGCACCGCGATCTTCGGTCCGCCGGCGTTCTTTCCCCGGGCCGAGCGGCTCTTTACGAGATCCTTCACGGAAAACCTCGTATTTCTCGCGTACGTTGGGGGAGACCAGCGCAACCGGAAGCATCTGCTGGTTCGGGCGCTCAAAGAGCTCCGGCAGAGAGAAGTAGCCGCCGTCGAGGCGATCGCCGGTAGCCCGGGGGTTTCTTTGCACATCCCGGAGCATTTTCTACTGGAGAATGGTTGGCGGCCCGTACGGAAGGTCTGGCTTTCGGGCCGGGCCTACACCTTGATGCGCACTGATTTGAGCAATGCTCTCGAGGTGGGAGGATTAGCCCGGGACATTATCGGGCGGGTAAAGCTTCCCAAACTAGGGAGTGACGCGCCGGTGCCCGGCGGAGCTTGTGTTCAGGTAGAGCCTTCTTCCGGGGAGGGCAGTACCGCGGTTTTGACCGTCGAAACCCCCTCCGGCGTCGTCGCCTGAATCTCGAGCAGGCTCCGGCCGCGCCCCGAGTCTTCCGGAAGAGAAGGGTCCTCTGCCTCCGGACCATCGAGGGAGGAAAGGTCCAGCGTGAAGCGCACGGTCTTGGATTCTCCGGCGCCCAGCTTCCCGACGCGGGCCTGATAGTAGCGGGGGCTACTCATCCTCGTATCTTCGGAGGATACCTGGAGGGTGACGTTTGCCTTCGAGAAACCACTCTTTCCCTGGTTGGTCACCACAACGGAGAGCTCCTGGTCCGGGCGCGGCTTCAACGAGTGGAGCTGGCTGTGGTCCAGTTCTATTCCGAGCGGGAGTCGTGGTCGCGAAACCGGTTCCCCGGGCTCCAGGCTGCGCTCCGACGCGTTGCTCCCGAGGTTTGCCAGCAAAAGGAAAGCCATCGCCGTAACGAAAAAGGCCACGGCGGACCCGAAGATCCAGATCATCAACCCTCTCACGAGGCGCCGGGCTCCTTCAACGCGCCGACCGGCACCTGATGCAGGTTGTAGAAATCGGTCACCAGGGCCTCCGAGCGAGCCGAATATACTTTGGGTTCCGAGAGTAGTGACCGGGCCACGATAGCGATGCTGTTGCCGTCCGCGGACCAGGCCAGGTCCTCGGCCCCGGTCTTGATCTCCATGTTCTCGTTGCTCGTAACGGACTCCAGATCTTTTGTGACGAGGTCCAGCACGTACAAGTTTTGGGGTGAGCCGGGGTTACGGCGACCTATCACCGCCAGACGCCCGCCTTGCGGGTCGCGCTCCAGGTTGGAGGTCACGAAGTCGTTGCCGATGCCGGAGACGGGCTCCGGTACACTAGCCCCCGGCGGTATCCGATAGAGATCGTAGGGAGCGGCCGCCGCTGCTTCCTGCTCCTCACCGGCGACGTAGTAGATGCCGTTTTCCGTCCATTGAGGATTCCCAAGTATCTCTATACCATCTTCCAGCTCTACCAGCGGCTCCAAAACGCCTCGCGGAAGTGAGAAAGTATATAGTTCGCTGCGGCCCGAAGGGGCACCGTTTCGAACCGCCAGCACGGCCTGGTTCCCATCCGCCGACACAGATAAACCCGTGATGTCACCTTCTATTCTGGCGTCGTAGCGCCGTACTTCTCCTTCGTGGTCCAGGGTTGCCAGCTGGCTGCCGGAGCCCGCATCCGACAGCGCCAGAAACACCTCTCTACTGTTCGGGGCGGAGGCCATTGTCCGGGCTCCCGTTTCGATTCGGGTAACCTCCAGGGTGCCTTCCGTCGCGGGCGTCTCGTACAGGTTCAGGGGGGCAGAAGAGCTTCCCCCGGATCCCGACCGTGAGTTGGTTCCGAGGATAGCCAGGCTATCTCCAGCCGGCGCCCCGGACGACAACCAGGTTACCGTTTCGGCGTTGAAATCTTTGGTTGTTCTGCGCCGGAAATCGCGTTCGTCGAGTGGTTTGTCCACCACGTAGTCGTCCACGATAAAGGCTATCCGCCCTCCTGACGGGCTCCAGGCCGGCGAACCTTTCTCACCGGGGCCCGAACTTAGCGGCCGGACACCGGGACCCAGCCCGACGTTGGCCTGGTCCTGGGGTTCGGTCCTGGGCGGAATAGATAGTTCCCGGGACTCTTCCAGGCACCCTCCCAACAAGAAAACTACCGGCAAGAGCCAGGCAAGGCTGAGCAGTTTGAACCCGGACATCCTAAATCGCATAGCTGGCAGATCTCGACCGTGGAGCTTTGGGGATCCGGACTTCAAACGTAGAACCGACTCCGACCTGGCTCTCGACGGAAATGTCGCCGCCGTGCATCTCGACGATCTCCTTTGCGATGGCGAGCCCGAGGCCGCTGCCGCCCGTAGACCGGGAGCGGTCTTTGTTGACCCTGTAGAACCTTCCGAAGAGCTGGGAGATGTCCTCTTCGGGAATGCCGACACCGGTATCCTGAAAACGTACGGTCAAATACGATTCATCTTCCTCAGCTATCGAAACGTCTACGCGGGCTCCCGGGTCGGAGTACTTGATGGCGTTGTCCGCCAGATTGAGGAATACCTGGTAGAGTTTTTGGCCGTCGCAGATGCACTGGTGTTCGCCGCCCTCGGCATGAAAATGGAGCTCGATATCGAACCTGGCGGCTTTTGACTCCAGGCTGTCCAGGGAGTTTCGTACTACCGCGTCCAGGTTCGTGGGGCTGACTTCGAGGGAGTACTGCCACGAGTCCATCTGGGCCAATACCAATAGCTCTTCGACCATAGCCCTTATGCGCTTGAGTTCCTGATCCGCGAGTTCCAACGCGCGGTGCTCCAGGGTGTCCAGTTTCGTCCGCGCCCCTTCCATGAGGTCCACGGCGCTCTGGATGGTCGTTAGCGGGGTGCGAAGCTCGTGCGACACGTCCGAGACGAAGGCCGTTCTCGCCTGCTCCAGGGCGCGGTGCTCGCTTATGTCTCGTACCGCCAGGATTATGCCGGTGCTCGGGCCGTCCGGGTTTTCTTCCCGGTACATCTGGGCCGCGTAAGTCCAGTAGCTGTTTCCCTGAACCTCGACTTCAGACACCGCCGTGCCGGTGGCTGAAGCTTCCCGCACGCACTGCAGAATCCTGTCCGGGATGCCTATGTCGGCCAACCTTCGTCCGTAGTCGGTGGTGTGGATTTCGAGCATCCGGGCGGCTGCCGGATTCGCCATGGTTACTCTCTCTTCGGCGTCGGTGGCTACTATAGCTTCGGGGGAAGATTGTAGTACGGCTTCCAGCCGACTTTTTTGCTCCTGGATCTCACCAATATAGTGCTCTACTTCCCCCGCCATGTAGTTGAACGCCCGCGTTACCTCGCCCAGCTCATCCTCTCGTTCTACGGGAACGGGGGTGTAGTCGCCGGAGGCAACCCTTATGGCCGCGTCTCGCGTCTTGGATAGGGGACGGGTCATCTCGCGTGCCAGCAGCAGGCTACCGACGGCGGCGAGGAGGATGCTGGCTCCGATCGCCCCGAGAATGCCGTAGCGCAGGTAGGCTAGCGTCTGGTCCAGCTGATCCTGCGGCGAGCTATAGACCATGACCCCGCGTATGTCCCCCTCGGAGTCGGCCAGCGGCCACACGGCGATGTCCCGGAGCTCGCCGCCTCGCAGTTTGAGCCGGCCCCTGTCGGATGTAGACCGTAGCGCCTCGTCTATGGTCTCCTCCCCGAGACTCAACTGCTCGTAGGCTCGTTGGGCGCGAATTTGCTCTCCGAGCCCGTTGCGGGCGGCCAGCGGCTCCCCGCCAGGACCGACGTACAGCACTCCCAGACCGGTTGGTTGGGCCACGGATTGGACAAGCTCGTCGGCGTAGGTGTCGGGAGCGGGCAGGGTGTCGTCCTCCGGGTTGCGGAGACCCTCCAGGAAATCTTCCGCCCCGGCATTGGCTGTTCGGGACCGCTGTTCGAGCAGATCTTCTTCTATCTCTATAAGCCGGTTTCCGGCAAAATAGTACAGGACGAGGCCTATCGCCAGGCTCGTGACGGCCGAAATGCCGACGAGCGCCATGAAAATTCGAGCCCTAAACGAGAGTCCAGAGAGAATATCCTTCGCAAGGCGACCTTTTTTTCCTTCCCCTTTTATCTCAAGCCTCCGAGACAGATAGCTTCCTAGGGAGTACGGGATGCCCGGTAGCCGATGCTGGGTACGGTCTGGATGATCCTCGGCTTGGAGGGATCGCTTTCTACCTTGTGCCGGAGCCGGGAGATGTGAACGTCGATGTAGCGGCTCGCCAGATAGTGCGAGCCGGTCGAAACAGCGTCGGATATCTGGGCCCGGGTAAACGCCTGGCCCGGCCGCCGGATCAGAAGAGCCAGGATCTTGAACTCGGTGGGTGTTAGATCCAGGGTCTCACCGTCTCGGGTCACGGTGTAGCCGTCAGGGTCTAGCTCCAATGGACCGAGCTTGAAGGTGCGTCCCCGGCCGCTATGCTGCCGGAGCCGCCGCAGGATCGCCCGTATCCGGGCGAGGAGCTCCTTGGTGTCGAAGGGCTTGGTTATGTAGTCGTCCGCCCCGAGCTCCAACCCCACCACTTTGTCGACCGACTGGCTTTTCGCCGTTAGCATCACAACCGGAACGTCGGTTTGCTCCCGGATTTTCTTCAGTACCTCGAACCCGCTCGTCTTGGGCAGCATGACATCGAGCACCACGAGATCCAGCCGCTCCCGGCCCACTGCCCGGAGCGCCTCTTCCCCGTCTTCAGCCGTTAGTACCTTGTACCCCTCGGATATCAGAACGATGGAGGTGACCTCCAAAAGCGCCGGATCGTCGTCAACCAATAAGATCGTTTCTTCCAAACCCTGGTGGAGCCTCCCGTGTTCCTCGAACCAATTTACAGTACCTAATTGCAGTACCTAATCCTACCTCATAGGCCCCGGGCAAGCTCGCGATCCATAGCCGGACCCCCCGCCCATATCCCCGGTAGCCGCTCTCTCAAACCTACAATAGGAAACTTGAAGGTTATAGACTTAGATTTTATACTACTCCTGGTTGAGATAATCGTAGAGCGTCCTTTCGGGAGGCATTTAATGGGCAAGAGCATAGGTATAGACCTTGGCACGACGAACAGTTGCGTAGCGGTTTTGGAGGGTGGAGACCCGGTAGTCATCACGAACTCCGAGGGCGAGCGCACGACGCCTTCGGTCGTAGCCTTCGACAAGAAAAGCGGCGAGCGTCTGGTTGGCCAGTTGGCGCGGCGTCAGGCGGTAACGAACCCGGAGCGTACGATCTACTCGATCAAGCGCTTCATGGGCCTGCGGTACAACGACGTGAAGAGCGAGGCCGAGCGCGTGGGTTACGACGTTGTCTCGGGCTCCGGCGGGGACATCCGGGTTCGGGTCGGGGACAAGGATTATTCGCCGCCGGAGATCTCCGCGATGACTTTGCAGAAGCTCAAGAGGGACGCCGAGGATTACCTGGGTGAAGAGGTGACCGAGGCCGTCATTACTGTTCCGGCATATTTCGAGGATGCCCAGCGCCAGGCTACCAAGGATGCCGGCAAGATCGCCGGCCTCGACGTCAAGCGGATCATCAACGAGCCGACCGCGGCGGCGCTGGCCTACGGTCTCGAGCGGGAGCAGGAGCAGACGATCCTCGTTTTCGACCTGGGCGGCGGCACGTTCGACGTCTCGATCCTGGAGCTGGGCGAAGGCGTCTTCGAGGTGAAGGCCACCCACGGCAACAACCACCTGGGCGGCGACGATTTCGACGCCAAGATCGTGGAGTGGATGGTCTCCGAGTTCAAGAAAGCGGAGGGGATAGATCTCTCGCAGGACAAAATGGCGACCCAGCGGCTCGTGGAAGCCGCCGAGAAGGCGAAAAGGGAGCTTTCCTCGACGACCAGCACCAGCATAAACCTGCCGTTCATTACGGCTGACGCCAACGGTCCCAAGCACATGGACCTGACCCTCAGCCGGGCGCAGTTCAACAACCTGACGGCGGACCTCGTGGAAGCCACGGCCGGTCCCGTGCGCCAGGCGATGGAAGACGCCGGGCTTCAAAGTGGCCAGGTAGACCAGGTCATCCTGGTCGGAGGCTCGACCCGGATCCCGGCGGTGCAGGAGCAGGTCAAGGAGATCACGGGCAAAGAGCCCCACAAGGGCATCAACCCGGACGAGGTCGTTGCCATCGGCGCCGCCATCCAGGCCGGTGTGCTGGCCGGAGACGTTAAAGACGTCCTGCTCTTGGACGTTACGCCGCTCTCCCTGGGCATCGAAACCAAGGGTGGCGTGTTTACCAAGCTGATCGAACGCAACACGACCATACCTACCCGTAAGAGCGAGACATTCACCACGGCGGACGACAACCAGAACTCGGTAGAGATCAAGGTCTATCAGGGCGAGCGGGAGATGGCGGCTTACAACAAGCTGATCGGCAACTTCCAACTCGTCGGCATCCCGCCGGCGCCGAGGGGGACGCCCCAGATCGAGGTGTCCTTCGACATCGACGCCAACGGTATCGTGAACGTCGGGGCCAAGGACCTGGGAACCGGTAAGGAGCAGCGGATCACGATAACCGCCTCCAGTGGCCTCTCGGACTCTGAGATAGACCAGATGGTCACCGACGCCGAATCGCACGCTGAAGATGACCAGCGCCGCCGCGAGGAGGCTGAGGTCCGCAATAGCGCCGACAACCTGGTGTACTCGGTCGAACGGTCGCTCAAGGACGTGGACGGCAAGCTCGACGTTGCCACGAAGAACGACGTCGAGGAAGCCATAAAGGAGACCAAAGAAGCTCTGGCCGGTGGTGATGTAGAGGAGATCAAGACAAAGCAGGAAGCCCTTATGACCGCATCCCACAAGCTTTCCGAGGTCCTCTACCAGCAGGCCCAGCAGGAGCAGGAGTCCGCCAGCGCCGGTGCTGAGAACCCCGACGAAGACTTTGTCGAGGACGCGGAGATAATCGACGAGGACGAGGATAAAGAGCAGAACAAGTAAGAACAACCGGAGTGGCCTTAAGGGACCGGCGGGCGGTGGAAAGCCTCGCCCCCGCCGGATCCAGATCAACGGGAGGATTTAGAGACCTTGAGCAGCGAAAAGCGCAATCAGGAGCCGGATCCCCAGGAGTCGCAGGAGGAGGTTGCGGGCCAACCGGAAGACCGTATCGGCGAGCCCCAGAGTCGTTCGGGAGATTCCGATACGCCGGAGGAAGACGTCGAGGTAGTCGAGGACCCGGAGATAGTCGAGGATTCTGCGGCGGCCGCGAACCTCGAAGACCTGGTGGAGGAGGAACCGGGTGTCGCGGAAGAAGAGCTCGCCGCCATCGCCGAAGAGTTGGAGGCCACCCGCCGGGAGCGCGACGAGTACCTCGATGCTTTGCGGCGCCTGAAAGCGGAGTTCGAGAACTCTCGCAAGCGACAGGAAAGAGAGCTCTCCCGCGTCCGGGATACAGCTTCGGAGAAGCTCGTCGCAGAGCTCCTGCCGGTCCTGGATAACCTGGATCGGGCTCTCGAATCCGAGGGAGACCTCCGCGAAGGTGTCCGGGCTACCCGCGAGCATTTCGTCGACGTTCTCGGCGAGGTAGGCCTGGCGCTGGTTGCTTCTGATGGCCAACCCTTCGATCCCAACGTACACGAAGCCGTGATGGGACAACCCTCCGAAGAACACGAAGATGGAATTATCCTGCAAACCTTCGAGCGAGGCTACCTGCTGAACGGCAAACCGATCCGCCCCGCGAAGGTTGTAGTTGCGCGTCAGGTTTAAGGATGGAGACTAAAGACCTCTACAAAACGCTCGGGGTGTCGAAGGGGGCGACTCAAGAAGACATCCGGCGCTCCTATCGGAAGCTAGCCCGGGAGTACCATCCAGATGCCAACCGGGACGACGCGAACGCCGAGGAACGGTTCAAAGATATCCAGCAGGCCTACGAGATCCTATCCGACCCCCAGAAGCGGAAGGAATACGATGAAGGTCCCCGGAATTTCTTTGGCGGGGGCCAGGCTCAAGGACAGCCGGGAGACAGAGGTTCAGGGAGTTTCTCGGACTTTTCAGATCTCTTCGGCAATTTCGGAAACCTGGGCGACGTTCTGGGGCGTAACCGCGCCACACCCGCCAAAGGCCAGGACATAACCGTAAACATCAACCTCAAGTTCAGAGACGCTTTACGGGGGGTGACCACGAAAGTCAGCGTGCCGGCTGAGGAGTCTTGCGGGTCGTGCGGCGGCACCGGGGCTGCTCCCGGGACCATGCCGAGAACCTGTTCGAAATGCGGGGGGCGAGGCTTGAGGAGCCGGGATCAGGGGTTCTTCGCTCTTTCGGAGCCGTGTCTGGCGTGCGAGGGCTCCGGGACCATAATCGAGAAACCTTGTCCGGCTTGCGCTGGCGACGGGAAGGTGAAAAAGTCCCGGCCGGTTACGGTCAAGATACCTGCCGGGGCCAAAGACGGCATGAAGATTCGGCTGCCCGGCAAAGGGAACGTGGGGGATAGGGGTGGTTCGGCGGGCGACCTCTACGTGGTGACCCGGATAAAGGAGCACCCGGTCTTCAAGCGCCGGGGAGACGATTTCGTCGTCGAAGTTCCCGTTGGCTTCGTCGAGGCGGCTTTAGGGGCAGAGATCGAGGTCCCCAAACCCGAGGGTGGCACGGTAAAGCTGCGTCTACCCGAGGGTACCCAGGATGGCCGGCGGCTCAAGGTGCGGGGGGCAGGTTCACCCCGGCCGCGGGGAGGCGAGCCGGGAGACCTCATCGTGCAGGCCAGGGTAGTCGTACCCAAAAAGCTCCGTAAGCGCGAGCGCGAGATACTGGAGGCGTTTGCCGAAGAGCGCGACGAAGACATTAGAAGAGACCTTTTGAGAAAGGCCAGGGAGTAATGAAGTTGCGAAAGCGTCCCGTGTACATGATCGGGATAGCGGCGGAGCTCATCGGCGTGCACCCGCAAACCCTCAGGATGTACGAGCAGAAAGGGTTGCTCCGGCCCCGCAAGAGCATAAAAAACACCCGGCTATACTCGCCCGAAGACGTAGAGCTCGGACGCTACATACAGAAACTGACGCAGGAGATGGGCATGAACCTCGCCGGCGTCAAGAAAGTTCTAAACCTCGAGGAACAAATCGCGGGCCTGAAAGCCGAAAACCTGAAATTGAGGCAGGAGATCGAAAAGAACAAAGTCAGGCACAGCCACCATGTCGAAGAGATACATCGTAGCTACAAGCGGGAGATCGTCCTGATGCCCCGCGGTGAGATCAGCCCGAAGGGAACCTGATGGCCCAGCCCATGAACTGCTACCGCCACCCAAACCGGGAGACCCGCGTCTCCTGCGCCACCTGCGGGCGTCCGATCTGCACCGAGTGCATGAGGCAAACCGACGTGGGGATAAAATGCCCGGAAGATGCCCAGCTCCCCCGGGGTGCCCGGGCGGGTGTTATGAAAACCGATCAGATTCTCAAGAGCCTGGCCGCCGGGGTAGCTGTCGCCTTGCTCGGCATACCGGCGGTGCTCGCCATATTTCAGATAGGATTCTTGACCTTCGTGCTCTCCGCCGTCGCCGGCTACGCCGCCGGAACTCTGATACACCGCGCCGGAGGCCGGAACGGGGGACCCGTGGCCATGACGATTTCCGGCGTCGCCGTCTTTGGCGCCTACGCACCGTTCATAGTGCCAGCGCTTCTGAATGGGAACTTGCCGTTCTTCGTACTCTTCCCCGCCCTGATAGCTGTCGGTTTCGCCGTCTACTTCAGCCGCTGACGGGTCAGTGACCCCACCTGCCCGGCCCCGGTAAGATCGCCGCCGACCACCGGCGGGGTCTTACGGGTTGAAGGCCGAGACCGTACCTTGCCGTGTCCCCCAATGCCGGCATCCGGCATCTCGCGGCTGTACGGGGCCCACGGGGCCAAGAGCAAGCCTACGATCCGACTTTAACCCCGAGCGTTCAGGGTATCACCCTGTGGATAACTAGAAAAAGCCCTTTCCTATGGGCAATAATTTGCAGGGTGAGCCTCGCTCTGACACCCGGCCATCCGTCGGAAATGAG
This sequence comes from Rubrobacteraceae bacterium, assembly GCA_050331175.1. Lineage (GTDB taxonomy): Bacteria > Actinomycetota > Rubrobacteria > Rubrobacterales > Rubrobacteraceae > SIRX01. Next base: position 2,129 of record JBHJHC010000120.1, on the reverse strand, counting down.
TACACTTGACCTTTAGATCATGCTGTAGCTGAAGTTGAAGTAACGTTTCAAAAAATACTTGAAAAAAGGCTAGCGTAGCCTGAAGAGGCGTGCTAGGGTTGTTAACCATGAGAGAGGAGATGGAGTACATAAGCGGAGTGTTGGAGGAGCTTGAGGCCATCGTCCACAACGCCTCTAGCGTGCCTATGCGAAAGGGGCGGGCGCTAGTAGACCGGTCGGACATTGTTTACATGCTCGAGGAGTTGCGGGAAGCCTTGCCCGCCGAGCTGTCTGAGGCCGAGTCGATCCGTAGGGAGTGTAGCGCTTTGGTCGCTGCGGCGGAGGAAGAAGCCGGGCGCATACTCGAAAAGGCTCGGGCCCGGGCTGAGGAGCAGGCCGAGAATTCGGACATCTACTTGCGTTCCCAGCGCCGCGCCGCGGAGATAGACGAGGCGGCTGAACAGTACGCGAGGAAGGTGTCTAGCGGATCCGAGGTTTACCGGGAGCGGATCATGGGCCAGCTGGAGAGTTGGTGCCAGGATTCTCTCGCCGCTGTTGGGGAGTCCCGCAAGGAACTCAACGATGCGCCGGCGAGCAGGTCTCCCGCGGTTGGTATAACCGAGGAAGAAGAGGGACCGGACTGGCAGGCAAACTCCGCTTAGAGGCGGCGTTTAGCCCGGGTAGACGCGCTCTTCAGCCGCGTTTCGAGGTTTCCAAGATTTAGCTCTGTTCCAAGATTTAGCTCTGACCCGCCGGCGGCTCCTGGGAGGACCCTGGCAGTTCTTCTGGCGAAGACATGGTGTTTTCCAGGGCTTCTAGCCGGAGGTTGATCTCGTCCAGGGATCGGCCCAACTCGGCTGCTGTGGCGCGGTTTTCGGGGCCATCCGTTACGGATATCTGGGCGACCCTGGCTCGAAGTTGGATCATTCTCCGGTGAGTCTCCGAGATCTCCGCATCTGCGCGGTGGATTTCATCCTCCAACTCCTTCGTACGAATAGCCTGACCCTCTTCGAGGGAGTCCTGGAGTCGAGCCACCGTCGTGGCGGCCTTTTCGCGCCTGTGGGCCACGTCCACGAGCCGCTCGGCGGCCGCGTGCAGCTTCGGGACCGCGTCACTCAGCACAGCCCGGCCCACGTCATCCAGCTCTTCGATGGCGGTAACCGTTTCCCGGTAGTTGTCGAGGGCCACCTCGACTTGACGGCGGGTCTCTCCCCGCGGCAGCCATCGGGCGCGGCGGTCCGGGGATACTCCCTCACCAGCCTGCAAGGTAGGCTCGGGATCCCGCTCCCCCAAAACCCGCCGTTCGAAGAGGGGATCCCGCGAAGCCAGGAGTACCAGCAACGTATAGGTAACCAAAGTGAGGGGCAGGAACCACCAGGAGAGTAGGATGGTGGCGAAGGCCCCCACGATCAGCATAAGTACGTTCATCGGACGTAGAAGCGCGGCCCTTACAACCCGGAGGCGGTCTTCGGGTGGCAGCGGTGGACGCTCCGGGAGCCTCCCGCTTCGATCGCCGTCGGGGGGACGCTCCACGTCGCTAGTCTCCGATCCGCAGCACGACTTTGCCGCCTCTTCGAAGCGCAAGGGCCTGGGCGGCGTTGCCTTTGTTTATGGCGAGGCTCAAACGCCAGTGTGAATCTGTAACGAGGACCAGCTCGCCGGCGTTTGCGTCGCCGAAAGTGGCGCAGTAGCGTACCGGCATCTCCCCATCCCCGCAATCGACCTCCAGCGGGGCACCGTACTCCAGGCTCAACTCTTCCGCCAATACGGACAGGCGGGCGTTTCCGTAGCGGTCGAGGTCGAGGATCCGGGCTTCGTAGGTCGCGTCGGAGCCGGGTTCGACTCCCGCCAAGGCAAGCGGCACCAGGGAGCCGGGGTCTATCTGGGGCCCCAGCTCCAACATCTCGGTCTCCGCCGCCAGGTAAGCGGCGACCGGGGCGAAGATGTCGCGGCCGTGGAAAGTACTGGACACGGGGTGCTTCAGATACCGTTCGTTCGTAAGCTCGCCGGCGTGTGCGTCGCCGAAAGTGGCGCAGTAGCGTACCGGCATCTCCCCATCCCCGCAATCGACCTCCAGCGGGGCACCGTACTCCAGGCTCAACTCTTCCGCCAATACGGACAGGCGGGCGTTTCCGTAGCGGTCGAGGTCG
>JBHJHC010000119.1:0-16644 GCA_050331175.1 Rubrobacteraceae bacterium | reverse complement strand
AGCGGAGTAGGAGGGAGCCTAGCTTGACGATCACGCGCCCGCCCCCTGCGTCCCCCGCCCCTTGAGGTGGAAATTCTCGAAGTCCTTCTTGCTCTTGAAGAGCTGTACGTTGGGCACCGCGACTTCTCCGCCGAGATCTCTAGCTTTCTTCTCCAACTCCTCTTTCATCCTGTAGAAGTCGTGGTTGCGGCTTGTGCCCGAGAGCCCACCCTCCGCGGAGCCGCAACCCCCCGGTCCGCCTTCGAAGTCCAGGCTGCAGGAGTGGGCGTTGTTACCGCCGTTGGCTGCGGGAGCTTTGCTACCGGCGAAGTCGTAGCCGACCTCTCCACGGTGTTCGTAGAGTTCCTGGGCGATCTCCTTATGTGCTTGCGGAATGACGTAACGGTCTTCGTACTTGGCGATGGCGAGCAGTCGGAACATGTCCTCGATAGCTTGCGGTTCCATGCCGACGGAGGTGGCTATCTCATCGGCGCCGTCCCCTGACAGGTTCTTCTCCCGCATGTAGCCGCGCATCGCGGCGAGCCGTTTAAGGACCCGCCGGACGACCTCCTCCTCGCCGGCGGAGAGCAGGTTGGCGAGGTATTGGATCGGGATCCTCAGGTCGTCTATGGCGGGAAAGACATCGTCGGGGTCAGCCTCCGAACCTTCGCCCTCGACGAAGCCCATCACCGGAGAGAGCGGCGGCACGTACCAAACCATCGGCATCGTCCGGTACTCCGGGTGGAGGGGCAGCGCGATGCCCCAGTCTATCGCTAGCGGGTAGATCGGGGACCGCCGCGCCGACTCGATCCAGTCCTCCGGTATCCCGTCGAACCGCGCCTGCTCGACCACCTCCGGATCTTTAGGATCCAGGAACACTGATCGCTGGGCTTCCAGAAGGTCCTTTTCGTCCGGCGTGGACGCCGCCTCCTCGACCCGGTCTGCGTCGTAAAGCACCAACCCGATGTAACGCAGACGTCCGACGCAGGTCTCGGAGCAGATGGTGGGTTGGCCGGCCTCCAGGCGCGGGTAGCAGAAGGTGCACTTCTCGGCCTTGCCGCTCTCCCAGTTGAAGTAGACTTTCTTGTACGGGCAGCCCGAGACGCAGTAGCGCCAGCCGCGGCACTGCTCCTGGTCCACGAGGACGATGCCGTCCTCCTCGCGCTTGTACATCGCGCCGGAGGGACATGAGGCTACGCATGAGGGATTGAGGCAGTGCTCGCAGATGCGTGGCAAGTAGGCCATAAAGACCTTCTCGTATTCGAAGCGGACGGACTCCTCCAGCTCGCCCCGGATGTTCGGGTCGAAGGGGGCGGTCTCCGGGGCACCGGCGAGGTCGTCCTCCCAGTTGGGACCCCACGTGAGATCTATAGGCTTGCCGGAGATCTGGGAGATCGGACGCGCTACCGGCTGGTGCTCTGAGAGCTTGGCGCTGGTCAGCTTTTCGTAGTCGTAGGTCCAGGGTTCGTAGTAATCGTCTATTGAGGGCATATCCGGGTTGAAGAAGATGTTGGCGAGCTTGCGGAGCTTGCCGCCGGCTTTTAGCTCCAGCTTGCCGTTGTTGAGTTGCCAGCCGCCCTTCCACCGTTCCTGGTCTTCGTACATCTTCGGGTATCCGACGCCGGGTTTGGTTTCAACGTCGTTCCACCACATGTACTCGGTGCCTTCACGGCTCGTCCAGACGTTCTTGCAGGTTACGGAGCAGGTGTGGCACCCGATACACTTGTCCAGGTTCATAACCATCGCCACCTGGGCCTTAATGCGCATTAGTAGACCACCTCGCTTTCGCGCTTGCGGATCACGGTCAGCTCGTCGCGTTGAGAGCCGGTTGGCCCGTAGTAGTTGAAGAAGTACGAGAGTTGGGCGTAGCCCCCGATCATGTGCGTGGGCTTTACGTAGATCTTGGTCAGTGAGTTCTCCGTGCCGCCGATGGTGCCTGAGAGTTCTGTGCGGGGTACGTTCAGGTGTCTATCCTGGGAGTGGTACATGATCGAGGTTCCCTCTGGCACCCGGTGGGAGACGACGGCCCTGGCGGCGACCACGCCGTTCTGGTTGTAGGCTTCTAGCCAGTCGTTATCCTGCACCCCGATCTTCTCGGCGTCGCGGTCGCTGATCCATATGACCGGCCCGCCCCTAAAGAGCGTGAGCATCGTCAGGTTGTCCTGGAACTCGGAGTGAATGGACCATTTGGAGTGCGGCGTCAGGTACCGCAGCACCACCTCGGCCCGGTCTTCTCCTCCGACCTTCAGGTCCCCTAGGTGCTTAGCCAGGTTGAGGGGAGGACGGTAGACGGGCAGGCCCTCGCCGTACTCCAGGATCCACTCGTGGTCTATATAGAAGTGTTGGCGGCCGGAAAGTGTGCGCCAGGGAATGGAACGGTCTACGTTAATTGTGAATGGGGAGTAGCGGCGGGTCCGGCTCTCGGTACCGGACCACTCGGGGGAGGCGATGACCTTGCGCGGTTGAGTCTGGATGTCGGCAAAGGTGATCCTCTCCTCCTCCCGCTCGGCGGCGAGGTCGGCGAGCTCCATACCGGTCCGCTCTTCGAGCTGCTTGAACCCCTCTACCGAGAGCCGGCCGTTGGTGGTGCCGGAGAGCCTGAGGATGGTCTCGCAGACCTGATCCGCCCGCTTCATCTCCGGCCTCCCGTCAGCGACTCCGCCGCGCACCGTGCCGTTCTGCCGTTTAAGGTAGTCGACTTCGGGTTCGGGCGAGAAGGAGATACCCTTTGCGCTAATACCGGCCTCCTCGACCATCGACCCGACGGCCTTCATCTTCTCGGCAACAGCGGCGTAGTCCCGCTCGATCGTAACGAGCTTCGGCATCGTCTTACCCGGCACCGGCTCACACTCTCCGGCCTTCCAGTCGAGCACCTTGCCCGAAGGCTGGGAGAGCTCGTCCGGGCTATCGTGCAAGAGGGGAACCGCCAAGAGGTCCTTTCTAACTCCTAGATGCTCCTCTGCCAGCCGCGAGAAAGATTCGGCTATGCGCACGAAGATGTCCCAGTCGCTCTTTGCCTCCCACGGTGGCTGTATCGCCGGGTTGAACGGATGGATAAACGGGTGCAGGTCGGTGGAGGAGATGTCGTGCTTCTCGTACCAGGTAGCCGTCGGCAGCACCACGTCCGAGTAGAGCGAGGAGCCGTTCTTGCGGAAGTCTATGGTGGTGAGCAGGTCCAGCTTGCCCTCCGGCGCCTCCTCGTACCAGACCATCTCCTGCGGACGCATCTCCTCGGGAAGTTCCTCGCTGCGGACCGCCGCGTTCGGCACGCCGAGCAGGTGTTTGAGGAAGAACTCGTGCCCCTTACTGGAAGAGCCAAAGAGGTTCGAGCGCCAGAGGGATAGAACGCGCGGGAAGTTCTCCGGCGCATCCGGGTCCTCGGCGGCGAAGCGTAATCGGCCTTCCTTCAGTTCGCGCACTACGTACTCCTGTACATCCACGCCTTCGGCCTCCGCATCCGCGGTGATCTCCAGCGGGTTGCGGTTGAAGGCCGGGTAGGAGGGGAGCCAGCCGAGGCGGGCGGCCAGGGCGTTGCAGTCGGCGAAGTGTTTGCCGGCGAGTTTTCCCTTGCCAAGCGGGGAGGCGAGTTCGTCGGCTTTAAAGGATTCGTAGCGCCACTGGTTCGTGGCGAGGTACCAGAGGGGGGTGCCGGCCATGTGGCGGGTCGGGCGCGCCCAGTCAAAGGCGAAGGCTATCGTAGCCCAGCCGGTGATGGGCCGGACCTTCTCCTGGCCGACGTAGTGGGCCCAGCCGCCGCCGTTCTTGCCCTGGCAGCCGCAGAGAACGAGCATGGAGATCATGGCGCGGTAGATCTGGTCGGAGTGGTACCAGTGGTTGGTGCCGGCGCCCATAATGATCATGGACCGCCCCTCCGTGCGCTCGGCGTTGCGGGCGAACTCCCGCCCGATGCGGGTTACCCGCCCAGCGTCCACGCCGGTGATCTCCTCCTGCCACGCCGGCGTGTAGGGCTCGGGATCATCGTATCCTTCGGGCCACCCGCCCGGCAATCCCTCGCGCCCGACCCCGTACTGGGCCAGCATCAGATCCAGCACCGTCGTCACGAGGTGTCCGCCGACGCGCTTTACCGGCACCCCGCGCCGCAGGATGCTCCCGCCTTCTGTCTCGCCCTCGTCGAAGCGAGGCAGGTCAATCTCGACCAGCTCGTCATGGTTACCCAGGAGCGTTAACGCTGGATCTAGGTCGCCGAGTTCCAGGTTCCATTTTCCAACGCCCTCTTCGCCATAGTGGAAGCCGATCGAGCCGTTCGGGACCATTGGCTCGCCGGTGTTGGAGTCTATGAGAACCGTCTTCCACTCGGCGTTCTCGCTGGCTTCGCCTTCGTCGCCGAGATCGGTAGCATGGAGGAAGCGGTCAGTAACGTAAGTTCCTCCTTCGGCTTCGCCTTCCGCTCCGTCGCGCTCGCGTAGCGTAACGAGCATTGGGAGGTCGGTGTGCTTTTTGGCATAGGACTGGAAGTAGGGGATCTGCCGTTCGACGTAGAACTCTTTGAGGATGACGTGCCCCATCGCCATCGCCAGGGCGCCGTCGGTGCCGGGCTGGACGGGGAGCCAGTGGTCGGCGAACTTGGTGTGGTCTGAGTAGTCTGGGGAGACGACCACGACCTTCTGGCCCTTGTAGCGGGCCTCGGTCATGAAGTGGGCGTCGGGAGTGCGCGTGATGGGGACGTTGGAGCCCCACATCATCAGGTACGAAGCGTTCCACCAGTCGCCGGACTCGGGCACGTCGGTCTGGTCGCCCCAGATCTGGGGCGAGGAAGGTGGCAGGTCCGCGTACCAGTCGTAGAAGCTCGGCACGATGCCGCCGATGAGCGACATAAAGCGCGAGCCGCTCGTATAGGAGGCCATGCTCATCGCCGGGATCGGAGTAAACCCGATTATGCGGTCCGGCCCGTACTTCTTGATGGTGTGGACGTGGGCGGCGGCGACGATGTTCGCCACCTCGTCCCACGAGGCGCGCACAAAGCCGCCCTTGCCCCGCGCGCTCTTGTAGCGCTTTGCTTTCTCCGGATCTTCGACCACGGTGGCCCAGGCTTCTACGGGATCGCCGGTAAGTTCTAGGGCTTCCCGGTATATCTCCAGGAGGACGCCGCGGACGTAGGGATACTTGATGCGGATGGGGGAGTATGTATACCAGGAGAAGGATGCTCCTCGGGGGCAGCCGCGGGGCTCGTACTCGGGCATGTCGGGGCCGTTTGAGGGGTAGTCGGTTTGTTGGGACTCCCAGGTGATGATGCCGTCTTTGACGTAGACCTTCCAGGAGCACGAGCCGGTGCAGTTCACGCCGTGGGTGGAGCGGACGATTTTGTCGTGCTGCCAGCGTTGGCGGTAGGCGTACTCCCACTCGCGGTCGCGGGCACTGATCTCACTCCACCCGTCGTCGCTCTCCTCGCCTTTACGAAAATACTGCAGTCCCCGGAGCAGGGGGTTCGTTGAATGTGCCACGCTACTCTCCCTTCGCTTGCTCTGGGTCGGATTGCCAGGTCCAGTTCGTTAGCCACCCAACGACCACTATGCCGATCAACGCCAGCCCGGCTATCACCAGAAAGCCGCGGGCGTAGCCGGCCGGCCCGGCTACGATCCCCGCGATGGCACCCATGATCGGGGGCACGACAAAGCCGCCGAAAGCGCCGAGTCCGCCGACCCACCCCGATGCCCCGCCGACGGCGCGGGGCACGTAGTAGGCGATCAGCTTGAAGACGATGGCGTTCTGGAGGCCCATACCGGCCGCGATCAGGATGGTCCCCGCGAGCGCCACGTAGAAGCCGGCGCTGGCGGCCACCATCGCCGCCCCCACTATGATGAGGGCGAAGTTGCCGGTCAGGGCGTAGCGGATCGAGATCTGATCCGAGAGCATTCCGCCAGGGACCCTTATTAGCGCGCTCAACAGGCTGAACACCAGCGTCAAGAGCCCGGCCGTCGTGGAGGCAACGGAGTGCATCTGGGCCCAGTAGGTTGGCAGCCAAGAGGTGAGGGCCAGAAAACCGCCGAACGATACGAAATAGAAGTACACCAGGGCCCACGTAGACGGTACGACGGCCGCGTTTTTGAGCCCCTCGAAAGTGGAGCCGCTGGGGACCAGGTCCTGCCCGTATTCCTCCTCCAACTGCTCCTCATTCACCTCTACGCCCTGCTTCTGGAGCTGGAACGAAGGAGCATCCTTTACGAAGATCGCATAGGCAACGGTAATAACGGCCAGCCCTATAAACCACAGGCCGTAAGCCGTCAGGATGCCGAGGGCGGCGACGACAGCCGGAAGAACCCACGAGAAGAGCCCCGGTCCCGTGTTACCGAGGCCGGCGTAGATCCCCAGCGGCCCACCTTGCTGGCCCTGCGGATACCAGTAGGAGACCTGCGAAATTCCTACCGAGAACGTCGCGATGCCGCACCCGATAAAGGCCCCGAGCCCGAGCAGCACGAAGTACAGCCCCTCCATGTTGTCAGGATAGAATCGCCACAACACAAATAGGAGTCCCGCCATCCCCAAAAGGGTCAGGCTGAGAAGGATCGTGAAGGGAAGACGGCCCCCTACCCTATCTACCCACGCGCCAAATGGGATGCGCAACAGCGACCCGGTCAGGTTCGGAATACTCGCCAGAAAACCCGCCTGTAGCGGGGATAAACCTATCGCATTTACAAAATCCGGTACCATCGGCCCGAAGACAGCAACCCCGGCGAACCCGCCAAAGAAGCCTAGCGTCGCCAGCCACATGGTCCTCTGACGACTACCCTGGACGGCGGCCGCCGCTGCCTCACTCATCTAAATCTACCTCCCCGGAACATGACCAGAGATGCGCCAACCCCACTTCCGCAACCTCCACTCTAGAAAGAAAGATGGCTTGCGCTTTGATCAAAATTACCTATCCGCCTGGATGACATCGACCAAGTTGCTATGTGCATTACTTGTGCCGCGTGGCGTTCGCTTGCAAGCCAAACATCCTCCTCTTTTACTATTGTATTTTTCCGAACAGTTGCTAATAATAGAATAGTTACGTGCTGTGCGCAAGCGCCGTGCGCAAGAAGGTTGATCCAAAAGGTTGATCCGGTCGTAGGACGGGATTCTGCCCGCTACAAGGGCCTACAAGCTGCGGATGGTCTTGTCCTAGGCGAGTCAGGGCGTAGTCATTAGTAGGTAGTTAAGATAGGAGAGGCCAGATGCGGTAGGGGGATCGGGGCTGCTAGTTCTCCTCGGATTCCTCCCGAGATCCTTCGTCTTCGGTAGTTACGGTAGGGCGTAGGGATATGGGTGCATCCGTATCCGAGGCGCGCTCGACTTTCCTCACGGTCTCTACAATAAACCCAGCCAGGCTCTGGCTTTCGAGATATTCCAAGATAGTTTTCTGCCCCTCTATCCAGGCGTCGTGCATCACGCAGGGAACTCCTTCACCACACGGTCTCTGTTCCATAATGCAGTGACGTAGCTCGAAAGGGCCTTCGGTAGCTTCAACAGCATCGCGCAGGGTTATGTCTTCCGGTGGGCGGTTGAGGACCGCACCTCCCCCCTTTCCTTCATAGCTCTTCACGAGCCCGGCACTAGAGAGCTGGGCCATTACGCGGGCGAGCTGGCGGCGAGGTATCCCGGTCGCCTCAGATATTTCGTCCCTGGTGGTCCGGTGTTTGGCGCGGGCCATATAGATCAGGGCGCGAATCCCGTATTTTCCTATAGCGCCTAGCTCAAGCTTCAATCTTCCGCCCTTTTTTCACTTCCAGACCTTCTAGACATTTTCGCCTATGGAGCGCCCCGTGTCAGGGCATGTCAGGGCAGGTGCGGTTGCCAGAGGGGTTGCCAGAGGATAGGCAGTTGACGCTTCAAGTAGATCGTTGTATAAACTATCGTAAAAATAGCAATAGTCAGAAGCTAGTAGGTGCAAGCAAGGCTTACAGAATTATCGCGCAGAGGAGCTATTCAGTGAGAACACTGGCGATTTCAAGGGGGCGAGCATGAGTGACGACCGATCAGGGAGTGCCATACAGAGGATGCTTGGGAAGGTCGAAGACCGTGTTGAGGAGTGGCGCGCGAGGGATACTGAACGCAAGGTGCAGGCTGAGCGAGATAGAAACCAGAACTGGGAAGAGGCAGTTGAGCGGGAGCGGCTGCTGGCGGAGCAGATGAAGGAAGAAGAAGCTAGAGAAGACTCCCCGATAGGCACCTCCGGCCAAAAGCAGAGGGTAGCTTACGTGGTCCACTCCAAAGATATGGGTCAGATGCTACGAGAGTTTGCAGACGGACGGCAGCGGCTAGTTGAGACGGTTCCCGGCAGGGGAGATCATCCGGGAGAGGCGGAACTGGAGGGTTCCTGGCTGGTCTTTGAGGAGGAGTAAATATCCTCCGAGAATGGTAAAGACGATATCGGTCGGGAAACCGTCTGTGGCTACTAGCCAACGTGAAGGGAGATGAGGGATGAGCATTTTGCCAACCAAGATCCTCGTGGCGGTCGATGAGGCTGAGGAAGCTACACTGGCGCTGCGCACGGCTGTAGACCTTGCCGACAACAACGACTCCGAGTTGCATGCTGTGCACGTCATAACACTCTCCCCTTGGGCGGCTCCCGAGGCAATGCATCCCGAGGACGAGAAGACCGCCGAAGACAAGAGATTAAAGGAGGATGCCTGGCAGATTCTGGACGAGCAGATCGAGAAGATACAAGGTACAAACCAAGGTGCAAGCGAGGCGGTGGCAGAGAAACACTTCAGGGTAGGAGAGAAAGTCGACGAGCAAGTAGTGGACTTGGCCGACGAGATCGGGGCTGGACTTATAGTGGTTGGGAGCCGGGGAAAGAACACGATGAGGCGGCTGCTGCTGGGCAGCGAGGCTGAAAGCGTTGTGCGTCACGCCCACTGCCCGGTTCTGGTGGTTCGGCAATAGGCAGAAGAGACCGCACTGCACCGGTATACGATAGCCCGTAGTTCTTAGCGAAAGGAGGACAAAAAGATGAGCATATTTCCGACCAAGATCCTTTCAGCAGTAGACGCATCAGAGGACTCTATTCTGGCTTTGCGCTCGGCGGTAGACCTCGCGAATAACAACGACTCCGAGCTGCACGTTCTGCACGTCGGCCTAGCCTCTTTCTGGACGACGCCGGATGCTATGCACCCCGAAGAAGCAGAGAGGCTTGAAGAGAGCTCCCGCCAGACTTTAGACGAGCAGGTCGAGAAGGTTGAGGGAGCAAGCGAGGCAGTGGCGGAAAAACACTTGAAGATGGGCGAGAAGGTAGACGAGCAGATAGTCAACCTGGCAGATGAGATTGGGGCTGGCCTTATATTGGTTGGTAGCCGGGGGAAGAACACGATGGAGCGGCTGCTATTAGGGAGCGTGGCCGAGAGTGTTGTGCGTCATGCCCACTGCCCGGTTCTGGTAGTCCGGCAATGAGCAACGTCCTTAGATAGAGGCAACGCGATGACCAGTCAGGCTTACACTAGCTCTGGTTAGAGTTGACCACAAATATGGTGCGAATTGTCCATACCCCACGGGACGCCATACGGTACCGTGGCTATAGGGAAAAGGTTCCAGCAACCCGAGCCGAAAAGAAGGAGATTAAGAAGGAGATCAAGGATGAGTATTTTCCCGACAAGAATTCTTCTGGCGACCGATGGCTCTGAAGATGCCGAGTCGGCGCTCAGCATGGCGGTAAGCCTGGCTGAGGCAACCAACTCAGAGTTGCACCTGATGACCGCTGCGCGCCCGTACCACTCCACCTACCCGGACACGGAGTACCCCGAGGCGCTCGAGCAGATATTCGAGGAAAGAAAACGGGAAGCGGAACAAACACTCGAAGGACAGGCTAAGAAGGTCCATGAAGCTGGGGGAACTGTAAGCGGGAGGGAGGTCCGGGTCTGGACCCCTGACGCCGGGATTATAGGTTGCGCCGAGGATATTGAGGCGGGCATCATAGTCATGGGCAGTCGGGGCCAGGAGGGAATAAGCAGGGCATTGCTTGGCAGCATTTCCGAATCTGTTGTTCGCCACGCCCACTGTCCAGTGATAGTGGTCCGCCGGGACGAACGGATAGCGGACGAGCTTTTTGGAGGCAAGATCCTGGTGGCCGTGGACGGTTCAGACGAGTCAGAGTTGGCGCTCAGGACGGGTGTCGAACTGGCCGAGGCTGCCGGAGTGCAGCTACACCTCGTCCGCGTCGCCCCGCTGGAGAGCGGATGGGTATACCCGACTCCGTACACGGCGGAGGAACTAAGCTACGAGGAAGTGGGCGATGCGGTCCTCCACGAGCACACCAAACGGGCAGAGAGTTACGGCGGGACCGTAGCCGAAGCGCACGCGGCCACGGGTCGGCCAGATGCAGAGATCGTTCGAGTCAGCGAAGAACTCGGCGTCGGCCTCATAATCATGGGCAGCCGCGGCCGGGGCGCCCTACGGCGGGCATTGTTGGACAGCGTCTCCGACTCGGTTGTCCGGCACGCCCACTGCCCCGTTATGGTGGTCCGCGAACAGATACCCCAAGTTGCGTCCGCGTCCAAGGCGCCCCGAGCAGAAGAAGAGAAGCAAACCTAAACCTTCAAGATGGTCCGGCATCGGACCTATGCCCACAATACTAGCGGTTGGTACATGAAAGCGCACCGAACTTAGCGGATAAGCCATTTTACTACCGATACCCGTACCAGAATCGCCCGCCATTTTCATTTTCCGTCATTTCGTTGGAGAAGCGTGGTATTCGTATATCCGAAACCGTATCAACCACCACGCTTCTCTAACAAGGTCTGTACCTGATCATTGAGGCGATAAAGACGGGCAACTTACCTCCCTAGCGTACACTTTACCCGATTTCGTGCAGTGACCCCTGCTAGCTCCACCCGCCGGCATCTACCTCTTCGGTATGCTGCCCGAGGGTAGGGGGTGGAAGCCGTACCGGTGGACGCCTGCCATCCACGAGTGCCGGGAAGGCCAACATCTCTAGCTCTCCGGCGGCCGGATGCTCCACCGTCTGCAAGATGCCGGAGCTTTGCACGTGCTCGTCGGAGAAGACCGCAGCCAGGCTGTTGACCGGGCCGCAGGGTACCCCGGCTTCGCGGATCTTGGAGATCCAGGCTTCAGCGGTGCGTTTCCAAAACTCTTCTTGCAAGGTTTCCACCAACTCCTCGCGGTTCGTGACCCTGGCGGGGTTTGTGGCGTAGCGTTCGTCTCGTGCCAGGTCCTCCCGGTTCAGGACCCCGCACAGCTTCTGGAATTGGGAATCGTTGCCGACGGCCACCGCGATCATCTTATCGGAGGCGTGAAACGTCTGGTAGGGAACGATGGTGGGGTGGGCGTTGCCCATCCGGCCCTTGTCTTCACGGGAGACCAGGTATTCCTGGCCGCGGTTGGCCAGCCACGAAAGGGTGCTCTCGAAGAGCGGCACTTCAATACGGGCGCCTTCCCCCGTAATGCTGCGCCGGTGGAGCGCGGCGAGGATGGTGTTGGAGGCGTGGAGGCCGCAGACGATGTCTGAAATGGCGACACCGACCTTCGTGGGCTCACCATCGGGCTGGCCGGTGATGCCCATTATCCCGGCGCGGGCCTGTATGAGAAAGTCATAGCCGGGACGGTCTTCGTCCGGCCCCGGTCCGAAGCCGGTTATCGTGCAGTAGATCAGGGCCGGATTGCTTTCTCTTAGCGTTTCGTAGTCGAGGCCGAGCTTCTCCAGGGTTCCGCGGCGGAGGTTCTCGATCAGGACGTCCGCGCTCCGCGCCAGATGCTTTATGCGCTCCACGGCTTCTTTTTCCTTGAAGTCGGCGGTTACGGACCGTTTGTTCCGGTTTACGGAGAGGAAGTAGGCCGCTTCGCCTTCGGCTCCGCCTCCCGCGAAAGGCGGCCCCCAGTGCCGGGTGTCGTCGCCCGTTTCGGGGCGCTCTACCTTGATCACGTCTGCGCCCAGATCCCCGAGCAACATCGTCGCGTAGGGACCGGCCAACACCCGCGAGAGGTCCAGCACCTTTACCCCGTCGAGCGGCAAATTTCTATCGGGCATCCTCCGAACTCCTCCTTAATCCCGGTCCGGGACGAGGACCAGCTTGCCGAAAAAGTCCTTCTTCTCGAAGTCTTCCTGGGCCCGGCTTATCTCCGACAGCGGATAGACGCCGGCCAGCAGGGGCTTTACCTTCCCGGCTTCTATATAGCCCACCAGGTCCGAGAACTCCCCGTGCGTACCGATGGTAGAGCCGATCAGCTCCAGGTGCTTGAGGTAGAGGGTGCGGAGGTCCAGGCTTACTACCGGGCCGGCTATGGCGCCCGCCGTTACGTACCGGCCCAGAGGTTTGAGGATCTGGAGCAGTGCGGAGAAGATGCCACCCCCGACCACGTCGGCCACCACGTCGAACGGCTGTCCTCCCGAGGCGTCCAGCGCCGCCTCCGCCAGGTCGTCAGTCCCCCGCGTGACGGCCGCTTCCGCGCCGAGATCCCGGGCCGTGCTCTCCTTGCCCGGACCCACCAAAGCGACCACCCGCGCCCCGCGGACCCCGGCCAGCTGGAGCAGGGCGGAGCCCACGCCGCCGGAAGCACCCGTGACGAAGATCGTTTCGCCTTCCGCCACCCGCGCCCGGTTCAGCAGATGCTCGGCGGTAAGGTAGGCCGTCGGGAAGGTAGCCAGCTCCTCGTCGGCCAGCGGGGTGTCTACCGCGTAGGCGTTCTCCGCCGGGACGACGACGTACTCGGCGAACCCTCCGTCCCGCTCGCTCCCGATAATGTCGGCATCCGCGACGCTTTCCTCGCCGGAGTAGAGCGCGAAGTCTACGAGTACCCGTTCCCCGATGCGGGATTCCGGGACGCCGCCGCCCACCCGGTCTATGCGCCCGGCGATATCCAGGCCCTGTATCCGCGGGAACTCCATCTGCTCCCCCCGGCGCCAGCCGCCCGTAGACTCCGGGTCGTCTTCCGCCCCGTAGGCGCCCTCGCGGGTCCAGATGTCGGTGTTGTTTACTCCCGCCGCACCAACCTCTATCAGTACTTCGCCTTCGGCGGGCTCCGGTGCCGGCACATCTTCCCGGTACTCGAGCTTCTCCGGCCCCCCGTGCCCGGTTAGCAAGACGGCTTTCATGACTCTAGGAAACCCCTCTCTTCGTCTCTCCTACGCTTCGGCCTCCGGTGAACGAGTGTAGCATCGGACGGTCCCCTTATTTCACCCGTGAGGGGCGGCGGAAGCCCCCGACCCCACCGCCGCGTGAGGCCCGATTTCCGCCTGATATAGTCTGCGATGGCGGACGACGAGAGACGGGAGCGATATGGTGCAGATGAAGGCGATCCTGGTAGAGGAGTTCGGTGAACCGGAGGTGCTCCGGTACGCGGACGTAGAACGTCCCGCGCCGGGTGAAGGAGAAATACTGGTCGAGGTTCGCTCCGCCGGGATCAACTACGCCGATACCATGCGCCGCCGCAACCAGTACCTCATCCCCCAGGAACTCCCGTTCGTACCGGGTTCCGAAGTCGCGGGCGTCGTTGCCGAGGTGGGGGAGAACGTCGAAGTGGTATCTACCGGCGACGGGGTAGTGTCCCTGGTCGGCACCGGCGGATACGCCGGGTACGCCGTTGCCCCCGCCCGAGCCCTGATACCGCTCCCCGAAGGATTGGATTTCGACGAGGCCGCCGCCGTTCCTTTGCAGGGTCTCACCGCCTATCACATACTCAAGACTTCCGGTGCCCTGCAACCCGGCGAGAGCGTTCTCGTCCACGCCGCCGCCGGTGGGGTCGGCACCCTGGCCGTTCAGATGGCGAAGCTAATGCAAGCTGGCACGGTAATCGCCACCGCGAGTTCACGGGAGAAGCTGGACCTGGCGGAGTCCCTCGGGGCGGACGTCCTGGTGGACTACACCGAAGAAGATTGGCCGGAGCAGGTTCGCGAGGCGACGGACGGCGAGGGGGCAGACGTTATCCTGGAGATGGTTGGCGGGGATTTTCTAGAGAAGAACCTGCACTGCCTGGCGGTGTTTGGCCGGATGGTCGTCTACGGCGCGGCCAGCGGGGAGCGGGGAGCTATCGTGCCTGCCGGGCTAATGAAAGACTGCCATTCAGTCGTTGGCTTCTACCTCCCCCGGATAATGAACCGCCCGGACCTGTTTGCCCCGAGCCTGGAGGAGATGCTCGGCTGGCTCTCTACCGGCGACCTGAAACTAACCGTCGGCGGGACCTACCCGCTGGAAGAAGCCGCCCGGGCCCACGACGACCTGGAGAACCGCCGGACGACCGGGAAACTGCTCCTCAACCCGTAGCCAGGCCGCCCGGCGGAGCTTCGCTGGAACAACTGCATAATTCGACCACACCCCACAGGTAGAAGCACCGCAGAGCGCCCGTGAGTTACTCGCCCGACTGATGGCCTGGCAATTGAGTTCGTGTTGCCAGCTTGCTAGACTCCGATCCCAGCTGGCTACTCCCGGGGTGATCTGATGTCGCGAAACAACGTTTTGATCATCGGTGCCGGTCCGGCGGGTCTGTTCGTCGCCGCGGAGCTCGCCCGGCACGGTGTGTCGAGCAGGATCGTCGAGCAAACGACGCGTCCGCACCACGAGGCCCGCGCGACGTCCATAAAGCCGGGCGCGATGGAGATGCTGGACGCCGGGGGCGTGCTGCAACCCTTCCTCGACGTGGCGCAGTCATTGCGCGGCACCCGCATGTACGACGAGGACCTGACCGAGCTGCGGGCGTCCAGCTACGACGGTCTCGACTGCCGGTTCGACTTCATGCTCCAGCTCCCCCAGTACGAGACGCTACGGATCCTCGAGGACCGCCTCGTGGCGCTCGGCGGCCGCGTCGAGCGCGGGGTCACGGCGCGGGAGATCGAGGGGGACGCGGACGAGGAGCTGGTGGTCGAGCTCGTCCAAACGGGGGACCGGGTCGAGACGGTTCGTCCGGACGTCCTCATCGGAGCCGGCGGGGCGCACAGCGTTACGCGGCACGCGATGGTCGAGACGCTCGAGGGCGACACCTACCCGGGGCGCTTTCTCGTCGCGGACATCGCCATGGAGGTCCCGTTCGCGCGCGACGAGGCCGTCTACGTCTTCGGACCCCGGGGCTTTCAACAGCTGGCGGCGCTACCGGACGAGCGGTGGATCAGCTTCCTGCAGCTCGCCGAGGACGAACGCGTGACCACCGCCGACGAGGTCGCCGCGGGCATCGAGCAACGGCTCGGCGGCCGGTTCCGCCCGTCGGACGTGGCGTGGTTCTCGACGTACGAGATGCAGCGCCGCCTCGTCAGCCGGCTCGCCGACGGGCGGCGCTTCCTCATCGGCGACGCCGCGCACCTGTCGAGCACGTTTGCCGGCCAGGGACAGAACGCGGCGCTGCAAGACGGGTACGACCTTGCCTGGAAGCTCGCGCTGGTGCTGCGCGGCCACGGTCGCCGCGCGCTGCTCGACGCCTACGCCGTCGAGCGCAGGATGGCTGATCGGCACGCCCTGGACGTGTCCGACGACATGCACCGCGCGGTGATCGGCGCCGCGGACAAGATTCGTCGAACCGGCACGTTGCCGCCCGCCCACACCGACCCCGTCGCCGCCGCCTTGCAGCGCGACGCCGGCGCCATGATCGACATCGACTACGCGGGGAGTCCCCTGGTCGTCGACCACGCGGACCCGCCGGCCGCCCGGATCGGCCCGCACCCCGGCCAGCGGTATCCGGACTGGAACCGGTTCGGCGGCACGGCTCATCACGCGCTCGTGTTCGGCCCGGTCGACGACCCCGCGGCGCTCGCGCGGCTGGGCCGCCGCTGGTTGGAGCTCGTGGTGGTCGCGCACGATCCCGCCGTCGACCCCGGTCGCGCCGGCGTGCCGGACGGCGGCGTCGCCCTGATCCGTCCCGACGGCCACATCGGCTTCCGCTCCCCATCGGCCGACCCGGAAGCGCTCGCAGCACTCGACCGCCACCTCTCCTCGTACCTTATCCCGGACCCAGCCGCAGGTCCGGCCAGGGAGAATAAGGGGACGGCGTAGATGATTCTGCCCAAGAAGCTCCGTAAACAATTTCCGACTTCGCCCGGTCCTCTGTCTCTGCGTGCGCCTCCGCGTTGACCTCGCAAACACCGTGCGGCATGATTGTTTCGTATAGAGCTTATGGGCGTAGGGGCTTCGAGCCAGAGAGCAGGAGAGAGTAGGAAGGAAACCATATGCCACCAGAGAGCCACAAGGACATTGCCCGCCGGGCGCTACAGATGTGGGACAGCGATAACTCTGACGAACCAAATGAGATTTTCACCGAAGACTACGTGAACCATCAGGAACCAGACCTTGATGGAGGCTTGGCGGACTATAACCTGGCAGAGTGGAAAGAGATGCTCGCCACCGACGCAGGAGGCTGGTCCGATGTCAAGGTTCGTGTCCTGAGGCAGGTCGCCGAGGACGAGCTCGTTGCTAGCCACTTTGAGTCTACTGCCACCCATACCGGTGAGGTGATGGGGATCGCGCCAACCGGAAACGATCTCTCCTGGACAGGAGTCTCGATCGACCGGTTCGAGGAAGGCAAGATAGCCGAGACCTGGATCGTGTGGGACAAATATCGGCTCTTCGAGGAGTTGGGGGGGAGGAAACTAGCCCTCATCCGACACCCGGAGTCCGAACGGCGTTGGTCTGGACGGCTTTCTTGTAGACGGTCAGCCGGATTTTTACGGAGGGAACTGTATTCAGCGACTATGATGGGCGTCTCGCGGGGTCGCCTGGAGCACGATCCACGATG
>JBHJHC010000118.1:0-14734 GCA_050331175.1 Rubrobacteraceae bacterium | reverse complement strand
GCGGGGAGGATCTGGGATAAGAGGTTCCAACACTTCCCACTGCTCGTTGGTGAGATCCATACTCTTCTACTCCTGCCAATACTGGGATGCACCAAAGAGCCACTATATCCTCACTCCCACATTTATGAGATAGCCTCTAGTTTAAGCTCTACACATGCCGCGCAGGAGGAGGCGCACTTTGGTGGTCGCGCCAGGACACCACCGGGTTTCCGAAATCGAAAGCCTGGACTTCGAGATTGACGAGTTGCGAGAATGTCGGAAACAGGTCCGGCTGCGGAGTGTGCAAGCGTGGGTCACGCGCCGGAGCCTGGATAGGCAAATCGCAGAGTTGGAGGCGGGTCGCAGAGAACTCGAAAAGCGGCTCAACGAAGAGTTGGAGGACTTCGATCAGCGCCGCGCAAATTTAGGTTTTAGGACGCCCGGGAGTTGGTCCGAACTTCAAGCATGGGAAGATTGGTTTGCGGACCAGGAACGCGCCGAAAGGCTAGAGGCAGCAAGCCAACTTGGCTGGGCTGAGAGAGACCGGGAATACAGCCGGCAATTTGTTGAAAGGTACCGCCAACTCGGAAACAAGCAGTAGTTGTACGGTGCAGATCTCGTAGACCAACGTAGAACTACGACTCGGTAATGAGTTCGGAGCTACACACCGCGGCCCCGCACCACTTCCCGGACGCCCTCTAGTAGACAGGCGTCGCTTGCGGTAGAGTTCGTAGGAGTGGTGAAAAGGATGTCTAAGCCAAAAAGGGGTGCCTCATCGATTCGCGTTCAAGCAGTCAGATTACCTGGACAAAGGTTGGGTTCTTTCTCCTTACTTTCTTCTTGACGATATTCATACTGCACGTAGACGGTATAGTTGGGATGGGATGGATCGGGGCTATCGCAATGAGCCTGATCATTCACTCGATATATGCACTGGCCTGGTTTCGCAGAGGCTTGTCGTAGCAAGAGTTGATATTAGCAACGTCAATACACGATGACCGAACCGGTCATCCTCCGGCTTTGCCACTTACTTATCCTGGATCGCCGGAAGCTCGTTTTACTTCCACCGCAAAGATATATCCACGTTCTGTAATAGAATATATACGCATTTGGACGATGATCGCAGGAGGTATCGTAGATGGCAAGCGCTCGAGAAGACGTCGGGCGGCGAACAGAGCGAGAGTTGCGGGTGATGATGGTGCTGGCAGCAGGACCCCGGCACGGGTACGGAATTATGAAGGATATTACCGAGGGCACGGGGGGTCGGATCAGGATGGGATCCAGCTCCCTCTACAGCATTCTCGATAAGTTCACCGCAAGGGGTTACATCGAGGAATGTTCTTCTACCCCGGTGCCGGCGGAGCCAACAAAAGACTCTAGGAGGCGCCGGTACTTTTGTCTCACGGAACTGGGGCGAGATGTGGCCTCCCGCGAGGTAGAGTGGCTGGAGAGTTTAGCCGGGCAGGCCCGCCGCGCCGGGCTGGTGCCTGAGGAGCGTTATGAGAGGGAAGGTGAGAAGAGAGAACACCTCCTCGGCCTCGACGAAGAGCCGGTCCATGCGGGAGCGCCCGACGGTTCCGAGAACTTGGACCGCTACGTCTACGGCTCGCCCTAACCTTGGCTACTATTCCTACTACCTCCGAGCGACCGATGGTGTTTCTCGACTCCGGCTACCTGGTGGCCTACGAGAATGCCGACGACCAGAATCACCACAGGGCCCGGGAACACTGGGCGTCCCTCGCGCGTGACCCCATCCTCGTAACCACGAGCTACGTCCTGGATGAAGTGCTCACTTTCCTGAACGCCCGCCGGCAGCACCGGAAGGCCGTAAGCATCGGGGACCGCCTACTGGACGGTTCGTTCGCGGAGCTGATCCACGTCGACGAAGATCTACTCCGCCGGGGCTTCGACCTCTTTCGTCGTCGGCCGGACAAGAGATACTCTCTAACCGACTGCATCTCGTTCCTGGTGATGAGAGACCACCAGATAGACACCGCCTACGCCTTCGACGACCACTTCGGCCAGGAAGGCTTCACCAGAGTGCCCCAGCAGATCTGAGCTGAGGGGCGAGCAGAATAGCGCGGGCTCTGTCCGGGATCCAGAACGGGCAAGCCCGCAGCAGCCCGGGCGACAGTGTATTAGAAAATTTCAGTATGTATTGAAAACTCGAAATTTTCTGATAGGCTTTGTCTAGAGATAACGACGGCTTGGAGGTGTGGTGGACGAGGATCAGCAGCATTTTGTCGAGGAGTTCGGCCTGGCCCTGGAGCAGGTGGGGCTGCCCCGGATGATGGGTAGGATCTGGGGTTACTTGCTCATTTCGGATCCGCCGCACCAGTCGGCGGAGGATCTCGCGAAGGCGTTGCAGGCGAGTCGGGGTTCGATCAGCACGACGACCCGATCTCTGATGCAGATGGGTTTGATCGACAAGGTCAGTTTTCCCGGTGAGCGGCGAGACTACTTTCGGATCCGGCCCGGCGTGTGGGTGGACCTCCTCGAACAGCGCATGAGGATAGTTTCGGAGTGGCGCCAGATGGCGGAGCGCGGCCTGTCGGTTATGGACTCGGAGGACCCCGAAACCCTGGGCCGGCTGCAGGAGATGCGCGACATCATGGCCTTCTACGAACGAGAGCTGCCTTCGTTAACGGAGCGCTGGCGTAGAGAAGGCATGAAAGGAACGGCATGAGTAGTGTGATCGAGACCAGCGGGCTGACCAAAACCTACGGTAAGGACCGGGGAATAAAGGACGTAGACCTGACGGTCCGGGAAGGAGAAGTCTTCGGGTTTCTCGGCCCCAACGGCGCCGGCAAGACGACCACCGTCCGGACGTTGCTCGGTTTCATGAAACCTACCGCCGGAGAGGCCGAAGTCTTTGGCCTGGACATCCGGAAGAACAGCGTCGCCATCCGCTCGATGGTCGGAAACCTTCCCGGCGAGTTCGCGCTCGAAGACCGGATGACCGGCGACCACCTGCTCAAGTTCTTCGCCCGGCTCCGGGGCGTGGAGAACCTCGACCATGCTTACGAGCTCGCCGGGCGTATCGGCGCGGACCTGGACCGTCCGATGCGGCGGCTGTCCCGGGGTAACAAGCAGAAGATAGGGCTCGTGCAGGCCATGTTCCACAAGCCGCCGCTCCTCATCCTCGACGAGCCTACCGGCGGGCTGGACCCGCTGGTCCAGGAAGAGTTCTTGAAGATGGTCGATGAGGTCCGGGAGGAAGGGCGGACGGTGTTCTTCTCCTCGCACAACCTGTCGGAGGTCGAGCGGATCTGCGACCGGGTCGGCATCATCCGCGGAGGAGAGCTTACCGCCATCGAGACTACCGACGACCTCATCAACAAGTCCTTCCGGCACGTGAGCCTCACCTTCGCTGGTCCTCTCGATGCCGAAGAAGCGGGACGCTTCCAGGAGCTCGAAGGCGTGGAAGAGTTCAGTAGTAGCGGGGCGGATCTCTCCTTCGACCTGCACGGAAACCTGAACCAGATGATAAAGCTCGCCGCCCGCCACGAACTCATAGACATGCGCTACGAGCGGCCGAGCCTGGAGGAGATCTTCTTCGCCTACTACGGCGGCGAAGAGGGGGATGCAGCTGCTCCCGTCCGCAACGGAGCAATTAAAGCCGGTGCCGCGAGAGCCGGCAGCCAGACGGCGGCGGGAAGCCGGGTAGAGGGTGCTTCCTATCGCGAGGAGCCGAACTCGCAGAACGGCGGCGGAGCACCGGTGGAGGCTGCCGACGTGGGAGGTGCGCTACAGAAGGCTATAGAGGCGATCGTCGAGCAGACCGTCGAGAAGGTGATCTCTGAAAGATACGAAGAGACCACCGCGAAGAAGGGAGAGAAGTCGTGAGCACCGCCCAGATCGGTAAAGAGGAGCGTGGAGGGTGGAAGACGGAGGGTAGAAAACCATCCGGCACGTTCACGGCCCTCGTCCGGCACACGCTGGGCCTCCAGACGCGGGGCGTGCTCATCTGGGGCCTCGTGGTCGGGCTCTATGGCGCGGCGATGACGGCCACCTTTACCACGTTCGCCGCCGACGCGGAGCAGATGGACCAGATCCTGGAGATTTACCCCCAGAGTATGCTGGACGCGTTCGGGATCTCCAGCCTCGGCACCATTGAAGCTTTCCTGGATTCCCAGTTCTTCTACTTGGCGCCGCTGGCGCTGGCCTTCTTTACCATCCTGGCCGCGGCCAGCGCCATCGCGGGGGCCGAGGAACGCGGCTCTATAGACGTCCTGCTCGGTAATCCGCTACCCCGCTGGCAGCTCGTGGTCGGCAACTTCCTGGCCACAGCCCTCTCGTTCGTGGCGATCCTCGCCATCGCCGGGGCCCTGACCTGGGTTACGGCACTGTTGGTGGACGTAGACCTGACCCTCGCCACCACGACCGAGGCTTTTCTGAACCTCTGGCCGATCTGCATGTTCTTCGGAGGCGTCGCCCTGCTGGGCTCGACCATCTTCCACCGGCGGGTGCTCGCCATAGCCGTCCCCGGGTTCCTGCTCTTCGTGATGTTCATGATGAACGTTATGGGCAACGTCTCGGAGGACCTGGAGTACCTCCAACCCTACTCCGTCTTCTACTACTACGGGCAGGTCGCGACAGACGGCATGGACTGGGCGAACTTCGCCGGCATAACCGGGGTCGTTCTCGTGCTGGTGGTGCTCGCGGTGCTCGTCTTCCGGCGGCGCGACATCTACACGTAACCGACCATCAGAGGAGCCGACCATGAACGCGAGAAGAGTCCTGGACGTGGTGGCCGCACTTTCGGTGGGCGATGGCGCCCTGTGGGTTCTGGCGCCGCGCCGGCGGGGCCTGCTGTGGCTGGTTGGGCCGGGGCCGGTAAAACGGTTCGTGGAGCTGGTCGCCGAAGAGCGTCCCTGGCTGGCCCGGCTCCTTGGCGGCGCCCAGGTCGTCTTCGGCATCTGGCTGGCCCTGCGCCAGTACCCGGAGCCCTGAGCCGGCCTGGATGCCGGGAGGTGAGGCGGGCGTGATGGAGATCCGGACTTTCGCCGAGGCTGACCGGGTCGGGTTGCGGGAGCTGTTCGGCCGGGCCGGCGAGGGCGCCCCATCAGCTTCACTGTGGGGACACGAGGAATCCGAAGCGGACATCTACCTGAAGCCGTACATGGACCTGGAACCGGACTCGCTATTCGTCGCCGTGGTCGACGGAGCCCTGGTTGGCTACCTGACCGGGTGCCGGGACAGCTCGGCATTCCCCGGCGAGAGCGAGCGCCTGGAGGAAGCGATCAGGAAGTACCGCCTGATCCTCCATCCCAAGGCCGCAGCCTTCTTCGCCCGCAGTATGGTCGACGCGTCGTGGGCCGCAGTCCGGGGAAGGCGTACCGCGGGAGATTTCGACGATGCCCGGTGGCCGGCGCACCTGCACATCAACGTGGCGCCCGAGGTACGAGGGACCGGCGCCGCCGACGGCCTGATGGACCGGTGGTTGGACCTGCTCCGGGAAACCGGCTCGCCCGGGTGCCACCTGCAGACCCTGGTCGAGAACACCCGGGCGGTGCGGTTCTTCGAACGCAAGGGCTTCGCCAGACATGGCCCGACCCCGCTCGTCCCCGGCCTCCGGCACCATGGCAAGCGACTCCACCAACAGACGATGGTCTGGAGTCCGTAGCCGAGTCCGTAACCGGCTCCTGCCGGCTAGCCCGGAGCCGGGCGGCCCCCCGGTTTCACGGTTATCCGGTGCTACCGTCCGAGCCGTCCGCGGTCCTGCGCCATTCGGGCTCCCAGTGGCGCATCGCCCCGCGAACGTGCTCGTCCATGATCCGTTCGGCGTCCTCGGCCCGGCCCTCGGCCACGGCGGCCGTGATCTCCTGGTGCTCCTCGACGTCGTCTGACTGCCAGTCCGAAACCGCGGTGCGCCGGGCGAGCAACCGCCGCCCCACCTCGACCAGCCACAACGACTCCAGAACCCTTACCAACTCCTCGTTGTGCGTGGCGTGCGCGAGCGTAACGTGGAAGTCGCGGCTGGCGTCGTGGGCCGCGATGCCGCCGCGGGCCCGCCGTTCCCGCGCGACCGCCGCGTGCAGCCGCCCGATATCCTGCTCGGTCCTGCGCTCGGCGGCGAGCCTGGCGATCCCCGGCTCCACGAGAGCCCGCACTTCGAGCCGCCGCATTACGGCGTCGAGCCCAAGGTCCGCGACGCGAAAGCCCCGCTGCGAGTGAAAGTCCACGAGACCCTCGCCCGCGAGGCGCCGCAACGCCTCCCGGACGGGCGTCCGCGAAATGCCGAACCGCTCCGCCAACTCAACCTGCCCGAGCCTGGTGCCCGGCGCGAGCTCGTCGCCCAGAACCAGGCCCCGGATCCGGTCGTAAGCGAGATCCGCCACCGAATGGGGCGGAATAAGGTCCGCATTCTTCGAGAATCGGGGCGTAGTAGACACCCGCTAATCATAGGAGCCCTGGATACATTATTCAACTCCGGGCAGAATCCCGGTCTTGACAGGCAAGCTGTTTATGTATAATGTATCCATTACAAGCTTAACGAGATCGACTGCAGAGGTATCCGATATGGCATTGACGGGGACTGCTGAAACGGGACACAGGATTCGCGTTCTGTATGACGGTGAGCCGGCGTGGGGGCGTCGGGAGGGGGAGGAGATCCTGCTCGACTCGGGTGCCCGGTTGCCCGAAGCCGACGCGCACTACCTCGCGCCGGCCGAGCCCTCGAAGATCCTCGCCGTCCACCTGACCTACCGGAGTCGTGTGGAGGAGTATGCGGCCCGCCCGCCCGCGGAGCCTTCCTACTTCGTAAAGCCTCCGACCACGCTCAACGGGCATCGCGGGGTGGTAAGACGTCCGGCGGGAACGCGGTATCTCAATTACGAGGGCGAGCTGGCGGTAGTGGTCGGCCGCCGGATGCGCGGCGTGGCCTTAGAAGACGCGCTCTCCTACGTTGCGGGCTACACGGCCGCCAACGACGTTGGGCTCCACGACTTCCGGCACGCCGACCGGGGTGCGATGCTGCGCGTAAAGGGCCAGGACGGCTTTCTGCCCCTGGGCCCCGGGCTGGTTCCTGCTACGGAGTTTGATCCCGAGGACTTCACGCTCCGGACGTACCTCAACGGGGAGGTCGTACAGGAGGGTGGGGCTGACGACCTGCTTTTCAGCGTCGCCTACCAGCTAGCCGATCTGTGCCGCGTCATCACGCTGGAGCCGGGGGACGTGGTCCTCACCGGCACACCGGCGAACTCCCGGCCCATGGAGCCCGGGGATACGGTCGAGGTCGAGATCGACGGCATAGGACGCCTGAGCAACACCGTCGAGGAGTGGGATGTAGACCTCTCGGGGCCTGGTGAACAGCCCGAGACCTCGGCCAACACGCTGCACGTCGCGCTGGCCATCCCGGAGGAAGAAGCCGAGCAACGGGTAGCCGAAGAAGGCGAAAAGAGTCCCGCATGATCCGCGTCCGGATCCGCGGCCGGATCCGCGTGAGGGAGTGATCCGGTGAAACGGGTCCTGATCCGGCAGCACGAAAAGATTACGCCGCCCGGCCTGTTGGCCGACTGGCTGCTGGAACGCGGCATCCCCTTCGAGGTCTCTCCGTCCTGGAACGAAGCGGCGGTCCCCGATCCCACCGAATACTCGTTCGTCGCGTCGCTCGGCTCGCCGTACGGGCCGAACGACACGCACGAGCCCTCGGTGGTGGAGGAGTTAGAGCTGATCGAGCACGCCGTGGAGAACGAAGTCCCTGTGCTCGGCCTTTGTTTCGGCGGCGAGGTGCTGTCCGCCGTGCTCGGCGGAAGGGTGGAGGTGGCGCCCGAACCGGAGCTCGGATGGCGGGTGATCGAGACGGACGATCCGGAGGCGGTGCCGGCGGGACCGTGGCTGGAGTGGCACTACGAACGCTTCACCACGCCGCCCGGGGCCCTGGAGGTGGCCCGCACGCCCGACGCGGTCCAGGCGTTCCGCTTCGGGCCCCATCTCGGGACCCAGTTCCATCCGGAGAGTACCGTGGAGATCGTCGCCCGGTGGGCCGGCCTGGACATCGAACGCCTCAACGCACTCGGTTTCGGGGACGGTTCGGCGCTGGTCGCCGCTCCTCCCGAGCGCCGGGAAGCCTCCAGAAAGGCCGCGTTCCAGCTTTTCGACGCGTTCCTGAAAGACGCCGTGGGCGACGCCGGGGGCGACGCCGGGGGTGACGGCGGAAGAGAAAGTGCCGGCAAGTCCGGCGGGAAAGGAGTAACTGTGGTTCAGAAAGAAGGTCTCATCTCCAGTTTGTCCGAGATGTCCGACGTGCCGGTTACGTCCGTGCGGGTACTCTACGCCGACCTGCACGGCGTGGCGCGGGGCAAGGACGTGCCGATAGGCGAGTTCGAACGGGCCGTCGAGCACGGCCTGGGGTTCTGCTCGTCGGTAATGGGCACCGATCTGCGCCACACGCCCGTGCTGGGCGGCGAGGAGGGCCACCCGGACCTCATGGCGTACCCCGACCTCTCGACCCTGACCCTCCTTCCGTGGGAACCGGGTGTGGCTTGCTGCCTCGCCGACCTGCACCCGGTTGGCGAGCATCCCCCGCCGGCGAACCCGCGGGGCGCCGTGCGGCGGGCGATCGCCGGTTTCGAGGAGATCGGCTTGTCGCCGGTCGTGGCGCCGGAGCTCGAGTTCTTTCTGTGCAAGCACGACCCCGAGGCCCCCAACGGCGTCAGCCGCTACGTGGACAACCTCAGCATGGTCTACACGGCGGGCCCGCAGGCAGATCCGCAAGGCGTCGTGCGCCAACTCGTCGAGGCACTGTCCGAGATGGGAATGGGCACCTTCTCCTCCTTTCACGAGTTCATGAACTCGCAGTACGAGATCAACCTGAACCACGGAGAAGCTCTCTCTGCCGCAGATCGGGCGTTCCGCCTGAAGGTTGCCGTAAAGGACGTCGCCAGGCTCCAGGGGCTCGTGGCCACCTTTATGGGCAAACCGTTCAACGACCAGGGCGGCTCGGGTTTCCACGTCCACTTCTCGCTCGACCGCGACGGAGAAAACGCCCTTGCCGACGGCGAAGACGAAAACGGCGTGTCGGATGTGATGCGCCACTTCACGGCCGGCGTGCTCGCCCACGGCCCCGCGCTGACGGCGTTCTTGAACCCCACCATCAACGCCTACCGGCGGCTCGTCCCGGACTCGTTGGCGCCCACCCACGTCAACTGGGGCTGGGACAACCGCACCTCGTTTATCCGGATACCGCCCGAACGCGGCGGGGCGACCAGGATCGAGGTCCGGGTCGGCGACGGCAGCGCGAACCCCTACCTGGTGATCGCCGCCATCCTCTTCGCGGGAATGCACGGCCTCCGCGAGGAGCTCCCGCTCGGCCCGCCCGTCGGGGGCGACGCCTACTCTCTGGCCGGGGAAGAGGCCGGCGCCCCGCTGCCCGAGACCCTCGACGACGCCCTGGACGCGCTGGAGGCCGACGACGTGCTGCGCGAGGCCATGGGCTCCCAGATAGTCGACACGTTTCTCGCCGTCAAGCGGTTCGAGGCCGATCGACACCGCAACTGGGTATCTGACTGGGAGATCGCCGAGTATCTGCACCATCTCTAGGGTCTAGAGGAGAACTGACGATGACTGACAGGATCGACACCGTTCCGCTCGAAGAAATAGACCTCTCTTCCCACGACGCCTTCGTCGACCGGGTACCGCACGAGTGGTTCCGCACCCTCCGCCGGGAAGACCCCGTACACTACAATCCCGAGCCCGACGGGCCCGGCTTCTGGGCCGTCACCCGGTACTGGGATATCCGCCACGTACACCGCGACTTCGCCACCTACTCTTCAGAGGTCGGGGGGACTTCGCTGGAGGATTTGGAGCCCGAGGAGATCGAGGCCCGCAAATCCATGATCGACATGGACCCGCCGGATCACACCCAGCTCAGGAAGCTGATCGCCCGCCGCTTTACGAGCCGGGCGGTGATGGTGTGGGAAGAGGCTGTCCGCACGGTCACGGACCGCGTACTGGACGAAGCCCTGCCCAAAGGCGAGTTCGACTTCGTGGAGGAGATCTCCTCGGAGATCCCCATGCAGGTCTTCGCCGAAATCCTCGGCGTTCCCCAGGAAGACCGCCGGTACATCGTGGATATGGGAGACCGGATCCTGGGCAACCAGGACCCGGAGTTCGCCCAGGAACCCGTCGGGGACGGGCACCGGATGCTGCCGTTCTCCAGCCCGGTTGCCCGGGAGATGTTCGAGTTCGGACGCAAGCTCGCGGAAGAGCGCCGCAAGAACCCCCGGGACGACATCATCACCGTGCTCACCAACGCGGGGCTCACTCAGCGCGAGTTCGACGTCTATTTCGTTCTGCTCGCCACCGCCGGAAACGAGACGACGCGGCACACGATCACCCACGGCCTGCTCGCCCTCATGGAGCACCCCGAACAGCTGGAGCGCCTGCGCCACGACCCGGAGCTCTACGGTCCGGCCGCCGACGAGATGCTCCGCTGGGCGACGGCCGTTCACCACTTCCGCCGCACCACGACCCGGGACACCGAGCTCGCGGGCACCAGGATACCCGCGGGCGCGAAGGTCGCAACCTGGCTCGTCTCGGGCAACCGGGACGAAGAAGTCTTCGAGAACCCGGATACCTTCGACGTGGGCCGCCAGCCCAACAAGCACCAGGCGTTCGGGCCGGGCGGCATCCACCACTGCCTGGGGGCGCACCTGGCCCGGATGGAGATCCGCGTCGTCTTCGAGGCATTGCTCCAGCGCGTCGACGGGTTCGAGCTGACGGGCGAACCCGAGCGGCTGCGGTCCAACTTCTTCAACGGCATCAAGCGGATGCCGGTCCGGGTGGGCGTGTGATCTCGCTGCGCCGCATAGACCACGTGAGCCTGCACGTCACCGATGTGGAAGACGCCGCGAACCGCTGGGCGATCCAGTTCGGCCTCGCCCTGCGGGAGCGGGACGGACACCGGGCACGCCTGGCCTGCGACGACGAACCGTACTCGCTCGAGTTGCTCGCTGCCGCAGCGCCCGGGGTCGAGCACGTCGCCTACGAGCTGCGCCGCTCCTGCTCGCTGGACGATGCCCGCCAACACTTCGAAGAGCTCGGGGTCGAATGGGAGGAACCCGGCGGCGGCCTCCGGGTCGCCGACCCGGAAGGTAACCGGGTGCTCGTGCTGCCTTACCGCGAGCCGGCCCAGCGTTGGGTGCCGCACGCGCGGGCGGCCACGGACCAGGTAGTCGGCCACCCCCGCAAGCTCGGGCACGTAAACTTCCTCACGGGTAACATCTCGGAGGGCGTAGACTTCTACACGCGGGTGCTCGGGATGGGGCTTACCGATTGGCTCGGCGCCGGCGGCGTCTGGTTTCACGTAAACAGCGACCACCACGTGATGGCGCTGGTGGACAAAGGGTACAGCCACCTCCACCACCTCGCCTTCGACGTGGTGGACATCGGGCAGATGCGGGTTGCCCTGGACCACCTCGGCCGCCACGGCCGCTGGCTGGGCTGGGGCCCGACGCGCCACGGCGTCGGCGGCAACATCGCCTCCTACGTGCGCATCGTCGAGGAGGAGTGCTTCGTAGAGCTCTACTGCGACATGGAGCAGCTAGAGGATGGGCACGAGCCGCGGGTCTGGCCCGACAACCGGTATTCGTCCAACACCTGGGGGCCGCTACCTCCCCGCTCTTACTTCCGCTTCGACGAGGCCGCGGTCGAGTCCGAGCGTGAGAGCCTGGAGATGCAAGGACAACCGCTAAAGGAGATCATTACATGAGCCTGAAAGGCTACACCGTTCCCCGCACGAGTACCGGCGACGCGAGCATTACGGCGCCGCCCCCCTGGCACTACGTCGCGGATTTCCTGGTAGTGGACTACTGGGCCGACCCCGAGGCGGTTCTCGCGGTCTTGCCCGAGGGGCTGGACCCCCACCCGGACACCGGCCGCTGCGCCGCCGTGTGCGCCGACTGGCAGTCGTGTTCGGACAGCGGGGAGGAGTTGCTGGATCCGGCCCGCTCGCATTACCGGGAGTACTTTATCGTGATCAACGCGCTGCTGGATGGCGAAGAGGTCACCACCTGTCCGTTTATCTGGGTGGACCAGGACTTCGCATTGGCGCGGGGTTGGATCCAGGGTTTTCCCAAAAAGCTCGGCACGATCTGGATGACCCGCACTTACGGCCTGGATCTTGCCGCCGATCCGGGACTGAAACCCGGCGCCCGGCACGGCGCTACCTGCTCCGCCCGGGGGCGGGCGATGTCCGACATGACCCTGACTATCGAGGGCGAGAGTGAGGAGGGGCCGCGCCACAACGCCCCGCCCATCGTGAACATGCGCTATTTCCCCCGCCTGGCGGCCGGGCGCCACGACGAGCCCCAGGTACACGAGCTGGTCCGGGCCGTCAGCCGGGACCGGGCGGTGTCGAAGGTGGTGGCCGGACCGGCCACGCTCAACCTGTACCCGGCACCGGGCGAGGAACACTACACCCTCGCGCCCGTGGAGATCGACCGCGGATACCGCTTCACGTTCGGCTACACCGTAGACGACCTCGAAACCGTAAAGGACTTTTCATGACCTCTACTACAGAGCGCATCGAGATCTCGGGCGTCGAGGTCTCCCCCGACCACTTTATTGGGGGCGAGCGGGTAGCGGGCGACGACCACTTCGAGGACATCTCGCCCATAGATGGACGGGTGATCGCCGAGGTCTCCCGGGCCGGCGAGGCCGAGGTTGACCGGGCGGTCCGCGCTGCGCACGACGCCTTCCCGGACTGGGCGGCCCTCGGTCCCGCGGGCCGCGCGCCGTACCTGCACCGGCTCGCCGATCTCATAGACGAAAACGTAGACTGCCTCGCCGCCGTCGAGAACGCCGACATGGGGATGTTGCTCCGCTCGCTGCGGGCCCGCGTGATCTCTCGCGGTGCGCGCAACTACCGCTCCTACGCGGACCTGGCCGTCGCCTACGAAGAGCGCGACTGGCGTTCGCAGGGGACCTGGAACCGGGTGCAGCGGATGCCGGCCGGGCCGGCGGCCGTGATCACACCCTGGAACGCGCCGTTTATGCTCTCCACCTGGAAGACGGCCCCCGCGCTCGCCGCCGGCTGCACGATGGTCTTGAAGCCCGCCGAGTGGTCGCCGCTCTCGTGCTCGTTGCTCGGAGACCTGATCTCCGAAGCCGGCTTCCCTCCCGGCGTGTTCAACATCGTTCAAGGTTTCGGCGGGGAGGCCGGTGCGGCGCTGGTCGCCCACCCGCTGCTCCGGCGCATCTCCTTTACCGGCTCGCCGGAGACGGGGCGTCTGATCGGGGTTGCCGCGGCCCAAAACCTCGTGCCGTTTACCGCCGAGCTCGGTGGCAAAGGACCTCTGATCGTCTTCGAAGACGCCGACCTCGATGCCGCCGCCCGCAAAGCGGCCGGCCAATACGACGATTCCGGCCAGGTTTGCCTGGCCGGCACGCGCTTGCTCGTGCAGAGATCGGTGGCCGACGAGTTCATGGAGAAGTTCCACGGTTTCGCGGACGAGCACATTCTGGGCGACCCGCGCGAGGACGCCACCACGATCTCGCCGCTCATCCACCCCGACCACCTGGAGCGGGTTGAGGGTTTCGTAGAGCGCGCCCGGGCGGACGGGCAGAAGATCCTGCGCGGCGGCCGCCGCTCGGACGCCGGGCCGCTATTCTACGAACCCACCCTGATCGAACCCTCCTCCAACGACGCCGAGGTCGTCCAGAAAGAGGTCTTCGGCCCCGTGCTGACCATCCAGACCTTCGAGGACGAGGAAGAAGCCGTGGCGCTCGCCAACTCCACCCGATACGGTCTCTCGGGCATCGTCTACACGGCTTCTCTCGGCCGGGCAGATCGGATCGGCCGCCGGGTACGGGCGGGCGTGGTGTGGGTGAACACTTTCCTCGTCCGGGACCTCACCGCCCCGTTCGGCGGCATGGGTATCTCCGGGATCGGCCGCGAGGGTGGCGATTACGCCCTGGACTTCTACTCCGAGCTGAAGAGCCTCCAGATCCTCGAGGGCAGCGTGGGATGAACGACGAGGCCGTGCTCGCCGCTGTCTCCGCCGAATCCGGGTGGATGGAGGATTTGCTGGTCCGCCTGGTCGAAGCCCCAACGGTCCTCGGCGATGAAGAAGCCGGCCAGGCGTTGATGGAGGCCGCGTTCGCTGACTGCGAGCTCGCCGTGCGCAGTGTGCCGCTCGACGCCGGAGCTTTGCGGGCCGCGCCGGGCGCCTCCCCGTTTACCTGGGAAGTCGAGGGAAAACGCAACGTCGTGGCCGACTGGCCGGCCGGAAGCGGGGACGGACGCTCCCTCATCCTCAACGGCCACATAGACGTCGTGCCGCCGGCCGCTGAAGAGCTGTGGACGCATCCGCCGTTCAAGGCGGTGCGCGACGGGGATTGGCTCTACGGCCGCGGCGCCGGGGATATGAAAGCCGGCCTCGTCGCGATGACCGGCGCGGTGAGGGCCCTCTCCCGGGCCGGATACGCCCCGGCGGCACCCGTGCAACTGCAATCCGTGGTAGAGGAGGAGTGCACGGGCCACGGCGCCCTGCAATGCCTGCTCGACGGGGCGCGGGCGGACGCGTGCGTGATCCCCGAGCCTCACTCGGATCACATAACCATCGCCCAGGTGGGCGTTCTGTGGTTCCACGTCGACATCACCGGTGTCCCGGCCCACGCGGCCCGCGCCAGCCGGCTCGGCTTCAACGCCATCGAAGCCGCCACGGATGTGCTGGCGGCGTTGCGGAGGTTGGAGGCGCGGCTCAACGAGGACCCGCCCCCGCCGTACGATCTGTTCGAGCACCCCATCAAC
>JBHJHC010000117.1:0-19510 GCA_050331175.1 Rubrobacteraceae bacterium | reverse complement strand
GCCCCGTACGCGTAATCGTGAATCTGGGGGAAGAATTGGGCGTGGATCTCACGATCGTTGGTAGCCGCGGGCTCGGCGGGATACGCCGAGCCCGGATGGGGAGCGTCTCAGACGACGTGGTGCGTCACGCCCACTGTTCGGTCTTGGTGGTTAGACAATAGTGCGGGCGAAGTGGTCCTCTAACGCCGGGAACATGTCTCGCCGATTGTCCTGCGGGTCGTCATTGATGGCCTTCAAGTGTTTGGTTGTGGAGGCAAGGTGAGGCTACTCTCGGTCCGGGCTTTGACGCCCGGCTACGGCCATCGCCTCGATTCCAGCTAGAAGCAGATCCAGGCCGAATGTGAGGTAGGCATCAGGATCCACACCCTCGCTCAGAGGACCGGCGGCCTCCACGAGCCGGGGGAACCGCTCGGGCGGCAACGCCTCCAAGGATAGCCGGGCGCGCCGCCGGACTTTCAACAGCTCCTCGGACTCTTCCCGGGCGACCACTCCAGGCTCCCCGCCGACTAGGTTAACCAAGGTGCTGAGCGCGTGGCGGGCGATCTGGGTCGCCTCCGCCACCGAGAACCCTCCACGCCGGAGGATGTCCAACGCAACCTCCGTGGTGTGGAGGCTTTCCTCAGAATAGACGGTGCGGGTCGAAAGGAGGAGCGCGGCGGTCGGATGCGCCCGAAACGCGTCGAGCATCGAACTCAACAGCGTCCTTAGCTGCTCCTGCCACGGCGCGGACGCGTCCACCGAGGGATCTAGCCCGTCGAAGATCCTGGCCGTCATGCCATCCAGCAGTTCGTCCTTGTTGCGGAAGTGCCAGTAGAGGGCCATGGGCGTCACGCCTAGCTCCCGGGCCAACCTCCGGATCGTGACCGCCCCAAGCCCTTCCGCGTCGGCGAGCGCCAGCGCCCCCCCGACAATCGCCCGGGGCGTCAAGTTGGCCCTGCCGGCCGAACCGCGGCGCTCTTTACCGACCATCTATTGACAATTGTACACCGTATAGGATAGGCTAGCGCCTGTACGGTGTATAGGCGCTAGCAAGGTAGTTTGTAGCGGGGAGAGAAGGGGGCAACGATGGAGTTGAAGCGGTGGTTGTATCGTGGCGGACGGCCAAACCGGGTGGCACGCACCCTCGACCGGTGTACGTCTGCGGTCTACGCGCGCGGTATCGCTCCGAACTACCTCGTAACCCTGGAGGCGCGGGGTCGGCGGTCAGGTAGGATCGTTGCCCTGCCGCTCGTCATGGCAACCCTCGACGGTGAGCGCTACCTCGTTTCCATGCTCGGGGAAAAAGCAAACTGGGTGCGGAACGTCCGGGCCGCTGGAGGCAACGTTATCCTCCGGCACGGCCGGCGCGAGGTGGTGTGCCTGGAGGAGCTGGATCCGGACAGGCGCGCACCCGTGCTGAAGGCGTACCTGAACCGGGCACCGGGTGCCAGGGCCCACCTGCCGGTTCATGAGGATGCTCCGCTCGCTAGATTCGAGGAAGTGGCGGCCCGGTTCCCTGTATTCCGGGTCGTACCGAGAGACAACGGTGGGCGCTGATCGGACCGCGGCGCCTGGGCCTGACTCGGGTAGGGCTTTCAGCAACGCCCGTCGAGCCATCCGACGATATCTTCGAGCACTCGTTCTTGCTCGGGTTCGTTCAGGATCTCGTGGTACAAGCCATCGTAGAGCTTGAGCTGCTTGTCCTCGGAGCCGGCTAGCTCGAACAGCCGTTCGCTACCGCGAGGGTTGGTAACTTGGTCGTCCGTACCGTGCAGGATGAGTATGGGAAGCGTGATCTCCCGCGCCCGTTCCCGGATCCGCCGCATCGAAACCAGAATCTGGTAGCCCGTCCGGGCGGGCGCAGGCCGGTCGCCGCAGAGCGGGTCATTTCTAGCGGCTTGGATGACCTCCGGCAGGTGCGAGAGGGCTTTCACATCTATCTTCGTGACCGGGGCGCGGGGAAAGAGAATCGATACGACGCCGGAAAGCCAGATCATGGCGCGGGACACATCCCCGGCAGGCTCGAGTGCCGGGGCGCTTAGCACCAGGCCCTGCAGATCCGCTCTCCGGTCCAACACAAACAAGCTCGCCACCTCCCCGCCCATGCTGTGCCCCAGCACGTACATCGGCTTGCCCGGTTCCCGGGCCCGAACCCGCTGCACGAAGACTCCCAGGTCTTCCACGTACTCGTCGAAGGAATCGACGAAGAAGCGCCGCCCCTCGGCTTTGCCGTGTCCCCTGAGGTCCGGGGCGTAGACCGCATACCCTCGCCGGGCGAGCCACTCCCCAACGTGGTCGTAGCGGCCGCCGTGGTCCTTCAAACCGTGGACCAGCACGACGGCTGCCCGCGATCCGTCCTCCGGCCGCCACCAGTGCTCGAAGAGGCTAATATTGCCGGGTCCAGCAAAGCTTCCCGTGCCCCGCTCGATCCCGAGGCTACCTTTATCTTTAGGCACCTACTCTAGCTCGGGCTGATCCTGGCCCGGCATCGGGATGCCCAGGTGGTCGTAGGCCCGGCGGGTGGCGATGCGACCCCGGCTGGTGCGTTGTATCAAGGCGCTCTGCAACAGGTATGGCTCGTAGACGTCTTCCACCGTATCGCGGGCTTCACCCAGGGCCACCGAGATGGTCCCGACCCCGACCGGACCGCCGTCGAACTTGTCAATGATGAGGCTCAGGTAATCCCGGTCGGCCCGGTCCAGCCCAAGCTCGTCCACACCCTGCATGGCGAGCGCGGCGTTGGCCGTCTCCTCGTCTATCTGGCCATCGCCGACGACCTCGGCGTAGTCCCGGACGCGCCGCAACAGGCGGTTTGCGATGCGCGGCGTGCCCCGGCTCCGGCCCGAGAGCTGCTCCGCGCCGCTGTCGGTGATCGGGATGTCCAGGATGCCCGCGTTGCGGACCACGATCTTCTTGAGCTCCGCCGGGTTGTAGTAGTCCAACCGGCTGGAGAACCCGAAACGGTCGAGGAGCGGCTTCGTCATCAGGCCCGTCCGGGTAGTTGCCCCGACGAGCGTAAAGCGCGGCAGGTCCATGCGGATCGTCCGCGCCGACGGTCCCTGGCCGAGCACGATGTCCATCGCGTAGTCCTCCATCGCCGGGTAGAGGACCTCCTCTATCTGCCGGTTCAGGCGGTGTATCTCATCTATGAACAGGAAGTCGCCTTCCTCGAGCGAGGTCAGGATAGCGGCCATGTCCCCCGCCCGCTCCAGGCTCGGGCCACTGGTGGGATGGAGCCCCACACCCATCTCCGCCGCCAGTATCCGACACAGGCTCGTCTTCCCGAGGCCCGGCGGGCCGGCGAGCAGCATGTGGTCCAGGGCTTCCTCCCGCTGCCGCGCGGCCTGAACGAAGATCCGCAAGTTCTCTTTCAGCGATTCCTGGCCGATAAACTCGTCCAGGCTCCGGGGCCGGAGCGTGGGCTCGTCGTCTTCCTCGAAAGGCTCCGGGTCGAGCGGGTGTTCGGCCGGCGGCCCACCCGGCGGACCGCCTGGCGGACCGGCAGCCCCGGTTATGTCCTCGGGCGGTTCGCTACCGGGACCACCAACGGTGAAGTCGTCGAACTCTTCGCTCAACGCCTACCCCCGATCCTCCGCAGCGCCTCCTTGATGTACTTCTCGACGGACTCTTGCGGCGGGATCTCGTTCAAGGCCATCTCAGCCTCTTCCAGCGAGTAACCGAGCCCGGTCAGCGCTTCGCGGGCTTCCATGTACGGGCCGCCGCCGTTGGTGGCGGGGGCGACGCTCTCCACCGGTCCGAAGACCGCCAGGTCTTTCCCTTTGAGCTCCAGCACGAGCCGTTCGGCGGTCTTCTTGCCCAGACCCGGCACGGAGGCGAGCTTCACCACGTCACCGCGGGCGACAGCCTCGGAGATCTCCGCCGGCGAGAGCGTCGAGAGCACGGCGTTCGCCAGCTTCGGCCCGATCTTGCTCACCGCCGTCAGCGCGTCGAAGGCGGCCCGTTCGTCCCGCGTGGCGAACCCGAAGAGTAGCATCGCGTCCTCCCGGACCACCATCCGGGTGTGCAACACGCACTCCTCCCCGGCGGGCGGCAGGTCGTTTATCGTGCCGCTCGGTGCCGAGACCCGGTAGCCGACGCCGCCCACGTCGAGCACCACGCCCTCAGCGTCCTTCTCTACGAGTTGTCCGCGAAGCCTGTAAATCATGGGGTAATTATCCGGTACGAGCCGTTATTTTCCCACCCCCACCTTGCCGCTCATTCGGGAGGTGAACGCGTGACAGATCGCGATAGCGAGGCCGTCGGCGGCGTCGTCGGGCTTCGGGATCTCGCGCAGGTTCAACAGCGCCCGGACCATCTCCTGCACCTGCCGTTTGTCGGCCCGACCGTAGGACGTGATCGCCTGCTTCACCTGTAGCGGCGTGTATTCCGTGACTTCGATACCCGCCTTGTAGGCGGCGAGCAATGCGACACCCCGAGCCTGGCCGACCGTAATCGCCGTGGTCACGTTGGTATTAAAGAAGAGTTCTTCGATCGCGACGGTCTCGGGCCGGTAGCCCTTTACGAGCTCCGTCACGCCGTCAAAGAGCCGGCCCAGGCGCCGCGGCATCTCCCAGTCGGGGGGCGTGGTGATCGCGCCGTGCTGCACGTACCGGAGCCGGTTTCCCTCCTGGCGGATGACGCCCCACCCCATCGTCGCCGTACCGGGATCTATACCGAGTATCGTGCTTCCCGTTCCTCCGGTAGCCAGCATACAGTAAGGGTACTCTCTGACACCGCAGAATGCACCATCGCCTACATGTGGTGCCCCACATGACCGTGGGCACCATAGCTCCCGCCCCCGAGGGCGTGTTTCGGTGCTCTACAGTTGCTCCAGCGTATCTTGCAGGACGCCCGCTATGAACCGCACTTCCTCTTCGGAGATCGAGAGCGGCGGCGAAAGCGTGACGATGTTGTTGTAGCCGGCCACCGTATCACCGTTCTTACCCACTAACAGGCCCCGTTCCTTGCACCCGGAGACAACCCGGTCTACTTTCTCCGCGGCGGCGGGCTCTTTGCTCGCCTGATCCTCGACCAACTCTATGCCGAACAGGAGGCCCTTGTTCCTAACGTCACCTACCGAAGGGTGGTCTTTCAGGGAAGAAATCTCGTCGCGCAGCAGCCCGCCCAGGACGGCGGAGCGATGGGCGAGATCTTCTTCCTCCATGATTTCCATGTTCTTTAGCGCGACGGCACAGCCGGCTGGGTGGCCGCCGAAGGTATTTACGTGGCGCAGCCGGTCGTAACCTTTGTCGGCGGCGAAATTCTCGTAGAGCTCGCGGCGAACCGCGGTGGCGGACAGCGGAAAGTAGGCGCTGGTGATCCCTTTGGCCATCGTCACTATATCCGGCTTTACGCCGTAGTGCTGGTGCCCGAAGAGCTGGCCCGTCCTGCCGAAACCACAGATCACCTCGTCGACGATCAAGAGGACGCCGTTTTTCTCGCAGATTTCCTTCACGGTCGGTAGGTAATCGTCGTGGGGAATGATAATGCCGCCGCCCGTGATCATAGGCTCCATGATCACCGCCGCCACGGTCTCGGGCATCTCCCAGGTAATGGTGCGCCCTATCTCCCCCGCGCACTCCAGGGTGCAATCGCCCTTGTCCGCGCAGTAGTGACAGCGGTACCGGTCCGGGGGCTGCACGTGGAGGAATCCGGACGACAGCGGCTCGTAACGGTATTTTCGCTGCGGCTGGCCGGTCGCCGCCAAGGCGCCCATGGTCTGCCCGTGGTACGCGCGGTACCGGCTGACGAATTTCCATCGTCCCGGCTCGCCGTTCTGCTCGTGAAACTGGCGGGCCGCCTTGAAGGCTACCTCGTTCGCCTCCGAGCCCGAGTTGGAGTAGAAAAAGACGTACTCGTCGTGGAGCCACTCGTTTAGTTTCTCTCCGAGTTCTATCGCGGGGCGATGGCTCTTGGTGAGTGGATAGAAGCATAGCTTGTTGAGCTGTTCGTAGGCGGCCCGGGACAGTTCCTCCCGCCCGTAGCCGACGTTGACGCACCAGAGCCCGCTCATGCCGTCCAGGTAACGGTTGCCGTCAATGTCGGTGACCCAGGCTCCCTCCCCACGCTCCACAACCATCGTCGAGGTGTCGGGGGCATGCCCGCTCATCGCGTGCCACACGTATTGACGGTCCTTTTTCTGCCAGTGCTCGGTACCTTCGATCATGGTTCCTCCACTATCCCGTTATGCGTTCCACTCTTATAGCATAGTCCGAACTCCGCGCCGGGACCGCTCCAGCAGCGGATTGCTGCTCTTCGGATACCGGTTTACCGGTCGCTGCCGCGTCCCGACCTTTGTGCGGACCGGTCGACGGCCAGCGGCCGTTCGGGCCTCGCAGGATCGGTCGAGGTTATGGTCCCAACGGGTCCCGGGGCCCCGGCGGCGGATTCGTCGCCGGCCCGTCCCCGGCCTTCACTGCGAAGGCCCTGGGCGAAGCTGTAGCACATAAGGACCAGTATGATCAGGAACGGCAACCCCGTCGTGGTTACGACGTTGGACAGCGCGTCGAGCCCGCCGGCCACGAGCAACACCAGGGCGATCAGGCCGAGAGAAACCGCCCAGAACACGCGCTGGCGGGCGAGCGAGTTTTCTTCGTCACCCGAAGTCAGGGTATCCAGAACGAGCGAGGTCGAGTCAGCCGAAGTGACGAAGAAGATGCAAACGACGATGATCGCCACCGTGGAGGTGATCCCGGCCAGAGGGAAGGTGTCGAGCAACACGAACAGCGCGGCCCGCAATCCTCCTTCCTGGGTCACGACGTTCGTAATGTTGTTGTTGCCGGCCAGCACCTCGTCGAGCGCAGCCCCGCCAAACACGGTAAACCACAGCATCGTGAAGACGAGGGGCGCGAAGAGTACCCCGAGCACGAACTCCCGGATCGTACGCCCGTAGGAGATCCGGGCTATGAACATGCCGACGAACGGCGCCCACGACACCTGCCAGGCCCAGATGAACACCGTCCAGGCCCCTTGCCACCCGTCGTCGTTGTAGGCCTGGTTCCAGAACGAGAACTCTATGAAGTTCTGAAAGTAGTAGCCGATAGTCTGAACGAAGCCCTGCAACAAGAAAATCGTTGGTCCTGCTACCAGGACGAAGAGCAGGAGCAATATAGCGAGGGCCATGTTCAACTGGCCGAGCCGCCGGATCCCCTTATCCAACCCGAGCCAGACCGAGATAATGGCCACCGCCGTAATGCCACCGACGATCGCGATCTGCAGCAGGTTCGACTCGCCGATCCCGGTCAACCGGCTGATGCCGACGTTGACCTGCGAACCGGCAACACCGAGCGTAACGGCTACGCCGAACACCGTTCCGAGAACGGTGAATATGTCTATGGCGTGGCCTATGGGACCGTTGATCCTATCTCCCAGCACCGGATAAAACGCCGAGCGTATCCTGAGCGGCATGCCCCGGCGATAGGCGAAGTACCCGAGCGTAAGCCCGACGAGGCCAAAGACCCCCCACGCATGAAGACCGTAATGGTACAACTCGAAGTTGATCGCCGCCTGCGCCCGGTCAGCCTGGTTGGAGATCCCCATCGGATTACTGGCATAGTGCGAGACCGGCCCCGCAACACCAAAGAACATCAGCACGCTGCCGATGCCGGCGGTAAACAGCATGGCAAACCACGCGTAGTTGCCGTACTCCGGCCGGGCGTCGTCCGGCCCCAGCCGGAGCTTCCCGTAGCGGCTGAAGCCTACCACCACGACGAAGACGACCAAGAACGTTACCGTGAGTATGTACAGCCAACCCAGGGTTTCAGAGATCCAGCCCGCAGTCGCCCCGAATACAGCGGTCATCGGGCCGGAAAATCCAGCCCCCATCAATACAAACAAAATAATGAAGATCGCGGAAGTAAAGAAAACAACCGGGTTTGTCCGTAAACCCAACATCCGCTCTATCCTCTGAATCATGCTCCCGTCCCCTTCCGGTGAAGAAATCCACCTCAAAGAACCCTACAACCAACCGTACAAACGTATTGATACATTGGCCCGCCTCCGCGAAACGTGCCTCCGACTAACCGCCAATACTCCTCCCTAACTGCCCCTGCCTTTCCCCATCTGGTTCTGGCTCCTCCTTCCCTTGTTACCGGAAGCGCAAACTAATGGTAAATTGTTGACAATGAATCGTCAAGGCTTTTGCAGGAAGCTTTCACCGGAACCGGTGCCGACACGATTCGAATGCTCTCGTCGGATTGTTGACAATTTCTCGGCTGGCCCATATAGTCGCGTCGGAACCGGGTGGGAGTCGATAGGAGGTTAGAGGGTTGGCTAAAGAAAAGGAAGAACCTCTTCTCCGGGTTACGTGGTCGGATCCGGAAACCGGGGCGCGTGGCTACGTGGTCATACACCGGTTGGTTGGCGGCATCGCCACCGGGGGTACCCGGATGCGGGTGGGGTGCAACCTGGAGGAGGTCGAGGACCTCGCGAGCGGCATGGCGTACAAGGTTGGTGCGTTGAACATTCCGGTCGGCGGGGCAAAGGGCGGCATAGATTTCGACCCGTTCCATCCGGAGGCGCGGGGGGTTCTAGGCCGCTTTGTCCGGGCGGTCCGGCCGCTGCTGGACCAGTACTGGGTTACGGCCGAGGACCTGGGAATTCCCCAACCTCTGCTCGACGCTGTGTTCGACGAGGCCGGGCTGGGAATGTCTTTGCACGCAGCCCTGGGTCGCAGTCAGGACCCGGACAGAACCCTCCGGCGGGTCCGGGAGGCCTTCGTCGTCGAAGTCGACGGTGTGCCAATACCCGACGTCATAGGAGGGTACGGCGTGGCCGAGGCTGTGGGAGCGGGGATCGAGAGCCTCGGGTGGGACCCCCGAGGCACGAGGGCGGTCGTACAAGGCTTCGGCTCGATGGGCGGTTCCAGTGCCCGCTACCTGGCACGTCTTGGAGTTCGGGTGGTAGGAGTAGTTGACGCGGGGGGTGTGATCTTCAATCCCGATGGCCTGGACGTCGAGAACCTGATCCAAAACCGTAGCGAGTACGGGGAGATCTATCGCTCAGCCTTGCGATCCGGCGACCAGGAACTACCGCTAGAAGACTGGCTCTCGGTCGAAGCCGAGGTGCTCGTGCCGGCAGCCGTCTCCTACACCATAAATGCTGAAAACTGCGACCTCGCAAGCGCCAAACTCGTTGTGGAAGCCGCCAACGTACCGATCACGGCCTCGGCGGAGGAAAAGCTGCTGAAACGGGGCGTCGTGGTTATCCCGGACTTCATCGCCAATGCGGGCGCGGTAGGTTGGGCGTGGTGGACACTCTTCGGTGACATCACGACCGACCCGCAAGACGCGTTCGACAAGCTCTCCGGTGAGCTACGCCCGGTGGTCGGCGAGCTTGTAGACCGTTGGAAGTCGACCGGCGAAAGCCCCCGCCGGACCGCGAAGGAGTTAGCCCGGCGCAACCTCGACGAGTTCGCCCGCCGGTACGGCGAGACGGAGGCAACCCGCACCATCCTTTAGCTCTCTCCGGGATCACGGCCAAAACGACCCTGGGGACGCTGGTTCCCGGCTGGTAGAAATCGGGGGTAAAGCAAGGCGCCGCCGGCGGGGGCGGCGAAGGAATCTACTTGTGGAGGTGCTCGTGAGCAAGAGTTTGGGCTGGATCGGGGTTCCGACCAGCATGGGCGCATTCGCCCCCGGGCAGAAGAAGGGACCAGGGGCGCTCAGGAACGCCGGCCTCGTAGAAAAGCTCTCCCGGGCCGGCATCGACGTGGTGGATCATGGCGAAGGGGATGTGCGGCGCTGGCGGCCGGATAAGAATAACCGCCGCGCGCAGAACCTCTCCGAGGTCGCGGAGATCGCCCGCGAGACGTCCAGGAGAGTCCGGGTAGCGCGGGAAACCGGTGACCTGCCGCTGGTGATCGGTGGGG
Source organism: Rubrobacteraceae bacterium (assembly GCA_050331175.1). Classification (GTDB taxonomy): domain Bacteria; phylum Actinomycetota; class Rubrobacteria; order Rubrobacterales; family Rubrobacteraceae; genus SIRX01. The sequence goes on along the minus strand of JBHJHC010000117.1, from coordinate 9,663 downwards.
ACTGTACCATCGAACTTGGCACCGTGGCGGGGGTTGTATCCTCCGGCCGGCGCCCGGGGCTCATTTACTTCGACGTCCATCCGGACCTCAACGTACCCGGCAGCGTGCGGGAGGGAGCATTAGACTGGATGGGCGTCGCGCACATGCTCGGCGAGGACGGCGCGGCCCAAAAGTTGAGCCACTTCGGCCCGCGTTTCCCCTTGCTGGAAGATGATGCCGTGTTTCTATTCTCCTACGGTCCCGAGCAGGCGACCCGGTGGGAGCGCGAGGTAATGGAGCGCCGGGGGCTCAAGAAATTGCCGGTCGGAGAGGTGGCCGATGATCCCGAGGGTGCCGCAACCCGCGCCCTGGAGGAAATGGAACGCCGCTTCGACCGGTTGCTGGTGCACTTCGACGTTGACACCGTAGACTTCACGGACCTACCGCTTTCGGAGAACACGGGGCGCAACGAGGGCCTGCCGTTCGACGTCGCGATAAGGGCGCTCGGGACGCTGCTCGAGAGCGAACGCCTGGTAGGAGTGACCGTCACCGAGTTCAACCCCGACCACGGGGCGGAGGACGGGTCTACCGCGGGGGCGTTGGCGAACGGGATAACCCGGGCCCTGTCCCGCTCCCCGGTGCTCCGGGGCTGAACCGCGAACGTCCGGCTTTTCCGGTCAGTCCTGGCGGTCGAGCCGGCTGAAGGTCAGACGCTCGCCGACCACGCCGGTGCGCCACATGTCCTGCGAAGCGGCCGCGATCTCTTCCAGGCCCTCGACGATGGTGGCGAACACGTTGCCCGGCACGAAGCCGTAATCCGGGTTCAGGAGCAGGTTGTTCCGCTCGTAGAAGATGGCGAGATCCACTATCCGGTCCAGCCCCTCCAGCTCGTCGCCTTCGTCGTAGCCGTGGGAGCCCGTGATCAGTTGCCACGGCTCGAACGAGAAATAGACCACGTCGCCGGGTATCGGGGTGATCGTCGGGTTCTCGCGCCCGGGCTCCGGGTCGGCGAAAGCCGGAACCAGGTTGTAGATCTCGTTCCGGGCGTACTTGGCGTGGTATGCGTCCCCACCGAGCGGCAACGCCTTCCACACCGCGTCGCAAGTTCGGGGAGCCACGTCGTCCAGCATCCGGGCTACACAGGAAACCTCCCGTTTCTCGAGCCTCATCTCGATAAACCGCGTCATTCTTTCTCCTCCCCTATCGAGGTTCGCGACCGGCTTTTTCTACTGCCGGATCCAACCGGGCCTCCGGTCCGTGAACGGGTGTGCCTTCTGGTAAACATGCGCCGCCCGCAACACGAGCGCGTCCCGGTAGCGGCCGCCGACGACCTGGAGCCCTACCGGTAGCCCCGCTTCGGTGAACCCGGCCGGTACGGAGGCCGCGGGTTGCTGGGTCAGGTTGAAGGGATAGGTGAACGGCGTCCAACTCGTCCACTTCTCCGCCAGCCAGTTCTCAGGAGCCTCCCGTCCGGCCCCGAAGGCCGGTATCGGCAGCGCCGGGCTCAGCAGCAGGTCGTAGTCCTGGTGGAACTCGCTCATGCGGACGCCGAGCTCCGCCCGTCGTCCGGCGGCTTTCAGGTACTCCAGCGCCGTGTACCCCGCCCCCTCTTCGGCGAGCTCGACCAGTCCGGGGTCCATCACCTCCCGCGCCTCCTCGTCGTAGGGACTCAAGGCGTTGGCCACCGCCGCACACCAGTGGACCCGGAATATGTCTATGGGATCTTCGAAACCAGGGTCCACCGCTTCGACGCGGGCCCCCAACTCCTCGAACGCCGCGGCGGCGTTTTCGGCTATCGCCGCCACCTCCGGATCAACGTCTACATATCCGAAGTCGGGACTGTAGGCGATCCGCAGTCCCTCCACCCCGCCTTCGATCTCCTCCAAATAGCTGACGTTTTCGGGGGGTAGGGCTGCCGCGTCCCGGGCGTCGGGCTCGGAGATTACGTCCAGCATCAGGGCGGCGTCGGCCACGGTGGAGGCCATCGGCCCGGAGTGAGATAGCGTACCGTAGGGGTTAACGGGCCAGACGGGGACGCGGCCAAAAGTTGGCTTGAGACCGAAGAGCCCGGAGAAAGCCGCCGGAATCCGGATCGAACCGCCACCGTCGGTCCCGACCGTGAGCCGGCCCATGCCGAGAACAATTGCAGCGGCGCTTCCCCCGCTGGAGCCTCCGGGGGTGAGGTTGGGGTCCCAGGGGTTGCGCGTGATACCCGTCGCCGGACTATCCGTTACCCCCTTCCAACCGAGTTCCGGCGTCGTAGTCTTGCCCAACAGGACGGCCCCGTGCTCCCGGAGCCGCGCCGTTACCGGGGCGTCTTCCGTCCAGGCCTGATCCGGGTTCACCGCCCGAGAGCCTCGCAGCGTAGGCCACCCCCGGGTCAGAAATACGTCCTTTATGGAGGTCGGAACCCCGTCGAGCTTTCCCAGAGGCTCTCCCCTGCCGTACCGTCCCTCGGACTCTCGGGCGGAATTCAGGGCTCCGTCGGCGTCTACCAGGCAGTAGGCGTTTACCCGGGGGTCGTGACGCTCGATCTGCTGCAGGGCGGCTTCGGTTGCCTCCACCGGCGAGAGCTCCCGGCTGCGGTAGAGTTCGAGCAACTCCGTCGCTGGTAGAAAGGCGATCTCACCCATAAAACCTGCCTCTAGCCAGCATAACCCTTCTTCTTGTCCACGACGTTCAGCAATTCCTCACCCTCCTGCCAGCGTCGGAAGTTCTCGGCGAACAATTCCTCGAGAGCCTCCCTCCAGCCCACGAAATCCCCGGACATGTGCGGGGAGACGTAGACCTGGGGCGCGTCCCACAGCGGGTGATCTTCTGGCAGCGGCTCCTCCTGGAATACGTCGAGGGCGGCACCGGCAATTTCGCCGCCGCGCAATGCCTCCTCCAACGCCGGTTGGTCGACGATCGGTCCCCGGCCCACGTTAACGAGGCGGGCTTCAGGCTTCATACGCCGGAACTGCTCGGCACCGAACATCCTATTCGTCTGGGCGGTTAGCGGAGCGGCGATCACGACGTAGTCGGCTGTGCCGAGGGCTTCGTCGAGCCTCTCGCTCGTGTCGACCCGGCCGAAATCTTCGTCCCCATCCCGGGCGGCCCGGGCTATCGCATCCACCTTCATGCCGAAACAGCGCGCGAGGCGGGCGATGGTCCGTCCTATGGAACCCGCACCTACAACGAGCAACCGTTTTCCAAACAGCGTTTCGGTTTCTCGGTGCCACCATTCGTGCCGTTGCTGCAACTCGAACGTCCCGCGAAAGCCTTTGGCGAACAAGAGCATCAAACCGAGTACGTACTCGGCTATCGGACGGTCGAAGACGCCCCGGGAATTCGTCAGGATCACATCGCTCTCCACTAGCTCCCGAAAGAGCACCGTGTCTACCCCGGCCGCCGCGACGTGCACCCAGCGGAGACTGTCCGCCCGGTGCCAGGCATCTTGCAGGAGGGTGGAGCGAAAGTTCCACACCAGGATCCCCTCACTCCCGGGGAGCACTTCCTCCAACTCCCGGCTACTGTCGGCGAACCGGAACTCCGCAGCCGCTACCACGGCGCCAAAGTCCGGAGGCTGAGGGTCTTCGCCGGCCCCAAGGACCGTAACCACCGGCCTTTGGATCTCCCCCGTCATCCTGGCCACTCATCCCTTTCCATTGCGTACCATTATCCCTACACGCGCCAACGTACCCGAGTGTTGTAGAATTGTCAACAATCGAGGAATAACTTTGTGGCGTGTTGGGAGTCGAGGTTGAAGCAGCCGGGTATAGAGTAGAGATGGTTCAGGGGTTAGACAGGCTCGAGCCGATAGAGCGCGATACGACCCCCGGAGTGATCGCGGGCCGCATTCGGGACCGGATATTGGACGGCACGTTTGCCGGGGGTACGCAGTTGGGCGAGGCGCGCCTGGCGAGCAGGCTCAACGTTAGCCGGGGACCGGTCCGGGAAGCCCTTCAGCGGCTCGTTCAGGAAGGGCTATTGCGCAACGAGCGCAACCGGGGCGTGTTCGTGGTCTCCCTGGACGAGCAGGACATAGTAGACGTCTACCGGGCCCGGGTGGCGATCGAGCGGGCGGCGGTACGCGCGCTGGTCCGGCGGACAGACAAGGAAGTTCTCGGCACGCTGGAAGCGTTGGTCGGACGAATGGCGGAAGCCGCCCGGGCAGACGACTGGGACTCGTGCGCCGACCTGGACCTTAGATTTCACGAGGCCCTCGTGGGCTCTTCGCACAGCGAGCGCCTACAACGGATGTTTAGCACTTTGATCGCCGAGACCAGGATGTGCCTGGTAGCGCTCGAACCCGCCTACGCGTCGTGCCGGGATTTGGTGGAAGAGCATCGCACGCTGCTCGACGCTCTGCGCCGCGGGAACGAGCGGGAGGTGACGGACCTGATCGAGCGCCACCTCGAACAAGCTGTCGGCGACCTGACCGGCACGGCCACCCCCCTGATCTAGCACCGCAGCACTACCACTGCGGACCCGGAGGCGGACGAGGCCAGTCTCGGGCGAGCCCCGCTGCCCGTAGAGCAGCCCACATCGTGACCTGATTGGCCGCGAGCACGGGCTTTCCGAGCTTCGCCTCGATCTCCGGGAGCAATCCAAAGGTGCGGAGGTTCGTACAGCTCAGGAATACGGCGTCGGCCTCGGCCTGATCCGCCGCCGCTGCCAGACGACCAACGGTCTCGCGGTTTACCCGGTAGATGCCGCCGGTGAGCCCGAGAAACGCGCTCGATACAGTATCGTAGCCTGCCTCGGCCAAAAACCTCGACAGCTCTACCGTAACCTCCTCGTCGTAGGGCGTGCCGATAGCTACGCGCCGGGCACCCAGGCTCTCCAGCGCCATCAGCAACGCGCCGCTGGTAGTCAGGGCCCGGGGAGCACCGGCCTGTTCCATCGCAGTTCTCAAGCGCCCTTCTCGGGCAACGCCACCGACAAAGCTCCCGGAGGTACAGGCATACACGACGACCACTGGAGCGGCAGCCAGCAGGTTCCGGGTAGCCTCCGCCACGACCTCGGCCTCGCCGATCCTCGAAGCCATCCTGAGGTCCATCGGCATCTCGAGCGCGGGCGTCCGGGTTACGTGGAGCGACACGTTGTTTGGGACCCACTGCCAGTACTCGTGATCGAGTACCAGGTCAAAGGGCACCACAACCCCGATTCCGACCCGATCCGGCACCCCGTCGAAGGCGACACACCCGTTCAGGTCCGCGCCGGGATTTTCCTGCACTTTCGGCAACCGCACACTCGCTTTGTTAGCCTGACAAACCCATCTCCTGTATAACACAATCGGAGATCTGGCAACCGGCAACGCGGAGGTTCAGCGTGGTCACATCGGAAGCAGTTACGAGACTGGGTTTCCTCTACCCCGGCTACGCCGCCGAAGACGATTTCCCCCGGTTGGCAGCGAAAGTGGCACCTCCGGTTGAGGCCGAAGTGGTTCACACCTCCATCGGCGAGGACGCCCACCGCGCCGACGCCTTGCTCGACATGGGCAGCGTTCCCCGCCTGCTGGAGGGCGCCGCACGCCTGGCCGGACGAAGCGCCGCGTCCGTCGTCTGGTCTTCAACGAGCGCGAGTTTCGTCTTTGGCTGGGATGGCGCGAAGGAGCAGGCTGCGGCACTGGAGAAGGCCCTCAGTATCCCCGCTTCCACAACGGCGCTGGCCTTTGTCCACGCGGCCGGCGCTATCGGGGTCCGACGGGCCGCCGTGGCGGCGACCTATCCGGAGGACATCGCGCGGCGCTTCGTGGAGTTCCTCGGGGTCGGAGGCGTAGGAGTGTGCCGGGTCGGGAGCCAGGGGATAATGACCGCCGCCGAAGTAGGCACTCTCGGAAGAGAAGATGTTCTGAAAATGGCAACCGATAACGACCACCCGGACGCCGACGTCTTGCTGTTGCCCGACACGGCACTGCACACCGCGGCGTGGCTGGAAGACCTCGAAGCTGCGGCAGGCAAGCCGGTGCTCACGGCCAACCAGGTAACCTTCTGGGAAGCGCTCCGACTGGCCGGACACACCAACCCCCAAGCGAATCTCGGCACCCTGTTCCGAATCCCGTACGGCCGCTGATACGATGCTCTATAACGATAGCGCGCCCGGGCCGTTTCGTACTGTTGGATAAACCTTTTGGGGTGGCACCCGGGAAAGTGCCTCCCCGATTACTTCGAGCGGCAGAACTTGTAGCTTCTCTTCGGCCCCGGCCACGTATTTCACTTCCTCGGAAGGAATAGGGAAGCGACAGCCAATCAGATCAGGAATATTCATCATGGAAAACCCGAATCTGACAGAGTTGGCTGCATCCGGATACTCCAGGCTTCTACTTATCGCCGTCCCGCCAAGGCTGGTAGGAGCGACAGGCTCGCCGAACCGACAGCCCGCAATCGTTGCTCCGCGAGTCTTTGGTTCAAGCCCATCTCTAGCCGCCACTCGGTACAACCCCCAGCTTGTGTTATACGGTTTGCCAGGATAATGCGCATTTCCGGGCTTTCGACTATACTAGTTCGCCGATGCAACAGAGTTCTGGTTCTACCTCCAGGGAAGGGATGAACGCTATGGAACACGCAAAGTCTGAGGATGGGCAACGCTCGCCAACGAACGTGCGAGATGCCACATTCGATCTGCTGCGCGATCTCGGCTTGACGACGATATTCGGCAACGTCGGCTCGACGGAGGAGACCTTCCTGGCGAATTTCCCCCCTGACTTCCGCTATGTCCTCGGGCTCCAGGAGGCGTCCGTCGTCGCGATGGCCGACGGCTTCGCGCAGGCGACGCGCGGACCCGCACTCGTCAACCTCCACACCGGAGCCGGCCTCGGGAACGCGATGGGCAACCTGCTGACAGCGTTCCAGAACAAGACGCCGCTCATCGTCACCGCCGGACAGCAGACGCGCGAGATGCTGCTGCTCGAGCCATGGCTGACGAACGTGGACGCGACGGTGATGCCCCGTCCATGGGTCAAGTGGGCGTACGAGCCGGTGCGGGCGCAGGACGTGCCGGCCGCGTTCATGCGCGCGAGCGCGACCGCCCTACAACCGCCCTCCGGTCCCGTGTTCCTGTCTCTGCCGCTTGACGACTGGGACAAGCCCTGCGAGGGACCAGCCATCGTGCGCACGGTCGCGACCCGGGTCGCGCCGGACCCGGACCGCCTGCGCGAGTTCGCCGACGCGATCCGCCAGGCGTCCTCACCGGTCCTGATCTACGGCCCGGCCGTTGCTCGGGAGGAGGGCTGGAACGAGGCGGTCGCACTCGCCGAAGCGTTGAGCGCGCCCGTCTGGGCAGCTCCCGCCTCTGAGCGTGCTCCGTTCCCGGAGGACCACCCGCTCTACGTCGGCGGGTTGCCGTTCGCGACCGGCCCGCTGAGCAAGAAGCTCGAAGGGCATGACCTCGCGTTGGTCGTTGGCGCCCCAGTCTTCCGCTATTACCCTTACGTGGCTGGCCCGTACCTGCCGGCCGGGATGCGCCTCCTACACGTCTCCGACGACCCGGCCGAGACCGGCCGCGCCCCCGTTGGTGACAGCCTCGTCGGCGACGCAGTCCTGACTCTCGCGGGGCTCAAGGAGCTGCTCGCGGATCACACCCCGTCCGATAGCAAGCCCCGCACGCCGCTCGAGCACCGGATGGCGCCTCACCCGGCTCCGGCAGCGACCCAACCTCAAAGCGGCCGTCCGTCCGCCGCGGAGGTTTTCGCCGCGCTAGGGGAGATTCGGCCGGATCATGCTGTTCTGGTGGAGGCGAGTCCTTCAAACCTTGCCGACCTCCACAAAGCGTGGCCGATCACCGAGCCGGACACGTTCTACACCTTCGCGAGCGGCGGCCTCGGCTGGAACCTTCCGGCCTCCGTGGGAATCGCGCTCGCCGAGCGTGACTCCGGCCGCAACCGACCCGTCATCACCATAATCGGCGATGGATCCTTCAATTACTCACTCCAGTCGATCTGGAGCGCGGCGCAGTTGCGGCTTCCCATCTTGATCGTGGTCCTACGAAACGAGGAGTACGCGATCCTCAAGGCGTTCGCCGACCTTGAAGAATCGCCCGGCGTCCCCGGCCTCGATGTTCCTGGGCTGGACTTCGTGTCCATCGCGAACGGATATGGCTGCGACGCCACCCGGGTCGAGGATCTCGTCACATTAAAGGAGGCCGCGGAGAAGGCGTGGACGAAGGACGTCCCGACGGTGCTGGAGGTCCCGATTTCTCCTCAGGTGCCACCCCTGATTTGAAAGGTTGACGGTTCCCCGATAGCTTCCCGGCGGTCCGGAGGCAGTTCGGCGATGTACGCCTCCGGCGAACCGGCTTTGCTCTTGACCACGAGACCACCTCCTTCGGGAAGCTTTACCGAATTATGATCCTCGCTTTCCTGGCGATCCAAATACCCGATTTTTCAGTCCCGGCTTGCTAGTATGGAAGGAAGTTGGCGGAAAGGAGTTATAGATGACAGACTATTTGCCGGAAATATACCAGCATTTCGAGAGACGCTTCCCGGCGGTCAAGGAGGCGTTCGATTCCCTTGGGAGTGCCGAACACGAAGCCGGACCGCTCGGAGAGAAAGAGCGGCGCCTGATCAAGCTAGGCATCGCCGTCGGTGCCGAGTCTGAGGGAGCCGTCCGCTCCCACGTCCGCAAGCTCCTGGGCATTGGCGCCTCACAAGATGAGATCCTGCACGCGATCGTCCTGGCCCTCACCACCATCGGTTTTCCCGCCACGAACGCGGCCCTCGGCTGGGCTGAGGAAGTGTTGGAAGAGGAGACTTCCACCTAACGGTACGAGATGCTATCCAGGTAACAAGCTTCTCCGCCGGCTAACGCCGGTATTGATGATCGAGAAGGGGCGAGCTATCACAGAGGTTTTCCGCTGTAGGTGACAGGGTATCGGCGTAGGGCAGACGAAAATAGACTGGAGCAAAGTAGCGCCATGAGCGAAGAGAGCCGGGAGCAACGGGAAAAGAATCGCACCGAAAGGGAACCCGATACCGAAGAGGGCCAGGACGCGACCGACGAACAGGTCGAACGCGAGGAAGAAACCGGCGGGGCCCTGCCCCAGAACCGCTCCGACGAAAGCTGAGGGCAAAGATGCAGGAGTACGAGAAAACCAAGCAGATTCAGGCCCCGGCGGGTGCGGTTTTTGCCTGGCTCTCCGACGTAAGCAACCTCCCCCACTACCTGCCGCCGGTAAAGGACGCAGCCCTCACGGAACCATCATCCGCCAGTGTTCCCGGCGAGCGCAAGGTGTGGATGAAGGTCGAGATTCCCAACCGCTACGAAACTGAAGGCGAAGGCTATTTCGCCGTTCAAGAAGATGCGCGGCGCATGGAGTGGGGCGCCGAGTGGGGCCGGGATTACTCCGGCTGGCTCACGGTCGACGAAGCGGGGCGTGCCGAGAGCACGGTAACGGTACACCTCTCGTTCGGACCCCGTTCCGCAGAAGAAGAGGAAGAATCTGGCGGAGATCGCGACCCCTTTGAGGAAGGGGTAGAGGCTACGCTCGAGTCGATCCGACGCCAGATCGAGGAGGGCGCCGGTAAAGTAGAGCCGCCGGCACCGGAGGACTAAGCACCCCGCTCTAGAGCAATTTTCATAGTGAGTGATGGACGACTCGGTAGCCACAGTGCTTGAACCAGCCCGCAGCGTCTCGGGTGCTCACCGCATCAAGAGCTTTGCCGGTTGCTTCTACTAGAGCCTCGCGGGTGCGGGCTCCGATGCT
>JBHJHC010000116.1:0-3297 GCA_050331175.1 Rubrobacteraceae bacterium | reverse complement strand
AATGCCCGACATTACCTTGGCGCGGCAGATTGGTGGCCGGAGCATTTCGGTGATTTAGAGAAGCGTACGCTGGAGGTGATTTATCGCCGCGGCCTGCTGCAACTAGTCGAAGGGAAGGCGGATCTGGGCGATGGACTGACTCTTCTCTGCGCTCCGGGTGAGACGCCAGGCCATCAAATTCTCCGCGTAGAGGCGGAGGATCTAGTAGCCTACTTCACCGGAGACTTGTACCATCACCCTCTCGAATTCTCGGAGACGCGTAACGTGAGGTGGGCAGATCAGGACGCGATGCGGACCAGCAAAGAAGCACTTGTGGACGGGGCCGCCGAGGATAACGCGCTCGTATATTTTTCTCATATCGGGGTTCCGTATCGAGTAAAGCGTGTACACGGCAGGGCGAGTTGGGAGGCAGCGTGATGGAGTACCCGTTGTTCTCCGAGTTCGACGTATCCGCGTGGATCCCGGCTGCCGTAGAAAAGCCCACCTGGCAAGAATTGATGTGCCGACGACTCGACTGGAACGCCCGCACCAAAGATATTCGTCTGGCCGACTGGGAGAACAAGCTTGGAATGAAGGAGATATGGGCGCACCGTCGCATACCGACAGCCGAGGTGTTTTACCAGGCGGGCGGTGAAATCTTTGATCCGGATGATTTGAGGGAGGTTTGTGCTCGGCTGTTGGACGTGAAACAGCCTTTTGTCCTGAAGCCTGCGCACCTCTGTGGTAGCGAGGCGGTGTATCTCTCCAGCGACGGGACCCTACAGGCAGCAGAGAGCTTCAGCCCGGTCGGTGACCACTGCAGCCGAGGCAGAAAGGGGGTCACGTTGGACGAAGCAGTGAACGAGATCGCTAAGAAAATGCTTGTACGCTGTCACGAACGTGAGGCTTGGGCTCTACGCCAATCCCTTCCAGGAGTTGTCGTCGAAGGCTATATACCCTTTGATGCGGATCTCCGGATCATGACGCTGTGGGGAGAGATTCATGGAGCGGTCCTTGGCGGAGACTGTCGGCTTTGGATCGATGCTGACGGTCACTTGTCATGGGAAGCGGAGGCCGGGTACGGGTGGTTGAGGTCCTTCTGGCCGACAATTGCCTGCCTGAGCAAAGCGGTAGCCGCTGGCACCGACATGCTTCGTGTAGACTTCTTCGTTCGTCGGACGAGCGACGTTTTCGTCAACGAGATGTGCGCTTTCGTGTGGCCCGAGTCAACAACCTTCGCACCGTTCCACGAAGACTTTGTCCAGGCGTTGCTGCGGGGCTACAGGCGCCGTCGAAAAGTTTTTGTGGAAAGGAGGTTCGGCCGAATACACGGCAGGAACTAAACGGGTGCAGATGGAACGAGCAGACTGTAGCCCGAGACCTTGAGTGCGATTTGTGGTGGCCGGTGAAAACCTTTCGCAGGGCTTCTTTGCCTTACGGAGGCCGGATCGTAGCCGGACCTGCCAAGCGGGCTACGGGGGGTTAGTTGTCCTCGTCGTCTCCACCGATTCCCGCGTCTTCCAGATCCTCCTCGATCGCTTCCCGAATCCTGTCGTCGAGGTCTTGCGGCTGTTCTCCTGGTTGCCGGTCCTGTGGTTGGTCTCCCGGTTGTTGGTCCTGCGGCTGCTGGGACTGCCCTTCCGGTTGCTGTTGTTGCGCTGGATCGTCGGACTGTTCCGGCAGCTGTTCCGGCTGTGCGGGAACCGGCGGCGGCCCGGAGCTGACGCCGAGGTTCACCGCGGTTCCGGGCTCGACCTGCGCGCCCGTCGGATATCCCTGTTCGAAGACGACGTTTGCGGGAACCGTGTTGCTCTGGATGCGACGGACGGCACCGACTGCTAGCCCCGCCTCGGCGAGCACCGCTTCCGCGTCGGCGTAGCTCAGGTTTACGACCTCGGGCACGCCGACGGTGGCCGGGCCCGTACCGACCTCTACGGTTACCCTGGAGCCTTCCTGGACCCATACTCCACTCTCGGGTGACTGGCCGACCACCATTCCCGCGTCTTCGGGCGAACTTTCCTGCTGCTGGACCTGCATCTGTAACCCCTCGTTTCCCAGTTCCTGCTGGGCCTGCTCCCGGGATTCGCCCGTTACGGAAGGGACTCTCACGGTACCCTGGGAGAGGGTCCAGCCCAGGCCGCCCAGCAAGGCCAGGAGCAAGAAGATCGACACCAGTATCCAGGGGGTGCTCCTCCGACGGCGACGGCGGGCCGGCACGGGTGGCGGCGGTGGCGGCAGGATCTGCCGGGGTTCCAGCCGGGTGGGTTTGGTGCCGGCGTCCACCGGGTCGACGGCGAGCGGTGGAAGCCCGGCCCGCACGCGGCGGAGGTCTTCCGCGAGCTCGGTTGCGCCCTGGTAGCGGTCTGCGGGATCCTTGGCCAGCAGTTTGGTGACTACGGCGTCCAGGCTCGCCGGGATCTCCGGGTTCACCTCCTTCGGGGGGCGCAACGACTCATTGACGTGCTTCATGGAGACGGCGACCGGGTTGTCCGCGGTGTAGGGGAGCTGGCCGGTCAGCATCTCGAAGAGGACCACGCCCAGCGAGTACAGGTCGCTGCGGGGATCCACCGACTCTCCCAGCGCCTGCTCGGGGGACATGTAGCTCGCCGTTCCCAGGACGAGGTTCGTGCGCGAGATAGAGGTCGAAGCGGAGGCCCGGGCTATCCCGAAATCCGCCACCTTAACCTGGCCTTCGGAGGTCAAGAGGATGTTGTGGGGCTTAATGTCGCGGTGGATCACACCCCGCCCGTGGGCGGCTTCGAGGGCTTTGGTGATTTGCGACGCTATCTGAACACTGGCGTCGGCGTCCAGGAACCCCTCCTGCGAGATGCGCTCTTTCAGCGAACCCCCCGGCACGTGCTCCATGGCTATGTACGACGTGCCGTCTTCGTCCACCCCCCGGTCGTAGACGGAGACTATGTTCGGGTGGGAAAGCGAGGCGGCGTTGCGGGCCTCACGTTTGAAGCGCTCGGCAAACTCCGTGTCCTCCGCGTACTGGTCCCGGAGCACCTTAAGCGCCACGTCCCGGTCCAGGACCTCGTCGTGGGCCAGGTACACCCTCGCCGTCCCCCCGCCACCCAGGGTGCGAAGGATGCTGTAGCGGCCGTGCACGATCGTCTCACGCACGGTGTCGGCTCCGGGACCCGGCTATTGCGAAGGAATTCATATATTTTCTAGTTTAGAGCTTGCGCCAATAGGTCATGGCTTGCGGGGAGGTCGACTTTCCCAGCGGTAGCGCATCCAGCCCTCTCGGATGAGCCGTCTGACAACTATGACCACGTTTGAGAAAGCGATCCAGAAGTCTATGACTCGACCCTC
>JBHJHC010000115.1:0-25458 GCA_050331175.1 Rubrobacteraceae bacterium | reverse complement strand
GTAAAGTGCGGTGAGGAAGGTGTCCACGTCGAGCATGAGGAGTCGGTTCCTTTCCCTTCGGGATCGGTCAGCAAGCCGACTTTAGAGCGTGGACACCTTCCGCTCAAATCTCGTACAGATAATTCACACCAAACGTTCAAGCTCGCCTACGATGAGACGGTCATTATCGAGAGGCTCGACGTGGAAGTGCCGGCGGGCAAGATCACGGCCGTTGTCGGACCCAACGGCTGTGGCAAGTCAACCCTGCTTCGCTCCCTCGCCCGCCTGATGAAACCCCGTGGTGGAGCCGTCTACCTGGACGGCGAGGCGATCTTCAATCGTCCCACGAAAGAGGTCGCCAAAGAACTCGGCATCCTGCCTCAGAATCCCGAGGCTCCGGAAGGTCTCACCGTCCGGGAGCTTGCCGCCCAGGGCCGCTACCCGCACCAGGGTTGGTTCTCGCAGTGGTCCAAAGAAGACGAGCGGGCGGTAGTAAGGGCGCTGGAGATCACCGGCGTCGCCGAGCTCGCCGACAGGCCGCTGGATACCCTCTCCGGTGGCCAACGACAGCGCGCCTGGATCTCGATGGCCCTGGCCCAGGAGACCGAGACCCTCCTCTTGGACGAGCCGACCACCTTCCTCGACATGGCCCACCAGCTAGAGGTCCTCCAGCTCCTCGACCGGCTCAACCGGGAGGACGAACGTACCATCCTCATGGTCCTGCACGATCTCAACAACGCCGCCCGCTACGCCCACCACCTCATAGCCCTCGCCGACGGCCGGGTATTCCGCTCCGGCGGACCCGAGGAGGTCATAACCGAGGAGGTACTGGCCGAAGTCTTCTCCGTGGAGGCCGATGTCGTTCCAGACCCCAGGACCGGCGTACCCCTTTGCATACCCTATAGCCTCAGCGCGGACGGAGAGCCGCCTTCCAGGAACGGCGTTTACCAGGCTGGTCTCGAGGACCGGTAATGATCCTGGACGACTTCTTGCAGAACTGCCTTAAGAGGTGGCTTTCCGCTTGCGAGGTGGGTCGGCGAAGAGCAGGGTGCTGTTCCCGGCGGCGTGATCTCCGACGTGGTCCATTTGCAGGGTGGTGTGCTCGATCCCGAACTCGTGAGCTATCAGCTCTTCGAGGTCCCGGCGCTTCTGATGGCAGTCTTCGTCTTTGCCTACCAGAACGTGTGCGGCCAGGGCCGGGAAGCCCGAAGTAACCATCCAGATGTGCAGGTCGTGAACCTCTTCTACCCCTTCGACGCCGACCATCTCCTCGCCGACCTGCCGGGCGTCGATACCGGGCGGCGAGCTTTCCAAGAGCACGTTGGCGGAGTCCCGTAGCAGCTTCCAGGAGCTGAACAGCACCAGCACCCCGATCAGGGCACTGATCAGGGGGTCCGCGTAGCTCCAGCCGGTGAAGACGATGACGAGCGCCGCAACGATAACACCGATGGACCCCAACAGGTCAGCCAGCACGTGCCGCAGGGCGCCCTGCATGTTCAGGTTCTCCCCGGCCGAGCGGGAGAGGATCAGGAACCCGGCCACGTTTACCAGCAGGCCGACCCCGGCGACGACCATCATCCAGCCGCCCAGGACCTCCGGTGGATCCTGGAGCCGCTCGAAAGCCTCGTAGAAGATCCAGATCGAGACCACGACGATGGTGACGCCGTTGAACATGGCCGCCAGGATCTCCGCCCGCTTGTACCCAAAGCTCCTGTTGGGCGTCGGTGGCTTGGCGGAGAGCCAGAAGGCGAAAAGAGCGAGGGCCAACGCCACGTTGTCCGAGAGCATGTGGGCCGCATCCGCGAGCAGCGCCAGCGAGCCCGTGAGCAAGCCGCCCACGACCTGCGCGATCATGTACGTTAACGTAAACGCGAGAACGACCGCCAGCGCCTGCTTGTTGGCGCCACGACCGTGATCGTGGCCTCCGGTACCGGGATCGTGCCCCCCAGCGTGCGAATGTGACATGCCTATGCCTCTCCCCCAAGATAAGCCGGTCCCGAACTAAAACGTACTCTACCGCCAGAACCCCGGGCTACGAGAAATTCCTGCCGACCAACCGGGACCATCTGCTTGCTTTCGGTGGAGGTCGCGTATCCTGCGGAAGATACTTCACCTCTACGCGGGCCTTCTCGATCCGTCACTTTCACGATTAGATTGTACAGCCCAGAAGTGGCAGTGGCGGGTTCGGGGCGGAGGGTAGTCCGGGCCTGTAGTTTGCGGGCCGGCCGGGAACTTCACCCGAGACCGGCGTCTTCTAGCTGCCGGGCGATGGGCTCGAGCTGTGCCTTTGCGGTGATGTCTCGCGCCTCCTGTGCGATCCGAACGACCGGCCAGTCCTCGAACCTGTCGTCTATCTCTGCGAGGTACTCGGCCTGTTGCTCCAGCCGGTTCTTCATGAACTCGCCCTCGACCGTGTCGGGAAAGACGCGGTTCACTACCAGCGCCTCGACGCGCACGTCGTTTCCGGTCAGCGTTTCGAGCGCGCGGCCGGTTTCTTCTATGGGCAGGCGCTCGGGCATGAGGACCAGGTAGAAAGTGGAGTCTTCGAGGAGCCGGTGGCGGGCGTGGTGGAACTTGTCCCGCCGCTCGCGGAGGCGGTCCAGGATCGGGTCTCCCTCCGGCTCGTCCCTGCCGGCCAGGTTGCGCATCATCCGCTCCATGCCCGCGACCTTCTCCCGTTGGCGCACCATACCCTCCGCCCAGGCGGTGAGCAGGGCCGGTAGCGTCAGGAGGCGCAGCGTGTGGCCGGTGGGGGCGGTGTCGAAGACTATACGGTCGTACTCGCCGGGAGAAAGGGAGATCAAGTCCACAAAGCGGTCGAAGAGCGCCGACTCCTCGGTGCCGGGGCTGTTCTTGGCGAGGTCCAGGTGTTGCTCGACCGTAGGCCGGACCTCGATACTCACCGAGTCTTTGGCATCCGCTTTGATCTTCTCTATGTATTCCTCGGCGTCCTTTTCGGCGTCGACCTCGACCGCCCACAGTTTCTCTTCGACGCGCTGCGGCTCGCCCGCAAGCTTCAGGCCGAGGATGTCGCCCGTGGAGTGGGCCGGGTCGGTAGAGACCAGCAGGGTCTTCTCGCCGCGGCGGGCGAGCAGGGTGGCGAAGGCGGCGGCCAGGGTGGTCTTGCCGACGCCGCCCTTGCCGCCGAAGAAGGCCAGGCGGCGTTGGGGGCGTTCGTCGCTCAACAACAGAATCCGGCTTCGGGGAAAGTCTCCATCCCCATCCGGCGGTGCCACTGGTGGAACGACTCGACGAATTCCGGGTAGAGCGCCAGGGAATAGTAGCTCGTCGGGTTCGGGACGCCCAGGGCCTCGAGAAAGAGCATCGCCATCAGGGCGTCCTGCTGGCGGTTAGCCTCCTTCTGGAGTCCCGAGCGCCACTTGCTAACGAGAAACTCCTCGTTGAGCTCGTTGATCTTGTCGTAGATCTCTCGAAAGCCCGGAGACATCTAGGCTCCTACCGGCTCCAGCTCGTCCAGCTCGGAGCGGATGGCGGCGACGGCTTCTTCCGGTTCGGGGACGCGGCCGGAGAAGAGGACCTTGCCATCGAGGATAACGGCGTTGTAGGAGACGCTGCGGTTTACGCTCCGCAGGGTCTCGCTGATCGAGAGCCCCCGCTTGCGGGCGTCCTTGAGCACCGACGGAATAAGCCAGACCATATTGCGCGGGTCTACGACGGTCACCCCGACCTCCTCGTCGAAGAGGTCCTCGCGCAGCGCCCGGTAGACCCTGCCCATCTTCTCCATCTCCTCCCGGTTGTGCCGGTAGGTGTCGGGGTCTCCGAGTTCGTTGTTCTCGCCGCCGAGCCTGCCGCAGCAACCGGAGGCCGCCGTCTGAGAGTCCCACTCGCGGACCAGGATGATCCTGTGCACCGGGCTACCTCCCTACTCCGGGCTGGACCCGCGCCCTTGCCGGTCCCGCTGTCCCCGGGCCCGGTTAAAGGCGAAGATAGCCTCGATTATTAGCCAGACGGCCAGGACGAAGATGATCGCGTCGAGTACCACGAGTAGCCAGTCGCCGCCGGCGTAGAACTCACCGAGCTGGAGGAAAAGCGCGTAGGTGGTCATCGCGAGCAGGAAAACCAGCGGTACGATCTGGAATAGCGGATTGCGCCCGCGGGTGAAGACGTAGATCGCTATTACGGTAAGCGCCAGCCCGGCGGTGAGCTGGTTCGTGGTGCCGAAAAGCCGCCACAGGTATCCGAAGACAAACCCGGCTTCGCCCCCCTGGTCGCCGCCCGGATACACCGCGAGACCCAGCGGGATAATGACTCCGATAGAGGTCGTCAGCGTCACGTTGCGGGTGAGGGGCCGGATGTTCGTGATCTCCCCGATCTCCTGGATGATGTAGCGTTGGAGCCGGATGCCAGTGTCCATCGTCGTCCCGGCGAACGTGATGACCACGACCGCCGCAAATATGACGCCCGCCGCCTCCGGGATGCCGAGGTTGCTGGCGAAGGCCCCGACGCCCTGGGTAAAGTTCCCTACCGCCCCGTCCGAAGCCGTGGCGAAGTCCGGGTACTTCTGCTGCCACGCGGCGGTGGCCCCGAGACCCGCCGTGACCGCCAGCAACGAACCGAGGGCTAGAGATCCCTCGCCGACGGCGCCCATGTATCCCACGTACCGGGCGTCCTCCTCGTTGTCTAGCTGTTTGGAGGAAGTGCCGGAGGCGACCAGGGTATGGAAACCCGAGATCGCGCCGCAGGCGATGGTAATGAACAAGAATGGGAAAATGCTCGGCGAGTCCGCCGGCACGTTGGGGTTGACGGCCGGGGCCACGATGGTATTGAGCCCGACGGCTATACCGAGGAAGATCACCGCCAGGGCTATAAAGAGCTGGAAGGAGTTTATGTAGTCCCGCGGCTGCAGTAGGAGCCACACCGGCAGCCGGGAAGCGAACCAGGTGTAGGCGAAGATCAAGATGACCCACATCGTCCGCGGCTCCAGGCCGAAGATGCCCGCCAGGCCGTCGATCTGTATCGGGAACAACTGGCCGACCGGTATCAGCGCGTACAAAAGCGCGACCGCGATGAGCGCCGGGATGAGGATCGGTCCCCGGCCCCGGTAGGCGAACTGCCCTATAACGATGGCTATCGGGATGATCGCCACGGCCGGAATTACCGCCCCAGGGTTCGCCACGAAGAGGATCGCTATGACCACCCCGAAGACCGCGTTCACCAACGTCAGCAGGAAGAAGAGGATGATCAGGAACAGCGTGCGGGCCCGCCTGCTGATCACGTCCGCAGAGAGCGTGCCTATGTTGCGCCCTTTGTTCCTGACCGAGACGATCAGCGAACCAAAGTCGTGGACCCCGGCCGCGAAGATGGTGCCGAGCGTGATCCACAAGAGCGCCGGCAGCCAGCCCCAGAACGCCGCTATCGCCGGTCCAACGATGGGCGCCGCCCCCGCGACAGAGGTGAAGTGGTGCCCGAAGAGCACGTGCTTGTTGGTCGGCACGTAGTCCACGCCGTCCTCGAACTCGTGGGCCGGGGTCTCGAAGGATTTGTCCAGGACGTAGATTTTTTCGGCCAGATACTTCGAATAGAACGTGTAGGCCAAAAAGAAAGCACCGAGCACAACAATAACGATCACTACCGCTGGCATCTTCTACTCCTCGTCTCGATTCGTGCCGTGTCCCCTAAATCTATCCGGCAACGGGTTTAACTCCGCTGGAGCCACTATAGTCTTTGGGGTTTATCATTACAACCCCATGGGCGGATACGACCAGCAGACCTTGCGTACCGCGGCGGAGACGGCGGCGGTCGCCGAGCTTTCTTACCTGGATAATGATGGCTCACCCCGCATCGAGCCCCTGACGCCGCTGCTCCTGGAAAAGGAGCCGGCGTTCGCCCTGCCGTACTCCCGAATAGACCTCGCCTACCAACTCGAGAAGTCTCCCCGGGTGTCGCTGGCTTTCTCCGACTCGCGGCTGGCCCGCGTCGGGTGGAGCCCGCTCGCCGTTGAGGGAACGATGGAAGTGACGGCGGACCTTGAGGGGGACCTCTTTCTGGAAGAACCCTTGTACTGGGAGCTCCGCAAGTTCTGGCCTTCGCGGCAACTCCTCGGGAGCTTGATGCTGCGGCGCGACAACTGGTGGTTCGTGCCGCGCCTGATACTGCGCTTTACCGAGAGACACACCCCCCGGCCCATCGCCCGCCGCACCGAACCGGACCACGGCATCCTCGCCCGGAAAACGGGCTACGCCCCGACCTCCCACGTCGTCCGGGTCGAAGACTGGGAGTCCGAGCGTCCGGCCGTATGGCCGCTCCCGCCCGAGGCATCGCTGCCCGGCGACGGACCGGCGGCCCTGCTCTACCACGATTTCTCCATCCCGGATAGAGAGCAACGGTCCGCGCTGCACCTCTCCGGGCTGCTGGATGGGGGACGGCTTCGCGTGGCCCGCCGGGAAGGTTCCCGCGCCCTCGGCGATCGGCCCGGCATTATCGCGCGCTGGCGGGCCCAGAAGGACCTGGAGAAACGTTGCCGGAACGGCCTCAAAGATCAGCGCTGGGGGGAGGGGTAAGATCCTGGCGTCGTTGTAAGTCAATTCAGTGTTAGAATCTTTTTACCGATAGGAACAAGGTTGTGATCGTACAGTCCTCAAGCAGATATTCGGAACGGAGCACGAACCTCCCGGCGACCCGGGAGGCGTGGTCCGGCATGTGGATAGTAGTCGGCGTAATAGGCACCCCTGTCTTGCTAACCATGGCCTCGCTGCTCTTCTTTCACGCGGTCGGAATGGCCTGGACGGAGATTTCGTGGGTGGTGTTTTACCTGACCGCCTTTTTGTCGTACTTCGTATTGCTGCCGCTGGCGGCGGGCCTGGCAGTCCGGACCCGGGAGCGCAAACAGAAAATAGCCGGTGAGATGATGGCCTTCTTCTCACAAAAGGTAACGGCCCTCTACGTGCTGGCAAAGGAAAACCCGGCGCTTTCCGCCGACGCACGGACCGCGGAAGTATTCGAGATCTACTCGCGGGCCGACCGGGAGGTCGAAGAGAACGTTCAGAACCCGCTCTTCGCCCGGGAAACCATCGAGCGCGGGGTCTTTCTCGCCGACGAGGTACTGGAATCCCACGATAGACCCCGGTAACCGGAAGGAGCGCAGCAGGTGGGGAGCATCCGCTGGACGGGAACAGCCCTGGGAGCCTCGGCCACCGGGGTACTGGGGTTCTTGTTTCTGGCTCTTGCCAGCCTGGTGCTCGACCCTTTCGTAAGCTCTATCACCGGCACCGCGCCGGTTGACGGTGTCACCTCCATTACCGCGGCCGAAGAGCGGGTCCGCGGGCTACTAACGGGGGCGTTCGTGATTTCGTCCTTGCTCCTCTGCTTTTTCATCGGTGGCCTGGTGGCCGGCCGCTGCGCCATCTCGCACGCGGGGCTCAACGGAGCCGTAGTAGGAATTGTTATCCTCGCCGTTCCCTTTCTTTCCCTACTGGTAGGCTTGGGTCTTGTCTTGCTGGAGCCCGTCAGAAACCCCGGCGACGTTTATACGCGGGCGGAGAACATCGGAATGCTGGGCGCGGCGCTCGTCGTGTATTCTGTTATCTCCCCGGTAATGGTTTTGTCGGGCTTCTTGGGCGGACGGGTTGGCGGGCGCTCCGGTAGTCTTTTCGGAGGGAACAACCGCCAGGGCGTATAGGGCATGCCCGGTAGGTCAAAGACCGCGACGGGCCTGGAAACACCGGGATTATGCCCGGGATGAGAGGAGCCGCGGCCCCGTAAGGCAGACGCCGGCCGCCAGCACGAGGCAGATGATCGTGGGGAACAGGAAGATCTCCACCGGGGCAGTCCTCGTCGGGAGGCCGAAAACGGTCTGCAGGGCGTCGTTCATGTAGGCGAAGGGGACGAAGTCTCTCAAGAACGCCGAGATGCCGGTAGGGTTCTGGTTGCGGAAGAACCCTGAAACGTAGATCAGGGGAAACAGTATCGCCGTGGCGTAGAGCAGCACGTCTGCCGGGGAGGTGGTGAAGTTTGCGATAAAGATCCCGATACAGTTCGCCGCCACCAGCGTTGCGAACACCCCGAACGTCGCCGCCAGGAGCAACAGTGGCGGAGCCGGATTGAACAGGTATGCGACGAGCAGCGCCGGCAAGAGCTGGAGGAAGTCCAGTATGGCGTTTACGGCGAGCACCTCGAAGACTATGCGTTGCGGCCGGATGGGGGTGAGGGCGACGCGCACCAGGATGCCGTCGTTGAGGTCGGCTGTAAGGCTCTCGCCGGAGCCGAAGGTTCCGGCCATTATGGCCACGATCCCGATAACCGCCGCCTTGTACTGCTCCGGTATGCCGCTCGCGGCGACGGGGCCGATGATCGCCAACGGGTAGATCATCTTTATAACGAGCGCGAACCTCCTGCCGAAGAACAGCGCAACGTCTTTTTTCCAGTAGGCGTCCGGCGGGTTAATCCTCATTCCTCAACGCCTCTCCCGTCAGCTTGACGTATACGTCCGCCAGGTTGGGACGGCGCACCGCGAGGTCCGTAATGTCTCCACCACACCCTACGATGGCCGCCACCACGTCCGCCACGACGCCGGGCCGGTCCTGGCTGTGGACCACCAGATCCCGGCCCTCGGGCACGATTCGTTCCACACCGGGTACCCGGGAGACGGGCTCGTACTCCACCGGGTTCCGCAGCGTGGCCACCACCCGCTTTACGCCCTTTAC
This sequence comes from Rubrobacteraceae bacterium, assembly GCA_050331175.1. GTDB lineage: Bacteria > Actinomycetota > Rubrobacteria > Rubrobacterales > Rubrobacteraceae > SIRX01. The sequence continues at coordinate 16,816 of JBHJHC010000115.1, read as the reverse complement.
GGAGGAGATGAGCTCTTCCGGGGTCCCCTCGGCCACGATTCTTCCCCGGCGCAAGAAAGCGACCCGGTCGCAGAGGTACTCGACTTCGTCTACCTGGTTGCTCCCCAATAGTATGGCGGTCCCGGACTCTGCCAGATCCCGGACTTTGCGCTGGTAGGCGAGCTGGGAGCTGTAGTCGAGACCGAGCGAGGGTTCGTCCAGCAGCAGGAGGTCCGGCGCGTGTGCCAGAGCCTCGATGAGCGCGAGCTTCTTGCCCATCCCGTAGGAATAGGTTTTCGCCTTGTCGCCTTTGTATTCGGCCAGGTCGAAGTAGTCGAAGAGGTCGGAGAGGATACCCACTACTTTGCTCCGGTCTACCCCGTAGGCGCGGGCGAAGAAATAGGCGTTGGCCCAGCCGGAGAGGTCGCCGTAGTGTGTCGGACGGTCCACCAGGATCCCGGTCTTCGCCCGCGCCTCGCGGGTACTTTCCAGGCCGTCCGCGCCGCCCACCGTGAACGAGCCGGTTTCGGGCGCGAGCGCGGTCGAGAGTACCCGGAGCAGCGTACTTTTTCCCGAGCCGTTCGGGCCCATGAGGCCGAGGACCTCGCCGGGACAAACCGTGAGGCTCACGGCTTCGATGCCGCGTCCGCTGCTCCGGTACCGGAGCGTTATATCCTTCGCCTCGAGCGTGGTTGTTCTCCCGGGCCGAACTTCTTGCCGCACACGACCATTCTAGCCGGAGGGCGTAAACGCCGTTGTTAGCGGCCTCACCCAGAGCCCGCACAGGAGGAGCTTATGATAGATTCAACCAGGTTGGTAGCTTCGCGAGGGAGAGATAGAGATGGCGGATATCACCGTGGCTGTGTTGGGAACCGGGATCATGGGTTCCGGCATGGCCCGCAACCTGATGGCTGCTGGCGCCGAAGTAAGGGCCTGGAACCGCTCCCGGGATAAAGCCGAGCCCCTCTCGGAAGCCGGCGCAGCCGTTGCGGATAGCCCCGCCGAGGCCGCGGATGGGGCAGACTTCGTGCTGACGATGCTCGCGGACGCCGCCGTGACCGAAGAGGTGGTAAGCGAGAACGGCGTGATCTCCGGGCTGGCGGACGGTGGCGTCTGGATCCAGATGGCCACGGTCGGCTCGGACGGGGCCGGGCGGCTAGGGGAGATCTCGAAGGACAGCGGTGTGCCCTACGTGGACGCGCCGGTACTCGGGACGCGCCAGCCCGCCGAACAGGGACAGCTGATCGTGCTGGCTTCCGGTCCGGAGGAGGTTCGGGAGAAATGCGAGCCGGTCTTCGACGCGATCGGCTCCAAGACCTTGTGGCTGGGAGGAGCCGGGGCGGGGAGCAGGCTCAAGCTGGTGGTGAACAACTGGATCGCGGGCCTGCTCGGCACCCTGGCAGAGAGTATTTCCCTCGCCCGGGCGACCGGCGTGGACCCCGAGAGCTTCCTGGAGACTATCGAGGGTGGGCCAATCGGTTTACCCTACGCCCAGATGAAGGGCCGGATGATGATCGACGAGGACTTCCCGACCAGCTTTTCCGCGGAACTGGCCCGCAAGGACGTCGGCCTTATCCTCGAAGCCGCTAACACCGAAGGGGTGCATCTGGCGCTCGCGGAGGCGGTCGCCGCCCGCTTCGACCAGGCTATCCAGGCCGGACACGGGGACGAAGATATGGCGGCGATCTACGAGGCGATCAAGCCCAACGCCGGTTGACCGCCAGGGTACGGCCCACAACCTGTTTGTACGAGCTTTCGCTGAAGTCCGCCGCGCCGGACGGCATATTACGGTCTCTCGGAGAAGCGTCCGTGCCAGGAGGCCGGTTTTGGAAAAGATACTCAACAAGGTCACGCAGCTCACCGCCAAATTCATCCGCAGCCCGGTACTACTGCTGGGCAGCCTGGCCCTGGTCGCGCTGATCAAAGTGCTTGCGGACCCGGACCGGAGAAAGTAAGCAAAGGTCCCGAGAGAAGTATCGTAGCGCGGCCCGGCCGGGCCTTAGGCGTCGCCGGGGTCCGGGCGATCCCGGCTGTCCTTGTGAAACATGATCGAGGTGCCGACCGAACCGGTCTGGGCGGCCACGTTGCGGATCTGGCGTTTGATCGTCCGCTGCTGCTCGTCCCCCCGAGCCTCCCTGTAGAGCTTCTGTAACCGCTCCTGCTCTTCTTCCAACTGCCGCCGGAGAGCGTCGAGTTTCTCTATGGAAGCACGATCCACCTCCCGCTCGAACTCTTCCTCCCTGGCAGTCTTGGCCCACCTCAGCGACAGCGGCGCCGAAGCACCCCTCCGCTCCTCGACAACAACCTCCGCCGGAGAAAGCAACTTCTCCGGGGAAACCCCAAGGGCAACCGTCAGCTTGCGGATGGTGCCGAAGTGCGGCCGTAAAATCCGGCCACTTTCAATACCCGAGACCGTCGTCGGACTTACCCCGGCTTCTTCCGCCAACCGCCCCTGGGTCCACATCCTGGCCCTCCGAATGCGTATCAGCGTCGCGCTTATCTCAACGTCTCTCATCGCCACCTTCTCTGATAAGCCTCCGGGAGAATATACCATAAACTGTATATAAAGCCAATATTTTCTGTAAAAACTGTAAAAAAACTGTTGACAAACTGTATCAGATGGATACAATGGGGGTGTAAGGTACGAAAAAGCCTGTTGGAGGGCTGTTGAGCAAGGAGGTAGGAAAGCATGTTGAGTCCGTATCGGGGTTTCAGGGATGTTCGGAGTGAGATGGAGCAGATGTTCGACGAGGTTTTCAACCTGGCTCGCCGGCCGCGGCAGGGCCGGTCTCAGGTAGCGGAGTGGGCTCCGGCCATGGACGTGCTGTCGCAGAATGGCGACCTGGTGGTTCGGGTGGAGCTTCCCGGGATCAAGCAGGAAGACGTAGACATTACGATCCAGAACGGCGTTTTGAACATCAGTGGCGAGCACACGGCTGAGCGGGAAGAGGAGCGCGGCGGCTACTACATGCGCGAGCGGCGCCGCGGGGCTTTCCGCCGGAGCCTGCCGCTGCCCGAAGGCGTGGACGAGAGCAAGATCCGGGCCCGCTTCCAGGATGGCGTGCTGGAGGTGACCGTCCAGGGAGCCGCCGCCGTCAAGGAGCCCAAGCGCATCGAGATAGAAGGTGAAGAGGGAGCAGAGAGCTAGAAGCTCTAGCGTCCGGATGGGACGTTCCGGAGGGACGTCTCAGGCAGAGGAGTCGGGGCCAGCGATGCTCCGGCTCCTCTTTTTTGGCTGCTATATGGTTGCTATAGAATGAGAAACGAAAAGGAGGAAGGAAATGGTTCAGAGAGAGTGTGACATATGTGGTAGACCGGCGACTACTACGGTCCGGCGGGTGATGCCGGGCCAGGCCTCGCGCGTGGAGCATTTATGCGAGGTTCATGCCGGGCAGGCTGGCGGGAGATCCGGCCTCGGTGGTAGCCCGTTCGACGACTTTTTCGAGCGGTTTTTCGAGCAGGAACCGCATGGAAGGCCGGGAGGACCGGCGCGGGCGGCACGCCCGGCGATGCCCGGAAGGCAGACGGAGCAGGTAGACATCACGCAGTTCTTCTCCGACTCCATGAACGAGCTTTTGCAGCGGGCCGCGGAGAAAGCGGCCGAGTGGGGCAGTTCGGACCTCGCCACCGAGCATCTGCTCTACGCCACTCTTGGAGACGAGGTGGCCCGGCGGGTGCTGGAGGGCGTTGATGCTGACCCCGAGGCGATCGGGAGCCAGATCGAGGAGGAGTTTGGCGGCGGTGGGCGGGCGGACATCTCGCCCACGCTCTCGCCGGATGCCAAGCGGGCGCTGCTGGCGGCCTACGAAGAGTCGCAGGCGCTCGGGACTTCGTACATCGGCCCCGAGCACGTGCTCCTCGCCCTGGCCCGGGACGAAGAAGGGGAGGCCGGAAGGCTACTCTCCCGCTTCGGGCTCTCGCACACGAAGCTGCGCGGGGCGGTCGTGCGCGGGGTAGACAAAGGCGGCGAGGCGCGGGAGCCGGCCAGTTCGACCCCAACCCTGGACGAGTACAGCCGAGATCTCACCCAATTGGCCCGGGAGGGTAAGCTGGATCCCGTGATCGGCCGGGCCGACGAAATCGAAACTACCATAGAGGTATTGTCCCGGCGCACCAAGAACAACCCGGTGCTCATCGGGGATCCCGGTGTCGGCAAGACCGCCATCGTCGAGGGTATCGCCCAGAGGGTGGTCAGCGACGAGGTACCCGAAACCCTCTCCGACCGGCGGGTGTTGACGCTGGACCTCTCCGGCATGGTCGCCGGAACCAAGTACCGGGGTGAGTTCGAGGAACGCCTCAAAAAAGTCATCGACGAGATAACAGAAAACCCCGAGGCCCAGATCATATTCATCGACGAGCTGCACACCGTCGTCGGGGCGGGTGCGGCCGAAGGCTCGATGGACGCCTCGAACATGCTCAAGCCCGCGCTCGCCCGCGGAGAGTTGCGCGTCGTCGGGGCGACCACGATCGACGAGTACCGCAAGAACATAGAAAAAGACGCCGCGCTCGAGCGGCGTTTCCAGCCGGTGTTGGTGGGCGAGCCCACGGTCGAGGAGAGCGTCGAGATACTGGCCGGGCTAAAAGACCGCTACGAGGCCCACCACCGGGTCAAGATCTCCGAGGAGGCCATAGTCGCGGCGGCCGAGCTCTCCGACCGCTACGTCACCGACCGCTTCCTGCCGGACAAGGCCATAGACCTCGTGGACCAGGCGGCGGCCAGGGTGCGCCTGCGCTCCAAGACGAAGCCGCAGGATACCAGGGAACTCGAAGAGGAGATCAAGAAACTGCGGCGGGAAAAAGACCAGGCAGTCTCGGCCGAGGACTTCGAGAAAGCCCAGCAGGTCAAGGGCGACCTCCAGGAGCTGCAGGACCGGCTCGGAGCATTCAAGTCCGGGCGGCAGGCCGTGGCCGAAGTAACCGCCGACGACATAGCCGAGGTAGTCAGCCGCCAGACCGGCATCCCCGTTAGCCAGCTGACCCAGGAAGAACGCGAGCGCCTCTTGCAGCTCGAAGAACAGCTCCACGAGCGGGTCGTCGGCCAGGAAGAAGCCGTAGACGTGGTCGCCGAGGCGGTACGCCGGGCGCGGGCGGGGCTCTCCGACCCCAACCGCCCGATCGGCAGCTTTTTGTTCCTGGGGCCTACGGGCGTAGGCAAGACCGAGCTGGCGCGCACGCTGGCCGAAGCCCTCTTCGGCGAAGAGGCGGCCATGATCCGGATCGACATGAGCGAGTTCCAGGAAAAGCACACGGTCAGCCGACTGGTGGGTGCCCCTCCCGGCTACGTCGGCTACGACGAGGCCGGCCAGCTCACCGAGCAGGTCCGCCGGCGTCCGTACTCGGTGTTGCTGCTGGACGAGATCGAAAAAGCCCATCCGGACGTGTTCAACATCCTGTTGCAGATCCTGGACGACGGACGCCTCACGGACTCGCAGGGCCGCACCGTAGACTTCAAGAATACGGTCATTATCATGACCTCGAACCTCGGCTCCGACCGGATACAGGCTCACGCGCGCCGCAACGAGTCCTTCGAGGAGCTAAAAGAGGACATGGATAAGATCCTCAAGCACAGCCTCCGGCCCGAGTTTCTGAACCGCATCGACGAGATAATCGTCTTCGAGGCGCTAACCCGGGAGCAGATCTCCGAGATAGCGAAGCTGCTCCTCGACCGGACCGCGCGGCGCCTGCGGGCCCAGGATATCGAGATCGAGTTTACCGAGGATGCGGTAACGCTCCTCGCCAACGAAGGTTTCGATCCCGAGTTCGGTGCGCGACCGCTGCGGCGCGTGATCCAGCGCCGGGTGGATAACGAACTCTCCCGGATGCTGCTCGACGGCGCGCTGGAGCCCGGCGACAGAGTGATCGTCGGAGCCGAAGACGGCCGGCTAGACTTCGAGGTGCCGGACGCCGCCACGGTCGGGGCGCCGGATGCCCCGGAGGAGTAGCGCCGGACGACCGGCCACCGGAGGGCGGCCTGGAAGCCAGCCGCCCTCCGGTGCTACCCTGAAAGCTACGGAAGGAGGCGACCGTGAGAGGGAACGTGGATTCGAGGGACCGTTCGCCGGAGATTACGCGCCTCTCCTGGGGCTGCCTGGAGACCGGGGACGGGACGTTCAAGGATGCCAAGCTATTTCCGGGCGGCGCGAGGGAGTGGGACTGGGACGAGACCGGAACCCGCCATACGCCCGGCATCCAGACCGCCGACGTGGAAGAGCTGCTGGAGCGCGGTGCCGAGGTGGTGGTGCTCGCGAAGGGCTATTACGGCCGGCTCGGGGTGTGCCGGGAGACGCTGGAGATGCTCGAAGAACGCGGCATCCCCGTACACGTAGAAGCCTCCGAAGAGGCTGTGGGCGTCTACAACGAGTTGAGGAAGAAAAAGAACGTCGGGGCGCTCGTACATTCGACCTGCTGATGGCGGGGGTCGTAGAGGTATAATCTCCCCAGGTCTACCGAACGGAAGGAGCCCGCATGGCAGAGACCAAAGAGATCACCTGGGATCCGGAGGCTGATCGCCGGATCAAGCGCAGCCCCTTCCTGATGCGCCGCTTTATTCGCAAGCGGATCGAGGAGCGGGTCGCCTCCCGGGGCCGGACCCACGTCACGAACGCCGATGTGGACGAGAGCGCCAACATGTATCGCCAGTACCGCTTCAAGTAACGAACCCCCGAATTTTTTCGAACGATCCCCTCCTCGGAGCACTTGAACCGGAGAGCCTGGCGAATATAATGCGGCTTCATCTATGGGTGAACTGATTGCGACTGATGTTACGCGCCAAGAACAGGTATGACGCACTAGATTCATCAATCCGTACGGAACGCGGATCGGCGGAGCAGCCCGGAATGTCAAGCTTGCGCCGGGCTCCGGATATCCGACTGTGCCGGGGGTTCCAAGTGGGAGGAGGTGGTTTAGATCGGCCAGGCAAACCCGTGTTTGCATGAGTTATTCGAGGAACAGGCGCGGCGCTCGCCGCGGGCACCCGCCGTCGTTGATCCCCGAGGCTCGCTAACCTACGAGGAGCTGAATCGTCGGGCGGATCTTCTGGCGGCCCATCTCCGGGACCGGGGGATCGGCCCGGACGAGGTCGTGGGTGTGTACCTGGACAAGTGCGTCGAGTACGTGGTGGCGTGCCTGGCGGCCATGAAGGCCGGGGGAGCATTTCTGCCGCTGGAGATGGCCTACCCGAAATCCATGATCGAGGAGGTCCTCGGCGATTCCGAGCCTCGCCTCGTGCTCACCCGAGAACGCTACGAGAAGAACCTCCCGGGCTCGCAGGCCCGCTTCTTCATGGACGAGGGCTGGGAAAACGGGTTGGACGGGGCTGGGTATTCGGGACCGCGGCCCACCCTGGACAATCTCGCGTTTGTCTCCTACTCGTCGGGAACCACCGGGAAGCCCAAGGGAATAGCGAACCCGCACCGGGCCCCGGTCGACTCCTACCTGTGGCGGTTTGGGGTGGGCGACTACGCGCCGGGAGACCGGGTGGCGTGCAACGTCTTTTTTATCTGGGAGATCTTCCGTCCTCTGTTGCGGGGTGGCACGACCGTAACGATACCGGACGACGTGATCTACGACCCTGTAGCCCTGTTGGACTTCCTGGAGGAGTTCCGGGTGACGGAAGTCCTCGTGACCCCTTCGCTACTGGAATCCGTTTTGAACCTGGGCGGGGAGAAGGTGGGGGAGAAGCTCGCCGCCCTGAAAACGCTGTGGCTCAACGGCGAGGTGGTTACCCGGCCGTTGGCGCGGCGGGTGTTGGGGGCGCTCCCCGGAGCCCGGGTGCTCAACTGCTACAGCATCAGCGAGACCCACGAGGTAGCCGCCGGGGACCTGTCCGAGCTGGCGGAGAACCGCCACGCGACTCATTGCCCCGTGGGGAACCCCAGGGACCCGGACCTGCTCTACATCCTGGACGAAGAGGGACACCCGGTCCCGGCCGGAGAGGCCGGGGAGATCTACGTCGGGGGTGCCGGCCTGGCGCGGGGCTACCTGAACCGGCCCCAGACCACCGCCGAGCGCTTTACCGAAAACCCGTTCACCTCCGGCCCGGGGGATCGGATGTACCGGACCGGAGACAAAGGCCGGCTCCTGCCCGACGGGAACCTGGAGATCCTGGGCCGCGTAGACTTCATGGTCAAGGTTCGGGGTTACAGCATCGAGCTCGGGGCGGTCGAGTCTATCCTCGAGGAGAACCTCGCGGTTCACAACGCGGTCGTGGTGGCCGAGGGCGCCGAGGGTGAGGACAAACGGCTGGTCGCTTACCTGGTACCGGATACGGGCGAGGCCGGAAGCCGTCGCGCCGGATGGAGCATAGACCCGAAAACGGGCCGCAGCCCGGACATCCGGCGCACGCTCCAGTCGAGCCTGCCGCACTATGCGATCCCGGCCGTCTACGTCGAACTGGAGTCTCTTCCACTCCAGCCAACGACCGGCAAGGTGGATCGCGGCGAACTCCCCGAGCCGCCGCCCCGCGTCGAGTCGGGCCCGCGGAAGCCGGTGGAGAAACTCCCCCCGGACTCAGCCCGTCCCGAAAAAGAAGCCCTTCTCACGCGGCTGTTCGAAGACGTGCTGCGGTTGGACGCAGGCGACGTGGGCCCCGGGGATGACTTCTTCGACCTCGGTGGGCACTCGCTCGCTGCGGCGGAGCTTCTTAGCCGGATAGAAGAGGCTTTCGGGGCGCAGGTTTCGGTAAACGTCTTGCTGCAAGAACCGACCGTTACAGGGCTCTGCGACGCCGTAGAGGTGGTTTTGCGAGACGGGGCTGACGCGCTGGAGGCGAACCTGGGGCCGGACCTGCGGGCCGAGGCGACCTTGGACCCGGATATCGTCCCGAATGGCCCCGCCGAGAACACCCTCTTGCTGCAGCGCTCCCGGCGGATCTTCCTTACGGGGGCGACCGGCTTTCTGGGGGCTTTCCTCCTGGACTCCCTGCTGTCGCGGACGCAGGCCACGGTTTACTGCCTGGTTCGGCCGGCGAAGAATGAGGATCCCGTGGCTCCCCTCCGGGAGAGCCTGCGGCAGTACGGCCTCTGGCAGCCCGGTCGGGAGCGCCGGATCGTCCCGGTCGTCGGAGACCTCGGCAAACCGCGGCTGGGCATGACGGAAGGGCGTTTCGAGGCTCTCGCGGACGAGGTGGACGTGGTGATCCACGCCGCCGCCCGGGTGAACCTGGCCTACCCCTACGACGCCCTCAAGGACGCCAACGTGGACGGGACCCGCGAGGTACTGCGGCTCGCCTGCCGGAGAAAGACCAAGCCGCTGCACTTTGTCTCGACGAACGGGATCTTCCCGCCCAACGGCCGAAAATACGAGGAGGAGACCGACCTCGACGAGCTGGCCGGGGCCCGCGAGGACGGCTACGGCCAGACCAAGTGGGTTGCCGAGAAGTTGGTGTGGCAGGCGGCGGACCGGGGCCTGCCGGTCAGCGTGTACCGGCCCGGCAACATCGCCGGCCACAGCATCAGCGGCGTCTCCAACCCCCGGGACTTCCTCGGGGCGGTAATCGCCGAGTCCCTGCGGATCGGGGCCGCGCCGCGCATAGAAGGCTGGCGGGTGGAGATGACGCCGGTGGACTTCGTGAGCGGTGCCATCTGCCAGCTTGCCGACGAGCCAGAGTCGGCGGGCCGCACGTTCCACCTCGCGGAGCCGGATCCCGTCCCGGCGGATAAGGTTTTTGGCTGGTTCGGGGAGATGGGCTATGCCCTCGAACAGCTAGACTACCCGGACTGGCTGGAAGCCTGGCGCTCCTCCCCGAGCCCGGAAGCCGGCGGAGGGGTCGTCGAGGGCGTCCTGAGCGGGGCCGCGCCCGAGGCCCACGAGCTTTGGGATGGAAACCTCTACGACGATAGCAATACCCGCCAGGTGCTGGAGAAAACCAGGCTGCGCCGCCCGAACCTGAACCCCGCGCTCCTGGGCAACTACGCCCGGCATTTTGCCCACAAGGGCTGGGTCGGGGCGTCGCCCGAAGATCTGGCGGGAGGCACCCGCAATGAACGGTAGCCTGCGGGGCCGGGTCGCCATCGTGGTCGGGGCGTCGAGCGGCATCGGGGCGGCGGTTGGCCGGGCGCTCGCCCGGGAAGGAGCCCACGTCGCCCTCGCCGCCCGGCGCAAGCCGGAACTCCTGGAAGTGCAGCAAAGCCTGGAGGCCGGGGACGGCGTCCGGAGTTTGATCTCCGCCACCGACGTAACGGACCGCGCTCAGGTAAAGAACCTCGTGACCCTGACCGAGGACGAGTTGGGACCGGTGGACGTCCTCGTAAACTGCGCCGGGGTCATGTACTACACCATGATGAAGAACCTCCGCGAGGACGAGTGGGAACAGACCGTGGACGTTCTGTGCAAGGGAATGCTTAACTGCGCCGGGGCGGTGCTCGGTGAGATGCTCGACCGCGGCCGGGGCCACATTGTCACCATCTCTTCCGACGCCGGCCGCAAAGTCTTCCCCGGCCTGGCCGCCTACTCGGGCGGCAAGTTCTTCGTCGAGGCCGTCTCCCAAACGCTGCGCCTGGAGACCGCCGGCACGGGCCTCAAGGTAACCACGGTCCAGCCGGGCAACGTGGCCACGGAGTTGCTGCAGATGAGCGGCGACGAAGAAGCGCTGGAGAGATACGCCGGGCCTACCGGGGCGCGGACGCTGGATCCGGAGGACGTGGCCGCCGCGGTCGTTCACGCGCTGGAGCAGCCGGACTACGTAGCCGTCAACGAGGTCCTGGTGCAACCCCGCGACGAGCCCGTGTAGCCTATTCTAGGAGATACCCGCTTTCTGCGTTCCTCCGGCGCGGAGCTGGTCCGCAAACTCGTCCGGCAAAGCGCTGTCGTGGATCGCCTCTGCCGCGCGCTCCAGGTCGTACTCGAGCCTCACGAACTCGACCTCCACGGTTTCCCGGGTCACTTCGACTATAACGTAGCCGGCCCGCGGGTCGCCGTCCTTCGGCTTGCCTACCGAGCCGGTGTTTACAAAGCGGATGCCATCCACCTCGCGATGCCAGGGTTTGTGGGTGTGGCCGAAAGCTATGAGGTCTCCCTTTCCCGCCCCGGCGATATCCGCCATCTTCTTGCAGAAGGAGTCGGGACGGTCCTCCGTCCAGTACAGGGTGTTGAGGGTCGGTGTGCCGTGAACGAGTACGACCTGCGGCCTGGACTTGTGGCCTCCGAGCGGCCGGAGATCCAGGCGGAAAGGCAACCCTCCTAGATATCTCCTGGTTTCCGGCGAGACGTGCTCCAGGGTCCACCCGTAGCTCTGGTGCGAAAGCTCCTCCGCGTGTGGCGTTTCAGCCTTGCAGCCGCAGTGCTCGTAGTTCGTCGCCACGGTAGAGTCGTAGTTGCCGGCGATGCCCGGTATGCCGCGGTCGCGTATGAGCCCTACGGCCTCGTTCGGCCATGGCGCGTAGCCGACCAGATCCCCGAGATGATAGACGGCTTCCAGATCTTCCCTGCCATCGATGTCCGCCAGCACCGCTTCGAGGGCCGGCAGGTTGGCGTGTACATCCGAGAACAGCGCGAACTTCATTTCGCCTCCAGAAAGACCGCTCGTAGTTACGGGCAACTATACACCGGAAGACCAGGCGCCAAGTAAAAGGAAGGTTAAATACGCTGGAGGGCCGGCAAATAAATATCCGGGCCGGTGGAGCCGCTCCTGCGAACGGGCGACCACCGACCCGGTCCACGACACCTGTTCGTGGAGGGTTTTCGGAAACTTAGTCCATCGGACCCTTTCCTCCTCCTCAAGGTGCAGTGCCAACGAAACTATAGTACCACCTCTCACAATGCCGCGCCACAGGCCGCCCACCGAATAAACCTCGCGCCCATTCCACCGCCCCGGCTTTCAGGACCTTTCCTTATCCCCGTGGCAGAGATCCTGCTCTGCAGCATGGCCGGGCGCGCTTGACAGCGTTCGCGGAAAGGCATACTATTACGTTTATCGTTATATCGTTTAGTGATGCAAATACTATTAGTGGAGGATCAGGTGGCCGGGGCGGATTTGGATAAGAGCGAACGGGGTGATCCCGAGAATCGATTGCCCCTGACGCCGGTGACGTTGAACATCTTACTGGCGCTCGCCGACGAGGAACGGCACGGGTACGGGATCATGCTGGAGGTAAGCGACCGGACCGGAGGGAAGATGCGGATAGGGCCGGGGACGCTCTACAGCTCGATCAGGCGCCTGGTCGAAGGGCGCTTGATCGAGGAATCCGAAGCCCGGCCGGCCCCTGAGTCCGACGACGAGCGGCGCCGCTACTACCGGCTCACGGACTTCGGGAGAAAGGTGTTGGCCGCCGAGATCCGTCGGCTGGAGTCTACGGTGCGCGCTGCCCGGAAAAAGGGCGCCTACCCCGCTCCCGGAACGGCTGTGGGGCCGGCGTGACGAGTCCGGGGGGAGCGAACACCGGAGGTCGAGGACGGGGGGTGGAGGCATCCCGCAGAATCTATCGGATGTTAATTCGCGCCTACCCCGGGCACATGCGGGAGAGGTACGGCGAAGAGATGGTCCGCTGCTTCTCGGACGCCTGCCGGGACCAGGTACGCAGCAGGGGTCTCAAGGGGTTAGCGGCGGTGTGGCTCCGGACGCTGCCAGACCTGGCGTTCACCGCTTTCAAAGAAAGGAGCATCATGTCGAACCAAAACGCGCGCCGGGCCATCATCGGCATTGCGCTCGCGACAGCGTTCATATTGCTCGGGCCCCTTTTGGCGATGCAGTTTACCGGTGAAGTAGTCTGGACCCTGGCGGATTTCCTTTTCGCCGGGGTCATCATCTTCGGTACGGGTCTCGCGTACGTGCTGGTAGCGAGGAAGACGCGTAATACCGCGTACCGGGCCGCCGTTGGCCTTGCGCTCGCGGCGGCGTTCATCCTCGTCTGGGCGGCCGGCGCCGTTGGCATCATCGGGTCGGAAGACAACCCCGCCAACCTGATGTACGTTGGGGTGCTCGCCGTCGGGATCGCCGGGACCCTCATCGTGCGCTTCGAGCCGGAGGGTATGGCCCGCACGATGGTTGCGACGGCGGTCGTTCAGGGTTTGATCGCCGGGATCGCGCTCATCTATGGGTTGGGCGGGGCGGCAGAGATCGTGCTCCCAAACGGGTTCTTCGTCGGGCTGTTCGCCGGGTCGGCGTTGTTGTTTCGGCATGCTGCGCGGGAGCGATCTCCCGCAGGCGCGCCGCCAGAAGGTTAACCCGGGCGTCGGCGATCTACCGTTCCATCCCTCCACCATCCCTCTATCGACGCTATCACGGCATGCCGGGCAACAAGCAAACAGGCCGGGGTCAGATGTGACCCCGGCCGGAGGGAATGAGCGAGGAAGCTGGGCCGAGCCGGGAGGGGGGAGGAAAGTAGCCCGGCCAACTTCCTACTATCTTCTTTTACGCACGAGCATCGAAAAGGTTTCACCCCCGCGTCAAATTCTTTGTACGCTTCTTTGAGCTAGAATCTTTCAGAACAGGCGAGAGGAACACCGACAAAGAGGGGAGACGGAGTTTTGTCCGAGGCAGAGCAGCAGGAACAGGAACAGCAGGAACAGGAAAGCCCGCTCTATAGCGATCGGGGCGCGACGAACATTGCAGACACCGTGGTGTCTCAGATCGTCGACCTATCTGTGGACGATGTTGAAGGTATACGGCCCGGAAAAACCACCACCCACGTGGGCAAGTACGAGGTTGCCGTAGACTTCAATATGGAGATGGAGTACGGCAGGGATCTCCCCGAGCTCACCTCCGCGCTCCGCACGAAGATCAAAGAGCAGGTCGGGTGGATGACCGGGCTCCAGGTAGTAGAACAAAACGTTATCGTGACCGACGTGTTTTTCCCCGACGAAGAAGAGGAACAGCCGGAGGAAGGTATCCCCGAGTAAGTCCTCGTGGCCCAGGACCTGCTGAAACCCGGCCTCGACCTCGTCTTCTGCGGCTACAACCCCTCGCTCCGCTCGGGCCACACCGGCCACCATTACGCCCACCCCGGCAACCGCTTCTGGAGGGTCCTGCACGCCGCCGGCATTACGGACCGGCTCTACGCCCCCGAGGAAGACGAGCAGCTGCTGGAACGCGGCATCGGCTTTACGAACCTCTGCTCGCGGCCAACCCGCCGGGCCGACGAGCTTACCAGACAGGAGATCCGGGCCGGGGCCAGAGAATTGCACGCCCGCCTCGAACAACTGAAACCCCGGACCGTTGCCTATACGGGCATCGGGGTCCACAAGTGGTTCCGCGCCACTTCGAAGGTAGGTTGGGGTGTGCAAGAAAATTCGGTTGTTTCGAACGTCACCGATGTGGTCGTGCCGTCGCCCTCGGGGCTAAACCGGATGCGCTTCGAGGAGCTGGTCGAGCACTACCGGGTGCTCGTTCCGGACGGAAGGTGTTTCGAGGACGGCGGACGTCGCGCGGAGAGGCACTAGCCCCCGCGCGAAGGTCTGCCGATCGGCAACCGACGCCGGGACCAGAGCGCGTATCCGAGGATGAGCCATACGAGCCCCAGCCAGATAAAGCTCGCTTCGAGGTTGGAGAGCACGAGACCGAAAAGTACCGCGCCCGGCGTCGCCACGATAAAGGCTAACCCACACCACCGTGGCAGCCTACGGGCCTGCAGGGTCGCGATTCCGTAGAGTGCGAAGCCGGCTATCAGCGCCAGGGGGCCAACATACACGGCCAGCCACCAGAGCGCATCGCTGCCGGCGAAGGAGCTCGTCAGGCTCAGGGACTCCACTACCAGTAACGCGACGACCGCGTAAAATGCTATCCGGCCGAAAAGCCCGTAGGCTTCCTTCTGGAAGGCGTGGAACCCGGCCATGCCGCCGGCTACCAGCAGCCACGTAAGCCCGAACAAGACCTCGACCGCTTGCGGGGAGACCAGGTTCATCGCGGCCGAGACCAAAACGACTGCGCCCTCTCCCAAGAACAACACCCCGCCCAGCATGGTGAACAACGCTCCCCACCGGACGAGATCGGAAGTTGGCATGAGGTTCCTCCTTTTTCGAACCTCTCTACCCTAACGATAGCACCCGGAGTTACCGGCGCATCACCCATTTGCGTGATTCAAGGGCGGGTTTTGGGCCGCACCCCGGGCGCGGCGTCTACTGCGGGTTGCCAGGATCCGTGGTGTATTCTTCGAACTCCGGTCCCACGGACGCGGAGAATATGTTTCTTAGCACCCGGTTTCCGCCGGCCTCCGGCAAGAGAAAGTTCGGTTGGGCGTAGTCCAGCATCACGAACGGGATGGCCTCGGACTGTACGGGACGGTCGCCGTACAGCATGATCTCGGCGAAAATGCCGGTAGAGGTCGCTTCGGACCAGGACTGGTCGAAGAGGAAATTCCCGACGCCGTAGAAGATCGGTTTCTCCTCGTAGATTTCCATCCCCTTTACCCAGTGGGCGTGGCCGCCGACCAGGATATCTGCTCCCGCCTCCACCGCCGCGTGGGCCATCTCCACCTGGCCCGGCTCCGGCTCTGCCAGGTATTCCGTACCCCAGTGCGGCATCACGAGGACTACGTCTACCCGGTTCTTTAGCCGTTCTATATCCTCTCTCATTAGCTCTTCTTGCAGGGGTGCCGTTCCGGGTTGCGTTTCGGTGGCCCAGGACCATTGGTAGCTGGGAACGTCCAGGTAGTTGAGAACACCCACCTTCACCCCTTCGAGGTCGAAGACCATCGGCTCGCGGGCGGAGGCCAGGTCCATCCCGACCCCGGTGTAGGAGATCCCGGCTTCCTCCAGATACCGTTGCGTCTCCTGCATCCCGGGAACGCCCGCGTCCATAATATGGTTGTTCCCCAGGGTGACCCCGTCGAGGCCGGCCTGCTCCAGGATGGGCAGAAGCTCCGGATCCCCGGTAAACGTCGTCCCCTCCGGGTGCCAGACGGCAGCTTCCACGACCGGGTTTTCCAGGTTCGCCAACGCCAGGTCGGCGCTGCTCACGTATTCCCGGACCACCCCGGCTCCACCCCGCCGCTCGGCGGTAAACCGGGTTACCGTTTCCGAGGGAGAGTACGGGTTCGGCTCCCGGGTGCGCCCGGTTATCGCAACGTAGCCTCCGTCCATCGGGAAGTCTATCCCCATGCCCTGCTGGATCACCGCGTAGCTCTGCCCGCGGTCGAGAACTATATCCCCGCCGACCACGACGCGCCGCAGCTTGCCGGGGTCTGGCAGCTCTTCTCCCTCCTGAACCAGCGGATAGGATTCGGGTTCCACCCCGCCCGCCGCGAACAGAGCTTGATCGTCCACGGCGAGAGACTTTACCTGGGGGGTAACCGCGTCCCAGGGCACGAGCCCCGTGGCCCCGGGAGACCGGCTTACGTGGTCCACGACCGCGGGTGCCGGGCCGGAGAGCCCAAACTCGGAGCGGCCCAACAACTCCTCAGCCGCGGCCCGGGATCCTTCCGGGACGGCCAGGTCCGGCAGCCCGGATAGCTGCTCCACGCTGACGCTCTCCTGCTCGGAGGTCAGGTGGACGATCGGAACCAGCGCAGCCCGGACCTCCCGGGGGCCCTCCCGGGGGTCGGCCTGCTCGTTCGCCTCCGGGGTGCCCGTAGGGTTTTTGGCTGGCTGCTCTTTGGTTGGCGCGCTTTTAGAGCCGCCCGTCCCGGACGAATCATTGTCGGGTGACTCCCCCGATTGATCGGCAGAGCACGAACCCAGCAACACCAGCAGGATCAGGACGACTGCCGCCAACGTAAACGTTCGGATGTAAAGCGTGTTCATTAGATGTTATCCAGCCCCAAAGTAGCTTCTCCGCACGACGGCCAATCTTACCAGAGTTTGGTGGGCCATTTGCCTCGCGGGTGCGTGGAAAACATCGTCGCGGTGTGAGATATTGGGTTCCGCTATAGAAACGGTTTGCAGTGTGTTACGTGTTTCAGGGGGG
>JBHJHC010000114.1:0-7306 GCA_050331175.1 Rubrobacteraceae bacterium | reverse complement strand
AAGTGCGGTGAGGAAGGTGTCCACGTCGAGCATGAGGAGTCGGTTCCTTTCCCTTCGGGATCGGTCAGCAAGCCGACTTTAGAGCGTGGACACCTTCCGCTCAAATCTCGTACAGATAATTCACACCAAACGTTTAAGGGTGACGGGGTCACTAAAGCCCCTTATGGTGAGGTCTTTGTCTATGACGAGGGCGCTGGCTACCGCACCGCTCTGCTTTGTGAGGGAGATGGTGCCTCCGGCCATGTCGCTCTCGAATTCGATGGTGTCGCCGGAGGCTGCGCTATCTACGGCATCTCGCAGGGTGCACGAGCTAGCGGTGCAGCTACCGTCTCCGGAGTCTCCGGTAGAGGTGACGGTGAGCGTCCCTGCCTGGGCGGGGCTTGCAAAGAGGACCAGCACCAACGTCACGAGCACGAGCGCCAGTAGCGACGCTGATAGCTTCGCTAGCAGGGTCATCGGCCGCATACCACCGGTCGGCCGAACTCTTGTTCCCGCGCGAAGCCAGCCCCGGTAGCCGGGTCGACTGTGCCAGAGTATGGGTCCGCCGATGGTTTGTGTTTCTGCATTCTTTACATCCTCAAACATCAGATCGTCCCTCACCCCGACCTCCGTTGTTCCTCTCATCCTTGGGCTTTCATCCGCTCTTCGCGACGTGTGGTGTAGCAAGCTTACGACATCGCGCCGAGCACCGCAAGATCGGAACGCCAGCGTCCGGCTCACCCCTGTTCGCTTTCAATGCCGCTGTATTTCTGGCTAACCTACCGTCCTGGCCTCACCGGTGCCGGTACAGCACAAAGCCGACAAAGCCCAAAGCCACGATAGAGAGCAGCCCCACCACCGTCGGCACGGCGGCGCCGCTTAGCAGCGCCAGATCCGTCGCCCCCGAGGCAGCCCGTTGGGAGTTTCCGGAGCCCGCAGCCTGCTCGCCCAGGCTGCCCGAGGAGCCAGAGGAGCTTTCTAGCTCGTAGGCCCCCAGGTCGCAGCGGGAGCCCTGCGGGCGGCTCACCCCCCGCTGGTCCGTGTTCGGCGGAGGGCAGTCCGTTGGAAGGGCCGCGTCGTGCGCCGGGCTATCGCTTGGCACCGCCATCGTCTTTGTCGGCCCGCCGTTGTTGGCCAGGTACGTGAGCCCCGGGTACTTGCCGGTGATAACGTTCGAGATCATGCCGGTCGAGTCCTGCCAGCCGTCGGTGTTCTGCACGAGGTTCTCGCCCTCCAGGTAATATGAGCCTCGCAGATCCGGGTACTGGCCGTAGTTTCCGCTTTGTTTGACGCTGTTGTTGGCCACGATAGAACCTCGTAGGGTGACGTCCAGGTTCGGGCCCCCGATGTAGATGCCGCCCCCGCTCGTGCCAAGCTTCGAGTCGGTGCACTGGCTCTTTGCCAGGTCTCCGCACGTCGCGCCTCCCAGCCGGTTGCCGACGACCGTGACGTTCGTCAGGGTAGCCCTGCTGGCGGTGATGTACACCCCGGCCCCGTTGCTGCCGGCGTCTTCGACCGATCCCGCATAGCCCGGTCGGGTCTGGTTGCCGGTGATGGTGGAGTTGGTGATCTTCGCCGTAACACCGGCCGCGTCTACCGCGTTGAGCTTGATGCCCGCCCCATTCTGTCCGGTGCCCTTCAGGGCCCCTGAACCGGTGTAGGTGTGGTTGTTGGCGAGCGTCACCCCGTCCATCTGGAAGTCCGCGTCCTCGTCGACGTAGATGCCCCCGCCCCCGACCTTGCCGCAGCTCTTGTCCGGCGAAGGGTCCGAGGTGTTCAACGCGTTGCCGCTCACCGTCGAGTCCTTGATGGTGAAGGTGCTGTCACGGCCGACGTAGATGCCCCCGCCATTTCCGCCGTCGTACTTCCCGGTCTGGTTGTTCGTGATCTCGGAGTCGGTTATCGTGGCGGTGCCGCTGGAGCCGTTGTACACGCCGCCCCCGTAGCCCGGGGGATGGTTGCACTCCGGGACGTTGTCGAGCCCCCTGCCGGTGGTGTTGCCCGTGACCGTGGAGCCGGTCATGGTCATGGTGCCGGAGTTGGAGATGCCCCCTCCCCCGCCGCCGTTGTAGTTCCCATTGGTCTGGTCGGCCTGGCCCGACTGGTTGTCCGAAACGGTGACGCTATCGAGGGTCAGGTTCCCGGTGCTGGCGTTGGAGATGCCGCCCCCCGTGTACCGTTCGCCTATCTTGTTGCCGGTCACGGTAACGTCCGTGAGCGTCAGGTCGCCCGCGTTCGCCAGGCCGCCGCCGTTGCTCTTGTGCTCGTAGCCGCCGGTCAGGATCAAGTTCTCCATGCTAACCGTGTTCCCGCTCTCTACCTCGATCGGCCGGTGGCGGTAGGTTGTGTAGTTTGTGTTGTAAGTGCTGTCGCTCTGTATGGTGATGGTCGCTATACCCGAGGCGTCGATCTTCAAGTCCTTGTCTATCGTGACCGTGCCCTGGGTGAGGGTGATGTTGTCGAACGTGCCGATAAACTCTATCGTGGCCCCGGATTCAGCCACCGACACGGCATCCCTAAAGGTGCAGTTATCGTTGCAGTTACCGGGGCCGGCGTCACCGTCCATGTTGACCCGCACCGTGTCGCCGAAGTTCTGCGCCCGGGCGGGTCCGGCGCAGAGAGCCAGCAGCACCGTCGCGGCGAGCAGCAATAAGAACAGCGTAGACAACAACCTCTTCGTCGGAAACCCCTCCAGCATAGCGGGGCTGCCTAGACCGTTTGTAACCCGTACCCGGGCCGCCGGGCCTGTAGAACCTCCCCGGCCCCTGGCATCATCGTGTGAGTATCCCACTATCCCCCATCGCCTTTCGTCCTCCCGTTGCATTCCACGCGCCAGATGCGCAGCGCTGCGTAGCGCCAGACGTCAGCGGCTACCCCTCGCACAAGCACCGGGCGCCCGCGAACCCGCCTACCTCCCGGGCCGGAGCGAACAAGCCTCTCGCGCGACCGTAACCGACCCCGCAACTGTAGTCTCCGGCCGCAAGCGTCGCAATAGATTTAACAAGAAATTTACTCAAACATCTTGTAAGCGTCAGTAGCGGGGTGTGAAAATGGCAGCGTCCTTAAATTCTATATCCCGGAACGTCTGTGAGGGGGACGATGAGCACCAACCAAGCTGCGCTGGGGTCGGCCCTGGACGAGGCCAGCCTGACCTCCACCCATTGGAGGGTCTGGTTCCTGTCGGCCATGGGCGTGTTTCTGGACGGGTTCGACCTGTTCATCATGGCGGTGGCCCTGCCCCTCATAGCCCGGGACTTCGACGTCAGCGCGCCCGTGCTGGGCCTCATAGGGGCGGCGGCGCTGATCGGGGCGGTGGTGGGGGCCGGGGTCGTCGGGAGGCTCTCGGACCTCTTCGGCCGTAAAGTCCTCTACACCATAGACCTGGCCTTTTTCACGGTGTTCGCCCTGCTCTCCGGGTTGGCGTGGGACCCGGCATCCCTGATCGTTTTCCGCTTTCTGCTGGGTGTCGGCGTCGGTGCGGACTACCCGCTCAGCTCCACCTACATAACGGAATTCATGCCGGCCAGGATCCGGGGGCGCATGCTGGTCAGCGGCTTCTCCTTCCAGGCGCTCGGGGCTCTGGCCGGGGCTGGCGCGGGGATCTTGATACTCCTCATCCACCCCGAGGAGGGCGCCTGGCGCTACATGTTGATGCTGGGTGTGATCCCGGCCCTGATCGTGGTGATACTCCGCTCGGCGCTGCCGGAGAGCCCCCGGTGGGCGATGGCGAAGGGCAAGGGGGCCGAAGCCGCCGGGGTCGTCTCGTCCCTCTCTGGTGGGCCGGCACAGGGCCAGGAGCCAGCCGGGGAAGAAAGCTCCCGGCAAGTCACCGTCAGGGAGCAGGTCTCTTACAGGGAGTTGTTCTCCTCGCGCTTTGTGCGGCTCACCATACTGGCTTGCGTGCCGTGGTTTCTCATGGACGTCGGCCTCTACGGGGTCGGCTTCTTTACCCCGACGATACTCACCACCCTCAACCTTACCGGTACCGGTGACTTTATCACCAACGACATCGCCTCGACCGAGGGCGCCGCGCTGCTGGACATCTTCTTGCTGCTGGGCTTCGGGCTCGCCATCCTGCTCGTCGACCGCTGGGGGCGTATAACCCTTCAGGTGCTCGGGTTCGGGGGCATGCCGGCCGGGTTGCTGCTCCTCGGGGCCTCAAGCCTGGTGGCCGAGGGAACGACGACCCACTTGATCCTGGTGTTCGGGGGCTTCGCCCTGTTCAACCTGCTCATCAACATGGGCCCCAACGCCACCACCTTCGTATTGCCGGCCGAACTGTTTCCCACGAGCGTCCGGGCGTCGGCGCACGGGCTGGCGGCCTCGTCGGGCAAGGTGGGGGCGGCCGTGGGGGTGTTTCTGCTGCCGATCTTCGTGTCGTGGCTGGGCCTCGGGATCACCATGATGCTGCTTGCCGGTACCAGTTTGCTGGGGCTCCTGGTGACCTGGTGGTTTGGCACGGAGACCCGGGGACGCGCCCTGGATCGGTTGGAATAGAGCGTGTTGCGTGAACCTCATTATCTGGAGTGCTACGTGAGCAGCACCGGCTGGAGAGCAATAATAGTCCGAGGCTCCTTGAAGCAGCCGGCCGGTTGCACCGCCAGCCCACCACCTCGCCAGATACCGGGCGTCCGGCGGGCGCGAACTCGTCCGGGCCCGGATCAGGGTTGTAAGACACACGACTTTGCTCGTAATCTGCAGCCGAATCCCTTGAGAGGCAGGCGGCTGCTCGAAGACGATCTGCGACCCATGAGTGAGAGAGGAGAGTAGTATGGCTGAAGCGTCCGGCGGGTACCCCATGGAGATGCGCCAGGAGCTGGTGCGACGCAGCGTAGAGGATGAGGAGTTGAGGCAGCGGCTCCTGGATGACCCCAAGGCTACCGTGGAGCAGGAGTTGAATACGGCCATGCCGCAGGAGATAGAGATCCGGGCTGTGGAGGAGAAGCCGGATACCGCCTACCTGGTCCTGCCTCCCAAGCTCGAGGACACTCCCGAGAGCCGTGAACTCTCAGACCGGGAGCTAGAGAGCGTAGCCGGTGGCTGGGATTACACCTCGGTTGAGTGTAGTTGTTGGCAATGCACCCCAGATTGTTGAGGTGAGCTGCGTGTTTCGCGCTTCACCTATCTCGAAAGAGTTGTGACGGTGAAGTTCTCAGCAAGTCAGCCCCAAAGCAAGGCCACTAGAGTAAAGGAGTAGAGATGACCGAAGCAGGCCGCACCCCAGAAGAGATGCGTCAGGGGTTGATCCAGCGCAGCGTAGAGGACGAGGAGCTGAGGCAGCGGCTCCTGGATGACCCCAAAGCTACCGTGGAGCAGGAGCTTGGGACGCCCTTGCCGGAAGAGGTAGAGGTCCGGACCGTGGAGGAGACCCCAGATACGGTCTACCTGGTCCTGCCGCCCAAAGCAGAAGCTCCTTATGAGGGTAGCGAGCTCTCAGATCAGGAGCTGGAGAGCGTAGCCGGTGGCTGGGATTTCTCCTCCAAGTGCCACACCAACACGGATTGCAGTACCTGGTCCGGGTGTGGCGGGTGTGTGGATTAGAAGGACTATAGAGCCCGCCCATCTGTGTTGGTAGAAGAGCCAGAAGATCCCGCGGTAAGCCTGCTTCCCGCCGCACCTCCTATACCGTTGGCCCGCGCCGACCAACAACTGGGGCTGGTACCGGAGGCGGAAAGTCCTACAGCCAGCCGGACCTTTTGAAGCCCACAAAGAGCGCCACGGAGATAGAGACCATCAACAGCAAGGTAGCAGGGTATCCCAGGACCCAATTCAACTCCGGCATGGTCCTGAAGTTCATACCGTAGACGCCGCTAATGATGGTGGGCACTATAAGTATGGCCGCCCAAGCGGATATTTTCTTTGTTTGGTCGTTCTGCTCTATCCCGATCCGGGTCAGGTTCACGCTTACCAGGGTGAGGTTCACGTTGAGTATGTCCGCCAGCAACTCGCGCAAGATCTCAGCCTGTTCGGTGGTACGGACCGCGTGGTCGTAGACGTCTTCCAGAAGCCGGCTGACTTCCGGATCTGCCTCGGGACCAAACTCGCCGGAGAGGAGGCTCAGCACGCGGGGTAGCGGTTGCACCGCGCGGCGAAACTGGATGACCTCGCGCGACAGGCCATAGATCCGTTGGGAGGCGTCCGAGCCCCCGCCGAAAACCTGGTTCTCGATCTCGTCAACGTCCTTCTCCAGCCCCCGAATCACGGGGTCGAAACCGTCCACGACCAGATCCGCCACCGCATACAAAACCGCGGCAGGACCCATGCGGAGCAACCCCGGGTCGTTCTCTAGCCGGCGGCGCACGCTGTCGAGCGGACAAGCAGCGCCGTGACGCACGGTAATAATGAAGTCAGTCCCCACGAAGGCGTGGATTTCGCCGAACTCGACCACTTCCGGGAGGTCCAGATAGCGGGCCGACCTGAGCACCAGGAAAAGCGCACCGTCGTAGCGCTCGAGCTTGGGCCGCTGGTGGGCGGTTATGGCGTCCTCCACCGCCAGCTCGTGCAACCCGGACTCCCGGGTGATCGAAT
The DNA here is from genome assembly GCA_050331175.1 of Rubrobacteraceae bacterium. Classification (GTDB taxonomy): domain Bacteria; phylum Actinomycetota; class Rubrobacteria; order Rubrobacterales; family Rubrobacteraceae; genus SIRX01. The sequence goes on along the minus strand of JBHJHC010000114.1, from coordinate 799 downwards.
CAAACTCCTCCCCGGTCGGTTCGAAGAGCTCGATCCATGCGAAGCCTTCCGCCTCCCGGACCGCCCATCGGGTCTCTTCAATAGCCCGGGACCCCTTTCGCTTTCCATCGGTGTAGATCGCACTATCGACTATCATCACAAAGCCACTTTATGCTGGTAGCAAAGGCGCAGACCAGAGCAGAGCCTTCGACAAGCCTGCTGGATGCTGATCTGCAAGGTCGGCGTTTCCAGCCCCCGGGTCCATCTCCGTAGTCTCGGCGAGCGTACCCCCAACGCAGGCAACCCTACCCGAATGGGTGTCCTGTTTGCAACCGCACCGGCTCGTTTTCGACGGGCTCCCGTGCCTTACCGGCCGAACTCGAACCTGACGAACCCCTGTTTCTGCGAGAGGATTGGCCGCCGATTATAACTCTAACCGGGCGGGTAGGCTCCGTTAATCCGGGCCTTCTGCACACTCCGGCGCAGCTTCTTCCAAGGCTTGCCCCTGATCTTGCCGTAAGCCTCCGGAAACTGCGCCCTGAGACTCCGCGCCTGCTCCTCGTAGCGGCGGGCGATGCCGCCCATCACGAACACCGTCTCCGCCGGCAACTTCGTACGCTTCGGACCTCTTCTGCCGGACCCGGCTCCCCGGGAGGCGGCCAGTTCCCGCAGGTGGGCGGTAGCCACGTCCGCGTCCTGGTGGTCGCCCAGAACGTCCTGCAGCTCCTTGAGCGCCTTTACCAGGTCCCTGGCGGGCTTGCCGTAGATGCCCGACAGAAACTCCAGCGCGTAGCGCAAACGCTTCCCTTTCTTGCGAAGC
>JBHJHC010000113.1:0-39152 GCA_050331175.1 Rubrobacteraceae bacterium | reverse complement strand
CGGGGAGGATCTGGGATAAGAGGTTCCAACACTTCCCACTGCTCGTTGGTGAGATCCATACTCTTCTACTCCTGCCAATACTGGGATGCACCAAAGAGCCACTATATCCTCACTCCCACATTTATGAGATAGCCTCTAGTCTAATGCGTTTAGGGTGTCGAGCGCCAGCGTCATCATGTTGTCTACGGCGTTCTTGAGCTCCTCGTCGCTGATGCGGACGATCTCCTCGCCAACGGTATCCGAGACGGTGAGCAGGCATCCGGCGCGCGCGCCGTGCATCGCGGCTACGGTAAAGATAGCCGCCGCTTCCATCTCGACGGCCAGCACCCCGAGGCGGCCCCACTTCTCATGCGGGTCTTCTTCCGGGTCGTAGAAGAGGTCGGAGCTTACTATGGGGCCGAGGAACGTCCGGCGTCCCGCCTCCTCTGCCGCGTGGTAGGCGGCGTGTACGAGGTCGAAGTGGGCGGCCGGGGAGTAGGGGGAACCCTGGGTCAGGTTCATAACCGTCCCGTCCTGCGGGGTTGCGGCGGTGGCGATCACCAGATCCCCGAGCTGCATGTCCTCGCCGTAGCTGCCGGCGGTGCCCACCCGCAGCAGGTTTTTCGCCCCCAGCTGTATGAGCTCCTCCGCGACGATTGCTGCGCTCGGACATCCCATCCCCGTGGTCTGGACCGAAACCGGCTCACCTTTGTACGAACCGGTGTAGCCGAGCATCCCGCGCTCCTCGGTTACCAGCTCCGCGTCGTCAAAGAAGTTCTCCGCTATGTACCGCGCCCGCCGCGGGTCTCCGGGCAACAATATGTTCTCCGCGAAATCTCCCGGTTCCGCCCGGACGTGAATAGGACTCATGATGCTTCTCCCTTCGGTTGTGGCAGTTTTTAGAACCGGTGTTAACCGGGTCTTTACAGGCTATCCAGGATACCAGGAGGAGCGTCTACCGGCTCGTCCGAGAGTTCGAGCGCCTCCCGCACCAGCTCTTCAGCCCTGTCGGGGTCGCGTTCGCCGTAGAGCCGGGCTACCGGCTGGCCCTCTTCCACCGGGTCGCCGATCTTCGCCAGCACCTCGACGCCCGCCCCGAAGTCTATCGGGTCGCTCTTCTTTTCCCGTCCGGCCCCGAGCGCGAGCGAAGCGCGGCCGACACCGAGGGCGGCGAACCGGGAGACGTAGCCGTCGCGCGGGGCGCCGACCTCCCGAACCTCTTGCGAGAGTGGCAGGTCTTCCAGGCTGTCCGGGTCGCCCCCCTGGGCGCCGACGAACCGCTGCAGTTTCTCGTAGGCGGTGCCGGACGAAATGGCGTCTTCTACGACTTCGTCGGCGTTTTCGACGCTCCGGAGCTCCAGCAGGCGGGTTGCAACCACCCGGGCTTCGTGGGCGAGATCTTCCGGCACGTCCTGCCCGGTAAGGAGCCGGACGGACTCCCGAACCTCCAGGGCGTTGCCGATGGCGCTACCGAGCGGGTTGTCCATGTCCGTGATCAGGGCTGATGCCTTTATCCCCATGGACTCGCTCAGGCTCACCAGCAACTCCGCCAGCTCCCGGGCTTCCTCCGGCGTCTTCATGAATGCCCCGGATCCGGCTTTCACGTCGTAGAGCAGGTGTCCCGCGCCGGTTGCGGCTTTTTTGGAGACAATCGAGGAGCCGATAAGCGGCAACGAGTCCACCGTGCCGGTCGTATCGCGGAGGGCGTAGATGGCCTTGTCCGCCGGGGCCAGGCCGCCGGCCTCCAGAATAGCGAGCCCTACGTCTTCGACTTGCTGGTGGAACTGCTCCTCGGAGAGGTTGGCGGAGAAGCCGGGAATGGACTCCAGCTTGTCTATCGTACCGCCGGTCAGGCCCAGACCGCGGCCCGAGAGCTTGGCCACGGGCGCGCCGCAAGCGGCGGCGATCGGCAAGGATATCAGGGAGATCTTGTCTCCAACCCCGCCCGTGGAGTGCTTGTCGACACACTCCGGAAACGAGTAGTGCGCCCCGGACTCCGCCATCGACCGGGTCAGGGCCAGCGTCTCCTCGTACGCCATCCCCTGGATGAAGATCGCCATCAAAAGCGATGACATCTGGTAGTCGGGAACATCCTCACTGGTGTAGCCCTCCACCACCTCCCGGATGACCTCCTCCGATAGCTCACCGCCGAACTTCTTCTGCTCTATAGCATCTAGTACCGCGCTCATCTAGTGGAACCTCCTGGAAGCCTGCCTTATCCCGAAGTCTATTCTACAGAAGCTCCAGCTTTCGGGCCTTACTCCGCCAGCGCGGATAGTAAGCCGGCCAGCCGGTAGAGATCCCGACCCCAGGACGCTTCTGACCAGCCACTTCCTCAAGAGGCCTACGTTGAACCTCATCACCCATCATCTTTCGTGCCGGCTGGATCTCATCCAGAAAGAACCTTCTGGTTAATATGTAGTACGATATATAGTACAATTGCTACACTAGACAGCAGGAGTAGATTCAGCGTGGGGGTTCAGGATCATGAGTGGTGAGTTGGGGCAGCCTCCTGACGGTAGCAGGCTGGTGGAAGAGGGAGCGGTGATCGAGGTCCGGGGTCTGCGGATGCGGTATGGGTCGGTAGACGTTTTGGATGGGGTGGATTTCGTTGCCCGCCGGGGTGAGGTGCTGGTGCTGCTCGGTCCCAACGGTGCGGGCAAGACGACGACCATCGAGATTCTGGAGGGGTTCAGGATGCGCTCGGCCGGGGAGGTGGGTGTGCTCGGGGTGGACCCGGCGAAGGGCAGCGAGCGGTGGCGGGCCCGGATCGGGGTGGTGCTGCAGTCCTGGCGAGACCACGGGAAATGGCGGGTTCGGGAGTTGTTGAACAACCTCGGGATGTACTACGCGCCGTACAGCACGCCGGAGCGCGAGCGGCCGTGGGACGCGGATGACCTGATAGAAGTCGTAGGGCTCGGTGGCCAGGCAAGACAGAAGATCTCGGCCCTCTCCGGCGGGCAACGCCGCAGGATGGACGTCGCCATCGGCATCGTCGGCCGGCCGGAGCTGTTATTTCTTGACGAGCCGACGGCTGGCTTTGATCCGCAGGCCCGGCGCGAGTTCCACGATCTCGTCCACCGCCTCGCCGACCTGGAGGACACCACCATTCTGTTGACCACCCACGACCTCGATGAGGCTGAGAAGCTGGCCGACCGGATCCTGATCCTGGCCGGGGGTAGGATCATCGCCGACGGCTCCGCTGATGCGCTCTCGCGGCAGATATCTACCAAGTCCGAGGTCAAATGGAGCCAGGACGGCCAGCACTTCGTACACTCCGACGCCGACTCGACCCGGTTCGTCAGGGAGCTGTTCGAGCGGTACGGCGAAGACATCACTGAGCTGGAGGTTCGCCGGGCCAGCCTCGAAGACTCGTACATGGCGCTGGTCCAGCAGGTCGAGTCGGGAAGGGGCGGCGAAGCGGTGCGCCAGTTCGAGGAGGTGGGGAGATGAACCCGACCATAACGGCGGTACGGGCCGGGTTCTGGCGCGGGATGATCGAGTTTCGCCAGACCTGGACCAACGTCCAGGACTTGTGGGGCAACCTGTTCTGGCCGGTAGCCATCCTGATCGTAATGGTCTTCCTCCGCGGCGTCCCGGTACCGGGCACGGAATTCTCTCTGAGCGCGATGACGATACCGGGCGTGATCGGGATGCAGATAGCTTTCGGAGGCCTCTCCAGTCTCGCGGCCATCCTCCTGATGGACCGTGAGGACGGAACCCTGCTCCGGGCAAAAGCGATCCCAAAGGGCATGCTTGGCTACCTGATAGGCAAAGTCGTGACGTTCTCCGGGGTGTCCCTGGTCGGGGTGGCGATCATCCTGTTTCCCGGCGCCCTGCTTTTTGGAGGACTTCAGTTGACCGACCCTGGCGTGTGGTTCACCTTTGCCTGGGTGCTGCTGATCGGGCTGGTTGCGACGATGCCCATAGGGGCGGTGCTCGGCTCGCTGTTCTCTAGCACGAACAGCCTCGCGCTCATCTTCGTGCCGCTGATGGCGCTCGTCGCGATCTCCGGGATCTTCTACCCGATAACCGCCTTACCGGTGTGGTTGCAGTGGATCGCCCAGATCTTCCCGGTCTACTGGCTGGGACTGGGGATGCGCTCGGCCTTGCTCCCCGATTCGCTCGCGAGCGTTGAGATCGGCGGGTCGTGGCGGCACCTGGAAACCCTCGGCGTACTGGGGGCCTGGGCCGCGATCGGCTTGATCCTGGCCCCGATAGTGCTGCGCCGGATGGCGCGCCGCGAGTCTGGCTCTAGCGTGGCCGAGCGGCGCGAGAAGGTCCTGCAACAGCGATGGGCGTAGGGGGTTAGCGCGATGGGCGAGAACGTCCACAACCGGATAGCCATGTTGCGCGTCGAGCGGGGCATCTCGCGGCGCGACCTCGCCGCGGCGCTCGGGGTCCACTACCAGACCGTCGGCTACCTGGAGCGGGGCGAGTACAGTCCCAGTTTGTATCTGGCGCTCAAAATCTCCGAGTACTTCGAGGTTCCCGTGGAGGTGATCTTCTCCACCACCCCGTTCCCGCGCATCGGAAGCGGCGAGCGCTCGGCGTGAGCTAGTCCAGAAAGCTCTCTCCAGGAAGCCCATCCTTTTCTACGCCGAGCCAGGCTGCAACCGTCGCCCCCAGGTTTGAGAAACCTCCCAGCACGCCCAGGTCCCGCGGCTCCCCGCCGCCGACGACCAACAGCGGCACCCGCTCGCGGGTGTGGTCGGTGCCCTTGTAGGTCGGGTCGTTGCCGTGGTCGGCGGTGATGATGAGCAGGTCGTCCTCCGTGAGCACGTCGAGCAGTTCCGGGAGCCGCTCGTCAAAGCGGTGAACGTTCCCGGCCATGCCTTCCGGATCCCGGCGGTGGCCGAACTTGGCGTCGAAGTCCACGAGGTTTGCGAAGATAAGACCGGTCTCCGCCTCGTCTAGGGCCTGGAGGATCGCGTCCACCTTGGCGCTGTCATCGGGCTGTCCGGGAAGGTGTTTCGTTATGCCCTTGCCATCGAAGATGTCCCGGATCTTGCCGACCGCGACGACCTCGCCCCCGGAGTTTTCTATCTTGTCGAGATAGGTGTCCTCGAAGGGGGTTATGCCGTAGTCGTGACGGTTGTCGTTTTCCCGCTCGTAGTTACCCGCTACGCCGTGGTACGGCCGGGCGATAACGCGCTCGACCATTATGCTGTCTTCGCCAATGAGCATCTTGTGGGCCTTTTCGCAGGCTTCGTAGAGCTCCTCGAGCGGGATCACGTCCGTGTGGGCCGCGACCTGGAAGACCGAGTCGGCGGAGGTGTAAACGATCCAGGAGCCCGTCTTTTCCTGGTCGGGACCCAGCTCCTCGATGATCTCGGTGCCGGAGGCCGGCCTGTTGCCGATGATCTCGCGCCCGGTTTCCTCCTCGAAGCGCGAGACGATCTCCTCGGGAAACCCGTCGGGGTAGGTCGGTAGCGGCTCCTCGAGGATGAGGCCCATCATCTCCCAATGCCCGGCGAGGGTTGCCTTGGCCGCCGAATGCTCGACCAGCAAACCGTGGGCCGCCCGGGGAGAATCCGTGGCCGGCACGCCCTCAATATCTTCAACGTTGCCCAGCCCGAGTTCCGCGAGGTTCGGGGCGTCGAGGCCCCCGACGGCTTCCGCCGTATTACCCAGGGTGTTCGCGCCCTCGTCGCCGAAGTCTGCGGCGTCGGGGGCGTGGCCGGCACCGAGGCCGTCCAGGACCACTATTATTGCGCGGCGTCCCATATTTCCTCCTATCCGATCAGAATTCCGGCTATCGTGGCGCTCATCAGGTTGGCCAGCGTACCGGCCAGGACGGCCCGGATACCGTACTTGGCGATCTGGGGCCGGCGTTCGGGCGCGATCCCGCCGAGGCCGCCGAGCAGGATCGCCAGCGAGCCGAGGTTGGCGAAGCCGGTGAGCGCGAAGGTGATGATGGCCGCGGCCTTGTCGGAGAACTCCCCGACATTCGGGGCGAAGTTGGCGAACGCCACGAACTCGTTGAGGATAATCTTCTGGCCGAGAAAGCTGCCCGCCTGGACCGCTTCCTCCCAGGGAACCCCGATCACGAACATGAGCGGGGCGAAGATATAGCCGAGTATGAGCTGGAACGTGAGGTCCGGGAGACCGACGAGGCCGCCCAGCGAGCCCAGGATCAGGTTAAAGAGCGCGATGAGCGAGATAAAGGCGATCAGCATGGCCCCGACGTTGAGCGCCAGGTACAGGCCGTCGGATGCCCCGGCCGCGGCGGCGTCTATGACGTTGCGGTGTCCCAGAGCATCCGCGCCCTCGGCTTCTTCCTCTTCCTGCTCCGTCTCTTCGTCCGTGTCGTCCGTCGCGTCCTCGGCGGCTTCGGTGGCCTCTCCCCCGAGGGTTTCCGGCGTTTCCGTTTCGGGAAGCACCATCTTGGCCATCAACAAACCCGCCGGGGCGGCCATGAAGCTGGCGGCGATCAGGTACTCCAACCGCGCCCCCAGCAGCGAATACCCGACCAGCACCGAGCCCGCGACGGTCGAGAGGCCGCCGACCATGATGGCGAAGAACTCGGAATGGGTCATCTTGTGTATGTAGGGCCTGACGACCAGCGGCGCCTCGGTCTGCCCGACGAAGATGTTGGCCGTTGCGGACATCGACTCGGCCTGGCTGGTCTGGAGCGCCTTCTGGAGCGCGCCGCCGATAAGGCGGACGACCCACTGCAAGACGTTCCAGTGGTAGAGCACCGAGGTCAGCGAGGCGAAGAAGATGATCACCGGCAAGACCTGGAAAGCGAAGACCACGCCCTCGTCGGGGAGAACGGGACCGAAGACGAAACTGATGCCCTCCTCTGCCGAGTTAATGACCTCTTGCACCCCGAAGGAAACCGCCTGCAATGCGGTCTTGCCGGCTTCCCAGTACAGCACGATAACGCCGAAGGCGACCTGGATTGCCAGGGCTCCGAGAACCGTGCGCGGGTTTATCGCCCGGCGATTCATCGAAAGCGCGAACGCCAGCCCCAGAATCACGATCATGCCGCCAATGCCCCACAGTATCTGTACCACATTCCCTCCTAACCGTTGACTACGCCGCAAGGGCCGGTAATCCAGCGCCCAGCACCCATTCTTGCAAACCTGGCAATCCCGGGCCACATTAAGGTCTGCCGATTTTGGGTAAACGTGATCCAAGATACCTGCTACGCCGAAAGAAGAGCTATGGAACCGGAGATAGAAGTACGCACTGCGACCGAAGGAGACGCAAAAGAGCTCCACAAGCTGGCTAGCGAGTTGGCCGACGCCGTTGGCGACCCCAAACCGGAACCGGAAGCCGTCCGAAAACGACTGCTGGAACTTCTAGAGTCGGCGGCGGCGCATACCCTGGTTGCCGAGAGCGACGCCGGGCTTGCCGGGGCGGCGAGCGTCTGGATCAAGCCGGATCTCGCCCACGGCGATACTACCGCCGAAGTTCCGATGCTGGTCGTGTCGGAAGAACTCCGGCGGAGCGGCGTTGGCAAGCTTCTGATGCACGAGGTCCGGCAGCTCGCCTCCGATAACGGGGCCAACCTGATCGAGCTGGTCGCCACGGCTGATAACGTTCCCGCCCGCGAATTCTACAAAGCGCTGGGCTTCGTCGAGACCGAGCATGTGGCGTTGGAGTTCTTAGGGGACTTGGAGGACCCGCCGGACTCCGAAGACCAATAGCACCAGCACCAGGGTTACGGCAACAGAGGTCGAAATAGCCCTCGCGGCGGATGTCTCCTGGACTTTGCGAAGCCCGATGGAGAGCAACACGACCCCGGCGTAGAAGCCTGCTACCCAGCGGAGCACCGGAACCGCCGAGAGCGGCAGGTAGAACCCCAGAGGGTAGGCTACGGTTCGCCAGGTGACGACGTACCCGTAGCGGCCCCCGAGGGAGCCCAGATGGTAGAGACCGGCTACCGCAAAGGACAGTGGTAGCGGCGCCAGCAGGGCCAGGATAGCCGGGTAAACCCCGCCGGATATCACCCAGAAAACGGCCGCCGGAAAGCCGGAGAAAGCCAAAAACAGGCCCGGGGCGCGGATATCCGGTATCCGGGGGAGAACCTCGAAGAACCGGGCGGGGTGGGCCAGCAAACTCGCCAACAGCCGAAGATAGCTGCTGACCGGGCGGGAAACGTCCCAGTCGCTCGCCCCGCCCCGGATCGTATCCCGATTGTAGCCGCGCTTCGCCATGGAAAGAGTATAGCGAGGGCGGGATAGCGATGGGCGCCTTGGAGCAATACCGGTTCGTGGGAGATCATCTATAATTACCGGAGATAGACTACAGAAAGGGTTGCTTGAACATGTCAGACAACGACTCCTTCAATACACAGTCCAAACTCGATACTGACTCCGGCGAAGTGCAGATCTACAGCCTCGAGAAGCTCGACGAGCAAGTCTCGGGGGACGTGTTCTCGGTACCGTTCTCGATCCGGGTTTTGCTGGAGTCCTTGCTCAGAAACAACGGCGGCAAGTTCGTCGACGACGATACCGTGGAGATGCTCTCTGACTGGCCGGAGTCCATTGGTGGCGAGCTACCGTTCCTGCCGGCGCGGGTGGTAATGCAGGACTTCACCGGTGTTCCGGCGGTGGTTGACCTGGCGGCGATGCGCTCCGCGATGGACAAACTCGGTGGGGATCCCGCGAAGATCCAACCCCTCGTCCCCTCGGATCTGGTTATAGATCACTCGGTGCAGGTGGACATGTTCGGCAACGAGATGGCGCTCCAGTTCAACGCGGAGCGGGAGTTCGAGCGCAACAGGGAGCGCTACGAGTTCTTGAAGTGGGGCCAACAGGCGTTCGACGATTTCACTGTTGTCCCGCCGGCGACCGGCATCGTCCACCAGGTGAACCTGGAGTACCTGGCGAAGGTCGTGCAGACCAAGGACGGGGTGGCGTTCCCGGATACGCTCGTGGGCACCGACAGCCACACCACCATGATCAACGGCCTCGGCGTCCTGGGCTGGGGTGTGGGGGGCATCGAGGCCGAAGCCGTGGTGCTCGGGCAACCCTACTACATGCTGGTACCGGAGGTTATCGGTTTCAAGCTGACCGGCGCGCTACAGGAAGGCGTTACCGCCACCGACCTCGTGCTCACGGTCACCCAGATACTGCGGGAGCACGGCGTCGTCGGCAAGTTCGTCGAGTTCTACGGCGAGGGCCTGAGCCGGCTCACGCTGGCAGACCGGGCGACGATCGCCAACATGTCCCCCGAGTTCGGGGTGACGACGACCTTTTTCCCGGTGGACGACGAAACGCTCAAGTACCTGCGCGGCACGGGCCGCGATGAAGAGCTGGCGGACCTCGTAGGACGGTATTGCAAGGCGCAGGGTATATTCCGAACCGACGACACCCCGGAGCCGCGCTTCTCGGAGACGCTGGAGCTGGAACTCGACACGGTAGAGGCGAGCCTCGCCGGGCCGCGCCGCCCACAGGACCGTATCGCGCTGGCGGACATGAACAATTCCTTCCAGGACGTGCTCTCGGAGATGGTCGGGACGAACGGCTCAAACGGCTCGGACGGCGACGCCTACGACGAGGCCGATGAGGAGTCCATGGAGGCGAGCGACGTCCCGGATCAGGACGTTCGGGACGAGGAACCGCCGCGAGAGGTCGGTAGCTCCGAGGTGGATGACCCTTCCGAGGCCGAGGACGTCGTGACGGTGACGCTCGAGGGTGAAGAAGCTTATCTCAAGCACGGTTCGGCGGTTATAGCGGCGATTACGAGCTGCACCAACACCTCGAACCCGTCGGTCATGATCGGGGCCGGCCTGCTGGCGAAGAAGGCCGTCGAGAAGGGCCTGGGCGTAGACGCCCACGTCAAGACCAGCCTCGCGCCGGGCTCGAAGGTCGTAACGGATTATCTGGAGAACTCCGAGCTACTGCCCTACCTGGAACAGCTCAAGTTCAACGTCGTGGGCTACGGCTGCACGACGTGTATCGGCAACAGCGGCCCGCTCCCGGAAGAGGTTTCCGAGGCGGTAGAGGAGAACGAGCTGGTGGTAGCCGCCGTTCTCTCCGGCAACCGCAACTTCGAAGGCCGCATCAACCCCGACGTGAAGGCCAACTACCTGGCTTCTCCGCCGCTGGTGGTGGCTTACGCCCTGGCCGGCCACGTGGACATAGACCTGGAGAACGATCCCCTGGGCGAGGACTCGGACGGCAACCCCGTCTACCTGAAGGACATCTGGCCGTCGCAGGAGGAGATCAGCCAGACCATCGAGGACTCCCTCGACCCTTCCATGTTTCACGAGCAGTACGGCAACGTATATACCGGCAACGAGCAGTGGAACGAGGTGGACGTTCCCGAGGGTGAACTCTACGAGTGGGACCCCGATTCCACCTACGTCAAGGAGCCGAACTTCTTCGACGATCTCTCGCCCGAGCCGGAACCGCTGGAGGATATCTCCGGCGCCCGCGTCCTGGTGAAAGTCGGCGACTCGGTGACGACGGACCACATCTCCCCGGCCGGCGCCATCCCGCGCAACAGCCCCGCCGGCCAGTACCTGCTGGACAACGGTGTCGAGCAGCGGGAGTTCAACTCCTTCGGCTCCCGGCGCGGCAACCACGAGGTCATGGTGCGGGGGACGTTCGGCAACATCCGGCTCCGCAACCAGCTCGTGGACAAGGAGGGTGGCTACACGGTCTACTTCCCGGACGACGAGGAGTCAACCGTCTACGAAGCCGCCATGAAGTACCAGGAAGACGGCACCCCGCTCGTCGTGCTCGCCGGAGAGCAGTACGGCAGCGGCTCCTCCCGGGACTGGGCCGCCAAGGGTACCCTGCTCCTGGGCATAGAGGCCGTTATCGCGCAGAGCTACGAGCGGATCCACCGCTCTAACCTGATCGGGATGGGAGTGTTGCCGCTCCAGTTCGCCGACGGCGAGGGTGCGGAGAGCCTGGACCTCGACGGCACGGAGACCTTCGACATCCAGGGCATCTCCGGCCTGGAACCGGGATCCGAGGTTACGGTAAAGGCCACGGGCGAGGACGGCGAGGAGAAGGAGTTCACCACCATCGCCCGCGTGGACTCGCCCGTCGAGGTCGAGTACCTCAAGAACGGCGGCATTCTCCACACCGTCCTGCGCGAGCTCCTCAACGAGGACAACGAGTAGAGAAGCCGGAATAAAGAGGTGGAGTCCGCGTCAGGAAATGGCCATCCCAGCTTTCGCCAGATAGGAGGCTGAAAAGTGCCGCAAAAGGTCCTCGTAAGCCGGGAGATTCCGGACGCCGGGCTCCGCCCTCTCGAAGTCTTCGACGTTACCGTTCTCTCCGAAGAGCCTCCCGGGAGAAACGAACTCCTCGAAGCCGTTCAGGGCGCGAACGGTATCCTATCCACCCTTACCGAGCAGATAGACGCCGAGGTCATGGACGCTGCCGGCGACGGCCTCGAGGTCGTCGCCAACATGGCCGTCGGCTACGATAACGTCGACGTAGCCGCTGCCACAGAGCGTGGCATCACCGTCACCAACACCCCCGGCGTCCTGGACGAAACCACCGCCGACACCGCCTTCATGCTGATCCTGGCCGCCGCCCGGCGGCTCGGCGAGTCCGAACGCTTTCTGCGGGCCGGGAAATGGAACGCCTGGGGGCCCAAGCAGTTCACCGGCCCGGACGTGTGGGGCAAAACTCTGGGAATAGTCGGGTTCGGCAGGATCGGACAGGCCCTCGCCCGCCGCGCCCGGGGTTTCAGCATGGAAGTCCTCTACACAGCCCGCTCCCTCAAAGAAGACGCCGAGAAAGAGTTCGGGGCACGAAAGTTGGAACTCGACGAGCTACTGAGAGAAAGCGACTTCGTCTCGATCCACACCCCGCTCACCGGCGAAACCGAGGCCCTGATCGGAGAAAAAGAGCTGGGCCTGATGAAGCCTACTGCCGTGCTCGTCAACACCTCCCGCGGCCCGGTAGTAGACGAAGCCGCCCTGGCCGACGCCCTCGAAAGCAAACAGATCTTCGCCGCCGGCCTGGACGTGTACGAAGAAGAACCGGAAGCCCACCCGAAACTCTTCGACCTCGAAAACGTCGTCCTCGCCCCGCACATCGGTAGCGCCTCCATCGAAACCCGCGACAAGATGGCCGAGATGGCAGCCGAAGACCTGCGTTCCGCCCTAAACGGCGAAGAACCACAGAACCCCGTCAACACCTGACGTTACCCCAAGATAGAGAGCTCTTGACATTACAGAATTATCGGTTTATATTTCACATAGGTTTGTATTGCAAACTAGTTGGGGAAGCGAAATTCGCTATGAGGCCATCGTCAAAAAGAGCTTCCAGTGCAGTCCGCTAGAGAGGAGATCCGGGACCTGGAGCGGGTCCGGTACGTAACGGAGAACTACGAGGACCTGCAGGGACTGAGGCGGGTGCCGATAGGCTTGCTGGCGTTGGGTATTTATACGTTCGTGGTTTTCACGGGATTCGAGATCAGGACCAAGTTCGTGGCGGACATCGTAGTGACCCTGGCGGTATTTGCCGGCGTGGTGTTGCTAATAGCTTACTTCGGGATCAGGCGATACTACGAGAACAGATACGGCCGGGTGCGGGTGGTTCCCCGGGTGTTCCGGCGAGGCCGAACCCACGGCTTTGTAGTATTCATTATTATTATCGCGACAGCTTACTCGATCCTGTGGATGCGCGAGATGCAAGCTATCGAGCCTTATCCGTTCTCCTTGATCGGCCTGGGTACAATGGAGGTTTTTGAGCGCTGGCCGGAGAAGCGGTTCCGGCCGCACCGTTTCGTGCTGGGCACGGTGCTAACGCTCTCCGGCTTTATCCTGTTGATCCTGGCACTTCAGGGAAACCCGTACTCGGAGATCTTGTTTTTGCACTTGCTTGCGGCCTACTTAGTCTTGGATTTGGTGGTTGGTGGCATCCTGGACCATTTACTGCTCGTGCGTACGATGAAGCGACTGCCGGAGGATAGCAATGCAGTCTGCTAGAGAAGAAGTGCGGGACCTGGAGCGCGTCCGCTACGTTACCGAGAACTACGAACGGTTGCAGGGTTTGAGAAATGTTCCTTTGGGGCTGATAGCGTTTGTCACGGGAGCCTCCATGCTGCTTCCCTCCAGCTCAACCTATTTCGGCTACGTGGTAGGCGAAGTGTTTTTCTACGCGTTGATTCTAATGCTGATCGCGACGGTGCTGCTCTACTTCGTTGCCGGAAACTACTACGAGCGCCGCTTCGGATGGGTCCAGACGTTCTCTATGAAACGGAAGCAGGTCGTGGCTGTGGCCACCGCGATCGGCGTGCTACTCGGGGTTGGGAGTGTGAACCTGGTGTTTCAGCCGCCGATACACATGATCTGGGTGGTATGGGGTCTTTCGGCGGCGGCCATTTACTGGCCAGAACGCCGTTTTCGCATGCACTACGTTGCTATCGGAGTGTTGGTCGTTGGCGCCAGCTTTCTACCGCTATTTGGCATTACGAGCGTCAGTCTGGCGTACGAGACCGGCGGGTTGCTCGCGTTTCTCGGGGTCTTCTACTTGGTAGGGGGCATTCTGGATCATTTACTGCTCGTGCGCACCATGAAGCATCTGCCGGAGGACGATGGCCGAGCCGTTTGAGGAACTGGCGGGCCTGGACCGCCTGATCCACGAGCCCGCCCGGCTCGCTATCATGACCGCGCTATCCGCCTCGGAGGGTGCGGACTTCTTGTTCTTGCAGCGCATTACGGGCCTTACGAAGGGCAACCTTTCGAGCCATCTGGGCAAGCTGGAGAGGGCCGGGCTGGTGAAGATCAAGAAGCGGTTTGTCGGCAAGACCCCCAACACGTTCGTGAGCCTCACCGAAAAGGGCCGGGTTGCCATAGAAGATCATTGGGAGCAACTAGAGCGCCTTCGGAGTGGCGCGAAGGGCTGGAAACCTCTGTGAGATGTAGACTTCTCTCGTCGGGTTGCAGCGCGGATAGAAGGGGGGCACTAACTTGACTTCGCAGGATCGGGTAGCGCTGGTCACCGGGTCCGCCCGCGGCATCGGACGTCAGGTTGCTCTAACGCTCGCCGGACGCGGGTATGCCATTGCCGCGAACGACCTCGCCGAACCCGGCGAAACGCTGGAGGAACTGCGCCGGACTGGTACTGAAGTTTTGTCCATACCCGGAGACGTGTCAGACGAGGCCGCCGTCGGGGAGATGGCCAAGAGGGTGCTCGACAGGTTCGGTCGGATAGACGTGTTGGTGAACAACGCGGGCCTGATGGCGATCACACCCGCCGAAGAGACCACGCTCGACGACTGGCGGCGGATGTTGGAGGTAAATCTGACGGGGCCGTTTCTGATGAGCCGGGAGTTCGGGAGGGTGATGCTGGAGCGGGGGTCCGGGAGCATCGTGAACGTTAGCTCGGTTGCCGGGTTGCTCGGCGTCGCGGATCGGGCGGCGTACAACGCGAGCAAGCACGGTTTGATCGGCCTCACCCGGACCCTGGCTGCGGAGTGGGGCGGAAGGGGTGTCCGCTGCAACGCCGTCTGTCCCGGGTGGGTGAAGACCGAACGGGACGCCGGGGACCAGGCCGGCAACTATACGGATGCGGACATCGAAGGCCGGGTCCCGATGGGTCGTTTCGCCAGGCCGGAAGACATCGCGGCGGCGGTTGCTTTCCTATCAGACCCCGAGCAGAGCGGCTACGTCAACGGGCACACGTTGTCCGTTGACGGCGGCTGGTTCGGCGACGGAAGCTGGGAGAGCCTGCGGCGTCGCAAGCAGGGCTCCTAGTCCGGGATCTTGACGTTATCCAGCCCCTGTTCCGCCGGGGGAACTCCGGGTCCATCGCTTCGAGCGTGTCGGCGATGGTACGGGCCACTACCAGGTTCCGGTACCATTTCTTGTTGCCCGGAACCACGTACCAGGGGGCGTATTCCGTGGAGCACTCGTTGATGGCGTCTTCGAACGCCTCCTGATAGGCTTCCCAGAACGCCCGTTCCTTGATGTCGTTCTTGGAGAACTTCCAGCGCTTGTGCGGGTTTTCCAGCCGGCTTTCCAGGCGGCGCTTCTGTTCGTCCTTGGAGATGTGCAGAAAGAACTTTATGACGCCGATGCCGTTCAGGGTCAGGTTGTACTCGAAGTTGTTGATCAGCTCGTACCGGGGACGCCACACCTCTTCGGGTACGAGGTCTTTTACCCGGACCACCAGCACGTCTTCGTAGTGAGAGCGGTTGAAGATACCGATACGCCCGCGGGCCGGGGCGCTCTTGTGGTAGCGCCAGAGAAAGTCGTGGTTTGCCTCCTCGGGGTTCGGAGCTTTGAAAGAGGAGATTCTGCACCCTTGAGGGTTGACGCCGCTGAAGACGTGCTTGATCGTGCCGTCTTTGCCGCCGGTGTCCATCGCCTGCAAGACGATCAAGAGCCCGCGTTTGTTCTCGGCGTACAACCGGGCCTGTAGCTCCTGGATGCGCCGCCGCTGTTTCTCCAGCTCTTTCCTGACGTCTTTCTTCCGCTGGTAATGCTCGGTCTCGAACGGGTCTATGTCCGACAACGAAAAAGCCTTTCCGGCTTTTACCCGGTAGCTCGGATAATCCGGCTCCGGTGGCGGGTCCTGAACGACAGATGTCTCCGGTGCCCCGTAGATGGTGATGTCTTGTGGATCTCCGTTTCTACTCAAGATAGTTTCCTTTGCTGCAGCCCTTGAGCCGCTTCGACCTTCGGTTGCGCTACTTGATGCCCGAAATACTCCGAACGAAAACCGAGCGCGCCAGAGAGTCCCCGAAGGTGTGAACCTCACCGTCCTCGTCCTCCACGGTGACGACGGCGTCCACCTCCCGCGCCTCCCTAACCGTTAGCAACCGTCCGGGCACGAGCCCGCGGTCCCCCAGATAGTCCAGCATCAGGGCGTCGCCGTCGCTGACCTTGAAGATCCGTACCCGCTGGCCCACGCTCGCCCCGGCCAGGGAGAACGAGTTGTCCGGCTCCAGACGGCCGTCCGCCGTGGGTATCGGGTCGCCGTGCGGATCCTGGGTCGGATTTCCGAGAAATTTGGCCAACCGCTCCGTGAAGTGGTCCGAGACGGCATGCTCCAGCTGCTCGGCTTCCTCGTGGACGTCCTGCCAGGAATAATCCAGATGCTCCAGCAGAAAAGTCTCGATCAGCCGGTGGCGCCGCACCAGCCGCAAAGCCTCTTTGCACCCCGGTTCCGTTAAAGACGCCCCCTGGTAACGTTCGTACTCGACGAAACCCATTTCCTGCAACCGCCGCAGCATGTTCGTCACCGACGCCGGTGCCACCGACAGACGCTCGGAGATCTCCTTGGTCGAGGCCGATCCTCCACCCGAGATCGCCCAGATAGCTTTCAGATAGTCTCCTATGGAAGTAGACAAAGGCCGCGGAGGAACAGTGTTCGACATGACTCCGGTCATCTTAGCACGATCGAGACGACGTCCCGGCGAGCGTCGCGTCTTCCCGACCCTGCCTGAAATCTGCTCCACCAGATATGAGACCGAAAAAACTTAATCCTGAGGAGGGCCTTGACAAAAATTTAGCTTAGGCTAATATTTAGCCGAGTACGACGCGAATATAGGATTTGAGCACAGCTAGAGGGTAGTTTCATATGTTGAACCTTTTAGGGAATCAGGGCTTCAGGCTTCCGGGACGTCCGGCAGGCGCGCTGTTGGCGGGGCTATTGGCGGGGCTATTGGCGTTGGTGCTGGTTGCGGGTTGTGGCGGTGATTCCGGCGAGGCTGGAGCGGTCGAGGGGAAAATTCAGGCTACGACGACCACCACCATGATCACGGACCTCGTCGAGCAGGTCGGCGGGGATGAGGTCGAGGTGTCGGGGTTGATGGGGCCGGGGGTGGACCCGCACCTCTACGAGCCTTCTCAGGGCGACGTTGACCAGCTGCTGGAGGCGGACGTTATCTTCTACAACGGGCTCTTTCTGGAGGGCCAGATGAACGACGTCCTGGTGCAGTCGGCCCAACAGACGCCGGCGGTGCAGGTCACCGAGGCGGTGCCGGAGGACAGCCTGTTGCCCTCGCAAGATTACGAGGGGCAGGCCGACCCGCACGTCTGGTGGGATCCGACGCTCTGGGAGACGACCATCGACCCGGTGGTGGACCAGCTCTCCGAGCTAAAGCCCGACGCCGCGGAGGGCTTCGAGCAGCGCGGCGAGGAGTACCGGCAGGAGATACTGGCGGCCCACGAAGACGCCCAGGAGATGGCGGCCGAGGTTCCCGAGGAACAGCGGGTGCTGGTCACCGCCCACGATGCTTTCGGCTACTTCGGGGAGCAGTACGGCTTCGAAGTGCGGGGGTTGCAGGGCCTTTCCACCGAGACGGAGGCCGGGGCCGGCGACGTTCGGGAGCTCGCGGAGTACCTGGCTGAGAACGAGATCCCGGCTATCTACATCGAGTCGACCGTGCCGCAGCGCAACGTCGAGGCGGTGCAGGCTGCGACCCGGGACCGGGGTTGGGAGGTAGAGATCGGCGGCACGCTCTACTCGGACGCCATCGGCGAGCCGGGCACCCGGGGCGGCACCTACCCCGGCGCGTTCCTCGAGAATACGGAGAAGATCACCGGCGGCCTGGCGCAATAGAAAGAAGGGTGTGGGGGATCCGCGCGGAGCCCCCGGGTATTCGGAAACGGAGGCAGAGCGTTGAAGTTGACAGAGGTCAAGGGCCCGCCGGACGTGAGCCCCCTGACGGTCGAGGGGCTCACCGTAGCCTACCGGGACGAACCGGTGCTCTGGGACGTGGGCTTCGAGGTGCCCGAAGGGGAGCTCGTCGCCATCGTCGGGCCCAACGGCGCCGGAAAAACCACGCTGCTCCGGGCGGTTATGGGCCTCATCCAGCCCGCGGCTGGTAAAGCTCTGGTCTACGGCCAGGCCTTCTCGAAGGCCCGCCGGTGGGTCGGTTACGTCCCGCAGCGTGGCAGCGTGGACTGGGACTTTCCCACCAGCGCCCTCGACGTGGTGCAGATGGGCCTCTACGGCGAGTTGGGATGGTTCCGCCGTCCGGGGCGCAAAGAGAAAGAGACCGCCCTGAAGTGCCTGGAGCAAGTCGGCATTGCGCACCTGGCGGACCGCCAGATCAGCCAGCTCTCCGGCGGACAGCAGCAGCGGGTATTTCTCGCCCGGGCGCTGGCCCAGGATGCGAAGCTCTACCTGACCGACGAGCCATTCGCCGCGGTGGACTACAAGACCGAGCGGGCCATAGTCGCCCTCCTGCGGGAGCTGAAGGCCCAGGGGAGCACCGTGGTCGTCGTACACCACGACCTGGGCACCGTACACGAGTACTTCGACCGGGTGGTGATCCTGAACAAGCGGGTCGTGGCCGAGGGGCCGGTAGACGAGGTCTTTACCCGCGAGAACGTGGCCGAAGCTTACGGCGGCGCGGTAGGGTTCCTCGCCGGGGATACCGGCGTCGAGGCCCGGAGCGGATAGGGCGGGGCCGGTGGTCGAGCTATTCGGAGACCTCGTCTTCGACTACACGCTCCGAAACGTGGCGCTCGGGGCGGCTATCCTCGGGATAGCGAGCGGCGTACTGGGGTGCTTCGCGGTCCTGCGGCGTCAGGGGCTCCTGGGCGATTCGCTCGCCCACGCGACGCTGCCGGGGGTGGCCGTGGCGTTCCTGGTCTCCGGGGCGAAGGTTCCCGGGGTGCTGCTGGCCGGCGCGGCGGTCTCGGCCGGGTTGGGTGCGCTCTTGATCTTCGCCGTGGTGCAAAACACCCGGATAAAGCAGGATGCTATCTTGGGGATCGTGCTCTCGGTATTTTTCGGGGTCGGGGTGGTGTTGTTGACCTACATCGCCGGGACCGGGAACGCCGCCCAGGGAGGGCTGAACTACTTCATCTTCGGCCAGGCGGCGACCATCATCCAGCGGGACGTGGTAACGATGGCGGTGCTGGCGGCGTTCGCGCTCGTCGTGGTGGCGCTACTTTTCAAGGAGTTCAAGTTGATCTCCTTCGACCCCGCCTTCGCCGCGTCCATCGGTTACCCGGTCGGGAAGCTCGGGCTGCTCCTGACCGCCCTTATCGTGCTCGCCATCGTCATCGGCATCCAGACGGTAGGCGTGATCCTGATGGCCGCCATGCTCATAACCCCGGCCGCCGCCGCCCGCCAGTGGACGGACAAGCTCTCCGTCATGGTCCTGATCTCCGCCCTGTTCGGCTCCGCAAGCGGTGTGGGCGGGGCGCTCGTGAGCGCCGCCGGGGAGAACCTGCCCACGGGTCCTCTCGTGGTGCTGTTCGCCACGGCGCTCTTGATCGTCTCGCTGTTTTTCGGCTCGCGCCACGGCATGTTCTGGGACTACCTCCGGGGCAAGCGCAACCGCCGGACGGCCCTCGAAAAACCCGTTGGCGGGGCCGGCGGGGCCGCTACCCAGCGGGGAGGCGCGGCGTGAGCTCCGACTTCATCATCATAATCACCGCGCTGCTGGTAGCCGGGCCGTGTGCGTTGCTGGGTACCGTACTGGTGTTGCGCCAGATGGCGATGATGGGCGACGCCATAAGCCACGCCGTGTTACCGGGCATCGTGATAGCCTTCTTTATCACCGAGTCCCTGGGTCCGCTCGTGGCCCTGGTGGGCGCCACGGTCTTCGGTCTTTTGACCGCGGCGCTGGTCGAAGCGCTAAAGAACACCGGCCGGGTCAAAGAAGATTCCTCCATAGGGGTGGTATTCACCGCGCTGTTCGCGTTGGGGGTGTTCCTGATCTCCCGGTTCGCGGGCGACGTACACCTTGACCTCAAGCACGTGCTCTACGGCGCCATCGAGTTCTCCCCGCTCAACTACCTGGTGGTTGGCGGCGTCAGCCTCGGTCCGCGCTCTTTCTGGACGCTGGGGATCGTGGCGGCGATCGTCGTGGCCTTCGTTTTCTTTTTCTACAAGGAGTTGAAAGTCTCCACCTTCGACGCCGGGCTGGCAGCCGCGATGGGCTTCTCGCCGATCCTGGTGCACTACCTGCTAATGGCGGTGGTCTCTGTGACGGTGGTCGGGGCGTTCGACTCGGTGGGCGCCATACTGGTCGTGGCACTCCTGATCGCACCTCCCGCCGCCGCATACCTCATCACCGACCGGCTCTCGCACATGATGGGGTTCTCGGTAGCCATCGGCGCCGCCTCCGCCGTGGTCGGCTACTACTCCTCGGCCCTGCTGGACGTCTCGGTCTCCGGGATGATGGCAACAGCCGCCGGTGCGCTGTTCGTTCTGGCCCTGCTCTTTTCGCCCGCCCGGGGGCTCGTGGCCGTGGCGCTCCGCAACCGGCGCAACCGCCGGTCCTTCTCCCGCGGGCTCCTGCTCTCCAGGCTCGGCTCTCTCGGTGGCCACACCACCGAGGACGAACTCGCCCGCTACCTCGACTGGGACCGCAGCGCGGTCTCCAGAGCCTTCGAGGAAGCCCTGGACGAAGGATTGGTGCTCCGTCCGGCAGACGATGAAGTCGCGCTTACCGGCAAGGGCCGCGAGGCCGCACATCAGCTCGCCCGGGTTTCTATCTGAAAGCCGCCGGTAGACCGGCAACCACGAGA
This sequence comes from Rubrobacteraceae bacterium, assembly GCA_050331175.1. GTDB lineage: Bacteria > Actinomycetota > Rubrobacteria > Rubrobacterales > Rubrobacteraceae > SIRX01. Next base: position 18,757 of record JBHJHC010000113.1, on the reverse strand, counting down.
GCAACGAAGCCATGACCCGTTGAGGGACTCGTCGCCGGGTGTGTAGAATTCCGGGGGCGTTTGCGAACGGGCGGACCAGGAAGTAGGAATCGAGATCAGGCACAAGGAGGCCGGCGATGATGGAGTTCTTTAGCGGCCTGTCGCCGGTGGTCCAGGCGCTAGTGGCCACGATGTTCACCTGGGGTATGACGGCGGCCGGGGCCGCGCTCGTGTTCGTGATGAAGAAAGTCCCGAGAAAGTTGCTGGACGCGATGCTGGGCTTTGCCGCGGGGGTCATGATCGCCGCCAGCTTCTGGTCGCTTCTGGCGCCCGCCATCGAGTTGTCGGAGGCGGGACCCCTACCGTCCTGGCTGCCCCCGGTTATCGGGTTCCTGGTGGGCGGGATCTTCTTGCGGGGCCTGGACATGGTTCTTCCGCACCTGCATCCCGGGTTCCCGTTAGGCGAGGCCGAGGGAATCAAGACGAGCTGGCAGCGGAGCGTGCTGTTGATCTCGGCGATCACGCTGCACAACATCCCCGAAGGACTGGCTATCGGGGTGGCCTTCGGGGCCGTCGGGGTTGGGTTGGGAGACGGGGTCCCGGCGGCTACCCTGGGCGGGGCCATCGCGCTCGCCGTAGGTATCGGGATTCAGAACTTCCCCGAAGGAACCGCGGTATCAGCCCCGCTCCGGCGGGAGGGCATGAGCCGCCGCAAGAGCTTTTTCTACGGCCAGCTCTCGGCGATCGTGGAGCCGATCTCGGCGGTCATCGGAGCCGCGGCCGTATTGGTCGCCCAGCCTATCCTGCCCTACGCGCTCGCTTTCGCGGCGGGGGCCATGATCTTCGTCGTGGCCGAGGAGCTGGTGCCCGAAGCCAAGCGAGGCAGCCCGGACATAGCCGCCCTCTCGCTCATGGTGGGCTTTAGCGTCATGATGACGCTCGACGTGGCCCTCGGATAATATACTTCCTGACGCCGTGGGCGGTATTCCATCATCCGGCACCGGGCAACGGGCCTCCAGGCTCGCCGTCTGGGCCTGGGTGCTCTACGACTTCGCGAACAATGCCTTCTCGGTCAGCATCCTGAGCTTTTTCTTCCCGTTGTGGCTCGGGGAAGAGCTCGGAGCCGGGGCCGCTACCTTCAACTACGCCACGGCTGCCGGGGCATTTCTCGTAATACTGGCCGCCCCTTTTCTCGGGGCTGTTGCGGACCTGCGGCAACGCCGGAAACCGTACCTGATCCTGCTGACCCTCATCGCGGTCGTCCTTACCGTGGGGTTCCAATTCGCCGGCGGCGTGGTGGTGGCCGTGGCGCTCTTCGTGGCGGCGAACTTCACCTACCAGTCGGCACTCGTTTTCTACAACGCGCTGCTACCGGCGGTGTCCGTGGGACGGGGGGCCGGAAAGGTCAGTGGTTACGGGGTAGCCGCCGGCTACGTCGGGTCCATCCTGGCACTCATCCTGTTCACCTTCTTTGTTACCGACGCCGAGACGGTGCGCTCGCTGTTGGGTCCGTTGGGCGGTTGGATCGAGACCACCGGCCAACGCAACTCGAACACTTTCTTGCCGACCGCGATCATGTACCTGCTCTTTAGCCTTCCGGCTTTCTTTTTCGTGCCGGATCCGGCGGTCCGGAACCCCCGGCGGGTGAGCCCGGTTACCGTCTACCGGGACGTGTACGCCACCATCCGGAACATCCGAAATTACACCGGGGTCGGAACCTTCATAATCGCCACCGCGCTCTACACCGACGCCGCGAACACGGCGGTTGCCAACATGGCGCTCTACGGGAGCAAGGTCTTCGGCATGGGCAGCGGCGACATTCGAAACCTGCTCCTCTTCTCCGCCGTGTTCGCGGCCGTGGGCTCCGTCGGTTTCGGTTTCGCCACCGACCGCGCCGGTCCGAAGAAAACGTTGCTCGTGGTCCTCGGACTCTGGCTCGTCGCCATCGCTCTCGCGGTCGTCGCCGTGGCCCCCTGGATGCTGCTGCTGGCCGGTCCGCTCGTCGGGATAGCGCTCGGGGCAACCTGGACCGTGAGCCGCGTCATGCTCGTCGCCCTGTCGCCGCCGGAGAAGCTGGGTGAATTCTTCGGGCTGTTTACGCTCGCCCAAAGGCTCTCGGCGGTCACCGGCCCAGCGCTCGTCGCGCTCCTCATAAACGTCTTTGACGGGCTGGGTACGGGCATGGCCTACCGGATCTCCATAGGTTCCCTCATCGTGATTCTGGCCCTCGGCATCTTCTTTCTCCTGCGCGTCCCCGACGCCCGCCCGGAGCGCAAGGTGAGGGAGTTCTCCAATTGATGCCGCAGAATAGCGGACCCCCGATACTCCACAGGCCGTTGGGGAAGAAGTCTACTAGTATTCCTTTCTAGAAGATTCGGAAGCGAAGCAGAGGTGAGGTATATGGAACGCGAGGCGCACGGCGTGACGATCGAGTTGGTCCGGGGGGATATATCTGCCCAGGAGGACGTGGCGGCGGTGGTGAACGCCGCCAATGCCCAATTACAGACAGGAGGCGGGGTTGCCGGCGCCATCCACCGGAAAGCCGGTCCGGGGCTCGCGGAAGAGACGCGGCCGCTCGCACCCATAGAGCCCGGAGAAGCCGTGATCACGGGCGCCCACAGCCTACCAAACGATTACGTGATCCACACCCTGGGACCGGTCTACGGCCGGGATACGCCGGCGGACGAGCTGCTCGCCCGCTGCTACCGGAACTCCCTCGCGCGGGCTGAGGAAAGCGGGGTAGGATCCGTCGCGTTTCCCGCGATCTCGACCGGCGCGTTCGGCTACCCCCTCGAAGATGCAACCGCGGTGGCACTCCACACGGTCCTGGACGCCGCCCGGAGCCTGGAAAACGTCCGTCTTATCCGCTTCGTGCTGTTCAGCGAAAAAGAGCTTGAAGCCCACGAGAGAAAGCTCGCCGAACTACTGGGAAATTGACCACCGGGGCGGGCTCCCGGCATTGTAGCTAGAACCACAGGCGGCACGTAACCGCGTGCTAAAATCGGCCAATGGATAACACACCGAACAAAGTAGAGTTGACCGATGAAGAGTGGCGGGCGACGCTCACTCCGGAGCAGTACCGTATCACCCGCAAAAAGGGTACTGAGCCGGCATTTAGCGGGGAGTACAACGACCACAAGGAAGAAGGCGTCTACCGCTGTGTAGCCTGTGGCACCCCGCTCTTCTCCTCCGAGACCAAGTTCGATTCCGGCACGGGTTGGCCGAGCTTCTTCGCCCCCGTTTCCGAGGAGAACGTCGAGACCGAGGAGGACCGGAGCCTCTTCATGCGCCGGACCGAGGTGCACTGTGCCGCCTGCGGGGCGCATCAGGGGCACGTTTTCCCCGACGGCCCCAACCCGACGGGCCAGCGCTACTGCATAAACTCCGCCGCGCTCCGCTTCGACCCGGAGGCAGACCCGGAATAACACCGGCTCTTCCCGCGGGCGCCCGGCGATCCGGTGCCCGCCGGGCTGCCGAGCGCATCGTGTTCAGCACCCGTAGAGCGGTGAGCCTTGCGGCCGGGCCGGGTCCGACGTAGGTAAGCCAGTTTGTTCCTGGTGGCTGCGCGGCAAATTGTGGTTTCTAATCCAGCCTGTTTCGCCGAACGGCTTTATGCTTCTGAGATCGAAAGAAAATCGACCGGGAGGATAAGGCACGATGTCCACCAGCAGGATCCAGGACGGGCGCATCAAGCACCTCAACGACAAAGAGGAGCGTGACGGCGACTACGTTCTCTACTGGATGCAGTCGTCGCAGCGGACGGAGTATAACCACGCCCTGGAATACGCGGCGAAGAAGGCGAATGAGCTGGGGCAAAGGCTGCTGGTAGTGTTCGGCTTGACCGATGATTATCCGGAGGCAAACCTCCGGCACTACACCTTTATGCTGGAGGGCTTGCAGGAAGTCGAGGCTGCGCTCAAAGAGCGCGGGATCCAGCTCGTAGTCCGCCGGGGCTCGCCGGATGAAGTCGCGTTGGCGGCCGGAGAGCGCGCCTCGCTCATCGTCGCGGATCGAGGTTACATGAGGCCCCAGCGCGAGTGGCGCGCGAACGTTGCGGAAAATGCCGGCTGCCGCGTAACCCAGGTAGAGTCCGATGTCGTCGTGCCCGTGGAGCTGGCGTCGGGCAAACAGGAGACCGCCGCCCGTACCTTGCGGCCCAAGATCCACGAACACCTCGACGAGTTTCTGGTGGGGCTGGACACTACCGCCGTAGAAAAGCAATCCACCAACATGGGTGCCAGCGGCCTGGACCTGTCGGATGTCGCGGGCGTCCTGGATGAACTGGACGTAGACCGGAGCGTGGAACCGGTGAGCCACCTGTACAAGGGCGGAACTTCCGAGGCAAAGAGGATACTCGACGACTTTATCGAGCATCGCTTTGCTTCCTACGATCAAAACCGCAACCAGCCCCAGACGGACGACGTGTCGCACATGAGCAAGTACCTGCACTTCGGCCAGATCTCCCCGATCTACATCGCCCTGGAGATACAGGATGCGAGTGCTTCCGCGAACGTTTCCCAGGACAACATAGATTCCTATCTCGAAGAGCTGGTAGTCCGCCGGGAACTCCCGATCAACTTCGTCTACTACACCAAGGACTACGACTCCTTTTCATGCTTACCGGGCTGGGCGAAGGAGACGCTCGAAGCCCACAAAGACGACGAACGGGAATACGTCTATACCCGCCAGCAGCTGGAAGACGCCGAGACCCACGACGAGTACTGGAACGCGGCGATGCGCGAGATGCGGGGCACCGGCTACATGCACAACTATATGCGCATGTATTGGGGGAAGAAGATCCTGGAGTGGACCAATACCCCCGAGTACGCCTACAAGACCACGCTCTATTTGAACAACAAATATTTTCTCGACGGGCGCAACCCAAACTCGTTTGCCAACGTTGCCTGGGTTTTCGGGCTACACGACCAGGGATGGAAGGAAAGAGAAGTCTTCGGCAAGGTCCGGTACATGTCCGCCGGAGGCCTGGAGCGCAAAGCGAAGCCGGAAAAGTACGTCGACAAAGTCAACGAGCTGGTAGGAGAACGGTAGTCGACTCCTCGCGGATGAGTTGCCGGGGCCGTTCCGCGACGGGGGTCGGATCTCTGCCGGCTTTCGTAGGTGGACGGGGAGGCTGTTTCTCGCTAGAATTGGGGTTCAGGTAGGCCAGACCGTCGTCTATGTAACTCTCATATACTTTAGTGTATATTCTGCAAAGCTGTTTAATAGTGGCGTGCCTGAATAATCCATCATGCCCCTGGCCTCAAGTCTTGGAGGATTGACTTGCCAGATCACTCGAATACCAGCCACATCCAGGAACTACCGGATCAGAGAACAAGGAGCGGTGCCCGAGCCGACGAAGACGTATTCGCCAAGGCAAATGCTTTTACCCGGGTAGATGAGGCCAAAGCCCTCGGTGTGTATCCCTACTTCAAGCCGATCTCCGAGCAGAACGAGGGCACCGTTATAGTCGACGGGCGGGAGATGATCATCACCGGTTCGAACGACTATCTGGGGCTCACCCAGGATCCCCGCTTGCAGGAGGCGGCGGCTTCGGTGTTCGACCGCTACGGTACGAGTTGCACGGGTTCACGCTTTCTCACGGGTACGCTGGAGTTGCACGAGGAGCTGGAGCGTCGGCTGGCGAACTTTACCGGCTACGAGTCGGTCCTGACGTTCAGCACCGGATTCCTTGGGGTGCTGTCGGTGATCAGTGCCCTAACCGGCCGGCAGGACATCCTCTACTTCGACCGCGAGAACCACGCCTGCCTCTACGACGGCGCGCGGCTGTCTTTCGGTACGCTCCGCAAGTACCGGCACAACGACTTGGACGACCTGGAGCGCCTGCTCAGGAAGGACGCGGATAAGCCCGGCGGGCGCATGATCGTCACCGACGGCATCTTCTCCATGAGCGGGCACGTCGCCGACTTGCCGGGGATCGTCGAGCTCGCCCGCCGGTACGGGGCCCGGGTCGCCGTGGACGACGCCCACGCCACGGGCGTGCTCGGCGAGAACGGACGGGGGACCCCGGAGCACTTCGGCCTGGAGGACGAGATCGACCTGCTCATGGGAACCTTCTCCAAGTCTTTCGCCTCCGTCGGCGGCTTCGTGGCGGGTCCCCGGCCGGTGGTCAGCTACATAAAGCATCACGCCCGGCCGTTTATCTTCACCGCGGCGCTACCGGCGATGCAGGTCGCCGCGACCCTCAAGGCGCTGGATGTCATGGAAACGGAGCCCCGGCATCGGGTGAAGTTGATGGACAACGCCAACAGGCTTCGGGACGGGTTGAACGCGGTGGGCTACGACACGTTGGGTTCCCAGACGCCGATAGTGCCGGTCCTGATCGGGCCGGACGACCTTACCGTCGTCTTCTGGAAAGCGCTGTGGGAGGAAGGTATCTTCACCACCCCGGCGCTGCCACCCGGCGTGCCGCCGGAGCAAAGCCTCATCCGTACCAGCGTCAACGCCAACCATACCACGGAACAGATAGATCGCCTGGTCGAGGTCTTCGCCGGCGTCGGCAAGAGCCTGGGCGTCATCGGCTAGGAGGGCGGTTGGGAGCCCAGAGCGCTAGCGGCTCGACTACGACGAACATCAGGCCCGTCGAGTCCCGCGCGGACCTGACGCGCTTCATAAAGTATCCGTTCGAGAAGTACCGCGATGACCCGCATTGGGTTCCGCCCCTGATCTTCGACGAACGCCGCAAGTTCGACCCGCGCAAGAACCCCTTTTACGAGCACGCCCGCGTCGCGCCGATGCTCGCCGAGCGCGGCGGCAAGGTCGTCGGCCGGGTGGCTGCTATCGACGACGACAACCACAACATCACCCACGGCGACAACCTGATATTCTTCGGCTTTTTCGAGGCGGCGGATCAGGCCGCCGCGGATGCCCTGCTAAACCGGGTCGAGGAGTGGGGGAGCGGGCTGGGCCGGGACGCGGTCCGGGGACCGGCGAACCCCTCGATGAACGATGGGTCCGGATTCCAGATAGACGCCTTCGACACCACCCCCTTCGTCATGATGCCCTACAACCCGTCCCAGTATCCCGGGTACGCTGAAGCCGCCGGCTACGAGAAGGCCAAAGACCTTTACGCCTACCTCTTCGAGCGGGACTGGGACGTGGGAGAGAAGATCGGGCGCCTGGCCCGCCTGGTCCGCCGCCGCTACGAGCCCGCCGTTCGCACCGCCAGCTTGAAGAACTTCGACGCGGAGCTGAAGCTGTTGAAGAGGCTCTACAACGAAGGCTGGGTCGAAAACTGGGGCTTCGTGAAGTATACCGAGGCGGAGTTCGACCGGCTCGCCTCGGAGCTAAAGCTGGTAGTGGACCCGGAACTGATCGTCTTCGTCGAGGTCGAGGGCGAGGTCGCGGGCCTGGGACTCTGCCTGCCGGACGTAAACCAGGTGCTCAAAAAGGCCCGGGGCCGGCTGTTCCCGTCCGGACTGCTGGCTTTCTTGAACCGCAGGAGGATAGTGGATCAACTCCGGCTCGTGATCCTGGGCATCACGCCCGAGTATCGGGGCAAGGGACTCGAAGCGGTGATTATCGACGAGCTCTACCGGAATGCCATCCCCAAGGGCTACCAGAGATGCGAGTGTTCCTGGGTGCTGGAAGACAACAAGGCGATCATGCGCAGCCTCGAAGCCGCCGGCGCGAAGCTCTACAAGACCTATCGCATTTACCAGAAAGCCCTGTAAACCGTGGCCGGGCCAGCCCTGATCACCGGTGCCACGGGCTTCGTCGGTAGCCACATCGCGGAAGCTTTCCTAAAAGCCGGCTACGAAACGCGCTGCGCGGTAAGAGACCCGGGGCGCCCCCGCTGGCTCTCCGGTCTCCCGGTGGAATCGGTGACCCTGGACCTCGACCGGCCGGCCAACCTGCCCCGCGCCCTGGAAGGCGTGGATACCGTGGTTCACGCCGCCGGTATAACCCGCGCCCGCCGCCCGGAGGACTACGACCGGGTAAACGCCCTCGGGACCCGGAGGCTCGCCGCCGCCGCCCGGGATGGCGGGGTACGGCGTTTCGTGTTCATCAGCAGCCTCGCCGCCCGCGGCCCCGACGGGTATACCCATCCTACGAGCTCCTACGGCTGGAGCAAACGAAAGGCCGAATCCCTGCTACGAGGTACCGGACACCGGATGGAGGTCGTCGTTCTCCGGCCCGCCGCCGTCTACGGCCCGCGCGACACCGACCTGCTGCCGTTGTTCGCGTTGGCGAAGAGGGGCTGGCTCATCGTTCCATCCGGCCCGGGCCTGCTGCAACCCGCCTACGCGCCGGATGTCGCCGGCGCGGCCCTGGCCGCCGCCGACGGCCCGGACGGGGGCGGCATGCCCCTCCCGGTAGCCGGACCCACCCGATACTCGTGGAAACAGGTGATACGGGCTCTGGAACAGTCGGTTGGCCGCGAGGTTCGCGTCCTGCGGCTCCCGGCGGCGGCTTTCGAGCTTGGAGGGCGCGCGGCCGAGCTGGTGGCGGGGCTGGCAGGCGCGGCTCCCGTCTTCGACCGGCGAAGGTCTGAGGACCTGGCCGGGCACACCTGGACCTGCGATGCTTCGGAGGCTGAAGAAGCCCTGGGTTGGCGGGCGGAGGTTCCGTTGGACGAAGGACTGGAACGCACGGCCCGCTGGTATGAGTCGCGGGGTTGGATCTAAACCCGAAATGAACCCCCTCAACGACCGAACCAGGATACTCTTCGCCACCATAGCCGCCGGCGGAGGACACGTGGCCACGGCCCGGGCGATGGCCGAAGCCATAGAACGCCACTACCCCGGACGCTTCGAGCTCGAGGTCTCCGACTACATGAAAGCCGTGGGGACCATCGCCCTCGACCGGCGCCACAAGAACTCCTGGCGGCGGGCACTACGCTATCCGGTTCTCGCCCGTACCGGACAGCGACTCATAGACACTTTCCCCCGGATGGCTATCGCGGCCCAACGCCGCCTCCTGCGGGGCTTCGCCCGCGCGGCCGCCCGGGACCTGGCCGAGAATCCACCCCGGCTCGTGGTCTCCAACCACGGCCTCGTCACCACCGGCCTGGCCGAAGCCCGGCGGCTCTACGGCCTGAAAACCCCCGTGCTCACCTTCGCCACCGAACCCCACAACATCAGCGCCTACTGGGCGGAACCTCGCGCAGACCACATCATCGTCCCCTCCGAAGAGGTTCGCCACGATTTGTTGCGGCTCGGTGTTCCGCAAGAGAAACTGGCGGTCGTCGGATATCCGGTGCGGCAGTCCTTCCTGCGTCCGCCGGCGAAGAACGAAGCCCGGGAAGAGCTCGGAATCCGGGATCGCTTCACGTGCCTGGTCGCCTTCGGAGGAGAGGGCGTTGGCGGCAACCAGCGCCAGCTGGTGGATACCCTGCTGAACTCCCCGGTTTCGCCCCAGGTCCTAGCCGTTACCGGACGCAACGAGAAGCTCCGGGCGCGGCTGCAAGAGTCGTCTGCCGGAAACGAGCGGCTAAAGGTCGAAGGTTTCGTGGAAGATGTGGCACCTTACCTGGCGGCGGCCGACCTGTTCGTCGGGAAGGCCGGCCCGGCTTCGGTCTACGAGGCGCTGGCGGTCGGGCGGCCCGTGCTCCTTACCGGATACGCGGGCCTGAACGAGCGGGGCGTGCTCCGCTTTGTAGAGCGGGAAGGCCTGGGATGCCGCGTAGGGACCCGGGCCGCGCTCCTGCGGGCCGTGCACCGGTACGCTGGCGAGCCGGCCTTCTCGGAGGAGGTTGCGCTGCGGTGCCGGGCGTTGGATATCGGGTACGCGACGGCGCGGCTGGCGCGCTACGTGGTTGGCTATGCCCGGCGCTCCGGCGGGTAACGTGCTCTGGGGCTCACCGGTTCGCGCGTTCCTTTTTCTCCTCCTGAGCCTCTCGCTCGGTTTCGGGGGCCTTTATCTGGTGGCCGGCGCGGAGTTGTTCCGGGCGGAGACCTACCGGATAGAGAACCCCGCTCCGGGGCTCCTGATCGTCTGCGCGGCGGCCTTTCTCGCGGAGTGGCTGATGCCGGCCGTGAGGCTGCAACTATTGTGCAGGAACCAGGGTAGCGGCGTTTCGTACCCGACGGCGTTGCTGGTGCACCTGGTCTCCGTCTTCGGGGCGGTAATTACGCCGGGCAACGCCGGCAGTGCCCCGGCCGGGGTCGTGGCGCTGAACCGGGCCGGGCTTCCGTTCGGCCGGGGCGTCGGGGTCATGCTCCAGGTCTTTATCCTGGACCTCTTCTTCTTCGCCTGGGCCGTCCCGCTCAGCCTCGCCTATCTGCTCTCCTCAAACGCCGTCCCGCTACCGGCGGGCGTCGAAGCCGTCGGCCTGGGGATGTCTGTTCTGGCGCTCGGCGGGGCCGTCGCGCTCGGCCGCTACCCGCGTCCGGTGGTCGCTTTGCTAATGGCGGTGTCCCGCTGGCCGGGTATCCGCCGGTTCGGTGCCGGGACCCGCGGGATCGCCCGAGACTACTACCGGAGCTCCAGGGCTTACGGGCGAACGCCGGTTCTTCTGAGGGCGGCGCTCAACGTCGTTACCGCCGTGCACTGGCTCGCCGTCTTCGTGCTGTTGTGGGGCTTCCTGCAGATCTACGGCGTAGATCTGAGCCTGTTGGTTACGTTGGCGCTATTGAACATCCTGACGCTGGTCTCCCAGTTCGTCCCGACGCCCGGCGGTGCGGGCTTCGTGGAGGCCGCCGTAGGTTTGGGCGTCGGCTCCTACGCGACGACCGGCAGCGTGGCCGGGGCGTTGCTCCTCTGGCGGGTCCTGGCTTTCAACATCATCTTCCTGATCGGGCCTTTCGCCGGCTGGCTTTTGTACCTCCGGGCGGGTGGTGGAGCCCGGAAGCGCGAGCAAAGAAAGCGTCCCGGACGAAGGTGGGGAGGACGGACATGACCCTGGCCGGCACCGCGTCGAGCGTGGCGAGCCGGCGAGCCGGCGCCCGGCGCGAGAGGGCCGTCCGCGCCACGAACGCCGCGACCTTCTGCGGGCTCGCGGCGTTACCCGTTCCCCACAGCGGGCTCTCCAGAAAGGACTCCAGGTAGCCGTTCCAGCCGTTTGCGCCGGTGGAGATCCTCTCCCGCAACACCCCCTGGGCCTTCTCGGCGAAGGCGGTATTTATCGCGCCGGGCGCCAGGACGACGACCTCCACGCCCCAGGGCTTGAGCTCCATCCGGAGCGCGTCGGAGAGCGCTTCGAGCGCGTACTTGGAGGCTGAGTAAGCCCCCATGAACGGTGTTACGACGAACCCGTTCGTAGAGCTGACGTTCACGATGCGCCCCCAGCCGCGCCGGCGCATACCCGGTGCAACCGCCCGCGCGAGCTTCAGGGGACCGTAGGCGTTCACGGCGAACTGGACCTCCACGTCTTCGAACACCTGGCGTTCCAGGGCGTCGGGCTTCGCGAGGCCCGCGATGTTTACCAGCAGGTCCACCGGGCCGCCCGCTGCTTCTATCTTCTCTACCGCCCGGGCGATGCTCTCGTCCGAAGTCACGTCGAGCGCGATGGGGTGGACGCCTTCCAGCCCCTCCGGCGGCTCCAGGTCCGCAGCCCAGACCGTGACGCCGGCGTCCCGCAGCTTCCCGGCCGTTTCCCGTCCGAGCCCGCCCGCGGCCCCCGTGACCAGGGCGACCGAAGCGCGCTTTAACCGGCCCGAATCCCGCAGCCAGGCTTCGGTCTCGCGCATACCGCCCTCCAGGCTGAACTCCGGCGAGAAACCCAGGATGCGGGCGGCCTTCTCCCGGGAGTAGACCGCCCGGCTGGTCATCACCCCGACCATCGCTGCGACTACCCGGGGCCGGAGCCCGAGGGTTCGCTGCGCCGATTCCGCGGCCCGCGCCCCGCCCCGGGCCAGCGGGGCCGGTACGCGACGCAAGCCCTTTCCGGCCATCGCCGCGTAGAAACCCAGAAATTCGTTCCAGGTTGTGGGGCCGGCGCCGACGTTGAAGGCTTCGCTAGCGGCTTCGGGGGTCGAGGCTGCGAGCTCGAAGGCCCGGGCCACGTCCGCCAGGTAGACCGGGTCGGCCAGGTCTTCACCGCTCCCGACCACGATGGGCAGGCCTTTGGAGATCGAGTCGAAAGGAATCTTCGTCCAGGAAGGAGATTCGGGGCCGTAGATCATGGTCGGCCGCAAGATGGTGAGCTCCACGCCGCCGCGGCCGGCTTCGCGCCGGGCTACCGTTTCGGCCTGGATCTTGGTGTCCCCGTAAAGGTCTCCGGTGCTCCTGAGCGGCGATTCCTCGGTGACGAGACCTTCGGGGACCGGCCCGTAAACCGCGATGCTGCTAGCCAGGACCATACGGGCCACGCCAGCTTTGCCAGCGGCCCGCAGCACGTTTTCCGTCCCGGTGACGTTTACCGCCGACGCCAGCTCCTCGTCGAACGGATCTCCCATCCAGGCCGCCAGGTGAAAAACGTGGCGGCAATCCTCCACCAGCTCTTCGAGGGCCGCCCGGTCTCGCACGTCCCCCAGGACCGGCTCCGCGCCCAGTTCGCCCAACCGCTCCGCGGCATCCTCGTTTCTTACCAGGGCCTTTACGCGCCGGCCGTTTTCCAAAAGGCGGAGGGCGAGCGCCTTGCCCAGGGAGCCTCCCGCCCCCGTGATAGCTACGGTCGTGGAACAAGAGTTTGTCAAAGTCAGGTCCTTTCGATCAGGCTCTCGTGGGCACCGGCCGCTGCCGGACGGGGCGATACCAGAGATCCGTAGATCCTCTCCAGCCGGCGCCCGCTTTTCCGAACGTCGTGTTCTAGGGCTGTCCGGACCGCGTTTCCCCGCAGCCGGGATAATTCGTCCGGCCGGTTCAGGAGGCCATCTATTTCTCTCGCGGCGCCGGCGGACTGGCCGGCTTCGTAGCACAGTCCGCAACCTGCGGCCCGGACGATCTCGCAGACGGCGCTGCTGTCGGCCCTCAGGGCCACGACCGCGCATCCCCCGGCCATGGCCTCCAGGGTCGCGATGCTTTGTAGCTCGGTTGGGGACGGCATCAGAAAGACGTCCCCGGCTGCCAGGAGGTCGTGCTTGTCCCCGCCGGACACGTAGCCCGCAAAACGGACCGCTCCGCTTAATCCCAGCTCCGCCGTCCGCCGCTCCAGCTCCCGTCGCAGGGGACCGTCGCCGGCCACGACGAGCCGCACGTCTTCCCGCAAATACCGCAGGGAACCCATGATTTCCAGGAGATCCTGGGGCCGTTTCTCGTCCGAGAGCCGGCTCAGGTAAACGAGCAGGAACCGTTTACCGGCAAGCAGGCCCTCCCGCAGTCGGGAGACCTTTTCCGGATCCGGCCGTTCCGGAAGCCGGAGGCCGTTGGAGACCACGTGTACCGGGCGCGCCGTGTAGCGGCGCGTGAGCCGGGCGGCGAAGTCCGTCGGGGCGACCAGGCAGTCCGGCTGGCGGTAGAGAAAGCTGTACCAGCTTCGCAAACCAGCGCCTACGAGGGGACGCAGGGCGTCGAAGTGGAGGGTCATGCTCTCTTCCTGGGTGTGAAATCCCATCGCGGCCGGCACCCGCTTCCGGCGGGCCCGCCGCAGCGCGAGCAGGGCGAGCGGCGTCGGCGTATTTACCTGGGCCACCTCGGCCCAGTCGAGTAGGTTCTCCAACGCTCTCCGGCGGGGGAGCGCCAGTTGGGTTTGCTTGTCGCCCGGACGCCACACCGGCAACCGGTTTATCCGGACTCCCCGGGGCGGCACGGACGGAGAACGCTCCCGGCCCGCCAGAACCCGCACTTCGTGGCCCAGGTCCACGAGCGCCTCTATGTGGCCTTCCGTGGCGGCGGCCTGGCCCCCGAAGCCCGGATAGAGATCATCGGCAACAAACGCTATTCGCACTGAGGCTCGCTGTAGGTTCGGGTAGAGATTTAAGGCCTCCTATCTGCCAGCAAGAAAGATTACACCAGATATTCGCGGGCGGAAAACTTTCACGGCGACGGCTTTTCCGGTTTGTTAGACTTCTCTCCATGAACAAGGCTCCGGGCTTTGTTCGATGGGTACGATGGGCAAAACCGGGTGGTATCCGGATAGGGGTGAAGCGAAAGATATGGACCTAGCTGTTCGCCAGATGTCGCTGGAGCGTTTCGGGTTGACACATCTCGGGGCGGTGCACGAAAACCTGCCGCCGCCGCGCCTCGTGGAAGCCGCCGTGCGTCGCCGGGAGGGTATGATCTCGGACTCGGGGGCCCTGGTAGTAAAGACCGGCAAGCGGACGGGACGTTCTCCCAAAGACCGCTTTATCGTGGAGAACGAGGTTACCAGGAACCAGGTGGCCTGGGGGAACGTAAACAAGCCTTTCTCCTCCAAATCCTTCGAGGTACTACTCCAGCAGGCGGGCCAGTACCTGGAGAACCTGGACGAAGTCTACGTGGTTGACGCCTACGCCGGGGCGGATCCTCGCTACCAGCTCAACGTCCAGGTGGTGTGCGAGTTCGCCTGGCAGGCGCTCTTTGCCCGCCAGCTCTTCCGGCGCCCCGACAGGGAGGAGCTGGAAGATTTCCAGCCCGAGTGGACCGTGATGAGTGCGCCGGGCTTTCTGGCCGAACCCGAAGAGCACGGGACCGCATCGGAGACGTTCGTGGGCCTGGATTTCGAGAAGAAGCTCGTGCTCATCTGCGGCACCCGGTACGCCGGGGAGATCAAGAAGTCCATCTTCACCGTGATGAACTTCGTCCTGCCTACCGAGCATGACGTGCTGCCGATGCATTGCTCGGCCAATATCGGCAAAGAAGACGACGTGGCGCTCTTTTTCGGGCTCTCGGGGACGGGTAAGACCACGCTCTCGGCCGACGACGAGCGAGCCCTGATCGGGGACGACGAGCATGGCTGGACCGATACCGGGGTCTTTAACTTCGAGGGCGGCTGCTACGCCAAAACCATAGACCTCTCCAAAGAAAAAGAGCCCCAGATCTACGACGCCATCCGCTTCGGCTCCGTCCTGGAGAACGTCGGCATGGACCGCAAGACCCGCGACGAGGATTACGCGGACAATACCCTCACCGAGAACACCCGCGTCGCCTACCCCCTGGAGTACATCGAAAACTCTGTCGCCAGCGGCCACGGCCCGCATCCGGCCGCCGTGCTGTTTTTAACCGCCGACGCTTTCGGGGTGCTCCCCCCGATAAGCGCCCTCACCCCCGAGCAGGCCGCCTACTACTTCCTCAGCGGCTACACCGCCAAGCTCGCCGGGACCGAGGCTGACATGGAAGTAGACGTGGAGGCCACCTTCTCGGCCTGCTTCGGCGCGCCTTTCTTGCCGCTGCCCGCCACCACCTACGCCACCATGCTCTCGGATCGGCTTCGCGAATACGGGGTCCGCTGCTACCTGATCAACACCGGCTGGTCCGGCGGAGCCTACGGCGTCGGGAGCCGGATAGACCTCGAAGAGACCCGCGGGATGGTGCGGGCGGTAATCGCGGGCAAACTCGACGATGCCGAGACTTCTAAAGACCCATTCTTCGGCTTGAACGTGCCTAAAGCAGTGCCGGGCGTCTCTTCAGAGATCCTGGATCCGCGCGAGACCTGGGACGACAAAGCGGCCTATGACGAGCAGGCGCAGAGACTCGCCGACCTTTTCAAGGAAAATTTCGTCAAGTTCGAGTCCGAGGTGGGCGAAGAAGTGAAGAACGCCGGACCCCGTTCTTAGCCGGGACGGACGTCCTCCGCAATTCGAGGGTTAGACCGGCCACCGATGGCCTGTCCTCGATCAGAGGTCCAGGTGGGGGCCGAGCAGCGTATCCAGGGAGGCGCCGGTTTTCGCGGTGGCCGAGAGCCCGACCATGAGCAGCAGCCGCGCTTTCTGCCCGGTCAGGCTGCCGCCGAAAACGGCACCCGCCTCGCGCAGGTCGTAGCCCCCTCCGTTACCGTAGACGGGTGCGGCGCGGCCCTCGGGACAGCGGGAAACCACGATTACCGAGATCCCGTTCCTCAGCGACTCCTCCACCTCGGCGAGAACTTCGTGGTTCGCGTTGCCGAGGCCAAAGGCTTCCAGGACGATCCCGGAGGATCCCGCCTCCCGGCTGGCGCGCAAGAAAGCTCCGTCGGTCCCGGCCGCGAGCTTTATGAGGTCTACGCGGGGCAGAGACGAAGGCTCGTGCACCAGGTTCGATGGCCGGGCACGCGGATGAAACACGTGTACTCCGTCGTCCGTTACGGCTCCGACGGGGCCGTAGCCGGGGGAGGCAAAGGCCCGCTGGCTGGTGGTATGGGCTTTCGTGGCCTCCCGGGCACCCTCGATACTCCCACCCATCACGATAACGCCCCCGAGGCCTCGGGCGCCGGGCTCCGCGGCGAGGCGGAGGGCGTCCCGGAGGTTGCGGGGACCGTCCGTGTCGGGCTCCGCGGCGTTGCGCTGGGCCCCGGTAAAGACGACGGGCGCGTCTCCGGTGTACAGAAGGTCGACCAGGTACGCTGTTTCTTCCATCGTGTCGGTCCCGTGGGTAACGACTACGCCCGATAGGTCCGGGTCGGAGCCGAGCTCCCGGACCCTCTGTGCCACCTCCAGCATCTTTTCGGGCGTCATGAGGTAGGCCCCGATCTTGAACAGGTCTTCCGCCCGTACGTCGGCTACGCTTTCCAGCCCCCGAACCGTTGAAAGAACCTCTTCACCGTCCGCCGCCGCTACTACCCCGCCTGAGGAGGTCGGCCGGGAAGATATGGTTCCTCCCGTGGTTAGCAGCACGACTTTCGGCTTCCGGCCGGTATTCGCCTGTGCCCCTGGATCTCCCATGCGCCGCGCATTGTACACCTTCAGCAACGTGGACGGTGGGCGGTGTGGGCAGCGGGGCGATCTTCCTGAACCTGGTGCCGGTCTTTACCGCGATAATCGCCGTACCGGCGCTCGGCGAGCGCGTCGTTCCGGCCCACCTTCTCGGCGGGCTGCTGGTCTTCGCGGGGGTAACTATCTGTTTCGCGCTCCCGGGAGAGCAAGCCTGCCTGAGCCCCGCTACCCGGAGGATCTCCGCCGGGGTAGACCGGCGGCGAATCGGGTAAGACCGTTAGCACGCGGAGATAGTCGACAGTCAGGAGGGCCGTGTCAGGAGATAAGTGCGTAGGGCCGGTGGGTTCCGGAGCCCGGCCGAGGGCCACGAAGGCGGCAAACCAGCGGGATGCGCCGGAAGATGACTAGAGGCCTCGTGAGGGTAGAGCGGGCAGGAGAAATAATGGTCCCTTCCGGGGCGCCGGGAGGGTTCGTGCCTCACGCTTACCGGCGCACATTTCAGGTTCCGTATAACGAGCGGCGGGTGTGGGATTGGCTCAACGACCCGGCAACGTTCACCGAGGGACAGGTTTGGCCGTTCAAGGTCGAGTTCGTGGACGGCGGGTTCGAACCCGGTGTCCTGAACGTCCACCACGGGCCGCTCCTCAACTTCGCCGGGGCGATCGGGGAAGTCCGGGAGCCCGGCGAGAGCAGCGCCGGCTACCGGGATCTCAAATACTTCTACGGCAGCTATGCCCTAAGCCCGCGTCTGGTACGTCCGACCCGGCTGCAATTCTGGGTGGAAGGGGCGCAAGATAGCACGCTGCTGACCCTCCAGGTAGACAGCCTCGTCCGGCGCCGTTTCACGTGGTTGTGGAGCCTGTCACAAAGGCTTTTCTGGCGGCGGTTTCCCGGATGGATGGCGTCCGATCTGGGAGATGCGTAGCCGATCGTCCGGATGGACGTAGACATATCCCGGTGTGTTGCAGGGAAGTTCAGAGAAAGGATAACGAAGTGGATCTCGTCAGGATAATAGCGGCGATCATACTGCCGCCGCTGGGAGTGTTCTTGCAGGTTGGTCTCGGAAAGCACTTCTGGATCAACATCCTGCTCACGATACTGGGCTTTATTCCCGGGATCGTGCACGCGGTTTGGGTAATCGCCAAGTACTAACCTCCCCGCGAAATCGAAACCCTTTTCGATGGACAGGTGGACAGATTCTAGCCCTCGTGCCCCCTTCTAGTGGTTAGAATATGCGCGTAGACAAAGACAGCTATCCGAGGAGGTCGCGGTGACGGAAAAAAGTGGACCGGAGGCGGCAAACCAGGTGGCGGAGGCTTTCGGAGAGTCGTACCGGAGGTTTGTGGAGAACGCCCTCCAAGCCCAACAGAGGAACATGGGACTCGCCGACGGATGGGCGGAAAGCCTTACCAAGCTGATGGAGAGCCAGGCTGAGACCAACCAGGCCCTCACCCGCGCCATGGAGTCCTACGTGAAGGTCGTCGAAGAAGCGCTGGAGAGCCAGGAGCGGACAAACAAGGCGTTGTCGGAGAGCCTGGAGTCCTATCGGGAGGTCATAGATCGCACCGCCGCCCTTCAGGAACAGAACGTCGACACCGTCCGCAACTTTTTCGATGGTGCCTTGGGCGAGATGAAAACCCAGACCGATACGAACCTGCGGATGGCGGAAGAACTGGTAAATGGCTCTGAGAAACAAATGGATGCCTTCCAGCGGATGTTCCAGGAAGCGGTCGCTTCGTACATGGAGCTGGTAAACGCGCCGTATGATCTCTACCGCAAGAACCTGGAGGCTTTTGGCGGAGGCACCAAGAACCAGTAACGCCGGACGAAACGTGATCCGCAGCCGTTCGAGAGCTCCGCAAGAAAGCCGGAAGGGTCCGAAACATGGAACCTGTTCCGGCCTGGCAGGAGATTCGCAATAGGACTCTATGAACCAAAGACCCCTCCTGCCCTAAAAATCTGAAAATATGTGACTTAGAGCCTGCGCCAATAGGGAGAGTATCAGCATGTAAACGGGCACGAGATGCTCGATCATTTCGGGGAGTGTCTGAAGCTTCCCGATATCAGAAGGAGCGTATATCTCGTGCCCGCACTCCCACCTTACCTCATCG
>JBHJHC010000112.1:0-23619 GCA_050331175.1 Rubrobacteraceae bacterium | reverse complement strand
AGCATCGGAGCCCGCACCCGCGAGGCTCTAGTAGAAGCAACCGGCAAAGCTCTTGATGCGGTGAGCACCCGAGACGCTGCGGGCTGGTTCAAGCACTGTGGCTACCGAGTCGTCCATCACTCACTATGAAAATTGCTCTAGGTGTAGCGTCGTTGCTGCTGGCCTGTATGCTGTTCGTGGGTTCCGGCCGTTCGGAGGCGGCTGCCAGGACCTACATCGACTCCGATAACCACTCTTCGCAAAAAGCTCTCTCCGCCGGAAAGAAGAAGCGGGTGGTCGTCAAGCGGGGGACGGTTCGGCTGGCCCGTAGCAGGACGAACGGCACGCTGACCTCCAGGGTTTACAGGACCTCCACACGTTTCGACACGCTCGTTCCTTCCTGGAACGCAAAGACGCCGGGTCCGACCTGGATCACGGTCAAAGTCCGGGTTCACTCTGGGGGGCGCTGGACCAAGTGGTTTAACCTCGGCGTGTGGGCGAGCGACAACAAGCCCAAAAAGCGTCGCAGCGTCAACGGCCAGAGATCGGGCAGGTGGCGGGTGCTCACCGATACTTTGCAGGCCAAAGGCCCAAAGTTCGCCAAAGCGTACCAGTATCGGGTCAAGCTCTCCAGCAAGAAAGCCGGTAAGTCCCCTAGGGTGCGTTCGCTGCACGTCGTATCCTCCAACTCTTACCGGCACGGCAGGAGCCTCGGGGTCAGGAAACACCGGAAGGCGTGGGGGAAGGTTCTCGGGGTGCCCAGAAGGACCCAGATGGTCTACCCGCAGGGCGAAGCGTGGTGCAGCCCGACCTCTATGTCCATGGTAACGGCCTATTGGGCGAAGAAGACCGGCCGGAGTCGCCTGGACCAGTGGCCCAAGAGCGTGGCCCGGGGAGTCAGGGACTACAGCTACGGATGGGGCAACTGGTCTTTCAATACGGCCTACGCCGGGTCTCGCGGGCTCGACGCCCGGGTCGGACGCCTGGGGCAGATCGAGCAGATAGAGTCCCGGATAAAGCGTGGTATTCCCGTCATAGCGAGTATTTCGTGGGACAACAGCAAGCGCCGGTACCGGTTGTCGGGCGCCCCGCTGAGGCGGAGCAACGGGCATCTGCTCGTGGTCCGGGGTTTCACCAAATCCGGCAACGTGATCGTCAACGACCCGGCGGCCAGGAAGACCTCCAAAGTCCGGCGGGTCTACAAGCGGGGGCAGTTCGAGCGGGCCTGGCTCCGAAACGGCGCCAACAGGTACAAGAACTACGGCACCTCCGGCATCGTGTACCTCATAAAGCGCTAGCATTCAGCGGCGAAGCCCGCTTCCCGGTGTCAGCGGTTATACTGCTCCATGAAACACTTCGACGTGGAGCGGCATGAAAGATACTCTAAGGAAACTACTTAACGTACCGGCCTTGCGGCGCCCCGCGAGCGTCGTTCTCCTGATACTGATGGATGCCGCGGCGTTGGTTGCGGGGCTTACCGGAGCCGAGTACCTGGTTGGCGGTGGTGACCGGGTTGGTGAGATCCTGACCCTCGTTCCCCTGCTGGTGGGCGGGTGGATAGTCATCTTCGCGGCCCACGACCTCTACGACAAAGCCCGGGCCCGCCGGGATCCGGGGGCCGTGATCGGGGCGGTCCTCTCCTGGTCGGGGCTGGTGGTGCTCGGGTCGGTGATCTACCCGGAGAGTACCCTGACGCTTGGGGAGGTATTGCTGACCGCCACGTTCGCCCTGGTGCTCACCGCCGCTTTCCGGCTGCTCTACGAGCAAGGGATAGAAAGGATCTATCGCCGGGGCCTCGGCCGGATGACGGCCATCATTATGGGTAACGCCGGAGAACTGGAGCGCATCCGGCAGATGCTGGAACGAACGTCTGGCGGCTACACCTGCGTGGGCCAGTTGAACATCGAGGGCGGACGCGTAGATTTCCCGGCGCTCCGGGAGACGCTCGACCGGACCGGGGCCCGGAGCGTCATACTGGCCGGGGCCGAACGGCTGCCGGACGAGGAGCTGCTCGACCTGTTGCGCTCGGTACGCCTGCGCGGGTTGCAGATGCGGGTCGTGCCCGGCGCCATAAGCCTCATGCGGACCCGGCCCGTACTCTCCCGCAGCGGAGGGACACCCCTCCTGGACGTGGGGTATCCGCAACTGGACAACACCCAGAGGACGCTGAAACGTGGTCTGGACGTGGCCGGCTCCCTGGCCGGGCTCCTACTGCTCTCTCCGCTGCTTCTCGCGGTGGCCGCCGCGATAAAGCTCGACTCTCCGGGGCCGGTGCTGTTCCGGCAGAAGCGGGCCGGGGCCGACGAGAAGATCTTTATCTGCAACATGTTCCGCTCCATGTACCAGGACGCCGAGCGGCGGCAGGCGGAACTCGAAGCCCAGAACGAGGCCGACGGCGCGGTCTTCAAGATTAAGCACGATCCTCGCGTTACCCGGGTCGGGCACTTTATCCGGAAGTGGAGCATCGACGAGCTACCGCAACTCATAAACGTCTTGAAGGGCGAAATGAGCCTGGTAGGACCGCGGCCGCTGCCGATGCGAGACTTCGAGCGGATGAGCGAGCTGCACAAGAAGCGGCTCGCGGCCCTGCCGGGGATGAGCGGGTACTGGCAGATCAGTGGCCGCAGCAACCTCTCCTTCGACGACATGGTGCGGCTCGACCTCTACTACATAGAAAACTGGTCGCTCTCTTTCGACGTCAAGATCATCGTCAAAACCATCGGCGCCGTTATCCGGCGTGAAGGCGCATACTAAACGCCGCGAATACTCCTTGTAAGCCGGGCCGAAGACGTGTAAGTTTTCCTGGTGGTCTCTCCTCGCCGGCCGGTAAACGACCGGGTGCCTGGAGATAAGTGTTTGGAGTAGGTTTTTGGTAGAGGAATTCAAGGTTGGGGTGGTTGGCGTCGGCTACGTGGGGCTGGTGACGGGCGCGTGCCTGGCGCATCTGGGCCACCACGTTACCTGCGTGGACAAAGATGAAGAGAAAATCCACGGCCTAAACCGGGGACAAATACCCATCTACGAGCCCCACCTGGAGGAGCTAGTCTCGCGGGACGCCGAGCAAGAGCGGATATCTTTCACCACGGAGTTGCCGGGGGTGGTGGGCGAGACCGACATAGTCTTTATCGCGGTGGATACCCCGCAGGGCGAGGATGGCTCCGCGAACCTCTCCAGCGTCGCGGACGTGGCCCGGTCCATAGGCCGGGCGTTGGCGCGGTCGAGCCGGGAGACCCCTCTGGTAGTGGTAAACAAGAGCACCGTACCCGTGGGCAGCGGGGACTACGTTTCGATGTTGATCCTGGAGGGGGCCGAGGAGGCCGGTGCCGGGGAGGTGGACTTCCGGGTCGTCTCGAACCCGGAGTTCTTGCGCGAGGGGAGCGCGGTCTACGACTCGCTGTTCCCGGACAGGATCGTGCTCGGCGCCGAAGATCGGTGGGCCCTGGATAAGATGCGCGCGCTCTACCAGCAGATTATCGAGCAGAGCTTCCCGACCGAGGTGGATCCCCGGCCGCGGGTCGCCGTGCCGTTCGTGACGACGGACCTGGCGAGTGCCGAGATGATCAAGTACGCCGCCAACGCCTTTCTGGCCACCAAGATCAGCTTTATAAACGAGGTTGCCAACGTGTGCGAACTGGTTGGGGCCAACGTTTCGAGCGTCGCCTCCGGCATGGGGCTCGACGAGCGCATCGGGCCGCGGTTCTTGAACGCGGGCATCGGGTGGGGGGGCTCTTGCTTTCCGAAAGACGTCTCGGCCCTACGCTCCATAGCCGGGGAGTACAACTACGAGCCCGCCATGCTGGACGCCGCCGTAACCGTTAACGAGCGGCAGCGCAAGCAGGTCGTAACCAAGCTCCAGCGCGACCTCCACACCCTCAAGGGCAAACGGGTGGCCCTTTTAGGGCTCGCCTTCAAGCCGAACACCGACGACCTCCGGGAAGCCCCGAGCCTGGAGATAGCCCGGTCGCTAAGCTCCATGGGGGCGCGGGTAGTGGGGTACGACCCGGTGGCCGGGAAGGCCGCCGGCGCGCTGCTACCGGATCTCAAGGTGGTCTTTGATCTCTACGAGGCCCTCGAAAGGGCCCACGCCGCGGTGCTGGTGACCGAGTGGGAGGAGGTGCGGAACCTGGACCTGAAACGGGCGGCCTCGCTCATGGAGAAGCCTCCCTTGCTGGTGGACGGCCGCAACGCCCTGGATCCCCAGGCCGTCAGCGCCGCCGGCATCCGCTACCGGGGTTTTGGCCGTGGCGCGTTCTAGCCGCCGGAGCGCCCTCGTTACCGGCGGGGCCGGATTCCTGGGGAGCCACCTGTGCGAACGATTGCTCTCCGAAGGCTACCGGGTGGTGTGTATGGACAACCTTCGTACCGGCACGCTGGCGAACCTGGCCTCTTTCCGGGACGATCCGGCTTTCGATTACGTCGAGCACGACGTAACCAACTACATAGACGCGCCGGGACCGCTGGAGGAGGTCTACCACTTTGCCTCGCCCGCGAGCCCGGCGGACTTTGAGCGGATCCCGATCCCGATCCTCAAAGTGGGTGCCCTGGGAACCTATAATGCTCTGGGGCTCGCCAAAGCCAAGAACGCGCGCATCATGCTGGCTTCCACTTCCGAGGTCTACGGAGACCCGTTGGTCCATCCCCAACCGGAGGACTACTGGGGCAACGTCAACCCCATCGGGATGAGGGGCGTCTACGACGAGGCGAAACGTTACGCGGAGGCGATCACGCTAGCCTACTACCGCCACCACCGCGTGGACACCCGCATAGTCCGCATCTTCAACACCTACGGGCCCCGGATGCGGCCCGACGACGGAAGGATGATCCCGAACTTTATCCAACAGGCGCTAGACGGAGAACCGCTCACCGTCTACGGAACCGGAAAGCAAACCAGGAGCGTGCAGTACGTGGACGACCTCATAGAAGGAACCTTCCGCCTGATGCGCAGTAGCGAGACCCGTCCGGTAAACATCGGAAACCCCGTCGAGTACGCGGTGCGGGATGTTGCGAAGCTCATTATACGGCTTGCGAAGGCCGACAACCTCTCCCGCGGGGAGAGCGACCTCACCTACGAGCCCCTCCCGGCGGACGATCCCCGGCAGCGCTGCCCGGACATAACCCGCGCCCGCGAAGTGCTCGGTTGGGAGCCGCGGATCTCGGCTACCGAGGGGCTCAAGGAAACTATTGGCTGGTTCGCCGGCCTGAAGGTTCGAGAGACCTACACTTTGGGGTTGTAGAGGAATTGGAGCCTCTGGTGGTGCTTTGCCGCAGATGAAAAGCCCGTTTGCTTTAGAATGTGCTCCGACACCGTCAGAGCAAGGGACTTGTGAGGAACGCCCGGGTGGACCAGACCCTGACACGCAAAGATTTCCTGAAGGCAGCCGGCACCGGAGTGGCCGGCGCGGCGCTCCTGGGCGCTACGGCGGCGGGTACGGGGTGTAGTTATCTTCCGAGTGGGGGTGCGAGGATGAACGTCATATTGGTCGTATTGGACAGCCTTCGCAAAGACCACGTCGGCGCCTACGGGAACGATTGGATCCAGACCCCGAACCTGGACGCCCTGGCGGAGGAAAGCCTGACGTTCACCCGGGCGTATCCCGAGTCTATCCCGACCATCCCCGCCCGGCGGGCGATCCACACCGGGATCCGCACGTGGCCGTTCCACGACTGGATTCCCCAGAAGGGGGAGACTTTCTTTCCCGCCGGCTGGCAGCGCATCCCCGAGGATCAGACCACCCTCTCCGAAACGTTGAAGCCGGAAGGCTACAATACCGTCCTTATCAGCGACACCCAGCACATGTTCAAGGCCTCGATGAACTTCCAGCGCGGCTTCGACATCTTCGACTACATCCGGGGGCAGGAGAGGGATCGCTACCGCTCCCCCTTGCGGGTTTCCGAAGAGGTCCTGGACCGCCACACGGTGGAGGGAAACGACGACGGCATGAGGGCTAAAGTCCGCCAGCACCTCGCCAACACGACCTACCGGAAGAAGGAAGAAGACTGGTTCGCGCCGCAGGTCTTTACCCGGGCGATGGAGTATCTGGAGTACGCCCGCGAAACCCAGCCGTTCTTCCTGGTCATCGACAGCTTCGATCCGCACGAACCCTGGGATCCGCCGAAGAAGTACGTCAACCTCTACGACGAGGGCTACCGCGGCCCCGAACCCGTCGTGCCGAACTACGGGGATGCCGCCTGGATCTCGGACCGGGAGGCGAAACGAATGCGGAACCTCTACGCCGCCGAAGTAACCCTGACCGACCGCTGGTTGGGGAAGTTCCTGAACAAGGTAGACGAGCTGGGCCTCACGGAGAGCACGCTACTGGTGCTCCTCTCAGATCACGGAATAGCCCTGGCGGAGCACAACGCCACCGGCAAGCCCTTTTTCGCGCTCTGGCCCGAGCTCACCGATATCCCTTTCTTTGTCCGGTATCCCGGAGGCGAAGGAGCGGGAGAGACCAGCGACTACTACGCTTCTACCCACGACGTCGCGCCGACGGTGCTCGGCGCCCTGGGCATCCAGCCGCAGCAACCGATGCAGGGACAAGACCTCGGGACGATTGCGAACGGAGGCTCTCCGGAGCCGCGGCCCCACTTTACCCTGGGCTACAACGACTACGTCTGGACGCGCGACGAGCGGTACGTGATGTTCAGCCTCAACGACGGCTCCGACGCCCGGCTCTACGATCTCCGGGACGACCCCCAGATGCAGAATAATATCGCCGACGGTAACCCGCGCGTCGTGAGCCGGATGTTCGACGAGTACGTTTTGGGAGATGCTGGTGGTCCTTTACCGAAGTATTGAGGAGGAGCAGGTTTGCTGCTTGGAGTTCTAAAGTTCTTCGCCCGGTGGAGTATGTTGTTGTGTATCCCCGGTGGCGTGCTGTGGGCCCTTTCTCCGCTGGGGATATCCCTCTCGGAGTACCGGTACTCCACCCCCGCGGTGTTCTGGAAACTGTTTCCGGCGGCGGTGGTGCTCATGCTGGTCGGTATGGTCGGCCTCTGGTTCTGGGCCAGAGCCCCGGGGCTACTGGAGAGGATAGGCTTCGTGGTGATCCTGGCCGGGCTGCTGCTGGTGCTGGCCGGCGACGTGGGGAAGTATTGGCTCGGGCTAGATGACATCTACCTCATGACAGCGCCGGCCTACAGAACTCTACGGGTCGGGTTCGTAGTCTTGACGGCGGGCTCGATCCTGTTCGGCGTGGGGGCCGCGAGAACCAGGTCGTTGCCGGCGTGGGGCGCGCTGCCGTTTGCGCTGGCGTCTCTGGCCGGCCTCATCTCCGTTCTCCAGGACTTCGGATACCTCGGGGCGGCGATGTGGGTGCTCTTCGGCATCGGGTGGGCCTGGATCGGGCTTTCCCTGCTGGTGGCCAACGTGTTTACTTTCTGGCGAAAGCGGCGGGTGCGATGATCCCGGTTTACTGTCCGGGGGACTGTACAATCCGGTGCGAAACCCTATAATCTTACGCCGTGACTTCCGATCGACCGGTTGGGGCCGACGGCCCTGAGAAAAACTCGCCAGAAGACGTCCCGACAGGTGAAGCTCCGGAGGAGTCGCCTGCCGGGGGAGACTCTTACGTAGCCCGGGTTGCCCGGGGTGCGGGCATCAGCTCCGTCGGGCAGGGGACGGGCCGCATCCTGGGGTACGTTACCCAGTCCGTGCTCGCCCGGACTTTCGGTACCGGGCTCTTCGGGATCTACACCTTGTGTATCGCCGTCGTGAGCGCGGCCAACATCTTCTCGCAGTTCGGCCTGGATAACGGCGTGGTGCGCTGGGTCGCCCACTACCGGGCCCGGGGCGACGTAGCTAGAGTACGCGGTACTATCATCCAGGCGGTCTGGATCACGCTGGCCATCAGCCTCCTCGTGGCGGGTGTTCTGTACTTCGGAGCTGGATCCTTCGCTGGCGCGTTCGATGAACCGGGATTGGAGCGGGTACTGAAGGTGTTCGCGTTCGCCCTGCCGTTCTTTGCCCTGATGAGTATTCTCGTGTGGGCCACCCAGGGATTTCAGACCGTGACCTACGCGACCTACACGCAGCAGATCTTGAGGCCTCTCGTCTACCTGGTACTCGTAGTCGGCGTGTATCTCGTAGGCGCCTCGCTCGTCGGGGTGGCCGTTGCCTACGCGGTCTCGATGGCTGTGGGAGTCCTGATCGGGCTCTATTACCTCCGCGGGCTCTTCCCGCCGCTCCTGGACCGCAGCGTACAGCCCAAGTTCGAGACGAAGGCGCTCTTTGCTGTTTCGGTGCCGATGAGCGTCTCCCGCGTAACGCAGTACGCCAACAACTGGAGCGCGGTGTTGGTGCTGGGGCTCTTCCAGCCCGTCGCGACGGTGGCGCTGTTTCAAGCCGCGTTCCGGACCGCGACGCTCGCGACGCTCGTCCGCTTCGCCTTCAACGGGATATTCTCCCCGATCATCTCCAACCTCCACTCCCGGGAGATGGCCGAAGACCTCGGAAGGCTCTACAAAGACGTGGCGCGCTGGACCTTTACGGGGGCTTTCGGCCTGTTCCTCATAATCGTGTTGCTCGCCACGGAGATACTCACGATCTTCGGCGGGGAGGAGTTTGTCGCCGGTTGGACGGCCCTGATCGTGGTTGCCGGAGCCCAGCTCTTTAGCACTTCCGTCGGCCCTTCGCCCCGGATGCTGGCGATGACCGGAAACCAGAACGTGGTAATGGTCGCCACCGTTATCGGGGCGAGCACCGGCGTCGGCGTCTGCTTCGCCTTGATCCCGACCTACGGCCTTATCGGCGCGGCTATCGGGGCTTCCTCCGCCATCGTTACCGAGAACACGCTGACCGTGCTGGCCGTCCGGCAGAGGCTCGGCGTCTGGCCTTACAGCCCGGCGTTCCTGAAACCGCTTTCGGCGGGCCTGCTGGCGGCCGGGATAACCTACCTGGCCGAATCGGCGCTACCACTCCCCGGCCTCATGCTAACCGTCGTGTTTGTCGGCGGGTTGTTCTCTATCCTCTTTCTGGGGCTGCTCTTGCTCTTCGGCCTGAGCGACACCGACAAAGAGTTCCTGCAGGCTTTCTGGGACGTGGCCCGGCGCTACCTGCAAAAGATCCGGAGGTGAGCCGTGGATAACGGAAGAACGAAGGTACTCTACATCGTCGGGCTCGGAAGGAGCGGCAGTACGATCCTTTCCAACAGCCTCGGCCAGATCGAAGGTTTTTTCTCGGCGGGGGAGATTTGCTACATCTGGCGGCAGAACTTTATCGAGAATCGCCTCTGCGGCTGCGGCCGGCCGTTCGACGAGTGCCCGGTCTGGACGGAGGTCGTGGCCGAAGCCTTCCCCGACGGCGTAGCAGCCCTCGAGATGATGCGGCTCCAGGCCGCGGGAGCCCGCACCCGGCACATACCGCTGATGCTGTCGGAGAAGGGCACGGAAATCGTTACCCACCGCCTCGGCAAGTGGCGGGCCAACACCGGACGCCTCTACGGCGCCCTGCAGTCGGTGACCAACAGCCGCGTCATAGTGGACTCTTCCAAGGAGCCGGCCTACGGCTACGCCCTCAGCACCGTTCCCGGCGTAGACTTCCGGGTTTTACACCTGGTCCGCGACCCCCGGGCCGCAGCCTATTCCTGGCTCAAGAAGAAACACCAGCCCGACAGCGAGGACCGGGAGTTCATGCACCGTTTCAGCCCCACCAAGAGCGCCGCCCTGTGGGACACCTGGAATACTTCGGCGGAAACGCTCTGGCGCGGCGGCAAGTACCTGCGCCTCCACTACGAGGACTTCGTCTACGAACCCCGGAAGAGCTTCGGGCGTATCCTGGACCTGCTGGACGAAGACGCCGAACTACCGCTGGCGGGCGAACGCGAGGTTATGCTCGGCATCAGCCATACGGTCTCCGGCAACCCCAACCGCTTCGATACCGGAAGCGTCGCCCTGAAGCCGGACCGGGCCTGGACGAAAGAGATGAACCCCAAAGACCGAAACCTGGTTACGGCACTGACCTTGCCGCTACTCTACCGCTATGGATACCCCGTAACCCCGAAGGACCCAATAGGACGACCGGCTGCTAGAAACTGAAGCTGTAGCGCTGTTCTTGCCAGGGATCTCCGTAGTTGTGGTACCCGTTGTGCTCCCAGAAACCGGGCTTGTCCTCCGCCAGCAGCTCTATGCCCCGGACCCATTTTGCGCTTTTCCAGCCGTAGAGACGCGGGACCACGAGCCGCAACGGGGCTCCGTGCCCGGCTGACAGCGGCTCCCCGCCATGGTGCGTCGCGAATAGCACGTCCTCTTCGTACAACTCCTCGACCGGCAGGTTTGTCGTGTACCCGCCGTCGCAGAACGCGGAGAAGAATTTGGCTTCCGGGGGCGGCCCGGCCATCTCCAGGAGGTCCCTGGCCCTGACGCCTCCCCACACGTTGTCCAACTTGCTCCAGGAGGTCACGCAGTGCATGTCCGCCTTGACTTCGACCGTAGGCAGTCCGTTCCACTCCTCCCACGTGAACCTCAGGGGGTTCTCTACCAACCCCGTGACCGTGAAGTCCCAGTTCGCTGGATCAAACACCGGCGTCGGGCCGTAGGTCAGGATCGGCCAGCGATCCCCGACCAGATATTGTCCCGGCGGGACCCGTTCTTTGCCTCGCGCGGTGTCTATCTCGATGCGTTCCAAAGCGCCTCCTGTGCGTTGCGACGGCGCGAGTCTAGCATGTTCTCCGGGCGGCGGGACGAAAAGGGGGCCGGAGTTCTCCGGAAACCGTCTATCTATATTTGGGAGGACAGGTTGTAGAGGCGCAAACCTCTATCGGTCCGCTCCACGAGGGCGGCCTGCGAGCTTCTAAACAACATCAGAGAGTACAGGAAGTTCCCCACGAATATGGCCAGGGCGAACCCTATGGCTCCCGCCGATATAGGGTTCGCGGCAGCGTAGGGGATCAGTAGGGCCCATTGAAAGAGAGCTGGGACTCCGCACACGAGGGCGAACTGATTCGGGGTGAACTTGCAGCTTCCTGATTTCCAGAACAGGATCAGGTAGGAATCGCTGCGTTCCATCCACTTTGTCCGGGATGGCCTGCTACCGAAACTCCGCAGGAGCGCGTACTGGATCGCAGGAGGCCCTACCAGGGCGGCGATCAGGGTAGCCCCAGACCAAAACCATCCTAGAGAGCTGGAGAACTCCCGGTATTCGTTACTGAGGGAGAACGAAATCCCGGCCAGGACTATCGCAACCGTTATTATCCAGTAGAGCGCCTTGAACAGGATTCCCGGTTCGTACTCTTTGAATTGGTGGGGTCCATCTCGCTCCACGGCAACTACTCTGCTTTCGCTCTCTTCAGATCGTAGTAGGAACCTGCTGGCTCATGGAGTATGGTGCCTTCTCTTCTTTCCTCGACCAGGGTGCCGGCAGGTTCTCTTAGCATCCGGAAGGCGTAGAGTAGTTGTCGCGTAGCTGCTGCCAACAGAGGCGCCGCCAGGATCCACCACGGCTTTTCCAGGGTGAGAAGGCACAGGAGGAGTATTGCCAGGGAGGCGTAGGCGGGCCACTGCAAGATCTTGACGAATTGATCCCGGGAGAACCTGTGACCTTCCGAGATCCAGGGTGTGCCCGGGGCTGAACTCAGCGTGAACCTGAAGTACGCAAACCACGGCCTGGCCCCGAACGACCGCATCGCGGCGTACTGGACTGCCAGGTCCACTACCGCTACCAGAGTAAGGGCTGTGAAACCCCACCAGAACCCGATTCCACTAAGAGTGCCGGCATCGGGATAGAACCGCCCCGGTAGTAACTCTCCCGCTACCAGCAACAAGAACAGAGGCACGATAAGCCAGACGGCTTCGACCCAGACATTGGTCAGCCGCTGTTCTTTGTAACTTACCTGCTCCACTGCGGGCTACTCCGCCTTTGATTGCTGCACCTTCTCCGGCTTTTTACCGAGGCCCACGAACTCCGTTTGCGGCTCGACGTTGTCGCCGAGCTCTTTGTCTTTGTACTGGTAGACGCCGCGGCAGGTGTGGCCGCCGGTGGTGCGCTTCTCGGTGTAGGAGAGCTTGACGTTCGGGTTTATGGCCTGGACCATCGCTTTTTCGTAGGTGGAGAAGGCGGCGCAGGGCTTGACGTCCCAACCGGGAACGCCGTCGTGGCCCATCCCCCCGAACCAGGGGCAGCGATCGGCGTTTATGACATACTCGCCGTCTTTGGTCTCGGTCAGCGTGATCTCGATGTCGAAAAAGCGATTGGCGAGCATGACCACGTCCACGGAGTCCTTCATGGTCTTGACGCCGAGCTGTTCGCGGAGGTCCGTGCCCTGCTTCTCCCCGATGCGGCTCATGGCGAGCTGGCCGACCTTTTGCCCGTTGTAGCCGAGGTCGTCGGCGGCCCGGATCATCTCGTCCAGGATCACGCCGGTCCCCGCTGATGCGGCTTTCCACTTGTACCACGTGGGCCCCGGCAACCCCAGGCGCATCGCCAGCCGCGCCAGAAATAAAGGCAGTTTCGGAAGACCGTAGACTTTGAGCCACTTCATAGAGATCATCCCTCGGAGTCGTTTTCAGCGACGTTGGCAGTCATTATACCGCTTCGACTACTCTGGAAATCCTCCCGCCACCCTGGATCGTGTAGACTTGTCACATGGATACTAAGCAGAGCAGAACCGCAGCCACCGAACGACCCGAGCCATCGAACTTTTTGGGACTGGAAGAACTACTGACGGAAGAAGAGCTCGCGGTGCGCGACGGCGCCCGCGCCTTTGTCCAGGAGGAGATAGCACCCTATATAAGGGAGTGGTACGAACACGCCCACTTCCCCAAAGAGATAGTCCCGAAGATGGGGGAACAGGGGCTTCTCGGAATGCACCTCTCCGGCTACGGCTGCGCCGGCAGGAGCGCGGTGGAGTACGGCCTGGCCTGCATGGAGCTCGAAGCCGGCGATACCTCGTTGAGGACCTTCGTCAGCGTCCAAGGCTCGCTGGCTATGAGCGCCATCCACAAGTTCGGCTCCGAAGAGCAGAAAAGGGCGTGGCTGCCGCCCCTGGCGCGGGGCGAAGCCATTGCGGCCTTCGGGCTCACCGAGCCCGAAGCGGGAAGCGACCCGGCCTCGATGGAGTCCTTCGCCCGCAGAGATGGGGACGATTGGGTTCTGAACGGCCGGAAGCGCTGGATCGGTATGGGTAGCATCGCGGACGTGGTCGTGGTGTGGGCCAGGACTGATGAAGAGGGTAACCCCGTGCGCGGCTTTCTGGTCCCCACGGATACACCGGGTTACGAAGCCATCGACATAGAGCACAAGCTCTCGTTGCGCGCCTCGATCCAGTCAGAGCTCCACTTCGAGGATCTGCGGCTCCCCGAGGACGCTCTGCTGCCGGAAGCCGAGGGACTGCGGGGCCCGTTCACGTGCCTCGGAGAAGCGCGGTACGGGATCATCTGGGGCGTGCTGGGCGCGGCCCGAGACTGCTACGAGACGGCGCTCTCCTACTCCAAAGAACGGGAGCAGTTCGGCAAGAGCATCGCCTCTTTCCAGCTAACCCAGAAAAAGCTGGTAGACATGATGCTGGAGATAGAGAAAGGGCTGCTGGTGGCGTGGCGCATCGGGCGTCTGAAGGATGAGGGCGTGGTCCGTCCCGAGCACATCTCGTTCGGGAAGCTAAACAACGTCCGGGAATCCCTGGAGATAGCCCGGGAGTCGAGGACGATACTCGGGGGCAACGGGGTAACGCTAGAGTACCCGGTGATGCGCCATATGAGCAACCTGGAGAGCGTGTTGACCTACGAGGGAACCAGTGAGGTACACACCCTGATACTGGGCAATGCTCTCAGCGGCACCCCGGCTTTCAAGTAGGAGGCGCCGCCGCGGGGATGCTTATCCGCGGGAGACGCGGCCGCGGAGGGCGGCCATGGCGAGGGAAAAGCTGAGCGCCGCCACCGCGCCGATCGCCGCGAGACCTTTGAGCAGGGAGCTTGCGACCCAGCCCTCGCTCAGGAGCGAGCGCAGCGCTTCGAGCAGGTACGTCACGGGGTTGAAGTCCGCGATGGTAGAGAGCCAGCCGGTCAGCGCTTCCTGGGGGAGAAACGTGGTGGTGAGGAAGGCGAAGGGGAAGAACAGGATAAAGCTGGAGTTTACCGCGGCCGGGTTGCCGGTCTTTAGCGCGATGGCGTAGGGAAAGCCGGTAAAGGCCAGGCCCCAGAAGCCGGCGATCAGGAGAAAGACCAACAGGCCGAGTATCCCGGTTGCGAAGTCTACGCCCACGATGAAGCCCAGCAACAACACGGGTATGGAGAGCGCCACGACCAGGGCGAAGTCGGCGATCATGAGCCCCAGTAGGAGGGCCAGGCGGTTGATCGGGGTTAGCAAAAGCCGGTCGAAGTAGCCGCCGGTGATGTCGGTGACCAGGGCGCTGGCGCGGGAGACGCCGGTGACGGCGAAGATGATGGCCACCGGCAGCTGAAAAGCCCGGAAGTCGCTGACGCCGACCTGGCCCGCGATATTTCCCAGCGCCCCGACGTTCACCACGAAAAAGAAGATCGGGATGATCAGGGCCGGAATAATGGCCTCGGGCTCGCGGGGGATCTGGCGCAGCGCCCGGATGGCGACCGAAACGAGATCCTGCAGAAAACCGGCCCGCGACGCGTGTATCTCCGCGGAACGCGCGCCGGGTGCTCCGCCACCCGCGCCGATATCTGGTGTCAGGCTCATCTCTCTCCTTCTATGGACTCCGCGTAAGCCGGTTGTTCGGGTTCAACGGGTTCATCCGCGCGGTCGGCGATCCGCTCGCCGGTGGCCGAGAGGAAAACGTCGTCGAGGGTCGGGGTTCTCAGGGAGAGGTCCCGCACCCGCAGGCCATCTCCGACCTGGTTCAGGGCGAGCGCGATCGGGCTGACCGCGCCGGGGCCGTCCTCGACGGCGGCGGTGACCTCCGTCCCGTTCAGGTCCACCCGCCCTACCACGGGCAACGCCTCCAGCGCATCCCGGGCGGCCCCGGTATCGCCTTCCACGTTCGCCACTATCAGGTCCGTCCCGATGGAACGCTTTAGGTCCTCCGGGGTGCCTTCGGCCACGATCTTCCCCCGGTGGATGATGCCGACCCGGTCTGCCAGTTCGTCGGCCTCTTCGAGGTACTGCGTGGTGAGAAAGACGGTTATCCCGAGGTCGCGATTGAGCCGCCGGACTTCTTCCCAGACCTTGGCCCGGCTTACGGGGTCCAGGCCGGTGGTTGGCTCGTCCAGGAAGAGCACTTCCGGGTTGTGCACGAGCGCGAGCGCCAGGTCCAGCCTGCGCTTCATGCCCCCAGAATAGGTTGCGACCCGATCTTCCAGCGCCGAGCCTATATCTACCAGCTCGCTTAGATCTCCCAATCGCCGCCCGATGTCCCGCCGGGATAGGCCGTAGAAGCGGCCCTGCAAGCGGAGCATCTCCACACCAGTCTGCTTTTCATCCAGGGCCGCGTCCTGCAGCGCCACCCCGATCCGCAACCGCACGGCTTCGGGCTCCCGAACTACGTCGTAGCCGGCGACCCTGCCCCGGCCTTCGGTGGGGGAGAGCAGCGTGCACAACATCCGCACCAGGGTGGACTTGCCGGCGCCGTTGGGCCCGAGAAAACCGTAGATCTCACCCTCCTGTACCGTGAGGTCCACCCCGTCAACAGCCCTGTTTTCACCGAACACCCGGACCAACGCTTCAGCTCGAATCGCCGAACGGCCCGCGGATTCCTCACCCAAAATTCGTCGCTCAGTTCCCACTCTGCCCTTTCTTGTTACCCGGGTCTCGCCCTGTGTTTCGCCACGATAACTTGTCCTCGCCGCACTCTCGCGGCCCGCCAACCAAGTATGGCGTAGAGACCCTGATTTCCCTACGGTCCTTTACGCCAAATCCGTCGGACGCTGAGCCTCGCCGTGTTGCACCAGTTATGCATGCCGCCCGACAAATTCTAGTCTCACCCGCTACCGCCTCTCCGAAAAATTTCCTACATCCAGGTAAAGAGCTAGATTGTCTAAATGTTAGCAAGACTATCTGCAGATGATGTTAATGTTATGACTTGGGAAGTGATGGTCGAGAAGAAAGTTCGAATATTTCGGAGCGGTTAGAGGGTGCCGGGGAGCTCTCCCGGGTACTCCGGGAGCTGGTAAGGGCGAATGCGGAGGCCAACCACAGCCTGGCGAGGCGTCTTGGGCTTGGGGCGAACGACGTTGCGGCGCTCGACCATCTGCTGCAGCGGGACTCGCTGGGTCCTGTGGAGTTGGGCTACAGGCTCGGGATGCGTCCTGCTTCGGCCACTGCTCTGGCGGATCGGTTGGAGGCTGCGGGACACGTCGAACGTCGGCCGCATCCGACAGATCGCCGTCGGCTAACGCTAAAGCCCCCGCAGCACGCCGTTGAGGAAATGCGCGGGGCGATCCGGCCGCTGATCGACGAATTAAACGGGGTGGCCGACGAATTTACGCCGGATGAACGGCGGATCCTGGCCCGTTACGTGAATCTCGTGGCCGACGTTCTCAGGGATTATGGATCTGGCTACTAGGATTTAAGCCCGACGGACAGGAGACGTCGGGGGGCAAGCCGATAGGCTCCATATCTCCGAACATAGCTTCTTCGGGATCCGCGTAGACGTGCAGCCCGAAACGCCCAGATAAGTCCCGGCAGATGTTGACGCCGCGAACGCTGTTGCCGTGGACGTCCAGTCCCGGCGAGAAGAAAGCGCCGCCAAAGTAGTTGGGGACGGCGACCAGGATGCCGCCGCTCACGCCGCTCTTTGCGGGGATGCCGACGTCGTAGGCCCATTCGCCGGCGGCGTCGTACATACCGCACATGAGCATCACCGTGCTCACGTCCCGGACCCGCTTCTGGGGGAGCGCCCGTTCGCCGGTGATGGGGTTGATGCCGCCGTAGGCCAGCGTGGCCCCCATATTTGCCAGATCCCGGCCGGTCACCCGCACCGAGCAGATCGAGAGGTAAACGGCGATGTTGTCGTAGAGATCCCCGTCGATCATGCCGAGGCTGCGCATGAGGTAGCTTATACCGAGGTTACGGTCGTTGGAGACGAGCTCTCGAGCCAGGATCTCCTCGTCCACGCACAAGTTCGGGTTACCGGCGTAGATGCGCAACTTCTCCAGGAGGCGTTCGACCTTCTCTTCGCGGTCCTTGCCGCGGACCAGGCTGGCAGCCACCAGGGCGCCCGCGTTGATCATCGGGTTGAAGGGCCGGTTGTTCTCTTTATCAAAGGTAATGGAGTTGAACGGGTCGCCGCTGGGTTCCACCCCGACGTGCCGGAGGGTTTCCTCCCGGCCGTTGTCTTCGAGGGCCAGGGCGTAGGTGAAAACCTTGGAGATCGAGTGCAGGGGAAAGGCGTATTCGCAGTCACCATAATGCCAGTGGGTGCCATCTATGTGGGTAAACGCGATGCCGAAACGGTGGGCCTCGGATTTCATATCCGGCGGATAGTAGCTTACTACCTGATCCTCGCCGAGCGTCAGGTGCAGGCGGTGAAGCTCCTCCATTTGCTGCTGGACTATGGCGTTCTCTTCGGGGTTTGGCATCAGGCGGCCTCCTTTGCACTTCCGTACTGTACTGCGGGATACCGAACGTTGCGTGGGCCCGCACCTGACGCGCCGGGCCTCATAGCTACCTTTGAGCAGGTAGCCGTGAGGCCGCCAGGGTTGTGCGGTTGTTCGGACTCTGCCCCTGCCATCCCGGGCTTCGTGCGAGAGTCCGGGCGTTGGGGAGGTCTAGTATCCGGGACGCCCCATTCTCGCGTAGGTGATGTTCTTTCCAGCTTCCACACCGGGCTGGTTAAAGGCGTTGACGTCGTAGAGCGAGCCGCAGATGGCGGTCTGGATCTCCAGGGCCTGGAACAGGTAGCCGATGTTCTCCGCGCTGATCTCGCCCATCGTGATGTTGCAGTTGGGCCGGCCGGCTTCGGCGAGGGCCTTCTGGGTGGCGTCACACTCGACGTTGAGCAGTTCGGCCATCGTGTGTCCACCGAGATAGCCAACACCCTCTATGTCCTCGTAAGCTTCGGGGATCGTCAAGTCCCGTGGATGGTTCTCCACCTGGACGATCTCGATCACCTTGTCTTGCGGGCCTTCCATGTAGAGCTGGACTTGAGAGTGCTGGTCGGTCGTGCCGACGGCCCCGTGGGGGGTCGAGCCCTTGCCGTCCTTGCCGAGTGATTCGGCCCAGAGCTGAACGAACCAGGCCGCGACCCGCTCCAGCGCGTCGGCATAGGTCATCATCACCCGTACGTTGCGGCCTCTGGCGGTGTCCATGAGATAGTGCATGGACGCACCCACGACCGCCGGATGATCCGCTCCCTGCTCGTTTACTTCATCTACGCACTGCGCGGCACCGGCGAGCAGCGCGTCGACGTCGATGCCGGCTACGGCTGCCGGCAGCAGGCCGACCGGTGTAAGGACCGAGAACCGGCCACCGACATCCTCCTGGATCGGGAGCGTCCTTATGTCTTCGCGGGTGCAGATTTCGTTCAGGAATCCCTTTTCGGGATCCGTGGTGAAGACCGTGCGGTCCTGGTACCCATCTTCGCCCAGGGCGTCCGCCAGAAAACCCCGGACGACGAGGAAGTTTGCCATCGTCTCGGCGGTGGAACCACTCTTGGTTACTACGTTGACCCACGTGTTCTCCGGGTCTGCCACGTCCAGGATAGCCCCGAGTGAATTGGGGTCCGTGTTCTCCGCAAAGTGGATGCGCGGCCCGCCGCGATCCGGGAGCGCGTTGTAGTACGGATGGTTCAGGGCTTTCTGTACGGCCATCGGTCCCAGCGCGGAGCCTCCGATGCCGGCGTGGATGAAATCCGTAGCCCCCGAGCTGCGAATTTCTTCTGCCAGGGCTTTCGAGGCCTCGGCGTACTGGTCGGTTTTCGGTAGCTGCATAAAGCCCAGATTTTCCTCCAGCAGCTCCTTTACAGCCTCTTCCAGGCGGGAACGTATCTCTTCTAGCTCGTTCTCCTGGATCCCCCCTTCGACCTCCAAGAGATTCTGGTAGTCGAAACTCACTTCTGCCATCTCCACTCCCTTCTATCTGAACCTGCATCTACCCAACTCCCTCATTCTAACGGCTACCCGCATCTACAAGCTACCTCTGGGCAGCGTGGCAGAGTCCTCTTTGCGGGGGTCCTCTCCGGCCGCAAAGGCCGCCCGGCACCCGGATTCTCGCGCTCTACTGGTTGCGCTGGCTATCAGGCTATCGCCTGCCCGTAAGAGACACCGGGCCGGGGTACAAACCCCGGCCCGGTGCTCAGCTTGCGTTCTGCCTGTATTGTTTCTATCTTATGCCTGACCTATCTTACCCTCCATTCTCTAGTCGCCGGTGTGCCTTCTACGTTGCCGGAACTGTCCTTGGCCCTCGTCTCGAAAGTGTGGGGGCCTTTAGACAGGTTCCTGTAGCGAACGCGCGTCTTGGTGGTCCAAGAGGACCAGGACCTTCCGTCGAGCCTGTACTGGTAGCGCAGGTCGCCGGAAGGATCTACGTTGTCGGTGGCCCTCCACCTGAAGGTGGCATTCCCGGAGCGCCTGGTACCGTTGGAGCCGGAGGTAATGCGGGTGTTGGGAGCGATGGTGTCGGAAGCTACCTCTTCCAGTTGCACCTGTAATTCGACGTTGCCGGCTGCGGGGTTCTCGGAACCTTTTTTGTATCCGTCAACGGCTATCATGTAGGTAGTTCCGGCTTTGGCCTCGAAGCTCACCTCGCTGGTTCTCTCGCTTCCGTTGGCGTAGTCGTTGGCTGAGACCCCCTTGAGCCCGTCAGCCGCATCTCCGGTGTAGACACCAAGGATCGTATCGAAGCCGCTGCCTCCGGTGCTTACGGTCGCTCCTCCGTCGGAGGGTGCGGTCCACTCATACCAGATGGAGTTACCACCGGGGTTGCCGGCGTGGTTAGGCTCGCCGCTTTCCTCCAGGTTCATCGGCAACTTCTCCCTTTCAGCGTTCGTTGGGTTACCCCAGGTTTGCGCTCTTGTCAATTAGTACACGGTGGGGACAATCCTGGATCACCCGCGACTTGCCTCGCCGCCCGGGTTGGTGTCGCCAGCCGCAAGGTAAATGCCCGCCGCGTAGGCCCTGTCATCTAGTTTGTCCCGGGGCCGAACCCGGTTTCCGGATAGCGCTATAATCCATCGCCATGAAGGATCCCGCCCAGATAACGGAAGTCATGGTGCGCCTGAGAGAAGAGTACCCTGGAGCCACTACCGAACTGAACTGGTCGAACCCGCTGGAGCTGTTGGTGGCAACGATCCTCTCCGCCCAGACTACCGACGTCCGGGTCAACCAGGTAACGAATACGCTTTTCGAGAAGTACCGAACGGCCGGGGACTACGCGGAAGCCGAGGCCGAAGACCTCGAAGAGGACATTCGCCCGACCGGTTTCTACCGCAACAAAGCGCGCTCGCTGCAAGGAATGGCCCGGGCCCTGGTCCAGGACCACGGCGGCCGGGTGCCCCAGACCATGCCACAGCTCGTCGCCCTGCCCGGCGTCGGCCGCAAAACGGCCAACGTAGTCCTGGGCAACGCCTTCGACGTGAACGAGGGCGTCGTCGTGGACACCCACGTCCGCCGGCTCTCAAACCGACTCGGCCTTTCTACCGAGAAGGAGCCGGAGAAGATCGAAAAAGACCTGCTGGGCCTGGTCCCCGAAGAAGACCGCACGGTTTTTTCCCACCGGCTTATCCTTCACGGACGCCGGGTTTGTAAAGCCCGCAAGCCGGACTGCCCCAACTGCACCCTGAACGACCTTTGCCCATCGGCCTCGATCTTCTAGAGCAGAAACCCGTGCAGAGCCAACGAAATATGAGGTAGACTTCCCGAGGGGGCATGGCAGAGCGGACGAATGCGCTGGTCTTGAAAACCAGAGGTGGTAAAACACCCGTAGGTTCGAATCCTACTGCCCCCGCTACCGAACCAGTAACAGCCACTTTGTAAAAATTCGATAACTGTGTTAAAAATTGTTAAGATATTAGAGACTTTCACGTTTGAAGTCTGTACACTACGGGTAACTCCTCGAAAAAGGAGGAATGCAGGCCGCTTGAAGGAACGAATGAACAGAAAAGGAGGGACTGTATGAAGAGACTAACTTTGCTAGTTGCGGCCGCTGTCGTGGCCACGATGTTGATGGCTTCTGTGGCTCTCGCGCAGAACACCATGGAGATGGGTGGCACTACGCCCGCTGGCACGGGAGCGACGAACGGATTGCCCACCAGCGGTGGTCCCGCCATCCTTCTGCCGGCAGCTGCTCTGCTCTTGGGTTCGGGCATTCTGACCTACGCCGTTCTGCGTCGCAGGTAAGTTACCCAGTAGCGAGTTCAGGGTTTGCACTGACACCGGTGTGAGCCGAACGAAAGCAGTAATCTATGACGGAGGAGAGCCTGCACTCCTCCGTCTTTTTCGTGGTCCGGCGTAGTGGAGGAACGAGGGTCTCTGGTGGAAGAGATGCACCTGCACATGAAGAACACGATCATGGAGGCTATTGGCGTAGAAGTTATCGCGGTCTCCGAAGAAGAGGTCGTCGCCACCATGCCTGTTCACGGGCCGACGAAGCAGCCCTTTGGGCTTTTGCACGGCGGAGCCTCGCTGGTTTTGGCGGAAACGGTGGCGAGTATCGGGACTTTCAACCTTATAGACCAGGAAAACCAGCTGGCCGTGGGGTTGGAGATCAACGCCAACCACGTCCGGGCCAAACGTGACGGGGTGGTTACTGCTACCGGCAAGCCGCTCCACAATGGCCGTAAGGTCATGGTCTGGGACGTTCGTATAGTAGACGAGCAGGACAGGCTCGTATGCGTTTCGCGTTGCACGGTCGCCGTAGTTCCGAAAGAGGACTGAAAGAAGAAAGCGTACCGCTCCCGAAACCCGCCGGACCGGGGATCCCTCGAACGGGGAGCGGAAGGCAGCTTGGGGGGTCAACCGGCTCGCCGGCTCCGTCTTCCGGCCCGCAGGAACGCGCCAGAGGAAGGCCTCGCTCCCGGGGCTGGGACCTCGTTCCCGGCAAGCATCTTTCCCAGGCCCTCTATGCGGTGCACCAAGAACGAGAACCCGCGCCGAACGTCCTGCTCCACCATGCCTTCTAGCAGGAACGCCCCCTCGTGGTGCAGAACGTGCCCGTAGCGGGCGTAGACGCGCTCGAAGATGGTAGCCTGCAACAGGCCCCACTCGTCTTCTATCAGGAGAAAGTACACCGGCCGGCCGCTCTTTGTCGGGGGTCTCTGCAGCGACTCCAGCAGTCCGGCGGCCCGGACCTTCGTGCCGGAAGCGAGGTCGAGGATCTTCCGGCTCGGCGTGACCCGAAGCTCCTCCAGCGCCCCCCGGTGTGGCGAGAGCGGGTGCCGGAACACGTTCAGGGCCAGCGCCTCCCACTCCATCTTCTCTCTCAGCGCGGCCGTTGGCGGCAGGTAGGTGGCCCGATGGCCGAGACCCAGTCGTTGCTCCCACCAGCTTGCGGGGTGGGTGTCCCCGGTTACGGGGAGGGGTAGCTCTCCTTGTCCGGCCGGGCGTCGCTTCTTCGGTAGCCCGCGGGTTGCGTCGAGGAGTTCTTCCCGGCTGCCGGACGGGACGAGTCTGTCCAGGAATCCGCCCTGGATCAAGCTCTCCAGCCCGTCTTTCTCTACCGCCGTTCGCGAGTAGAGGTCCGCGACCGTGGCGAACGGCTTCTTGCGCCGCTCTGCGAGTATCGAGCTCGTTGCTGACTTCGAAAGGTGCTTCGTGTAGGAGAGTCCCACCCGGATCGCGGTCCCGGCTTCCTCGACGGCACAGTCTTCGTCGGAGAGATGGACATCCGGCGGCAGTATTCCGAGGCCCTCCCGGCGCGCCTCGTTCACCAGCGTGCGGGGCGAATAGAAGCCCATCGGCTGGGCGTTGAGCAAACCGCAGAAGAACTCCGCCGGGAAGTGCCGCTTCATATAGGCCGAGGCGTAGGAGAGCTCCGCGAAAGACGCGGCGTGGGCCGCCGAGAAGCCATAGACGGAGAAACCTTCCATCCAGGAAAAGACTTTCCGGGCTGTTTCTGTAGGTACTCCTCGCTCCACCGCCCGGCGCACGAACTCGGATCTGAGGCGCTCCATGGCGCCGGGACCGCGGGCTGAGGTCATGGCCCGGCGGATCTCATCCCCCTCCGCCAGCGTAAACCCCGCGACCCTGTGGGCGACCGCGAGCACCTGTTCCTGGAAGACGAGCACGCCGTACGTCGGCCTCAAGACCTCCTCCAGCTCTTCCAGGGGAACGGTGTACGGCTCACGGCCGTTGCGCCGCAGGACGAACGGCGTTACCAGGTCGCCCCGGACCGGTCCCGGCCTGAACAATGAGATCTGGGCGATCAGGTCCCGGAACCTCCGCGGTCCCAATCTCCGCGAGAGGTTCATCTGGCCCGGAGACTCGAGCTGGAACATCCCCGCGTTCCTACCCGTCCGGATTAGCGCGTAGGTCTCCCGGTCCTCTTGGGGTAGGCTGTAGGGATCCACCTTTCTGCCCAACCTTCGCGAGGCCAGCACCCCGGCCTCGTGGAGCGCCGTGTGCATCCTGATGCCCAGCAGGTCCAGCTTCGGCAATCCCACGTACTCCATTATGTGGACATTTCGCCTAGACGCTGCCCGTGAAAGAATGCCGTACATGAATGGGGAAAGGAGCGAGCGATGCGGGTGCGGAAGGTCCACGATGGGGGCAGAGTCGGCTACGAGCTATTGGACGACCAGGATCACC
>JBHJHC010000111.1:0-45530 GCA_050331175.1 Rubrobacteraceae bacterium | reverse complement strand
ACGTAAAGTGCGGTGAGGAAGGTGTCCACGTCGAGCATGAGGAGTCGGTTCCTTTCCCTTCGGGATCGGTCAGCAAGCCGACTTTAGAGCGTGGACACCTTCCGCTCAAATCTCGTACAGATAATTCACACCAAACGTTTTAGGGTGGAGAACACAGGTACAGCGCCACTGGAGATCTCAACCGTGAGCATCGCCGGGACCGATGACACTCAGTTCACCAAGCAGGACGACACCTGCGACGGAGCAACACTGGCATCAGGGGAGAGCTGCGAGGTGGATGTGCTCTTTGCGCCCGACTCTACCGGGACCAAAAGTGCGGAGCTTCAGGTAGAGAGCAACGCCACTAGCAGTCCGGATGAGGCACAGCTTAGTGGCACGGGCACAGCCCCGGCAGTATCGATCACACCAAGCTCCAACGACTATGGCAACCAGCAGGTAGGCACCCGGAGTGATCCACAAACGTTCACCGTGGAGAACTCAGGTACCTCACCACTGAACATCTCTAACGTGAGCCTCGCCGGCACTAACACCAGCCAGTTCACCCTAGACAACGACAACTGTAGCGGTGCCACCCTGCCTGCCGGCGGGAGCTGCTCGGTGGATGTGCTGTTCGCGCCCAGCGCAGCCGGAGACAAGAGTGCCCTGTTGCGCATCCAAAGCGATTCACCTACCTCCCCCGATGATGCCCAGCTCAGCGGCAAGGCTACGCCGGTGCCCCCGCCACCGCAGAAAAAGGCGAACCTCTCGCTGACCAAGAAGGCCTCAAACAACAAGCCCTCGGTGGGCAAGAAGCTCACCTACATCCTGAAGGTCACCAACAAGGGACCCGACCGGGCACCGGGTGTGAAGATAGTAGATACCCTTCCCAAGGGTGTGAAGCTCATCTCAAGCTCCAAGGGGTGTGTGAAGGTTTCATCGAGGAAGGTGCGGTGCTCTATAGCGAGCCTGAGGAAGGGGCAGAGTGCCACCAAGAAGCTAGCGGTAAAGGTACAGAGGAGTGGGAAGCTGGTAAACCGGGCCAGGGCGAGCTCCAAGGTGAAGGACCCCAACCCCCGCAACAACCGGGCGAAGGCAGTGGTAGTGGCGCGGGTAAAGAAGGGATCGAAGGCGAAGGGAGTAGCGAAGAGCAAGCAGGTAAGCTGCCAGGTAAAGAACGCCACGATCAGGCTAAGGGCTGGCAAAGAGGTAGTGGTGACAGACACCAGGGCCGGCAAGGGAGTGAGGTGTGTCATAGGGGGTAACCAGCAGGTACTGGCTCGGGCGCTGAAGAACAGGAGCGTGGCGGAGGTAAGGGTAGGAGGCAAGGCGGTGCGGGCGGCGAAGGGCAAGGTAGTGAAGACAGGAGGGGGTAAGGTAGTAGTAAGGGTGCCGAGGGGCTTCTAGGGGTTGTAGGGAAGTAGCCTGGCGCCGGCAGCAGACAACGGAACAGGGGCCGGGAAGGAAATCCCGGTCCCTGTTCTAGTTGTCCAGGGCGTCGCGAACGCGTTTTGTTTGAAGGCTGGGACCTCAAAAGCGAACCGGCTACTCCCGGCTCCCACCGGCCGCCTTGAAGATAGATTTGCTCCGGATGAACCTGCGGGAGTAGCGATTGTGCCGGAGCGCTGCCCAATAGTGGAGTCTCTTCCGTAGCGGCCGGAGCCTACGGCCCCAGCCTCCCCAACGGCGGGCCCGGATAATCTGTAGCGGGCTTTCC
This sequence comes from Rubrobacteraceae bacterium, assembly GCA_050331175.1. Classification (GTDB taxonomy): domain Bacteria; phylum Actinomycetota; class Rubrobacteria; order Rubrobacterales; family Rubrobacteraceae; genus SIRX01. Next base: position 43,837 of record JBHJHC010000111.1, on the reverse strand, counting down.
GAGATCCCTTGCTATAATCTCTCTTCGTCGACCCCAACTGGCAGGGCTTTTTGGACTACAACGACTTCGCCAACGGGATAGAGAAGATAGTCTCCAACGTCGAGCGTGCTGTTTCGGGCAAGCACGAGGAGATTTCACAGGCGGTCGTGGCGCTGGTTGCCGGTGGACACGTCCTGATCGAAGACGTACCCGGCGTCGGGAAGACGTTGCTCGCCAAGTCGCTCGCCCGCTCGATCAGGGCTGAGTTCCGGCGGATACAGTTTACGCCGGACTTGCTCCCGGCGGACGTGACGGGCCTCAACGTTTACAACCAGGGTTCGAGGGATTTCGAGTTCTGGGCGGGACCGGTGTTCGCAAACGTGGTGCTGGCCGATGAGATCAACCGGGCCAGCCCAAAGACCCAGAGCGCGCTCCTCGAGGCCATGGAAGAAGGCTCGGTCACGGTAGACGGCGACACCCGCCTCCTACCCCAGCCCTTCGGCGTGCTCGCCACCCAGAACCCGGTCGAGCATGAAGGCACCTACCCGCTGCCGCACGCGGAGCTGGACCGCTTTATGATCCGGATGCACGTCGGCTATCCGGGGGAGACGGCCGAGATAAGCCTGTTGAAACTTTCCCGGGATCCAACCGCCGACCTGGAGCCCGTCGTGGACCTGGAGGAGTTTCTGGCGATGCGGCGGCTCGCCTGGGAGGTCCACGCGAGCGAGGCCGTCCTGAGCTACGTGGTCTCCATAACCTCGGCGACGCGGGAGCGGGAAGACGTTTACCTGGGAGCTTCGCCGCGGGCGAGCCGGATGCTGCTGGCCGCCGCGAAGGCCAGCGCTGCCGCCACCGGACGCTCCTACTGCATCCCCGACGACGTAAAAAACCTGGCCCTGCCGGTGCTCGGACACAGGATCATACCTTCTGCCGAAGCCCGACGGTCGGAGTCTACGAACGGCCTGGGCGGCTCTGCCGACGTCGCGACCAATATCGTAGACGAGATACTGGGCTCCGTACCGGTTACCGAGGCAGTGTAGAGGGCTTGGGCCGGGACCGTCACCTGCTCGGGAAACGAGATCCGCACCGCAGGCGGGCTCCCAGCCAGGAAAAGACTTCCCGCCTTTCCGTGCGGCCCACGGCCCGCGGTTGGCAGGCCATCGTCTTCGGCGCGCTGGTGATGTTCGTGGCCCGGATGATCGGGACCACCCAGTTCTACCAGCTCGGCTACGCTTTGCTGGGCCTGGTCCTGGTGGCCTTGTTTCTCGGGCTCCTGGGTTTCCGGAAAATAGAGTTCTCCCGCAACCTTCCCTCAGGTGTCCGGTTTGTTGCCGGAAAAGAGGCCCGGATAGACCTGTTGCTCTACAACGGATCCCGCTTCGACGCTTCGGAAGTGAGCATCGCGGACCGGCTCCCGAAGCCGCGGAGTTTCGAGATCCCGGCCCTGCGCGGTGGCGGAGGCGACGTGGTGGAGGTCCCCGTGACCTTCAAGCGCCGGGGAGTATACGAACTGGGTCCGGCGGAGGTCCGGGCGCTAGAGCCTTTTCGGCTGTTGCAGTTTGTCCGCAAGTTCCAGGAGCGGGTCGAGGTCGTGGTCTACCCGGAGGTTCACGAGCTTTCCGGGTTTTCTCTGGGGGCCGGCAACACCGAGGCCGGGGCCCGCGGGGCGCTCGGCCAGCGGGGCGAGGAGTTCGCGGGCCTGCGCGAGTACCGGCGGGGCGACGACCGCCGGCACATCCACTGGAAGAGCGTGGCCCGTACCGGGGAGCTGATGGTCAAGGAGTTCGCCCTGCAGGCCCCCAGGCGCTACACGGTGGCCCTGGACCTGCGGCGGGAGGGGCTTCGCGTCCCGGAAACAGAAGTTGAAGACGCCGTTTCGACGGCGGCCTCGGTCCTGACGCACCTCAAAGAGGAGGGGCTGCCTTTCCGCCTGCGCTGCAACGACCGGGAGCAGACCGCCACGGAGTTCGGCGCGGATGAAAGCTCTTATTGGGCCGCCATGCGGCTCCTGGCGACGGCCAAGGCCGGGGGGAACGTCGGGTTGGGCGCGACGGTACTGGAGGATCAGGAGAAGCTCGGTGAGGGGGTAGTCCTGATCTCCCGTTCGGCCGATGATTCTCTGCCGCGGACCGTCCGCAAGCTGCGGGGCTCGGGGCTCTCGGTGGTCGTCGTCGCGTTCGCCACCCATACTTACCGTTTCGGCGAAGTCGGGGAGCAAGCCTGGACGCGGGAAGCGGAATTCCTGCGGAACCTCGCCCGGCTGGAATCTTCCGGGGCGGTGGTGCGTACCGTACGGCAGGCGGAGGGTGTGGCGGGGCTTACCGTTCGGCAGCGGGTGACCGGCTAGTGCGGGACGTTCGGGTGAGGATCTGGCTCTACCTGGCGGTGCTGGCTACCGGCCTGTCCTTCAGCACGGTCTTTACCGGGGAAGCGGCCGGCAGCGCGGCCTACGATGCTCCCGGCCAGGCCTTCGAGGTGATGCTCGGGGCGACGCTCGTGGCCCTGGCGGTTGGTTCGGCCGGCAAATACAGGTTCGTGCTCATACCTCCAGCCACCATCCTGTATACGATGCTCGTGGTGTACGGGTTCCCGCCCGTAAGGCTTTCCGGCTGGCGTTCGCTGTTTTGGGAGGTCCGGGCCGACATCTACGAAGCCGGCAACGTCATGTATCTGGAGCCCGTGCCCTACGACGTCTTTCCGGGACTCCTTTTGGTTATGGTCCCCCTGGCGATGGTCCTGGTAGCTTTCGCGACCTCGATGACGCTCTACGAGCGGAGCCCGGTGATCTCGGTGGTAGTTCTCGGGGTGACCGTTGCGATCATCAGCACCTCCAGCTTCGAGACGGGAGCCGGCCCGTACTTCCTGGTGTTCCTCGTCTCCGCCGTCGGCCTGTTGCTCAACGCCGGGTCCGGGAGGGAAAACGAGGGCCCGGGGCGTCCCGCCGTTGTAGCCGGGACGGTTCTGGTGTTGCTCGTGCTCGCGCTGCCCCGGCTGCCGTACGCGGACCTCACGGTGTCGCCGGGGCTCGTAGACTGGACCAACGTGGGGAGCTGGGGAGCATCCAACCTCGACGTACAGGCCGACGTGGGAGATTACCTGAACAGCGGCCGGGAGTCGGCGCTCCTGCGGGTAAACAGCTCCGAGCCGCTCCGCTGGCGCGGCGGAACCCTGGACTATTTCGACGGCGTGCGGTGGTCGGATACCACGGCTCCCGACGAGGCCGACGGAGAGGAGATAGCCTCCGGCGTCCCTACCCGCTACGTGGAGCAGCGCGTAGAGGTGCTAAACGCCCGGTCGGACCGTGTTTTCGGGGGGTACAAGATCCTCCAGACTTCCCTCGAAAACGCCACGGAGAACTCGGACGGCTCGTGGTCGGTCGAGGAGCCTCTGGAAGGGGGGGATACCTACCGCGTAATCTCCGAGGTTCCCCAGCCTACGGAGGAGCAGATGCGGGGTGCGGGAACGAACTACCCGGCGAGTGTCCGGGAGCGGTTCCTCCAGCTCCCGGAGAACCTGCCGCAAGAAGTCCCGGCCACGGCCCGGAGGATCGAGCGTGGCTACGACACCAACAACCGCTACGACGCGGCCCGGGCCATCGAGCAGTACCTGCTCTACGACGGCGGCTTCACCTACAACCTCGACGCCGACTACCGGCGGGCCGACCGGGCGCTGGAGAAGTTTCTCGGCGAGGACGGGGATAGGGAAGGCTTCTGTACCCAGTTCGCGACCTCGATGGCGCTCATAGCCCGGGAGAACGGCATCCCGTCGCGGGTCGTCTACGGGTCCACCCAGGGTGAGCCGGACGGGATCAACGAGTACCTGGTGCGCGGAAGCAACATGCACACGTGGGTGGAGATCTACTTCCCCGGCATCGGGTGGTATCCCTTTGATCCCACCCCCGGTTTCGCGGTGCCGGAAACCATGGAATCCAACGCGCCGCGGCCGGTCGGCCCCATAGACCAGCAGGATTTCCTGCCCCAGGAGTTCGGTCCCGAGCAGAGAGAGCTCGACGAGGACCCGGCCGAGGAAGTAGACCCTGAGGCTTCGGGGTCATCCGCAAACCGCGAGTCTTCGACGCCCCTGTGGCCCGTAGTGGCACTCGTGCCCGTCTTGCTGCTCGCGATACCGGCCGCCAAACGGGGGCTGCTCGCCCGGGGCCGTCCGGAAGACCTCTACCGGGACCTGACGGGAAGGCTCCGGGACGTCCTGACGCCGGGGCGCGGCTCCATCGCCGACTCGCCGGCCCTGACCCCGACGGAACGGGTGCTCCTGCTCGCCGGGGCCGCGGGACTCGACGAGGAACCGTTCAAGGACTTCGCCCGGGCCTATTCGGATCACCTGTATTCCCCGAACCCGAGCCCGGATGTCGAAGGCGCTTACCACGCCGCCATCCGGGAGTTCAGACGCCTGCCGCGCTGGCGGCTCGTTCTCGGGGAGATCAACCCGGCATCGCTTGTAGCCCGTACGAAAGGAGGACTGGCCGGGGCGGGAACGCGGGTTCGCAAAGCCCTGGCGGGACCGTTGCGAAAGGTCCGGCAGAGAAAGGAGCGTTGAACTCGGGGGGGCGCGGTGTAATAATCCTTGTATCTAGCAAAGATAACTACAGCATTTCTGGGAGGTGCTGATGGACCAGCAGCAGGCAACTATCATATCGCTGACCGACAACGCGGCTGAAAAGGTCAAGGAGTTGATGGAGCAGGAGGGCGAAGAGGATCTCGCACTCCGCATCGGTGTCCGGCCCGGCGGTTGCTCCGGTTTCCAGTACTCTATCTACTTCGACGACGAGGTCGAGGACGACGACGAGACGATCGAGGACAAAGGCGTCAAGGTAGTTGTAGACGCGATGAGCATCCCGTACATCATGGGTAGCGAGTTCGACTACGTGGACGGCCTCATGGGCGCCGGGTTCGCCGTCAACAACCCCAACGTGCAGGGCGGCTGCGGCTGCGGCAGTTCCTTTACCTGCTAGTAGAGTTTCCCGAAACCGTAAACGGCCTGGGGCTTCGCGGCTCCAGGCCGTTTCTTTGCCCGGTAGAAGACCCGTTATCCAGGTTTGATGTGACGGCTCATCTGCCGTCCACTTCCGTCTCGACGCCTTCCCCGAGGAAACACAGGTAGCCTCCGATCTTCCCAGCCTCGGGTAGGGGCTCCGGGTAGTAGAAGGCTGCATCTGCGAGAGTTTCTCCGTTTGCCTCTACCGACCGGTACGAGGCGGCGCCCTTGTACGGGCAATGGGTCTGGGTGTCGCTATCGGCGAGTAGCCCCGGGTTCACGTCCTCCGGCGGAATGTAGTAGCGGGGCGGGAGGCCGGTCTCGAAGAGGACTCTGGGCCGTTCCGTCTCCGCCACGGTCTGTCCGCCTACCGTGACCTTCACGTACCGGGAGCTCTCCAGGATGTCCACGCGGTGGTATGGATCTCGGGGGTGGGCGGTGATCTCCTCTTCTTCCTCCATCCACCGGTCCATGGAGTTGAAGTAGATCGAGACGTACCCGGCGAGCCACGGAGATTGCTCCAGCGGCTCCGGGTAGCCCCAGACGGCGTTCTCGGCCTCCCGGTCTCCGACCCTTACCGACCAGTAGGCCGCGTCGCCCTTGAACGGGCAGTGGGTGGTGTGGGCCGTCTCGTGCAGGAGGTCCCAATTCACGTCCTCTTCGGGAAAGTAGTAGAGCGGCAGGTGACCGGTTTCGTGAAGCATCTTGGCCTTTTCGCTGTCGGCCACCACCTCGCCGTTGAATACGGCCCGGACCCGCCGCGGCGAATCCTCGAAGTACAGGGTGTGAGACTGGAGTACGCCGGTATCGAAGTTGAACTGGCCCTTGTTTTTCGTGCCAAAGGGTCCGCTTCCTACGGTGAGCGCCATGTTGGTTCTTTACTCGACTGCTGTCCTCCAGTTTTACCAGGGAGGTCCAGGTCGGTTCTACTTGCTTTCGTTGTCTTCCTCGTTGCCATCGCCGTCCCAGCTCCGGCGCGGCAGGTAGATGAGCAAGAGCCACAGGGCCGCCGCCACGAGCCCGACCGCACCGACCGCGAGAAACTGCCAGAGCTCGCCGATCATGCGCTGTTTTTCAGTAGTCCCAGCCGGACCAGGGCCAGCATGGCGGCGGCGACCCCGCTAGAGCTAACGATCCCACCGGCAAAAACCAGCGCGGGCACCTCCGCCAGCGGAACCTCCACCAGCTCCAGCCGTTCGTACTCGTCCGGGTTTTGGCCGGAGTTCTGCGCCACGCCGCGGGCCAGAAAGAGGTAGGCGCGATTGTCTTTGAGGCCCGGTGAAGAGGCCACGACGCCCAGGTCTTCCCACGCGCCGCCGCCGTAGCCGGTTTCCTCGGACAGTTCGCGCCGGGCGGCAGCCTCCGGCCTTTCTCCCGGTTCGACCAGGCCCGCCGGCAGGCCCAGCTCCATTTCCTCTATCGGCGGCCGGTACTGGCGTACCAGAACTACGTTGTCGCTCTCGGTTACCGGAAAGATGATGGCGGCGTCCGGGCGTTCTACGACGTAGTAGTGTTCTTTTACCGCGCCGTCCGGCAACCGGAGCCTGTCCGAGCGTACGGTGAAGTACGGGTTCTCCAGGAGCTTTTCGGAAGCCAGCCTCTCCCAAGCCCCGCTTTCAGCCAACGCCGGCCTCGTCCACGGTCTCCCGCGGGGCTTCCCCGGCGACTATCTTGGGCAGGTCCCGGGTAAAGGCGCTCCGGGCCATTACGCGGTCGCAGCCGGCTTCTTTGGCGGCGACCGCCAGGTCTTTCTGGACGTGGGAGAGGAACCCGACCGTCGGTACGCCGGGGGTCGATCCCCTGGACTTCACTTCGTTCAGCAACTCCAGCGGCTCGAAGCGGGCCGAGTTGAGGTCCAGAATGAGGAGGTCCGGGGGGGTCTCTTCCACGGCCTTCAACAGCTTTCGGGGACTGCGGGGAAACTCTGCGTCAACGGCCAGCTCCCTGGCGGTCTCCAGGATCTTGCTCTTGAACAGCAGGTCTTCTACGGCGGCGATCACACGTCGGGTCACGGGGTCCTCCAACGATCTCTAGTGGTCTCGGGGTATAGCTCACACATTCTACTCTTTGGGGGGTGCGGTATCCTAAATGAGTGTTGAAATGGCTGAAAAACGCGGGTACGGGCCTCAAGAGGTTCCGGGAGGTACTCTCGCACTTCGTGCCGTTTTTGGAGCCCCGGCGTAAAGGGTTGCTATTGGCGCTGCTGGTGTTGCTCGTGGAGACGGTGACCAGCCTCGCCCAACCGTGGCCGCTGGCCCTGGCGATAGACTACGTGTTCCGCGGGAACGAGCTGCCGCCTTTCGTGCCGGATCTCCTGGCGGACGAGGCCGTGCTGCTGGCCGGAATAGCCTTCTTGATAGTCCTGATCTTCACCCTGACCCGGAGCGTGGCGGCGTTCCGGCGCTACCTCCTGCAAAAGCTCGGCCAGCAGACGGTCTTCGACATGCGGCGGGCCCTGTACGCAAAGGTCCACGATCTGGGGCTCGACTATCACGGGGGACGCCGGACGGGTGACACCATAACCCGCGTTACCAGCGACGTAAAAGAGGTCCGGACGCTGCTGGTGGATTCCGTTGTGGAGGTATTCTCGTCCGTCCTGATCCTCTTCGGAATGCTGGTCGTAATGTTCTGGCTCAACTGGCAGCTTACCTTGCTGGCGCTCGTCATAGTCCCGTTTCTCTTCCTCGCCGTCAGCCGCTACCGGCGGTCCCTGATCGAGCGCATGAGGGTCGTCAGGACCAAAGAGGGAGCGATCACCAGCGTTGTCCAGGAGTCCATAACCGGCATCCGGGCGGTCAAGATCTTCGGCCGGGAGGACGACGAGATGGAGCGCTTCCGGCAGGAGAGCGAAGACTCGCTAAACGCCAGCGTGGACTCGTCCCTGATCGAGGCGAAGTTCAGCACCGTGCTCGGTATCGTGGGCGGCCTCGGGACGGCCCTCGTGGTCTATTTCGGCGCCCGGCAGGTGCTGGCCGGAACCCTTACCATCGGCCAGCTCACGGTTTTCGTGGCGTACCTGGGCCTCTTTCTCTCGCCGCTCTGGGCGCTCACCCGGCAGGCGAACCAGATCGGTAAATCCCTCGTGTCCGGCGAACGGATTATCGAGTTGCTGGAAGCCGAGCCCTCCGTCAAGGAATCCCCCGGCGCCACGCCCGCACCCGCGTTCGAGGGCCGGGTCGCCTTCGAGGGGGTCCACTTCGCCTACGAGGATGAAGCCGCCGAGGTGCTGCGCGGCGTGGACCTGGAAGTAGAGCCCGGCAGCCGGGTTGCGCTCGTCGGCGTGAGCGGGGCCGGAAAGACCACCATCACCAGCCTGCTCGCCCGGCTCTACGACCCGCAGCGGGGCCGGATCCTGCTGGATGGCCGGGACGTAAGAGACTTCACGATCAAGTCGTTGCGGGACCAGATCTCCTTCGTGCCCCAGGAGCCGCTGCTCTTCCGGGCGACGGTGGCGGAGAACATCTCCTACGGGCGGGCCGATGCGACCCGGTTCGAGGTCGAGCGGGCCGCGGAGCTCGCCGGGGCTGACGGCTTTATCCGGGAAATGCCGGAGGGTTACGACACCCTGCTTTCCGAGCGGGGCGAGAGCCTCTCCGGCGGCCAGCGGCAGAGGATCTCCATCGCCCGGGCGATGCTCCGGAAGAGCCCGATCCTGATACTGGACGAGCCCCAATCCGGCCTCGACGCCGAAGCCGCCGCCGCCGTCGAAGATAACTGGCGCGTCCTTACCGAGGGAAGGACTACCTTCGTCATCGCCCACGAACTGCGGCTGGTGAGGGACGTCGAACGTATATTCGTGCTGGAAGGGGGACGCGTCGCCGAGAGCGGCTCCCACGAAAAACTCCTGGCTTCCAGCGGCCTCTACGCCCGGCTTCACGCGCTACAGGAAGATTCGGGCCCGGCCCTGGAGTTCAGGGACGGGCCGAACAGGAGAGCCGGATGAGGGAGCTACTGATAATAACGATCATCCTTACCGCCGTGGCGGTCGCCATCTACGTTTCTTTCGCGCCGTAGCGCGCGGGGCCGGCATCGCCTTTGCCGGGCTACCCTTCCTCCCGGGCTTCCGAGTCTTCCGAGTTCTCCCCGGCTTCCTCCGGGTCCTCCGGGTCGGGTTCCGTGCCGCCACGGCGCACGAGGAGCTGGGCGACCCGGGGGCCGTCGGTTTCGTCTACGTGGAGGATATGCCCGTTGGAGCGGACTTCGTCGCCCACATCCGGCGGACGTCCGAGCAGACCGAGGACCAGGCCACCGATAGTCTCGAAGTCCTCGCTCTCGAAATCCGTGTCCAGCGCTTCGTTTACGACCCCTAGCGGCAGCCGCCCGTCCACGGCGTAGCTGCCGTCTTCCAGCTTGCGGACCGTTGGTTCCTCCTCGTCGAACTCGTCCCGAATCTCGCCGACTATCTCCTCGATAATGTCCTCGATCGTGAAAAGGCCCTCGAAGGAACCCCACTCGTCAATAACGATGGCCATCTGGATCTCCTGCTCTTGGAAGTCTTCCAGGATGGAGTCTAGCGAGCGGTTTTCCGGAACGATCAGCACCTTCCGCATGATGTCTTGGGCCGTAACGTCGGAGGTGATGCCCCCCGACTCCTTGACGAGCCTCAGGAGGTCCTTTACGTGAACCGCCCCGATAATCCGGTCCGGCTCTTCCTCCTCGAAGATCGGGTAGCGGGTGTAGTTGCCGACCGCCGCGACCGAGATCAGGTGCTCCAGGTCGGCGTCCGCCGGGAGCGACACCACGTCGGGACGGGGGACCATGATCTCCCGGGCCGGCTTGTCGTCGAGCTCGAAGACGCCCCCGATCATCTCCGCCTCGACCCTTTCTACCACCCCGCTCTTGCTCGACTGCTGCAGGAGCGAACGGATCTCCTCCTCCGAGTGGGTCTCATCGGTCTCCGAGGCCGGCGGATAGCCGAGCATCTGGGTGAAGCGGTTGGCCGTGCCGTTGAACACGATCGTGAACGGTAGCAGCAAGTAGTAGAAGAACTTCATAAACGGCGCTATTAGCAGCGACGTGCTCTCCGGGCTCTGGATGGCGACGGTCTTTGGCGCGAGTTCTCCGAAAACTACGTGAAAGAAGGATATGATCGTGAAGCTCACGGCCAGGGCCACCGGATGAAGAATGCCCTCCGGTATCCCGAACGTCTCGAACAGAGGCTCGATGAGGCGCGCCACGGCCGGCTCCCCGATCCATCCGAGCCCCAGGGAGGAGATCGTGATCCCCAACTGGCAGACGGCCAAATACGCGTCCAGCTTGTTGGTGGCGGTTTCGACCATCCCGGCGGTTGACCGGTTCTCTTCTACGAGTTTCTCTACCTGGGTAGCCCGAATCCTTACGAGGGCAAACTCCGAGGCGACGAACAGGCCGTTCAAACAAACCAGGAAAAGAGCGGCCAGTATCCGCAGGACGGGAACTAGTATTGCTTCCAGAATGACTCCTTAGGGTGAAGAATAAGGCCGCGCCTCAAAAAAAGAGGCGCGCTGGTACTCGATGTCTCGCTGAGCTCCATACTAACTAGCACGTAAATATACCATCATAAATATTCTTCCAAACCTCTAGCAAGCCCGGTCCGGTAACTGCTTGCCGGGTGCGTTGGGCAGTTCCTCCCCGCCGGACACCGGCGCGGCGTCCGGGATGCTACCCTCTGGGGTATGGACGAGAAGATAGACGCCCTCGACAAGCACGGGGGGCTTACCGGCGAGGTCGTGTGGAAAAGCGAGGCCCACCGCGAGGGCATCTGGCACCGGTGCTTCCACTGCTGGGTTACGGGTACCGACGAAAACGGCGAACCTTACCTGCTCGTCCAGCGCCGCTCCGCAGGCAAAGACACCTGGCGCGGCCGGCTGGACATTACCGCCGCCGGTCATCTGGCTGCGGGTGAAGAAACGCTCGACGGCCTGCGGGAGTTGCAGGAGGAGGTGGGCCTGACCCCGAACCCCGACCGGCTCATCCCGCTCGGAACCCGCCGCATAGAGCAGAACATCTCGCAAGGGTGCGACCGGGAGTTCCAGGAGGTGTTCCTGCTCCAGGACTCGACTCCGCCGCAGGATCTGCGGCTCCAGGAGGAAGAGGTCGAATCCGTACTCCGCATAAGCCTGGACAACGCCGGTAGATTGGAGACCGGCGAGGCCGTCTCAGCCGTGGAGTGGAAAAGCGGGGGGCCTGTTTTCGTGAGCGTGACCATAGAAGACTTCGTGCCCAACGAAGACGGTTACCTCTCGCGGGTGGCACAGGCGGCGGGCCGGGTCCTCTCCGGGGAGCGGCCCGGCCGGATTTTCCCTTCTTGAGCCCGGATCCTACGGCAGCGGTTGGCCGCCGGTAACGCCGAGAACTTCGCCGTTTACGAAGCTGGCTTCCTGGGAAGCCAGGAACACGAACGCCGGAGCCAGTTCCGCGGGCTGCGCCGGACGGCCCGTCGGCGAGTGGTCGCCGAACTGGGATACCACGTCGCCGGGCATCGAGGCCGGGATTATGGGGGTCCACACGGGGCCGGGTGCCACGCAGTTTACCCGGATGCCCCGCTGTATCAGTTCCTGGGCGAGTCCTTTGGTGAACGTGATGATGGCGCCCTTCGTCGTCGAGTACGGGAGCAGCGGTGGAGAGGGTTGGTAGGCCTGGACCGAGCCTACGTTGACGATCGAGCCGCCCTCGGGTATATGCTGCACGGCCGCCTGACAGAGCCAGAACATCGCCATTATGTTCGTCTTGAACGCGTGTTCCAGCAGGTCTGAAGGGATGCTCTCTATGCCGTCGAAGGTCATCTGGTAGGCGGCGTTGTTGACCAGGACGTCCACCCGCCCGAACTCCTCGACAGCCGTCCCTACGATTCTTTTGCAGTGGGCTTCGTCGCTTACATCGCCCGGTACTTTTACGGCTTTCCTCCCGGCGTCCTCTACGGCCCGGGCGGTCTCCCGGGCGTCGTCTTCCTCTTCTTCGAGGTAGGAGATCAGGACGTCCGCCCCCTCCCGGGCAAAGGCGAGCGCCACCGCGCGCCCGATGCCGGAGTCCGCGCCGGTCACGATGGTCTTCTTCCCTTCGAGCCGGCCGAAACCGCGGTAGGTCTCGTATCCGTAGTCGGGCTCGGGTTGCATCTCAGACTCGAAGCCGGGATGCTGATCCCGCTGGTCCTGCTCGGGGTACTCCGGCTGTGGAAACTGCTCTCTGGGATCTTGTTGCCGGGTCTGGTCGTCGGTCATGCCGATTCTTCCTCTCTAGAGTATCTCTGGCCGGGCCGGCAGTAGGGTTCTGGTCGAACTTGAATCTATTTCCCCCCGCAGCTTTCAGGCTAAACGGACCGGGTAGGGAGCAGGCTCTAGATGCGGGATGGGTTTCGCGCGAACTCGTTTACCTGATGGAGTGCGAGATCCGCCCGCCACCGGGCTCCCTGGGCGTCTCGCCGCGCGTTGTCCGAGAGGGTGGCGTCCAATGCTTCTGCTGCGCCGTCGGCCAGCAGGCACAGAGCCTGGACGGCCCCGGCGGCCAGGTGTACGGAGGCGGCGGCCCTCGGCGCGGCAGCCTCCGACAACTCCGGGAGATTGCAGGCCGCGAGGTTCGCCAGATCGGCGCACCGGAGCGCCGATTCCACCAGAAGACCTGCTGGTTCATCTTCCTCCGTAGCGGTGCGGGCCGCCAGGGTCTCGAACTGGTCCTTGAGGTCTTCCGCCAGGTCCCGGACTACCTCGAGTTGCAGAGAATCGCGGGGTTCGAGGTCCAGGCGGCAAGCATCTGATAGAAGGCCGGCTGCAAGGGCACCTGCGCTGGCCGGGGAGGAGCCGGAGGGTAGGATTTCCACGGGTCAGCTCGCCTCTATGTTGCGGTAGCGGGCAACCAGGAACATAAAGAAACCGTAGAGGATCAGGCCCCCGGCCACGACACCGAGAATGTAGGGGCCGTAAGGTTGCCGGACCAGCGTCCCGAGGGCGCCGCCGAGACCCCGGGTCTCCTCCGGGTCAGACTGCCAGGCTGCCAGCAGCACGAAAGCCCCGGCCACGAGAATGACGACCGCCCGGGCCGCGGTTCCGACGCGGCCGGTAAGCAGGGCCCAGTGTGCGGCCTCGCTCATATGATACGTCTCTATCTCGTCCCTGAACCTCGCGGTAACGCCCGCGTAGAGCTGGTAGAGGCCGACCCCGATCACCCCGAGGCCCGCGATGCCTACCAGGACCTGGCCGACTGGTGGCTGGTAGGACATAACCCAGGCCGTCCACTGGTCCAGGGTGGTGCTTTGTCCCTCCGGACCGAGGAGTTCTTCCGTGGCGCTAAAGGCCAGACCGAGGTGGATCAGGGCGCTCCCCCCGTAGGCTACGCGCCGTACGATGCCCTGGAGATCCGTGCCCTTTTCGTCGGGGTCCATGATGCCTTGCACGAGCTTCCACAACGCGTATCCGACGAGCCCGATCGCCAACAAAACCAGCAGCACTTTGCCGAAGGGTTGGCCACCGATGCTCGCGAAAGCCCCCCCGGCACCGGTGGTCTTGCCGCCCGTCCCGAGCGCGACCTGGGCGGCCAGCACACCCACGGCCGTGTAGACGATCCCCTTGGCGACGTAGCCGGTGCGGGCGATCCAGTTTATCCACGGTTCTGCCTTGTCTGCCGCCCTTTCGGCGTGCTGGCGGGCCGCATCGGACTTATCTGTTTGAGCCAGGGCTGTTCCTTCCGGGGTGGTGCCTGACCCCCATACTCTACACTGGTGCGGAAGTCGCCGTAAACAACGCTCCGTCGGTGGGGTTTACAACACGGCAAAGACCCGGCTTGCGAGGTATATTTGGCATGTATAGAAGAAACCTTTTGAAACCACCGGAGGTGCTCTCGTGAGGATCGCGCTGGCCCAGATCAACACGACCGTCGGCGACGTGTGGGGCAACGTCGAAAAGTCGGCGGACGCCCTGGCGCGGGCGGTAGACGCCGGTGCCGGCCTCGTGGCGTTCCCGGAGTTGACCATCTCGGGATATCCTCCGGAGGATCTCTTGCTGCGCCCGAGCTTTATCCAGCAGAACCTGCAGGCGCTGGAGGAGTTCGCGGAGCAGGTCCCCGAGGGCGTGGCCGCGGCGATAGGTTTCGTAGACCTGGAGGCGGACCTCTACAACGCCTGCGCCGTGGTTTCCGGGGGCGAAATATTGCACCGCTATCACAAGCAATACCTGCCGAACTACGGCGTTTTCGATGAGAACCGTTACTTCCGCAAGGGCTCGGACGCCCCGGTCATGAAGCTGGACGGCGCCCTGGTGGGGGTGAGCGTCTGCGAGGACATCTGGTATCCGGGTGGCCCGGCCCGCGAGCAGGCCGTGGGGGGCGCGGGGATGCTCATGAACGTTTCGGCTTCACCCTACCACCGGCGCAAAGGGCTGTTTCGGGAACGGATGCTCAGCGTCCGGGCTTCGGACTACGGGTGCTACGTCCTTTTCTGTAACCTGGTCGGTGGCCAGGACGAGCTGGTCTTCGACGGACACTCCCTCGTCTTCGACCCCGAGGGGGAGCTCGTGGCGCGGGGCAAGCAGTTCAAGGAGGACATGCTCTGCGTAGACCTCCACCCGGAGGAGGCCCTGATCCAGCGCCTCCACGACCCCCGGCTCCGCAAAGACGACGCCAAACCCCGTCCGCACCTGATCGAGGTCCCGGGGATCAAGATGCAGGAAACCGGCAACGCCGGGGAACCCCGGGTCGAGCCCGAACTCTCCGAGGAGGGTGAGGTGCTGGACGCCTTGACCCTGGGGCTCAAGGACTACTTCGGCAAGAACGGCTTTTCGCGGGCGGTGCTCGGCCTCTCGGGCGGCATAGACTCCTCGCTCGGGGCGGCGGTGGCCGTCCGCGCCCTGGGATCCCAGAACGTAACCGGGGTCCTGATGCCCAGCCGCTACACCTCCGAGTCCAGCAACACCGACGCCGAAGCATTGGCCAAGAACCTCGGTATAGACGTACAGGTGGTCTCCATAGGCCCGGCGTTCGACGCCTACCTGGAGATGCTGGAAGATAGCTTCAAAGGCCTGCCGGAAAACGAGGCCGAAGAGAACTTGCAGGCCCGCATCCGGGGCAACATCCTCATGGCGCTCTCCAACAAGTTTGGCTGGATCGTGCTCTCCACCGGGAACAAGAGCGAGATGAGCGTCGGATACTCGACGCTTTACGGAGACATGGCCGGCGGTTTCGCCGTGATCAAGGACGTGCCCAAGACCCTGGTGTACCGGGTAGCCCGGCATCTAAACGAGGTCGAGGGCCGCGAGGTCATCCCCGACTCCGTGCTCGAAAAAGAACCCTCCGCCGAACTGCGCGAGGACCAGCGCGACACGGATTCCCTCCCGCCCTACGAGGTACTCGACCCTATCCTCGAAGCCTACATCGAAGACGACAAGGGTCTGGGTGAGATCTCCGCCGCCGGTTACGACGAGGACGACGTGCAGCAGGCCATCCAGCTGGTAGACCGGGCCGAGTACAAGCGCCGGCAGGCCCCCACGGGGATCAAAATAACCAGCCGCGCCTTCGGCCGCGACCGCCGGATGCCGATAACCAACCGCCACAAAGAAAGCCCGAACGGCAGGGCGGGTGGCGAAAGCTAGGTCGCGTCGCGGCGCCAGAACAGTAGGGCGGAGAGCAGTATGAACCCGGCGGCGTAGGCCACGAGCACCAGGATCGCCTGGGAGGCGTCAACGGCTTCTCCCGGTGAGGCGAACCCTTGAGGAAGATCTCCGAAAGAGGAGGCGAGGTCCAGAGCATTCTTGGCGGGGAGGGCCGTGCCGATAGCTTCGACGGTCTCGCTCTGGGGGGCGAGGCCCACGAAGAGGTTCTCCAACACCAGCAAGTAGACGAGGCCGAGCCCGATGGCCAGGGCCGTACTCCGGAAAAGGGTGGCGAGAAAGACGCCGAACGTGGCGAAGACGAACAAGATAAGCCACCCGGCCCCGAGGCCCTTTAGGAACTCCATCGCTGCCGGCCACTCGACCGCCGCATCTTCGAGGCCGGCTATCGCGTAGCTGATTCCGGCTCCTACCGCCACTACCAATACGGAGAAGACCGCGAGAACAACCGTAACGGCTACCAGCTTGCCGAAGAACAGGCTCAACCTCCCCGGTTTCTGGGTCAGCGCCACCTTGAACGTCTCCCAACCGTACTCGCTGCCCACGGCCAGGGCGCCCAGGATCAGGACCAGCGCGCCCCCGAAACCGGCGAAGCCGGTGCTGAGGACGTTTACCAGCACGCTTTCGGGCAATAGATACTCCAACATTCCCTCTTCGAACCCCGGTGGCGCGCCGTCTCCTTCGGGGGCGTTTACGATGAACAAGTAGTTGAACAAGTACCCGAAGAGCGCCAGAACGAACGCGAAGATCAGGGCCAGAACCCACGTTGCCGGCCGCTTCCGGAGTTTGAGGAACTCTGCCGTAAAGCTACGCCCCATGCCTAGTTCGCCTCCTCTTCCCGGGTTTCGCGCCCTACGTTCTCTGGCTCTTCCGGTGAATCCTCCGTGAGCTGCAGGAATACGTCCTCCAGAGATTGCTCCGCCGGGCGCAACTCGCTTACCCGGAGACCGGCTTCGACGAGCTTGGCGTTGACCTCCGCTGCTTGTTCCGGATCGACGGTGAGCCGGAGACGACCTCCCTCCCGGCGGACTTCCTCGACGCCCGCGAGCTTTTCCGCTATTCCGGCGGCTTCTTCGGCAGGCTCGGCCTTTACGAGCAGGCCCGCCGCGCCCCGGAGTTCGGCGACGGTTCCCTCGCTAACGAGCTTGCCCTTCTGGATCACCCCGACCCGGTTGCAGATCTGCTCTACTTCCCCGAGCAGGTGGCTGGACAGCAGGACCGTTCGCTCCCCTTGCCCGAGCTCCCGGATAAGGTCCCGCATGTCTGCCATGCCTTTGGGATCCAGGCCGTTGGTTGGCTCGTCCAGGATCAGGAGTTCCGGGTCCTTTAACAGTGCGGCTGCCACCCCGAGCCGCTGCTTCATTCCGAGCGAGTACTTCTTGTACTTGTCCTTCGCCCGGTCGGAGAGCTCGACCCGCTCCAGGACTTCTCCGATGCGGGGTTTGGATACACCCGAGTAGCGGGCCATCACCCGCAGGTTGTCCCTTCCGGAGAGATACGGATAGAAGGCCGGGGATTCGACGAGCGCCCCTATTCTGGAAAGGCCCGCCGGGGAGCCGGGGTCTTCTCCCAGCACCCGGGCGTTGCCGGAGGATGGTCTTATGAGGCCGAGCAGCATCCTGAGCGTCGTGGTCTTTCCTGCCCCGTTGGGCCCGAGGAACCCGTAGACTTCGCCCCGGCGAACGTTGAGGTCCAGGTTGTCCACGGCCGTTATGTTCGAGCCGTAGCGCTTGGTAAGGTCGCTCGTCTGCACCAGCAGAGGTTGGTCGTCGTTCTCCGGCATGGAGAAGCTCCTTTCATCCTCTTTCAGACCCGCACATTGTCTCCTGCATCCGCACCCGGCGTCCAATCCGTTTCAGAGTATGCAAGGACGTCGACAAGCATGGTGTTATTAGTGCTGCGGGCCAGCAACTTTCTCAGGTCCGGGCTTTCTTGTTGAAGCGGAGCTGAATCGTGGTGCCGCGTCCGGGGGTGGAGATCACATCCAGCATGGCCTCGACTTCCGCGGCCCGCTGCTTGAGATACCGGAGGCCCATGCCCGGCGGCGGGTTGTTGGCGTCGAAGCCCCGGCCGTCGTCCCGGATTCGGAAGATGAACACGTTGCCGACCCGCCGGGATTCCAGGTACGCGTTGCGGGCGCGGGAGTGCTTGGCCACGTTCCACATCGCCTCGACGAACACCCGGGTGGCGGCGGCGAACTCTGCGGAACTAAGGACGTCCAGTGAAGCCCGAAGATCTTCGTGGGTCTTGATGCCGAAGTATTCTTCGAACTTCTCCAGCCGGCTCCGGAGGAAATCGTCGGGGCCGAGCTGGCCGTCTTCCTGGAGGCTGTTTAGTTCGTCGTAAGGCCGGGAGATCCGGTACTCGGCCTCCCGGGAGATACGGAACGCCCGGCTGAGCGTCTCCCGCGCGGTACCACGATCTCCCCGGCGCTGGGCTTCCAGGGCGGAGCCCAGCGTCAGGGAAATGCCGTGTACGTCCTGCTTTACGGTCTCGTGCAGCTCGCGCAAGATACGGTTCTGCTCCAGCCGGCGGGCCAGGTCCTCTTGCTCCCGGGTGAGCTTTTGGGAAACGAAGGATACCAGTGCTACGCGCCCTGCCAGATACAGCAGCACGGCGGTTACTCCCACGTAGACGTACGCCGGCAGTGGCGGGTCGAACACCCCCCACAGCATCAGGAGCCCGAAGTGCAGCGGCGGCGAAAGAGGCCCGAACCAGAAAGTAAGCACCCGCCAGGGGGCTATGCGTTGTTGGGGGGCAAAGACCGCCGGCGTCGCGCGGAGCGCCCCGAACCCCAACAGTACGAGGCCTAGCGCGTAGATCAAACCGGGCCAGCCGCCAAACCCGGAGGTCCCTTCCGAGACTTCCGCGAGGGACGGTAAATCCGCTACCAGGAAGGCCAGAAACCCTAGAGCCAGGTAGTTCGTAAACGCCGGCCGGTGGACCAGCGAGAGCGTTACGAGGCTCAAGTAGAGGAGCGCCGAGTCGAACGCCGGACGGGATAGGATGCCCAACGAAACCTGCCACTCCGCCATGCCGGGTCCTGGCGAGCCGAGGACGAAGAAATAGACCAGCGTGCCGACCGAGAGCACGATGGCTGTTGCGTCCAGGGCGGTTACGAGGGTGATGCCCCTCGTGACGAGCTGTACCAGGCACAGCAGGCCGCCCAGCAGTAGCAGGTAGGAGATCAGGTAGATCACCTGCAGCGCCAGCGGATTTTCCGTGGCGGGGGAGAAGCTCTGGAACAGGATCCAGGTCAGGTAACCCCCGGTATAGAGGAGCAGTCCTCCGCCGAGCAGACCCCAGAAGAGCCGCTCTCTACCGGCCGTCAGCCAAACGGCCCGGCCCGTAGCCGCCAGGACGAAGATCGCGGCGGCCCCGTAACCGGCGTCCACCAGAATAACTCTTCCCAGGGAGCCCGGCGGTAGCAGTCCAAAGACGGCGGCCAGGGTCGCCCAAAAGACCAGGACTGCCGCCAGCACGGCGTGCGAAGATCCACCCAGATGCGTCTTTGCTCGCGAGAACTGCACTCCCACACTCCAGTTCGTGCCAACAGCGTAAGTAATATTAACAAGTCGAATATTATCTACAAGAGTTCAGCCTACGAAACCGCTGCAGGCTTGAGGTTTCGTTCGGGACGATTATCTGGTACAAGAGACGCTTGGCATACCCGTTAGATAGAGGGAGGACCAGATGACGAACAGCAGGATTGAAGAAGACGCGATGCTGCTGCTGGGGGCGTTCTACGACCTTTCCGGGGGCAAACCCAACGAGCCCGTCCCGGTCGGCGGCCCGGAGAGCACCGAAGCGGACGCGGCGGCGCCCCGGGCGGGGCTGGACCCGCAAGACCCCGGCTGCGAAGTCGCGGTCCGGTATCTCGTAGATCGGGGATACATAAAAGCTGTCGACGAGGAATCGACCGCCTATACCCTGACCGTCCCCGGCATTGAGCGGGCAAAGGAGCTGCGCGAAACAGGTTAGGCTCGGGGGGACCTGGCGGAACTAGACCCGGTCCTGCACTTCTCCGGCCCCGGCAGCTTCGGCGCAGTGGGCGCAGGTGGGGCCAGGGCGTGAATGGCGCACTCGAAGATGTCGAACGTGTGCTCGGCGTCTCCGGACGCCGCTACCTGGAAAGCTCTGTCGTAGGCGTTCCCGCATACTTCACATTGGGCCATCTGTACCTCCTTTCCCGTTGTCTTTCTAGCTTGCCGCATAGATTCACCGTGCCGGAGAATCAAAACTCACCGGGGACTAACTTTCCGCCGGCAGCTCGTGTAAGTTGGTTTTTAGGGTGGATAGGAACTTTCGGTACGCAGGGATTTATAAGAAGATGTATATGAAAAGCGATCTCTTGTAATCGGGACCGCACTACCCCGGCTTTCCGGGTAAGAACCATCGGTGTCACGGCCAAATTAGTGTATCGTGTAGGAGGAAAATCAGGCTAAAGGAGGAAAAATTATGGCTGAAGCACAGAGAAGGGCCGAGGTTGCGTGGGAAGGGAACCTTCAGAATGGTTCGGGAACCTTCGACCTGGCCAGCAGCGGGGTTCTGGAGCGGTCCGCGGTAAGTTTCGCCACGCGGGCGGAGGACCCGGATGGCCAAACCAGCCCGGAGGAGCTTATCGCGGCGGCCCACGCTAGTTGTTACGCGATGGCGTTCTCCAACGTACTCGGCGAAGGGGGCAACGATCCCGAAAAGCTCGACGTGAGCGCCACGTGCACCCTGGATCTGGATAACCTCAAGATCTCCACGGTGGAGCTCAACGTCCGGGGACGCGTTCCCGGCATGGACCAGGGCCAGTTTGAAGAAGCGGCCCAGGAGGCGGAGCAGTTGTGCCCGGTCTCCAACGCCCTGCGCGGGAACGTAGAGATCGAGTTGAACGCCTCACTGGAGAGCTAGCAGGCCGCCGTGCCCGGCGGGTAGCACATCTCGGGCAAGGAAAGCGCCGTTCCCGCATCTGGTCCTGGAGGCCCGGAAGACCTTGGGCTTCGTACCCAGATACGGGGACGGTTTCGATACCAAACCGGTTTACCTGGAAGAGTACGAAGCTGCGGGGCAAGAGGTAATCATGTTTCTACATGTTTCTAAGAAGGGATCTCCGCACTACCTTCGTCAGGCAGGCGGCAAACCTCTGGAATCTGAAACCGTACAACAGCCGCCCGTCAACTTCGAGGCGGTCTCGCACGACGGAGAAAGCCCGGAATCGGTTTTGATACCCTAGACGCTCTCGGTAAGATATCCAAAAGGTCTATACTGCGCCTAGAGACTGGAGAGCTTATGGAGGAGCATAATGTCCGGTGAAGATCGCACAGTCGAGATGAAGAATGTAGAGCACATTTCCGGCACGGGGACCGGAGTGCCCGTAAGTTGGTTCCCTATACCCGAAGAATCCGAGCTGCCGGAGGACCTGCAGGGCCTATTCAGGAAGGCTCGGGAGAAGATGGGTTTCGTTCCCAATGTCTTCCGGGCCTACAGCTTTCGCCCCGAGAGGCTCTCGGCTTGGTTCAACCATTACCGGCAACTACACGAACCCACAGATGAACTTAGTGCTGCCGAACGAGAGATGATAGCCGTGGCGGTCTCGATGGAAAACGGCTGTCTCTATTGCCTGGTGGCTCATGGCGCAGCACTCAGAGAGGAGTTGGGAGACCCAATCCTGGCGGACAGAATAACCCTGGATTACCGAAGGGCGGGTCTCGGTGAAAGGCTAAGGGCAATCCTCGACTATGCCGTGAAGATCACCAACGATCCCCTGGAGTGCTCCTCCGAAGACCTGGACCATCTCAAGAGCTTTGGCCTTTCGGACGTCGCTTGCTGGGATGTAGTGGAGATCGCGAGCATGTATAACTTTACGAATCGGATGTCACTTGCTTGCGGGAAGATCCCGAACGAGGAATATCACGCGCTCGCTCGTTGAGCGCGCGGGGGATGTTGAAGATCGCCTTCAGGTGAAAAGCCAGAACGAAAGAGCCGGCGCCGAAATCAAGTCCGCCCGCTTTATCTGGTCGAGGGCAAATTGTCTCCGCGGCTCGTGAATGGTATCTTTCGGTTATGGGGTACTCGAACGCGAATCCGCAGCGTGTAATCTACTGTTGAGGTTGCATGGTAGATAACGTCGCCTGGAACCTCCGGGTCAGTAGACCCGGTGAGGATCAGGCTATCGTCTACGTCCGCAGGCATCAGTTCGAGGTCGGGGCGCCGATGGATTTCGACGAGCAGTACGATCACATTACCGCACTGGAGTATGTCCTGGGCGCACTGGGGGCGGACATCGTGAACGGCCTGAGGTCCCGCGCCGACAAGCGGAGGGTTCAGATCGACGGTATCGAGGCAACCGTATCTGGGGAACTGAACAACGCCCTGACGTATCTCGACGTTGTAGGGGAAGAAGGGCATCCCGGTTTAGAGAAGTCATCTATAAAGGTTTTCGTAAGCTCGGACGAGCCGGAAGAGGAGGTGAGACGAGTATGGGAGGAAATGCTTGAGAAGTCGCCACTAGTTCGCACGTTACGGCCGGTAGTCGACCTCGATCTAAGCCTAAGGGTAGTCATCTAGACGCGAGCCGGGCACGTAAAGAGCCGTAGAGAGTAGTAGGACCAGTCAAGATCAGGAGGATTATGTACCGACTCGATTCCGAACAGCAGGCTGTTGTCGATAAAGCCCGTGAGATAGCTGAGGAGCAGATCGGTCCTGACGCGGACCGGGTTGATACGGAAGGAGTTTTTCCGGAGGCCTCTATCGAGGCGTTGAGTCGTGAAGGTTTTCTGGGTCTGACGGTATCCCCGGAGTTCGGTGGCATGGGACAGAGCTTACGGGTTGCGTGCGCGGTACTGGATGAGATCGCCCAGCGGTGCGCTTCGACGGGAATGGTTTATCTTATGCACCTTTGCGGCGTGGCCTGTTACAGTGCCGTGCCGGAGAAAACCGCCGAGCAACTCCGGGCAGCGGCCCGGGGGGATCACCTGAGCACCCTGGCCTGGAGCGAGCGCGGCTCTCGCAGCCACTTTTGGGCGCCGGTCAGTGAGGCTGTAAGTGAGAACGGGCACGTCACGGTCAGCGCCGAAAAATCCTGGGTGACCTCGGCCAACTACGCCAATGGGTACGTGACGTCTACCCGGCGTCCGGGGGCCGATAGCTTCGACGACACGACGCTGTACCTGGTACTTCGCGAGGACGAGGGGCTCAGCGTGGCGGGACCCTGGACCGCGCTGGGTATGCGGGGCAACGCCAGCTCGCCGATGAAGCTTGAAGAGGTCGCGGTAGGAGCAGACCGGGAGCTCTCTGAACCCGGAAAAGGGTTTGAGATGATGCTGGGCGTCGTACTGCCGGTGTTCCAATTGGGCAACGCGGCGATAGGCGTCGGTATCGCCGCAGCCGCGACCCAGACGACGCAAAGGCACATTGCCGGAAACCGGTTTGAACACCAGAACAGCCGGCTGGCCGACCTCCCGAATCTGCGGGCGCGCCTCGCCCAAATGCGGATCGAGACGGATCGGTCCCGGGCGCATCTAGCCGGGGTGATCGACGCCGTAGAGAACCCTGGCCCGGAGACCATGCTCCTGGTGCTGCAGGCCAAGGCGGCGGC
Organism: Rubrobacteraceae bacterium; assembly: GCA_050331175.1. Lineage (GTDB taxonomy): Bacteria > Actinomycetota > Rubrobacteria > Rubrobacterales > Rubrobacteraceae > SIRX01. The sequence goes on along the minus strand of JBHJHC010000111.1, from coordinate 20,707 downwards.
TTCCGAAACCGCTATGCAGGTTACGGACCTCGGCATGCGTACGTGCGGGGGGGCCGCGTTCAGCAAGCACCTTGGGCTCGAGCGCTACTTCCGGGATTCCCGGGCGGCGGTTGTCATGGCGCCGACTACGGACCACGCGTACGATTTCGTTGGCCGGGCACTATGTGGAATGGAGCTTTTCTAATGGCGAAACCGATTATCGTGGGCGCGGTGCTCTACGATCCAAAGGTCTCGGTGGTTTGGGACATTATCCGCGAGTTCTTCGAAGAGAACGGCTGCCCGATAGACGTCGTCTTCTATACCAACTACGAGCTGCAGGTGGAAGCGCTCATCAACGGCCACCTCGATATGGCCTGGAACTCTCCCCTGGCCTGGCTTGATTCACAGCGGCGCTCGGGAAACGCGTGCCGGGCCATCGCCATGCGGGACACGGACCGCGACCGCGTATCCCACATCGTCACGAGAAAGAACGGCGGCGTAACCAAGGTCGAAGACCTTAGAGGCAAGACGGTCGCCGTCGGTGCAAAAGACTCTCCCCAGGCCACCTTGATCCCGCTCGGCTTTTTGCAGCGCCAGGGACTCCAGCCTGGCGAAGACTTCCAGGTCAAACGCTTCGACGTTCTCGTAGGAAAGCACGGCGACCACGTAGGCGGTGAGCTCGACGCCTTCAAGTGTCTCGAGAGCGGAGAAGCGGAAGCGTCCACGATGCTCGACCTGAACTGGGATAGCTGGACCCAGGACGGCACGATCAACCCGAACGAGTACGAGATCCTGGGCACCACCGACGACTTCGACCACTGCGTCTTCACCGTTCGCGAAGACTTCGACGCTGACGTCGAGAAAGAGTGGCTTGACGTGCTGTTCTCGATGAGCTACAGCAATCCGGATCACCGGGAGATGATGGATCTCGAAGGCCTGCAAGAGTGGATGGTGGGCCGCACCACGGGATTCGGACCCCTGAGCGAGGCTACCGAGGAGCAGCAATTCTTCGAGGACGCATCAGCTTGAGCTCGCTGCCACTCCTTCCCGTAACAACTGTCGGTAGCTGGCCCAGGCCGCGCAATCTACTTCGCGCCCAGAAACTGAAGTTCAAGGAGCAGCTCAGCGAGAAGGAATTCAACCAGGTAGCCGACGAGGCCGTGTTGGAGGTTCTACGGCTCCAGGATATAGCCGGTGTCGACATCGTAACCGATGGTGAACAACGGCGCGACAACTTCTTCTCGTTTGTCGCCGAAAAGCTCAACGGTGTCGAGATGATGACGCTGGCGGAGATGCTCGATTTCGTCGAGGATAAGAACGGCTTCGAGCAAATACTCCAAACCCTAGACGTGCCAGCTTTCTCCATCAGCAACGCAACCTGCGTTGGTAAGGTCAGTCGCGCCAAACCACTAGCGGTAGACGAACTGAAGTTTCTCAAACAGCACACGGACAAGCCGGTCAAGGTTCCACTCCCGGGCCCGTACCTCCTGACCCGCGCCATGTACCTGCCGGCGCTGTCCTCCGACGCTTATCCGACGAAAGAAGACCTTGCGGAAGACGTGGTGCGGGTCCTGCGCGAGGAGATTGCGGAGCTCATCGACGAAGGAGCCGACTTCATCCAGTTCGACGAACCGGTGCTAACCGAACTCGTCTTCACCCAAGGCCGAACGCGCACCTTTATGTGCGCCGCCCTGGCGACCCGTAAAGACCCTACCGAGGAGCTCGAGTTTGCCGTATCGCTCATAAACCGGGTGCTAGAGAATATCCAGGGCGTCCGTACCGGCCTCCACATTTGCCGGGGCAACTGGAGCCAGGACGAATCAACTTTGCTCCGTGGTAGCTACCAGCCGCTGGCCGCATACCTCGAACAGATGAACGTGCAGCAACTCGTGCTCGAGTACGCGACCGAGCGAGCCGGGGATATCTTGAGCTTCGACGGGAAGGAGCTAGGGCTTGGGGTGGTAAACCCCCGCACAGAGACCCCAGACTCTATCGATGCCGTCAGAGAGTCGATTCACAGGGCTCTTCAACTCTATCCCGCCGAACAACTCTTTCTGAATCCGGACTGTGGCTTCGGTACGTTCTCCAACCGTCCGGTGAACGAGTCGGACATCGCTTTTCAGAAAGTAAAGAGGATAGTTGAAGTAGCAAAGGCTTTTCGGTAGTTGCTCTGTTCCCCAAAAACCGTAGAGAGATCGTCGCCGGAGAGCCGGCGCGAGGCTTCGGGGTTCAAGGCGGGCTACCGCCATTGTACGCTTCGGAGGCCGAGGTAGAAGTAGCAAGCATGGACAACTTCAAGAACCGCACGGCGCCGGCGCACGGTATGATCTCCACCGAGGAGTACCACGCGCTGGCGCGTTGAACTACCCGTAGGGAGGAAGAAACCAATGGCCGAAGTAACGTATACGTCCCGGGTAAAGGTGGAGCCGGTGGAGGGCAAGATCCGGAGCGCTGAGATCCCCGCCGAGGACGAGCCGGTCCTTTTTGGTGTACACAGCGAGGTTGCCGAGCACTACGGTGTCGCGCCGGACCAGGAGGAGCCGCACGCCACCACCCTGGACTACCTCGTGGCCTCGGCGGGTGGCTGACTGCTCGGCACGTTTGCCGGCGCGCTGGCAGAGCGTCAAGTCTCCTTCGAGAACCTCTACGCCCACACGGTGGGCGAGATCGAAACCGAGAGCAAGGTGCTGGTGGTCAAGAGGATCCGGCAGACCTTCCACCTCCGCGCGAGCGAGGACGACCGCGAGACCATAGAACGGGTGCTGGACGTCTACGCGGATAGCTGTCCCGTGGCCCGCTCGATCCGGGACAGCATCGAGATCTCGAGCGACCTGGAGCTGAACACCGCGTAAACCTAGATCCAACCTTCGCATCGCAGTTGACAGGCCTACCCGCGGGGAGTAGAGTTCCTTTGCCGTTGGTAGCCGCGAAAGGACCGAAGGACTTAGATGAAAGCCCTCAACTTGAACATATCCGTCCCGCGTACGGCGGGAATACTGCGTTCCAAGGGGGCGGTGCGTCCTGATGTCCTTGTCTCAATGAGAACATAACTCTTACGCAAAGAGACTTCTCAACAGAGCCCCCGGACATCAGGTTCGGGGGCTTAGTTTTTGCGCGGTCTGGCGAAATGGAGGTTGGAGATGCACGACTTGAACGACTACGGAACGTGGCGTCGACGGGCCGGGGAGATCCGGCGCGAGGTCGAGCTGAACAGAAGAAAACGTACGGACCGCGGCCGCGAACCCGGCCGGCTCGCCACTTTTTGGTGGGAGCTCCGCCGGGACGCCGGCCGGCTCCGCAAGATCTTTAGAAGAGGTGGCGTCTGAAGATTTTGGAACTACAGGATTCAACAAAAGCGAGGAGGAACTCCGGGAAGCGCCGGAATCCTCCCCGCTGCGCCTACCAGAGAACCTCCGATCAGTCGTGTTGGGACTTCACTCTACGCTGAAAGTGCGATCGAAGGACCGGATGTCAAGCGATTGAGAACCCCAGGGCTCATTGTCGTGGTGTGGCGACCAGAAGCCGGGTAAATCGCCAAGGTTCACTACGGTTGGAGTACAGACGGAACCCCGGCTGACTTCTAACTCTATATTCGGTTCGAGTACAGACGAATCCCCGGCTGACTCCCAGATCTCTAGCGAGTCTACTTCTGGTAGGTCTACACAAGTTGCTGTGGTAGCAGCGGAATCTCCTCCATTCGCCCCTGTGGTTTCAAGGCGCGCACCAAGGTCCGTCACCGAACCCCCCTCGGTCACCGGCACCTCCTCCGCCACGGACACCTCCTCCGCCACGGATACCTCGTCCGCCACCGGCGCTGCTTCCGCCACCGGCGCTGCTTCCGTCACCGGCGCTGCTTCCGTCACCGGCACTTCGCTCGTCGCGGGCACCTCGTTTGCTACCGAGGTCTCTTCCGTCTCCGGTTCCTGCTTCGTCTCCGGTTCTTTCTTCTTCGCTGGTTCCTGCTTCGTCTCTGGGCCGTTCTCTGGTGCCTTCGGGGAAGACGTAACCGCGCTGGCCTCATCCTCTGATGTGGATTGTCTGGCTGTAGCACCCGCCTCTTTATCTTCAGTGCGCGCCCCTTCATCCGCCGCTGCGGCTATTTGCCCGGAACTTGCGGTGTTTGACGGAGTCTCCAGTTGTTGCGTGTATCGGTACCAAAGCGTGGCGTTGACCAATATGAAGAGAACCAGTACGGACAGCACGACCGCCGGTCGATTTAGTTTGTCAAAGAACTTGATTATAAGAATCCTCCAAGCAGGCTTTTGTGTGCTTTGCCAAAGGCAGAACCCGCCACCAAGCCGGACATTATACTCGATTTGGCAACCCTGGCAATGCCGGGCGGGAAAACCAGCAACTTATAGACGATACGCTACTTTCTCCGCACCCGGCTAATGGCTCCCTGTGTCTTACATACCGGGCCCCAGGCCCAGTCTTATGCAACCTTAAGCCAGGTGCTTCGTATACGTAAGGAAAGCCCGTTAGCGGGTAGCATATTGACAATAGGAACAAGAACTGTTATTATTTAGGGTAAATTGATTTAGTAAAGGTGGCATTTATGGAAGCAGGAATTACGAAGGTTGCGGGTGGTTTTGAGGAGACTCCGGATCTGATCCCCGGCTATTTCGCCAGGATTGACAAGGGGCAGTTGCTCACCCACGAAGAGGAGATCGATCTCTCGTGGCGGGCGAAGGCTGGTGACCGGCGGGCCCGGCAGCGCCTGATCGAGAAGAACCTGCGGCTGGTCGTTTCGGTTGCCAAGAAGTATCGGAACATGGGTCTGCCGTTTGAGGATTTGATCCAGGAGGGCAACCTGGGGTTGATGAAGGCCATAGACAAGTTCGACCCCGACCGGGGATACAGGTTCTCGACCTACGCCACGTGGTGGATCCGGCAGGCCGTTCAACGGTCGGTGGCGGACAAGGGCCGTACCATCCGGGTTCCGGTGCATATGGGAGAGAAGATCCGCAAGATGGCCCGCTCCTACAACGAGCTCTCCGCCGAGCTGGAGCGCGACCCCACCGACGAGGAGGTGGCGGCCAGGCTCGGATGGGACATCGAGCAACTCCGCGACGTAAAGAGCGCCTGGCCGGACGCCACGAGCCTGGATCAACCGGCAGGTTCCGGCGAGGATGCCTCGGAGCTCGGGTACTTTATCGAGGACGAGCGTGAGCCCGGCGTGGCCGAGACCGTGGCCCGCGAGATGGAGAGCGGCTGGCTCGATGAGGCCGTCGAACGGCTCTCGGACCGCCACCGGGAGGTTCTCCTCCGCCGCTACGGACTCCAGGACCGCAACAAGGCCACCCTCTCGGAACTCAGCGAGGAGCTCGGTATCTCCCGCGAGCGGGTGCGGCAGCTCCAGCGCGAAGCGGAGCGCATGCTCAGGACCGACGTGGTTCGGGGCAACATAGCAGCGTAGCGCTGCAACTATCTTGTATGGGGACGGCTTTCTCTAGAGCCGTCCCCACTATTGTTTCAGGAACTTCCGCACCTCCTGGTTGAAGGTGTCCGCCCGCTCGTCGTGGGGCAGTAGCCCGGCACTCTTGAAGATGCGCGGTTCGGAGCGCGGGTTGCGCCGCAAGAAGTTCTCCGCTTCGTAAGCGGGGGAGCTCTTTGCCTCCTGGCCCCAGCAGATCAGGGTCTTGTGCGGCACCCGGGGCCAGTAGTCCGCGACACCCTGGTTCAGCTTGCCGGAGGCAAACGCCGCCGGCAGGTATTTGGCTCCCGGTTGGTGGCCGATCCGATAATAGCTCTCGACCAGATCATCCGTCACGAGGTTCGGGTCGTGATAGGTCATGCGTTTGAGGTAATAACCGAGGCCGCGCCGGGAGACGATAAGGTGATAGAGCGAGTTCCCGAGGACGGGCGCGAGAAAGAGCGCGTAAATGGCGTCTCCCAACAGGCCGGATGGTTGCCCCAGCGTCGCGTAGCCGGTGGGGCAGATAAGCACCAGCTTTTTGAAGAGCCGGGGACTCCGGACAGCAGCCGGCATCGAGAGCGCGGCGGAAAGGGAACTCGAAACGAGGTGGGCGGGAGCCCCGATCTCCTCCCGCGCAAAGTCCTCTATCTGCGACGTGATATCTGCCGGCTCGTACCTCCGCCGGGGCCGCTCCGAAAGCCCGCAACCGAGCAGATCCAGGGCGTAGACGCGGAAGGTTCGTGAAAGCTCGTCGAAGTTCTTGCGGAACTCGAAAGAAGATGCCCCGGCGTAAATGCCGTGCACCATCAACAACGGCTCACCTTCCCCGGCAACCGTATAGGCGAGATCCTGACCCCCCCAGCGGTAATACCGGGTCTCGCCGCCGAGCGCGTTGGTCATCCTGCCGCCGCTTTCCTCCAGCTTCTTGTTAAAGACCGCAAGCCCACCGGCAATGCCGAAAACCACTAGCCTCGTCTTGAACCTCACACCAAACCTCCATTTTTCCCGAAAACTTTAACACCCCCGGCTTTTCGCGCTTCCGATGTGAAACCGCTTACTCAAACATCGGAGGCAATATGTACAATGGTAAGGCTCTTACATAAGTAACTTAACGAAAGAAGTGACTTGGACCGTGAACAGCTAGTTGACGAGATCGTAATTTTGCTCCCGGTTTTGGGCCGGTTGTTGGAGCGGCCGGACATGGTCGAGATGGATGAGATTGCGCGCCGGGGCATACCGACGGACATACACGTCTCGCCGGGGCACGTCCAGATCATGGTCGCTCTATCCCAGGGGCCGCATTCGGTCCGGCAGTTGGCCGAGTTGCTGGACGTATCTTCGCCGGCCGTCACGCAGCTCGTAGACCGGTTGGTAGAGATCGGGATGGTAGAGCGGCGGCACGACGAGAAGGACCGCCGGGTGGTACTCGTGGACTACGTTCCGGGGATGCAGGAGATTGCCCGCAGGATCGTGGGGCGGCGGCGCCAGCAACTTATGTGGGCCGTCGAACGTATGACGGATGAAGAGGCCCTTGCATTCTTAAAGGGTTTGAAGTTGCTCGTAAAGAGCTTCGAGTCTCAGGCGGCGTCGCTACAGAGAGAGGATATTTAGTGGGAAGCATTGTCCGGTGGTGTTTGAAAAACAAATCCGTCGTAATCCTGGCGACCGTGCTGCTCATAGCGAGCGGCTTCTACGCCACGACGCAGCTGAACCAGGAGCTGCTGCCCGAGATCGAGTTTCCCGCGGTGGGTATCTCTACGCCGGTGCCGGGGGCTGGGCCGGATCTGGTAGACGAGCAGGTAACCGAGCCGGTAGAGTCGGCGATCGGAAACATCAGCGGCATCGAATCCACGCAGTCCACTTCCTCGCAGGGTTTCTCGATAGTGCTCGTGGAGTTCAGCCTCGACACGGATCTCGACGAGGCGGAGGGGGAGCTGCGGCGGGCCCTGGACGACGTCTCTCTACCTTCGCAGGCGCTGGAGCCAGAGATCAACCGCCAGTCGGCTTCTTCGTTCCCGATCATGAACATCTCGCTCTCTACGGATAATGGCAACCTCGCGGACCTCACGGAATATGCCCAGGATGAGGCCGTGCCCCTTCTCGAAGAGGTCGAGGGGACGGCGAGCATAGACCTGGTCGGAGGAGCCGAGCAGGAGATACAGGTAAACCTCGACCCGGATAAGCTCAAAGAAAAGGGCATACCCGCCGACGCCGTAGTCGGCGCCATAAGCGGGGCGGAGGTCAACGCGCCCGTCGGTGACGTGAGAATAAACGGTCTCGCCACCCCGGTACGCGCCGAGAGCCAGCTCAGCGACGTAGAGGCCCTGAAGCAACTGCCACTCGGGGCTGCGGGAGCCGCCGCGGGCGGTGTGCCCACTGGGGCACCCAGTGGCGGAGGACCTCCTGGTGGAGGATCTGGTGGATCCTCCGGTGGGGCGCCACCCGCCGGCGCCTCCGGCGCCCCGCCGTCGGGTGCTGCTCCGGCGTCCGACCAGGGCTCGGACGCACCGGCAGAGCCGGTGCTGCTAAAGGACGTTGCGGAGGTAGAAAGGGTTGCGGCGGATATCTCCGGCATCTCCCGGACCAACGGGGAGCCGAGCGTCGGGCTGAACGTCACCAAAGAGCCTGACGCCAACACCGTCGAGGTCTCCGAGGGGGTCAGGGAGGAACTCGGGGAGGTGCGGGATGAGGTAGGTGAAGACCAGGTAAACATCATTTTCGACTCTGCAGATGACGTCGAGGAATCGGTCACCGGGCTGGTGGAGAAGGCCCTGATCGGGGCCGTGGTAGCCGTCCTGATAATCCTGCTTTTCCTGAGGAGCATCCGAGCCACGCTGGTTACGGCGGTCTCGCTGCCAACCTCGGTGCTCGCGGCCCTGCTGTTTTCCTGGGGCTACGATCTTACCCTCAACATCATTACGCTGGCCGGCCTCACCATTGCCGTCGGCCGGGTCGTGGACGACGCCATAGTCGTCCTGGAAAACTCCTACCGCTACGTGCAGGAAGGTACTGACCCGGAGGAGGCTGCCCTCAAGGGGACGAACGAAGTCGTGAGCGCCATTACCAGCTCGACCCTGTCGACCATCGCGGTCTTCCTGCCCCTCGGGCTCGTGGGGGGCATCGTCAGCGAGTTCTTTCTCCCGCTTTCCCTGACGGTCGCCTTCGCCTTGCTGGCGTCCCTGATCGTGTCCGTTACCATTATTCCGGTTCTGGTCAGCGTGTTCGTCAAGCGCGAGGTGAAGCGTGAGGCTGCTACGGGGCGCCGGGCATCCCGCAGATCCTCGCGCCGGCGGGCCGGGGGCGCCCGGAGGTGGGTGCTCCGCATGGTCCTCGGGGTTGCCGCCCTCGCGCTCGCGGGCGTCGCCGCGGCCGCCGTCGCGGTCTTGACGGACGCTGTCACCCCCGAAACCCTGCTCGATTCCCAGGCCCTGCTCATTATCGTGGCGATCCTGGCGGCGTTGCTGGTGGTCGGCCTGGTAGCCGCGCTGTTTCTCCGCCCGAACGAGGAATCCGGCGAGGACCATAGTGATGGTGAGGAACCGGGTGGGCAACAGGAAGAGCCGGCAGCTGGCACGGACGAAGGGCGCCTGGTCAGGATCTATACGCCGGCGCTGCGCTGGAGCCTGCGCAACCGGGCAGTGGTGCTGATACTGGCATTCCTGTTCTTTGTCGGAGGACTGGGCGCGATCCCGTTTCTCGCGGTCAGCTTCTTCCCCCCGAGTGAAGCGCGTCTGCTCGTTGCCGACATGACCTTCCCGGCCGGGACCATCTCCAACGAAACCAGCCAAGAGGTAAAACCCTTCGAAGACTTCATGCTAGACGATCCCGGCGTCGAAGATTACCAGCTCTCGATCGGGGGCGAGGATAACTTCGACCCTAGCGGCAACCGCTCCGACAACGTCGCCCAGGCCTTTATCGTGGTCAAGGAAGACACCAGCGTGGACAATACCGTGGACCGCCTCGAAAAGGAGGGCCGAGATCTCTACGGCCGCAGCGACTTTCAGGTCGACGTGCAGGACCAGGGGCCGCCGGCCGGTGGGCTGGAGGTCACGGTCTCCAACGGCTCCGTGGAAGAGTTGAGAAAAGCTTCCGAGACGGTAACCAACGAGCTCTCCGACAACAACGACCTGACCAGCGTCAGAAGCGACATCTCCGGCGGCGCGCCCGAGGTAAACGTGGCGGTGGACGATGAAAAGACCTCCGAGGCCGGGCTGGCCCCGAGCAGCGTCTCGCAAACGCTGACCGTCTTGCTCGGCAATCCCAGCGAGATCAGCCTCGGCGAGACACCGGTCTCCGTTGGCGTACCCGAGGGGTCGGTGGATAGCCTGGATCAGGTCCGGGGACTGCCCGTCGGCCCCGGTGTCACCGTCGAGGACGTATCCTCCGAAGTCCAGGAAGTGGACGCCCCGGCGGCTATAAGCCGGGTGGACGGCGAGCGGGCCGTGACCGTTACGGCCACGATAACCTCCCAGGATACCAGTACGGTCTCCGGCGAGGTACAGTCCACGCTGCAAGACCTGAACCTGCCGGGTAACGTAGAGGCCAGCGTCGGGGGCGAGTCCGAGGATATCAACGAGAGCTTCAGGAACCTGCTGCTCTCGATCATAGTGGCGATAGCGCTGGTGTACCTGATCCTGGTGGTCTTTTTCCGCTCGCTCCTTACGCCGCTGGTCATACTCCTGTCGATTCCGCTGACGACCGTCGGCGCTTTCGGCGCGCTCTTGATAACCGGTACGGCCCTGAGCGTACCGGCGCTGTTGGGCGTGTTGCTCCTTATCGGGATCGTGGTGGCGAACGCCATCCTCCTGGTGGACTTCGTCATAAACGCCCAGGAGGAGCACGAGTCGCTGGACGACGCCATCGTCGAGGCCGGCCGGGCCCGGCTGCGGCCGATCCTGATGACGGCCCTGGTCACCATCGGGGCCCTCGTGCCCCTGGCCCTGGGTATCGGCGGCGGGAGCACCCTAATCTCCAGCAGCCTCGCGATCCCGGTGATCGGGGGTCTTACCACCTCGACGTTCCTCACGCTGCTGGTGGTGCCGGTGGGCTACTCGGTCCTGGAAGGCGCCCGGAGACGCCTGGGCGGTAAGAAGAAGGAGTAAGGGCTCGACGGGATGAACCAGGGGGTATCGGTCGGAGAGCGGGCACCGAACTTTAGCCTGCTCGCCTCAGGCTCCGGCCGGCGGGTTAGCCTGCGGAAAAACGCCGGCCGGCCGGTCGTCCTCATCTTCCATCTCCAGGGCACGGCGCCGACGGCGCGGGAGATCAACCGCGCCGTCCGAGAGAGCTACCCGAACCCGGAGGAGGTCCTGGTGGCAAGCGTGATAGACCTTTCTATAGTTCCGCCCGTCTACTGGGTAACGGTCAGCCTCGTCCTCGGCCAGGCTTACGAGCAGGCCACCTCCGAGCTACCCGCGGAAGCCGATCCCGCGGACTACGTAGTCATATTGCCCGATTGGGGAGGGCAGGTGAGCCGCGCTTACGGTGTCCGCAAAACCTATCGCGCCGCCGCCATCGTAGTAGTAGACAAAGGCTCGACCGTGGCCGGTGTCTACCAGGGGGAGCGTCCGGTAGAAACCGTGTTGGAGCTACTAGAACGGGCATGTTAGCGTGTTTGGTACGACAGTCTTTGGCGAGGAACAGTGGAACATTTCTTAGAGAACGAAGATTTTAGAAGGCTCAGGATCTAAAGGAGGTAGGTTATCAACAAGGGACGCTATCGTCGGCGTACTCCTGATCGGCAGTACCAGGGAAGGATGCGCGAGGAGTTAAAGAGCAGGCTGGACGAAGTGCCGGCCCGGATCACCCGCGACGAAGTGGAGGCCATCGGCGCGGACATCGGGCTCGACGACCCGATCGCGGCCACCCGGCTTTTTGATCGGCTGAAGGGGGTCTCCTGGCGGGGCGACTACATCACGTCCGACGGAAACGTGTGGGTCGCCGCCCGGATCACGGACCTGAACTAGCCTCACATATCCGCCAGGTTGGTTACCCGCTCTTCAGGCGGGTAGTGCCGGCTTTCTCGCTCCGGACTTCGACCCCGACGGGGCCGGCGCCGCGCACCACCCATTCCAAGCGCCGGGCGTAGTCGGAAGGGAGCCCGTTGAAGAAAGTGGGGTCTTTCCAGCGGTTGCCCAGCAGTGCCGAACGGCCGGCCAGATGGCCCAACGCTGTTTCGCTTTCGCCCGAGACCAACTCCGCGCCGTCCGGCAGGCTTAGCTCCACCTTGACGGGCTTGACCAGTTTTTTGTCGGCGGCGATCCGGGTGACGTTGGTTGGCAGAAACCCGGTGTTCTCGACGGTGAGCTCCAGCCGGCGCACGCCCGGCGCCAGGTCTTCGGTCTTCAGGTCCGCGGATAGCTGGGGGGCCGTCTGGGCGTGGGCCAGGGCGAAGCTGGCCAGCTTCTCGCACTCGGTCTCTAGCAGGTGTGGCGGCGGGTTCTGGAATGTGAACTTGGACTTCCACCCCCCGATCTCCACCCGCCCGAGCTGGGGATGGTCCGCGGCCGCCCACTCCACGAAACCTTCCCCACCCAGCTCCTCGTCGTTCCAGGCGAGCAACTTAAGCTGTGCCTCCTCCGGCGGGTTACGGAAGAACTCGATGAAATCCCCGACTTCCACGCCGGCGCTCCCGGCCGCCGACCAGAACTCGATGGTGAAGGCGAGAACCCCGTAGTAGGCGTAGGCCCAATCGTCGAAGGCCCCGGTTATGTACTTCCCGGGCTCGTAGGTAAAGTCGTGGTAGACGGAGATGTTCGGGTAGCCGGTGAGTTCCGTGCCGCGGTCTCCGAGCGCCTTGTAGACCGCCAGGTCGTGTTCTGGCAGCTCCGAGTCCGGCTTGTTGGAGTAGGGGCGCAGGATAGCGCCGCAAAACGTGTGGTAGGTGTGAATCGAGAAGACGTTGTTGCGGGCGAGCAAGAAATCCACCTGGGCGCGGGCCTCGGGCTCGGAGAGCGGGTATGGCCCGGCGCCTTTCTCCTCGGTTTCTTCCCGCCACTCGTAAGGATACTGCCGGTTCATGTCCAGGCCGTAGAGGGGGCGGGCTATCTCCCGCCGGAAACCGTCGTAGTGCTTGAAGATACCCTCCCGGTAGAGCCGGTAGTAGACGCCTCCCGGATCGTTCTCGTCCGGAGAGCGGGGGACCATGAGACGGACGTCCTTTTCGGAGACGCGCCACTCGCCGCCCGGATCCTCCACCCGCATCTGGACGATGTGACCGTCGCCGTTCACGTCCTCGGGATGGAGCCCGGGCTGCTCCTCGGGATCCGGCCAGGGCCGCAGGGTAGCCCGCAGGTTGTAGGGGGTCGTGAGGTAGCGCTCGGCGCCGTCGGGAGAGAGCCGGGGGAGGATGTAGAAGGTTTGATGGTCGAGCAGCCGGGTAATGCTGCCGTCTTCTCCGTAGCCTTCGAGGAGGACCTCGATCAGGTACAGCGCCGCCATCGATCCCGTTACTTCGCCGGCGTGGGTGTTGCCGTCTACCCAAAAAGCCGGCTTCTCCTCGGCGGGCCCGGTCTCGCGGTTGGTGAGCTCTGCAAGCCAGATCTCCCGTCCCTCGTAGCTCTTCCCGATCGAGTACACGCCGCAAAGCTCCGGATACCCCTTCGCGAAGCTGTGCAGAACCTCCGTAATCTCCTCGTAGCGCAGGTATTCGTCGTAGCTTACCTTCATGCTCTCCTCTCTCAGGCAGCGTGACCCAGGAGAAACCATTATGGACGATTTTCCTGGATCCCGTAGACCCCAAAATGTGGGGTGCAAAAGTGGTATCCTGCACCATGTTGGGGGGACGTCTGGTAACCCTGGTGCTTTTGTATCTAGTTTGTGTCGGGAGCTATATAATTGCGGTTCAGGGAGTTAGCGCGCGGAGGTGACAAAACGGAGAACACCGCGGTCGGGAGGGTCCTCGGTGGACGTTACAGGATAGTCGGCACGTTGGGCAAGGGCGGCATGGCCGTCGTCTACCGGGCGGAAGACGCCTTGCTCGGGAGAACCGTTGCCGTGAAAGTATTGCACCGCCACTACGCCGAAGCTTCGTATTTCCAGGCCCGATTCAAGCAAGAGGCGCGGGCGATGGCCTCCATGGACCGGGAGAGCATCGTCAAGATTTACGACATTTGCCAGGACGGCGACGTGCCGTTCATCGTGGCCGAGTACGTTGGCGGCAGCGATTTGGGAGCTTTGATCTCCCGCCGGCCGAAGGACTGTATGGGCGAAGCCTACGCGAGGCGCGTCGTAACGCAGCTTCTGGAGGCCCTCTCCTACGCCCACGGGCGGGGTATCATCCATCGGGACATAAAACCCTCGAACATATTGATGACCCCCGAGGGCACCGTAAAGGTTGCCGATTTCGGCATCGCCCGCATAGTCGAAGAGGAGGGTGCGGAGGAGCCGGGTGAGATCGTGGGCAGCGCGCGCTACATGTCACCGGAACAGCTCCAGGGCAAAGAGGCGACCCCCCGGAGCGACATCTACTCCGTAGGTATCCTCCTGTACCACTGCCTCACCGGCAATCCGCCGTTCTCCGGCGACCTGAAGAGCCTGGTGCGCCAGCAACTCCGCGAGGAGCCTACGCCGCCCAGGCAATTGAACAAAGACATATCGCTGCACGCGGAGGCGGTGATCCTGCGGGCGCTCGCCAAAGACCCCGCTGAGCGCTACCCTTCGGCGCAGGCCATGCTGGAAGAGCTGGAAAGTGGCAGCCGGGAAGAAATAATCCCCCAGACCTCCGGCATCTCGCGCCGCGTCATACGCCGCAAGAGCCGAGCTGGCTCTTTTGTCGCCGTGGCGCTCGCCCTGGTAGTCGCGGTGGTAGGGCTCTGGCTGGGGGCTGCCGGGCTTGGGTACGTGGACCTGCCGCAGGACCAGGGCGACCGGAGCCTGCCAGAGCGGGCGCAGCAAGTGGCGGGCAACTCTTCGGCGGTGCCGGCCGTACCGGCGAGAGACGAGCCGCAGGACGCCGAGAATGCCAGGCTCGTTACGGTGCCGAACGTGGACACGTACTTTGATTACTGGGCGGAGCAGACCCTGGCCGATAGCGGGTTCGAGGTAGAGGTTGTCTACGACTACCGGGATGGCTACATGAACCGCGGCGTAACCTGGGCCACGGACCCTGCGATGGGAACCCTCGCCCCGGAAGGTTCCACGGTTACTATCTACGCCACGCCCAAGGACCTAAGGCAGCCCAGGGTCTAAGCTGCGTTTCTAGAGCTCCCGCTGGTTGCCGCCGTCTATCTTGTCCGCGATGAAAGGATAGCGGTAGTCCACGCCCTGGCTCACCTTGTAGGCGGCGTAGAGTTGGTGGACAAAGGGTACCAGGCCCAGCACGGCCGCCAGCGGCGCCACCAGGAATATCCCGAGGCCGAGGGTCAGGACGGTAAACAACGTCCCGACAACCCCGCCGACGATGCCGAGCACGAACCAGGAGATCTGGTACCACATCGATTGCAGGGCGTGGAAGCCGACCCTGGGAGACCGGTCCTTGTAGATGAGCCAGAGGATCAGGGGCGCCACGGGCAAGAAGCCCGTCAGGGGCCACGCTAGAACGCTGACGTGGGAGAGTATGGACCAGGTCCGCTCGTCCTGGGGGGTCAGCTCTCCTCCCCGCAGGTCTGAGGCCATCGGCACGCGGCTTTCTTGCTCCTGCGGCGTCTGTTGTACGGACGACTCCATCTCGTCTCCGGGCTCCCGGGACCTACCGTAGTTGGGATCCTGCTCCATCGTCGCTCCTTTTTTCGGTTTCGTCCGCCCCTCTTGTACTCAGTCTAACCCCCGGCCGCTTTTTTGGGCGGATTATCCTTCAGGCCGTGTAGGCTCGCCGCCGGAAGGCGGCGGTATGGTAGAGGAGTAAAACCGCCGCCGGCAAAGCTGCGGCGTCTGTTTCGTCCAGCGTGACCTCGTACCTCCGGCCCGTCACGGTGCCTTTTATCCGCACCGTTTCCGTAGCCGCCGGAGAAAGAACCGTAGCCTCGTTGCGAAAAAAGCTTACGCGGGCTGCGTAGGCATGCCCGCCGCACGCCAGCTCGAACGCTTCCAGGAAAGAGGCGCCGGCGGTGGCCGTCAGTATTAGCTGGTTGCCGGAAAACATCCGATACCCGCCATCCGCCGTCCTCTCGATGGTGGCCGCCAGTTCCCCGGCGGTGAACTCCGCGCCCCGCAGGCCTTCCAACCGCAACCGGCCGACCCTCGAACCGTCTTTCCGGAAGACGAAAATATTGGCTTGTAGGCCGCGGGCCCGGACGGAAAAAGAACCGGTGAGGCTCTCTTGCAGGTCTTTCCAGGGGCGGAGGGCCGGGGTTTTTGGGGTCACGTCCATGGTATCTTCTTATACGTCAGAATCTCCCCGGAGTTTCGAGGGAGCTTGCTGTGGAGGCGAGCAAAGAGGATGTGAAACGTTATGGAGCTTAGGAACAAAGAAGAGATCCGGCACGAGATCCTGCAATCCTGGTTAAAGAGCGCCTGGGTCTATCCGGTAGAGGGACCCGACCAGCAGACCTACTTGCGGCTAACCCCCGGTGGCCGGCTCAAAATGCGCCGCAGGATCAGGGACCTGGAAAGCTCCCTGGGAGTGGACGGCGCAACGCTCGCCGAGCAAGAAGAAGCCGGAACCCTCCCCGCTGAACCCGACAAGATAGAGCTGGCGATGATGGTGCAATCCTACACCTTCGAGCGCCGCTTTATACAGAGCCAGGGTGGTTCGCTGGGTACGCCGGCCGTGGAGTTGAAAGAAGAAGCCGGACTGCAAGAGCAGGACGGGTAAACGAAAACGGGCGGGACCTCTTGAGGTCCCGCCCGTACCAGGCCGCTGGTGCCGAATGGTTGGTTCGGCTAACTCAGGCGCTGCGGCGCCGGAGCGCGTAGAGGCCGGTTACGCCCACGGCGAGGGCCAGCGTGCCCACACCGACGATCCAGGCCGGCGAGGGGCCACCGGTGTCCGGCATCTCCGTCATGCCGCTACTATCGACGGTAAGGATCACGTCGAGGCTCTCGGCCGCCGCGGTGCCGACGGCGAAGGCGCTGTAGATGTTGCCGGCTTCGACGTCTGCGTCGGCGGAGATCAGGGTCTGGTCAGTCCCGGCGGCGTTCACGTTCAGCGTGTAGGAATCCGCGGGAACCTCGGCGTAGGGTGAGGCGTTCGGGAACTCGAGCCCGGTCACCAGAGGTTCTCCACCGGCGGGGACTATATCCACGGGGCCGGCATCCGGCACGGCGTGGACGGCACGAACCTTGCCGTTGCCCTCGGAGGGGGCGGCGAGATCATCCTCGTAGACCTGGGCCGTCAGGGAACCGTCTTCTACGAGCCCGACCGCGCCGATGGTGTAGGCCGCGCCGGAGGCGAGATCTACGGGCGTGTCTATAACGGGCGTGCTGGTGTCACCAGCGGCGAAGACAGTAACCTGCTGGGTGCCGGGAGGCAGCGGCAGGTAGGGAGAAACGGTGCCGTAAGCAACGTCCTGCAGCGCCTCTACGGGCTCGCCGTTTACGTAAACGTCCACGTTTGGTGCGTCTGGTGAGAGATGCGCCACCCGGACCTGGGCATCTCCGGTCTGCGCGAGGGCCGGTACGGCCATCGCCAGCGCCAAGAGCGCGGCGGTCAAGACCGCCACCATCCTGGAAACTCTACTCAAAACAACCTCCTCTATCGACTGCCTTACATTTTTTCTCTACAACCGCAACTACGAGCTTTCGACAGCCGCCGGATTCATGTGTCGACCATAAAGGGTAGAATTGATCCGAGTGACGGAGGCGCCAACGGCGGTTGCAGGTGGCGCCCCGGCGGAAAACAGTGTGGGAGCTTTGTTGTACTACGAGCAGAACAACGACGAAGAACTCGTAGCAATGGTTCAGCGCGGCCAAACAGAAGCTCTCGAAGCCATCTACGATCGCTACGCCGGCCCCTCCTACTCGCTGGCGCTGCGCATTTTGGGCGACCGGGGCGCCGCCGAGGAGGTGGTCCAGGATACCTTCGTCACCCTCTGGCGGAAAGCCGGAAGCTACAAACCCGAGTCGGGTAAGGTACACTCCTGGTTGCTGCGTATAGCGCGTAACCGCGCCATAGACGAGTTGCGGCGTCAGAGATCCCCGGTGCGCAACAATCGCGCCCACCGGCCGGCCTCCGAGACGCTGGCGGATACGTCGGAATCGGACGCCTTTCGGACGACAGAGCTTCGCTTCGTAGTCGGAGAGGCTCTGGAGGGGTTGCCGACAGATCAGCGCGAGGTGGTGGAGATGGCCTATTTGGAAGGGCTCTCGCAGCGGGAGATCTCCGAGCACACCGGAATCCCGCTGGGCACGGTCAAGACGCGTACCCGGCTGGCACTAAAGAAACTGCGAAAGGTCCTGGAACCGGTAATGAGAGAATCTGTGGACCCAGATGGAGTGTAACGAGCGCATTAAAGACCTGCTGCCGGATTACCATCTCGGGCAGCTCTCGCCCGAGGAGTCCGAGGAGGTCCGCCTCCACCTGGCGGAGCACGAGTCCTGCCGGAAGGAATTTGAAGAGGTGGCGGAGGTGCTGGATCTCGTACCCTTCGCTTACCAGACAGCGGAGCCTCCTCCGGGGCTTAAAGAGCGGGTCATGGCAGAAGTTCTTTCAGAACCGGAGGCTCCGGAGGCCTCCTCCCCGGCTCTCGACCGCCCGGAGCCCGTATCCGTAAGAGAGCGGCCGGCGTCTACCCGGCGCGGCCTGGTGCCCCTGGCGCTGCCCCTGGCGGCAGCGGCGGCGGTCCTGATAGCCTTTGTAGGGTTGCTGTGGGCGTACGTGGACCTCAGGCAAGACAACCAGCAACTCCGGGCCGAAGTGCAGGAGCTCCAGGATTCCGTCCGGTCTCAGGGCGAGCTCTTGGCCGTAGCCGCCGAAGGCACCGGCCGGGCGCCGGAGGCCCGGGGTACGGCCGTCGTAGACCCCGGCACCGGGGCGCTGGCGCTGGACGTCTACAACCTACCCGCCGCCCCGACCGACCACGCTTACCACGCCTGGCTCGTGAGCTCCACCGGAGACGCGGTCTCCCTGGGGCTTATGGAGATCGGCGACCAGGGATACGGCCAGATGACCGGCGGGGTTTCCGAGCCCCTGGAACAGTTCGATTCCGTCCAGCTGACGATCGAGCCTATCGGGGCCGAGAGCATGTCGGGTCCCGTTTACCTGGAAGCCAGTTTGTAGCTTTCTGCATCCCAGATCAAGCGGTGCTCTCTTCGGCCTGCCCTTCTGATTGATCCTCCTGAGGGTCGTCCGGGCTAGACTTGCCGGTTCCGCCCCGGAGATACTGGAAGACGCCTATCGCGAGTACCACGGCCAGGCCGGCGAGCGAGATCATCAGGTCCGGGTAGATCAACGCCACGCCGCCCGCCACCAACAGCAGCCGCTCCACGACGTTCGCCGGACCTATGAAGTACGCGATAATCCCCGCGCTGATAGCCGCCATGCCCAGCAATGCCGTGAGCACCGCCGGAACCAGGGTAGCAAAGGTCGCGTCTACGAGCACCAGTACCGGGTTGGAAACGAAGATGTACGGGATGATGAACGCCGCTATGGCGAGCTTTACGGCGTTTACCCCCGAACGCATGGGGTTCGCGCCGGCGATACCGGCCCCGGCGTAGGCCGCCAGGCAGACCGGAGGCGTAATGTCCGCGACGATGCCGAAGTAGAAGACGAACATGTGCGCGGCGATCACCGGCACCCCGGCTTCCAGGAGCGCGGGGGCCGCGATAGAAGCCGTCACCACGTAGTTCGCCGTGGTCGGCAGGCCCATGCCCAGGATGATGCAGGCGACCATCGTGAAGAACATCAACAAGAAGAAGTTGCCCATCGCCAGGTCCAGGATACCCCCGGCGACCATCCCGCCCAGGCCCGTCTTGGTGACGATGCCGACGATAATGCCGGCGCTCGCGCAGGCCGCGATGACCGGCAGGGCCGTCCGGGCGCCGTCGGAGAGGAGCCGGAGAACATCACCCGGAGAGAGCCGGTTGCGGCTCCGGATCAGGCTGACGGCGAAGGCGGTGGCTATGGCCCAGAGCGCCGCGTTCTGGGCGGAGCGCCCGGAGAGGAGGAGGTAGATGATCACGACCAGCGGCAAGAGCAGGTATATCTGCTTGAGCAAACTGGTAACAGCCGGGAGCTGGTCGCGGGTGAGCCCGAAGATGCCCTGTTTGCGGGCCTCGAAGTGGGTGCCCATGAATACCCCGGAGAAGTAAAGTAAGGCGGGAATAAAGCCTATGACGATGATCTCGCTGTAGGGGATGCCGGTGTACTCCGCCATGATAAACGCCGCCGCGCCCATGAGCGGCGGCATGATCTGGCCTCCCGTAGAGGCCGAAGCCTCGGTCGCCGCCGCGAACTCCGGCCGGAACCCGCTGTTTTTCATCATCGGGATGGTAAAGGACCCCGACGTAACGGTGTTCGCGACGGAGCTGCCGGAGACCATGCCCTGGAGCCCGCTGGCTGCGACCGCCGCTTTGGCCGTGCCGCCGGTAAACTGGCCCGTGGCGCCGAAAGCCAGGTCGTTGAAGAACTGGCCGATGTTGGTCTTTACCAGGACGACGCCGAAAAACAGAAACAAGTATATGAACGTCGAGGAGATCTGGATCGGGGTGCCGAAGATCGCCTCGGTCGTGAAGAACATCTCCGTCAGGAGGCCCCGGAGGTCGAACCCGGCGTGGGCGAAGATCGGGAGGTAGGGGCCGAGATACCCGTAAGCCAGCGCGAGCAACGCGATTACTACTATGGGAATGCCGACGCACCGGCGGGTCGCTTCGAGCAAGAGCACGACCCCGATCACGGCCATCAGGTAGTCGAGGTTGGTAAACCCGAAGATCATGGCCTGGTTCGACAGCCGGCCGTAGTTGACAATTATGTAGTAGTTGGCGGCCAGAACCGCGGCGGCCAGGGCTACGTCGTAGATCGGGATGCCGGGCCTGTTGGACCAGGCTTTCCGCGCCGGATAGAGCAGGTAGATCAGGGCCATGCCGGTACCCAAATGGAACGAACCCTGAATGATCGAGGGGTAAGTCCCCCGCCAGCCGGTGTACAGGTGGAAGATGGTGAGTGCCGCGCCGAGGGTCCAGACGATCCACTTCCAGTGGCCCAGGTTGGTTCGGTAAGAGCTCTCCTGGTCGTATTTCCGGAGGGTTTCCTGGGCTCGCTGGTCGGTCTGCTCCTCTTCCTGCTCCCGGTCTGCCCCTCCGGCCTGCCCGCCGTCCGGTCGGTCGCTCATGCCGCCGATCCTTTCCTAACCGTCTCGGCGGGGGTCCGGGCCCCGCGGCCCCCCGGCCCCCCACGGCATTAACACACAGGACCCCGTGCGCCGTGAAAATAACCTC
>JBHJHC010000110.1:0-17577 GCA_050331175.1 Rubrobacteraceae bacterium | reverse complement strand
TTTTTCTTCGTGGTGTAGCGTTCTCATCGGTGTATCCTTCCCGCCGACGCTCCAACGTCGGCTCCTTCGATTCATTTCCCGAAGGGAAGGTACACCGTGTGCCTCAAGAAATCTTCGATCCACAACTTCTAACCATATCTCGTTTGAGAATGATCTGGCCCCATGATCTCCTCGCTGATGGCTAGCTCCCTCTCGAACAATGGTTGAGCCTCGTCGTACTTCTGCTGTTCTGCCAGGACACTAGCTAGCTTGTCGAGGATCATAGCGGTGTCGGGGTGGTTTTCCCCGTATAACCTTTGCGAGAGTTCTAGCGCCCTCTCAAAACAAGGTTGTGCTTTCTCAAAAGCTCCCTGCAATGCCAGGACCGAGCCCAGTTCGTCAAGACTCTCAAAAACGTAGCGATTTTCCTGTCCTAAAGCAGTCTCACGAATTTTGAGTACACGTTCGAAAAGTGGTTGTGCTTCCGCGAACTTCTCTTCTCTTCTTAGCAAAGAGCCCATCATCCATAGAGGACCGGCACTATCGAGGTGTTCTGGCCCTTTTACCTTCTCGTATATTTCCAAAGCTTCTTGCAGATAGGACCAAGCGTCCTCATATTTTTCAAGGTCTATCATGAGCGCGGCCATGTTGGCGAAGCTTTCTGCCGTATCGGAATGATTCCATCCAAATGCGTTCTTGCGGATCTCTAGCGCACGCTCGTAGATGTCGCGCACTTCATCGAGTCGGCCTTTATCCCTCAGCAGCGCACCAATATTGTTGAGTGTAGAGGCTACGTCAGGGTCATCTAGCCCAAGTTCCCTTTTTTGGTCTTCGAGAACCTCCTCATAAACCTTTAGAGCTTCGTCATCCTTGCCTGCACGATTCAGGGCAATGCCGAGGTCGTTGCGCTGGCGCATGATGATCCAATCGGTAGCCCCGTAATGCTCGGCACCATATTTGACGGCGCTTTCCAACAGAGGCACGGCTTCGGCGTAAGCTTCCAGTTTCATGAGAGAGGCCCCCAGCGCGAACCGTAGCTTGTATGCCCTCTTGTCGTCTCGATCTGCAGCCGCTTCCGTTATATACCTCAAATGGGGAAGCAAAGCTGTTAGACGAACCGGTGCTTCTTCTCTTGCGACATCTGTAGCTCTGTCTGCTGTTACTCGCTCCACGTCTGCCTTAGCTTCGCCGTCATCAACCTCCAGACGTACGAAAGAGGCGATGAGCCGGTGGATTCGCAACTGTCCACCCCCCGTCCCACCTTCCAGCGCGTCCGGTGCGGAGATCAAACCAAGATCAGTGAGCCGCCGCAAGGCGTCCGCCTGCTGATAGGGATCGGGCATTTCGTTAGGGTCTTCCTCAGAGTCACCGGCTCTTTCCAACGTCGATAGCAGCAGAGCGCGCTCGATCTGTTCTCCGGGAGCGAAGTAGGCGGCCCGCGCCAGTAGCCGAATCGCCAGCCGGTCGGTTGTCTCGTCTTGGTCGAGTCGCTCGTAACTCACGATAAAGGTCCGTCCGACATCCAGCTCGTGGCTCGTCGGCGAGTAACCGTCCGATTGCTGCAAGGACCGGTGTTTGAGGGGCTCCACCGACTGGAGCTCCTCAACATACTCCGACGCACTAACTATATCCCGGTACTCAAACAAGAAACGGCCGGCGAGATCGAGGGCCAATGGTAAATCACCTAGCTCTTCGGCGATAGCCACCAGGTCATCTTCCTCCATCTGCACCCCCTGGCACCGGCTCTGCAACAACTCCAGGCTATGTTGGCTATCCAAAACCTGTAGCTCCACGGAGACGACCGCCAGAGCCGGACCAGTAAACGGTCCACGACTCGTTAACAACACTCGAGCTTCTCCCATAGTAGGTCTGCACGCCCTGAGCGAGCCAGGGTCTTCACAGTTGTCGAGAACAAGCAAGCGGGGTAGCTCATTTTGCCATTCGGACTTGACCCTGCTTACCTGATCTTCTAGCGACAACCTGTCAAAATCGCCGCGCAAATCCATTGCTCCAGCACCACCGCAGCGTGCGATCTCCTCAGCTATAGCACCTGGGTTGGACACGTTGAGCCAGTAGACACCGCCCCTGAAGAACTGGCCGTAATGGTGAGCAAACTCGCTGGCGAGTTGAGTCTTACCGACACCGCCAATGCCGTAAATGCAAACGGTTGTTACGGATCCTGACGCCTCGGCTCTTATTCGTTCAGCAAGCTCCTTCAAATCCTCTTTTCGTCCTACAAGCAACGGATTTAGATCCATAGGAGAGCCTACTGATCCAGGATGTAGCGGCCCAACTTCCGGTACGTGGTCCAGCGGTAGTGACTCCAGTAGCAGTTGTCCCTCCTCTGATTCCTCAGGATTCACTTGTCGAGGAGGAATGTGCTCATAGCTTAATGAGACGTTGACCTTTGCCACAGAGCCTCCAAAGGCTTGAGCATTGTAGTTGCCCTTTATCCTCTGGGACGGGTTCTGCTCCTTAGACAAGCGCTACTCCTCGGGAAGTCTCGTAGAGCGCTCTACACTAACATTGGCAGTGCTGCCGTGGTCAGCCTGGGCTATGTACATGCCACGAGCTTGCTGGATGTGCTGCTCCCCTCCAGGTTCCGACTCGATTTGATCCCGCAGATGTTGTGCGGCTGCGAATATCTCAGGATCGCTATCTGGGGCGGCTCGGTCTATCTCTTCCTGGAGCAGCTTCTTACTTCCTTCGGAGTCTGGCCTCTTCTCCAGAATGTCGACCGCCTCGATAACGTCGCTCTTGTCACCAAATCTGCTGCTGAGTTTGTCTTTAAGAGCTCGGTAAGCATCGGTGGCAGCTTCCGAGGCAACCTGGCCTGTGGCTTGCTGTGCTAGAAAAGCCACGATGACTGCAAAGGTTACGGGCTCCATGTGTACTCGTTTCTACCTGTTCTGCGACCAGTGAACACCTGTAGCATTGCATCAAGACGTATCCGGAGTCAAGTCGGAAATATGCGCTAACTCTACAGAAATGCTTCTCAAGATTGCCGGCTCTCGGCCTTCCCTGAAACTGATATCGGAAGTCCGGGTACGACACAGCAAGCTCGTATACAGGCTATTCGTGATCACCGGGACGTTCCGCTAGTAGACGAGCCTGCGCCGGATGGCCGCGGAGAAGCGGTCTACGAGGAGCACCACGATCACCGTGGCCCCGACGAGGGTGGCGACTTTGGGGTAGTCAAAGAGGTTCATGGAGATCAGGATCTGCTGCCCGATTCCCCCGGCTCCCACGAAACCCAGGATGGTGGCCGACCGGATGTTGCACTCCCACTGGTAGAGCGAGAGCGAAGCGAAGGGGCTCGCCGCCTGTGGCAGGCGCCCGAAGAGAAAGGCTCCGAGGCCGTCGGCGCCGGTGGCCCGGAGCGCCTCGACGGGGCGGCTGGGGACGGCTTCGAGGGTCTCGCTGTAGAGCTTGCCCAGGACGCCCGCCGAGTGGACGGCCAGGGCGAGGGTTCCGGGGAACGGGCCGAGGCCGAGGGCTACCACGAAGATCAGGGCCCACAGGATGTCCGGCACGGAGCGGAACATGTTGAGTATGAAACGCGCCGTGTGGTAGGGAACGGCCCGCAGCAGGCGCTCGCCCTTTGTGGCGCCGACGGTCGGGACCGCTTCGGTACCGATGGCCGCCAGCGGCAGGGCTACTAGCGCGCCGATGAGGGCCCCGAGAAAGGACATCTGGAAGGTCTCGATGACGCCGACGGCGGTGGTCTGTAGCGTGGCCGCCGAGAGGTCCGGCGGGAACATCTCGGAGACGAAGCGTTCGGCGGGTCCGGTGCCGGTTACCAGCTCGATCAGGTCGAACCCCGTACCCCAGGCGCTCCAGCCGGTCACGCCGAGGATAACGAGAACCGTCAGGCTCACCTTCCAGTTGTAGCGGGGCAACGCACCCCCGATGGCCGGCCGCTGCTCAGTGGGCGGCGACGCCATCTCGTCCCTCTGCTATCCGGGTGGGGTCCGGGTACGATGGTTGTTCGTCGTCCGCGATCTTTTCCGGGACCCGGGGATCTCTGCGGTATATCTCCGCCAGCTTGTCGTCCGTGATCCCTTCGGACGGGCCGTCGTAAGCGACGCGTCCTTCACGGAGCGCCACGATGCGGGGGAAGCGGCGGGCTATCTCCACGTCGTGGAGGTTGATCAGGAGGGTCGCCCCATCGCTGTTTAGCGCGTTCAAAGCCTCAAGTACCTTCTCCGTGGTTACGGGGTCCACGGCGGCGAAGGGCTCGTCGGCCAGCACGATCGAAGGTCGCTGGACGAGGAGCCGCGCGACGGCGACCCGCTGCTGCTGGCCGCCGGAGAGGTTCGCCGTCCGAACCGCCGCGTAATCCCCAACCCCGAGCTCTTCCAGGGCTTCCCGGACCCGCCGGGTAAGGGCCGCGCCGGGACCGGTGAGAAAGGTGCGCAGCGCGTCCAGGCGGCCCATACCCCCGATCTCCCCGAGCGCCACGTTCACGCCCGCCGGTAGTTGCGGGACCAGATTGTAAGCCTGATAAATGGTGCCGATGCTCCGCCGGACGCCCTTCAGCTCCTTTTTCGGCAACTCGTAGAGGTTCCGGTTCCCGATCTCCACCGTGCCGGAGGAAAGCGGCACACTGCGGGTTAGCGTCCGGAACAGGGTGGATTTCCCCGCCCCGGACGTCCCGATAACCGCGACCCGCTCCCCGGGCTCGGCCCGGAAGTAAACGTCCTGGAGCGCATGTTCCCTGCCGAAGGTTACGGAGGTTTTCTCCAGGGAAACCTCCACGCTACTGGTCGGGTTCGGTGAGCAGGTCGAGGGCGCGGGCCTGTTTCTCGGTGTAGTCGTAGTCATCGGCCTCGACCCGCTCGTAGCTCTCGGCCCGCATCAGGTCGAGCAGCTCCGGGTCCTCCATGTTGAGGTAGGCGTTGGCGAGCGCTTCTTTGTCCTCTTCGGGTAGGTCGTCGCGCACCACCCACGGGTAGCCTTCGATGGGCTCGGACTCGGCCACGATCCTGACCGAATCCTCGTCTATGGCGCCTTCGTCGCGCAGGTCGTAGAAGATGCGGTCTTCGAGGCCGCCCGCGTCGACCCGGCCGTTGGCGACCGCCTGGGCCGTCGTGTCGTGGCCGCCGGTGTAGGTGAACTCCCCGAGATCCGTCCGGTAGTCAATGCCGGCCTGGTCCAGCATGATCGAGGGGTACAAAGACCCGGAGGTGGAGGAAACGCTCCCGAACGCGAAGTCTCTGCCTTCGACGTCTTCTACCTCGGAGATGTCGCTGTCGGTCGGCGTGATGATGAGCGAGTGGTACTTGGTGGTCCCGGTGTTCGGGTTGACCTCCGTAACCAGCGGGCTGACGTCGGCCCGCTGCCGGGCCTGGACGTAGGTTAGGCCGCCGAAGTAGGCCATGTCCAGCTCGCCGGAAACGAGTGCCTCGACCACGGCGTTGTAGGTTGCCGGAACCGAAACTTCTACCTCGCGTCCGATCTCGTCCGACAGATAATCTTCCAGCGGCTGGTACTGGGCCTCGACTTCCTCCGGGTTCTGGTTTGGGATGAGGCCGACGCGGAGGGGCTCGTCGGAGGCCCCGCCCCCGCCGCAACCCGCCAGGGCTGCGGTGAGCGCGAACGCGGCGAACAGAAAAGTGAGCTTTCGGAACATCAATCGTCCTTTCTAAGGCACAGGGCCGTAAAAGCTTCGGCCGCCGGCGAGAGCGGGCGGCCACGTTCTACCAACATGACGAAGGGGCGCCGGAACTCCAGACCGCGAACCGGGAGACGTGAGATGCGGTCGTGAGTCTTCAGCGAGCGGGCGGGCAGTACACCGATCCCCGCACCCGTCGCGATCGCGCCGGCTACCGCGGCGTTCGAGCCTAACTCCATCGCTATCCGGGGCTCGACGCCGGCCAACGCCAGCCGGTTCTCGACGACTTCCCGGGTCGCCGAGCCCCGTTCCCGCATGATGAAGGGCTGCTCCGCCAGGGCCGCCGGGTCCACGGTTCCCGAAACCGGACAGGCGGTTACGGCGGCCGCCGGTACCAGCTCGTCTTCCTCGATCACCGCGGAGTCCACGCGAGGGTCGTCTACCTCCCGGCCCACCACCGCCACCTCAACCCTACGATCCAGCAAGGCGTCCAGGGTCTCTTCGGTGTCGGCGATGTGTACGTCGAGGGAAACCTCCGGGTACTCCGCCGCAAACCTTACGGCCAGACGGGGCAGGAGGTGCTCGCCCGGCGTGGAAGACACCCCGACCCGGAGCCGCCCGTGCGGAGCCGAGTGGCGGTCCATCTCCCTTTCCAGCGCTTCCAGCTCGGCCAGCAGCCGGCGCGCGTGCCCGGCCAGGCACTCTCCGGCGGGGGTCGGGCGCGCGCCGTGGCCCCGGACCAGTAGCGCCACCCCGAAGCGTTCCTCCAACGCGTGCAGATGGTTCGAGACGGCGGGCTGCGTTATACCCAACTCCCGCCCGGCAGCAGAGAACGAGCCCTGGTCCAGCACCCCCAGAAACACGCGCAAGCTTTGTATGCTGATCCCCACGGCCTGCAAAATATCACCTGTGGGTTTTCGATGCAATAAGTTTTGACTGAAAATATCTGATGGCGGAGATGGGATCCAGGGCACACAAAGCCGGAAAGCCTAGCTGCGAGGAACGTCGACGGTAACGGTTTCGCCGCCGTAGCCGTTCTTCAGGTCTCGTCCTTCGACGGTGATCTCTTGTACGTCCTGCGGGATCTCCAACCCCGTCTGGGTGCGGGTAAACGGTTGTTCGTTCGCGTGGTCGTGCATAAGCTCGTGCTTGCCGAGGACCGTGCCGTCGGGGGCGAGGACCCGCCACCCGTCCGCGTAGCGTTCCGGCGAGTCGTAGGGAGAGGAGATCGTCACGGAGAGCGACCACGTGTTCTCACCCGTCGATTCCAGCTCCGCCTCCTTGACGTCGGGGTACTTCTGGCCGCTCGACTGTTCGGAGGTGTTCTCGCCGCCCTGGTCCCCGCTGTTCGAGTCCTGGGCGGATTGTCCGCCGCCACACGAAACTAGTACGAGTAGGATGGTCGCACAGAGCGCCAGGAGCATGAGCCGGACCGAGGACTTCATGTTGCGGAGCACGGCTTTCCCTCCTTCTCGAAACCGATTCACGGTATTCTACGTTTCCCGCGCCGGGTTGGATGCACGGTGTTGTCCAGAAATTTACGCCACATTGGAGGGAAGTAAAGGTGATCTACGTTACCAACCAGTCCGTAACCGCGCCACGAACCCCGGATCCCGCCACCTCGCCGGGCGACTATGTGGGCGCAGGGACATGGAGCGGGTTATGAGGTTACCGCGGGGGCGCTGGATCTTGCTGGCCGGGTTGGTAGCGTTCGGGGGTATCGCATTCGCTATCCCCGGAGTTCGCTCGTCGCTCGTTGCGTTCCTCGAATTCATCTCCAGTAGCGACGGGGCGGAGATCCGGGCCGCCATCCAGGGCTACGGCCCGCTGGCCCCGGTAGCGTCCATCGCCCTGATACTCCTGCACATGGTGATCCCGTTCCCCGCGGAGTTGATGGCCCTCGCCAACGGCCTGGCGTTCGGGTTCTGGGGTGGTCTGACCGTAACCTGGAGCGGGTTCATGCTCTCGGCCTTCATCATGTACGGGGCCGGCAGCCTGTGGGGCCGGCCCGTACTCGAACGCGTCGTTTCCCGGCGGCGGCAGGAACGGCTCGACAGCTGGCTCGCGCAGGAAGGTGTGTTTCCACTACTCGCGGTACGCCTGGTACCGCTCGTGCCCTTCAATACCGTCTGCCTGGCGGCGGGCGTAGTCAGGGCCCCGTTGTGGACCTACACCTGGACCACGGGGGCCGGAATTCTACCGCTCGGGATCCTGCTCACCCTGTTTGGAAGCCGGATGGGCCGGGACGAGCTCCAATTCGGTGTCACCTTCTGGGTGCCGAACATCCTTGTTCTGACCCTGATACTGGCAACCTGGTGGATCTTCCACCGGCGCAACTCCCGGCCCGATTGAACGGGTGCCCCGGCACGTGTCCAGGTCATACCTTCGCCAAACCCACCTCTAACGGCCGCCCGAAGACAACCGTTAAGAATATTTTAAGCAATATGCAAGACCCTGGTAATGTGCGCGACTATAATGGCGAAGAAAATTTCGTGTCCCGGAGGACCTCTTGAACAAGCACGCACGGCGAATCGCGATCGGTCTGGTGGCTGGCGCGTTTTCCAGCATTCCTCTCGGGGCGACGCTGGAAAACGCAGCTCTGGGTCTATTCCTGGGGATCGTGGCCGGCATCGGCTATGCGCTGGCTTTCAGCGCGGCCCGGCGCGACTACGTCGACAGCATTATGACGGCCGCGGCGCTGGGCGTACCCTTGTGGACGGGGATCAGCGTGATCCTGTTGCCGCTCCTGGAGGGCCGGCAGCCACAGTGGACGGCCGAAGGAATGCTGCGATTGTTTCCGGACCTCGTCGGATGGGTTTTGTACGGGGTGGTCCTCGGGTTGCTGGTCCAGGCCTTGAGCCAGGCGGCCCTCCGCTTTCTCGGCCCGGAGCCCGCACCGGCCAGGCCCGGGCGCAACATAGAAACCCGGATCGTTATCCTGGGTGGCGGCTTCGCGGGCGTGGCGACCGCCGAGCACCTGGAGCGGAAGTTTGGGACCGATCCTTCGGTGGAGTTCGTGCTGGTAAGCGACACCAACGCGTTGTTGTTCACGCCAATGTTGCCCGAGGTTGCCGCGAGCAGCCTGGAGCCGACGCACATCAGCAGCCCGCTGCGCACGAGCCTGCGCCGCACCGAGGTCGTCCGGGGCCGGGTGAGCGGGATCGACGTCGGGCGGCGCAAAGTCGTGTTGGAGCCGAACACCGCCGTATCTCGAGCCAGCCTGCCTACCGGCACCGAGCTTTCCTACGACCACCTCGTGGTGGCGGTCGGTTCCGTCTCCAACTACCGGGGCTTGCAAAGTCTTCAAGACGAAGCATTCGACTTCAAGTCGCTCTGGGACGGCATCCGGATCCGCAACCACGTCATCAGCGTGTTCGAGCGCGCCGACCGGGAACGGGACCCGGAAATCCGGCGTTCGCTCCTGACCTTCGTGGTGGCGGGTGGCGGGTTTGCGGGCGCCGAGCTGGCCGGCGGCCTCAACGACTTCGTGCGGGGCATGCTGGTCGAATACCCAAACATCCCGGAAGAGGAGGTGCGGGTACTGCTGCTCCACTCCAGGGACCGCATCTTGCCGGAGTTGAGCGAGTCGCTGGCCGCTTACGCCCTGGATCGCATGCGGGAGCGGGGGGTGGTCTTCATGCTCGGTACCCGGGTGGCGGATGCCCGCCGGGGCGTCGTCGTGCTGAACTCCGGGGAGGAGATCCAGACCGAGACGCTGGTCTGGACGGCGGGAACGAAACCGAACCCGTTGGTAGAAGACCTGCCCGTCGAACACGATGAGCGAGGTGCGGTCATCGTGGATGGAAACCTGTCCGTGCCGGACCACGACGGGCTGTGGGCGTTGGGTGATTGCGCCGCCGTGACGGATACCAGGACCGGCGAGCTCTCCCCACCCACGGCCCAGTTTGCCCTGCGCCAGGCCTACGCGCTGGCCCACAACATTTACGCCAGCATCCAGGGTAAGGAGCTAAGACCGTTCCACTTCGACGGGCTCGGGACCCTGTGTGTCGTGGGCTACCAGACTGCGTGCGCCGAGATCAAGGGCGTCCGCTTCTCCGGTTTTCTGGCCTGGATCATGTGGCGCGGTATCTACCTGTCCAAGCTGCCGGGTACGGAGCGCAAGGTACGGGTTTTCGCTGACTGGGTCATCGAGTTGTTCTTCCCCCGCGACATCGTGCAGACGATAGACATCGACTGAGGTGGATGGGTTGAAATCTTCCCGCGCCCCGGAGATAAGCGCCGGAGTTCTCGTCGGGCTCCTGGGTGGAGCCATGATCTGGGCCTCGGGACTGGTCCCGTTCGTGCTCAGCGTGGCGCTCGGCGGGTTGTACGGCCTGCTGTTTGCGATCCTGGTCCTGCGCAAGGAACTTGGGCCGGGGTCGGGCCTGATCTGGGGCCTGGGCTACGCGCTGCTGCTGTGGCTGGCCGGCCCGGCCGGACTGTTCCCCCTGATAAACAACACCCGGAGAATGGGGATGCTCGAAACCGCCCGAGACTACTTCCCCGAACTGGTCACCTACCTGATCTTTCTCGGCCTGCCACTCGGGTTGACCCTGGGAGTACTCGGCCTCCTCCGCCAACCGGAGTGGCGAGCGGGTTTCAACCTGCTGCGGGCGCTGTTCGCGGGCGGAACAGCGGGGATCATCGGCGGCTGGGCCTTCGGACGGTGGATGGCCCAGGTGGACTTTTTCCCCCTCGTTGCGGGCCTGGTCAACTCCGGCTCGTCCATGGTAGGTTTGACGCTTCATTTCGCGATCGCGGTCACTATCGGCGTGAGCTTCGGGGTGCTGTTTCAGAGGGATGTGCGCAGCCTCGGGTCTTCTCTGGGCTGGGGGTTGGCCTACGGTATCTTCTGGTGGTTTTTGGGGGCGCTCACGCTGTTGCCCATCCTGGGGGGTAACCCGGTCGACTGGTCGTACGAGAACGCGGGGAGCCCGTTGCTCGTCGGTTCGCTCATAGGACACGCTATCTACGGTTTGCTGGTCGGGCTGGTCTACGCCGGGCTGGACCGGCTCTGGGTATTCTTCTTTTACGACTCGGACCCGATCAACCGCGAGCCGGAGAGCCCGGCGGTCCGCACGCTGCACTCCCTGAGACAGGGCGCCCTGGCGAGCCTGGCCGGCGGCCTCCTGTTCGGCCTGGTAATGGTAGACGTCGGCGTGCTACCGATGGTGGCCGGCCTGGTAGGCAGCTCTTCCGCCCTACTAGGTTTCGGGGTCCACATGATCGCCGGCACCCTCATAGGGATGAGCTACGGCGCCCTCTTTAGGCGAGAGTCGCCCGACGTCGGGTCGAGCATCGCCTGGGGCATGTTATACGGGTTGGTGTGGTGGTTTATAGGCCAGATGACACTCTTTCCCATCCTACTCGGCCAGAGCTTTTCCTGGACCCCGGAAGCGGTCCAGGCCGGGCTCCCATCGCTTGTCGGGCACCTGATCTACGGCGCCGCCACCGCCTGCGGGTTCCTGGCACTGGAACGCCGCCACGCCGACTGGCACCGTCTGAACCCCCGCTTCGCCAACTGGGAGTCGCGCCGGCAACGGCCCGGGGGCACCCCGATCCCCGCGCTGTGGCTGTTCGTATTGGGGTTGGGCGTAATGCTCCCGATAATCCTGAGCTGAAGCCCGGGCAGCGGGCGCCTTCCAACGTGATTCTTCGGGTCCCGGACGGCAGCTCGAAGGTGACGTAGGGTACGGAGCAACCAGGATGGATGGTACTATCATCCCGTCTGCGAGAAAGGTTTCGTCTCACGCACCTTAACGCCGCCACATTCAAGACCCTCCGTCTCCGGTGCTACCGGATCGTCGAACGCCACCGGGACCTCCTCGCGGTCTCGTTGCTCGTCGTCTTGACGCTGGTCGCCGAGTGGGGACTCTTGATCGGCAAGACCACCATCGGGGCGGATGCCGTCACGCAATACATCCCCTGGTACTCTTTTCTCGGCGAGCAGCTGCGCTCCGGGGAGGTCCCGGGGTGGAACCCTTACCAGCTCTCGGGCACCCCGTTCGCCGCGGACCCCCTCTCCGGCTGGACCTACCTGCCCGCGATGCTGCTCTTTACCCTGCTCCCCCTGGTCGCCGCGGTCAAGGCGTATTTGTTTGTTCATCCGCTGCTGGCCGGCCTCGGGGCTTTCGCGCTCGCGCGGACCCTCCGCATGAACGTGGTGGGCGCCCTGGTGGCGGCCGTGGCTTACGAATTCGTCGGCTACATCTACGTCAGGAACGTCTGCTGCTTCGCGTACGTCAGCGTACTCGCCTGGCTCCCGTTCGCCATCCTGGGCGCGGAGCTGGCGATTCGGAGCGGGAGCTGGCTGCACCGGGGGCTGTGGTGGGCGGTATCGGGGTTGGCGATCAGCCAGATACTCGCCGCGTGGTTGGGCCAGGGTTCCTACTACGCCCTGCTCGCCCTGGGCGGGTACGTGGCGTACCGCACGCTCTTGTTCCCTCCCGAGAACATCCGGGGGCTCTGGGGCCGCGCTTCAGGGCTCGTTATTCATGGTAGCGCGGTGCTGCTGTTCGGGTTCGGGCTCGCAGCCGCGGGCCTCCTCCCGCGGCTGGAGTACAACGCGCTCTCCAACCTGGCCGATGGCTACTCGGAAAACTCCAACCTGGCCGGTAGCTACCCGGAAATCGAATCCGGTTACGGATGGTCGGTCGCCGACTGGGAGAAGCTGTTCGTGTTCCCGAACTTCTTTTACGCCGGCGTCGCGACCCTCGCGCTGGCCCTCGCGGCCCCGCTGGTCGCCCGGGGACGCCACCTGGTCCCCTACTTCGTGGCCCTGGTGCTTCTCGCGCTAACCCTCTCCGGCCCGGGTTTCACGCTGATACACTCGCTGTTGTACCAGCTTCCCAGCTTCGAGAGCTTGCAACCGCACTACCCCCAGCGCTCGTTGCTGGTCTTTTACCTGGGCGCGGCCCTGCTCGCCGGCGCAACTGTAAGCACCCTGGGGGCGCGCGCGAGGGAAACTCCGTCGTTAGTAGTTCTGCCGGTACTGGCCGGGATCTTCCTGGTGACCCGGAGCGTCCTGGTTCCGGACGACGAGGAAGCGGACGAAGTGGCGGAAAGACCCGAGGGTGCGGGGCTCTGGGAGGAGCCGCTACCGTTCCTGGTCGAGAATGGTATCGCGCTCATGCCGGGCTCCCTTCTAATCCTTTGCCTGGTGCTCGCGCTCGTGGCAGCCTACGCCCTGCTCCCGGACCGGTTCCGGATCCTGCGCGGCATCGCGGGCGTTCTCCTGGTGCTCGCCCTATTCACCGATCTATATTCGGCGGGGAAAGACACGATGGGCAAAGACGGCCGGGAGCGGACCTCGGACCGAATCGGAAAAACGAACCTCAGTACCTACTACGACCCGACGGACGTTACCCGGCTCCTGCGCCCGACCGGCGAAGAACCGTTCAGGTACTTCGCCTACTCGCCGGGCGTGATGTACCAGAGGAACTTTATGAAACCGAGGGTTCGGGCCCTCGAAGCTGAGAACCGGCCGACCGCCTTGAGGCTGCAGAGCATCCAGGTCTACCACGCGGTCCATCTCCGCCGCTACGACAAGTACCTCGAGATCATGAACGATATGACCCAGAACAACTACCACACCGCCAACGTCTACACCAAGGGCCTCGACTCCCCGCTGCTCGACATGCTCAACACGCGCTACATCGTGACGCCCAACTACCTGTCCGGTCCGGATGCCAGGAGCGTCCAACGCCTCCAAAACGACCATCCCAAGGTCTATGAAGACGGGCAGGTAACCGTGCTGGAGAACGAAGAAGCCCTGCCGCGGGCCTGGATCGTGCACTCCGTGCGGGAGACGAAGCCGAAGGAGGCGCTGAGGTTGCTTGACGCCGGTGAAGCGGACCCCAGAAACGTGGCGTTCATCGAAGAGAATCCCCCCCGCCTCGGCCAACCGGACAACCCCTCGGCCGATCGGGTATCGTTCGCGTCGTACGAGCCCGATGAGATAAGGCTCGACGTCTCCACCGGAGCCCCGGGCTTTCTGGTGATGAGCGAGATCTACTACCCGGCCTGGAAGGCCTACGTGGACGGCCGGCCCGTTTCACTCTACCGGACAAACTCCCTGTTTCGGGGGGTTCCGGTCCCCAAAGGCGACCACACCGTCGAACTGCGCTACGAGTCGGGGACGCTGAATTTGGGAATAGCGATCTCCCTACTCACCGGCCTGGTCTGCGCCGCGCTGGTGGCGACGTTTGCCAGGCGGCACTGGAGAAAAGGCCCGGACAAAGCCAAGTCGCAGCCGGCTGTGAGGCGGTGAGGATGGAGTTCGTCGTCCGGGACGATCCGGCGGGATGACCCGCATCTGCCACAGACATTCGTGGAAGGACGGGCTCCGGCTTCGTGGCTCCTAGAGGTTTCTTCGGCTGGCTCGGATGGTTCCTCGCCAGGTTTCGCTACGCGATAGTGTTGTTCTGGGCCGGGGTGGCGCTCGCCGCGTACCTGTACCTGCCGCCTCTGGAGGGCAACACGACCGGCAGCCTCTCGGACCTGGTCCCGGACTCGTCCCCGGCGGCGCAGGCCGAGCAACAGGTAGATCCCGGCCTCTCCGGGCCGGTAGAGCCGCCGGCTATTCTGGTCTACTCTAACCCCCAGGGCTTTACCCGGTCGGACCTGCGGGAGATGCGGGCCGGGCTCCGGTACCTGAACGGCCCCTGGCAGCCCTACCGTCTGGACCGGGCGGTGCCGCTCGCGATCCGCAACGAGCAGGACCCGACCCGGATAGGTTCGGGCCTGGTGGGCCAGCGGGTACTGCCCGTCTTGCTCTCTTTCGAGCCCGGGGCGAGCCCGACCGGGATCTCGACCGGAGTCCAACAGACGAGGGATGTTTTGGGCCAGGGAACGCTGGATGTGGAGGTTACCGGCGTCTTGCCGGTTCAGGCCGACACCAACAACCTCATCCAGGAGAACCTGGAGCTGGTAACGGTCGTCACGGCGCTCGCCATCTTCCTCATCGTGGCGCTCACCTACCGGAGCCTGGTCGCGCCCCTCGTGCCGCTCGCGAGCATCGGGCTCTCGGCATTCTTGACGCTCCGTATCCTGGGCTGGCTGGCGGTCGAACGGGAGATTAGCATCCCCTCGCAGGTCGAGCCCATAATTATCGTGCTGCTCTTCGGCGTCGGGACGGACTACGCTTTGTTCCTGCTCTCCCGTACCCGGCAGGCGCTCCGGGACGGAGCCGAACGCATTGAGGCGGCCCGGATCGGGGTGGAGAGGGTAGGCGGGGTCCTGCTCTCCTCGGCGGCGGTCCTGGTCGCCGCCTTCATACTCCTGGTCTTCGCCCAGCTCGGCCTCTACCAGGCGCTCGGCCCGGGCCTGGCCTTCGCCCTCCTGCTGGTGTTCGCCGTTACCCTGACCCTCGTACCGGCGCTGCTGGCGATCCTGGGCCCTGCGGCCTTCGGGCGTCCGGCGCTGGCCCCCCGCTCTTCGGCGGCGTACGTCCGGCTCCTGCGCCGGCCGGGCCTGGTCGCCGGGGTTGTGGTGGCGGTCTTGATGGTCGCGGCTTCGGGTACGCTCGGCCTGCGCGTGGGCTTCGACCTGCTGGCGAACCTGCCCGAGAGCGCGCCGGCCTCCCGCGGCTACGAGGACCTCACCCGCGAGTTCCCCGGGGGTTTGCTGTCCCCGGTGAACGTGGTGGTAGAGGGCGAGAACCTGGACGACGAGCAGGACGCGTTGCTGCGCCTCCAGCAGGAGATGCAGACCGAGCTGCTGCGTTCCGGCGAGCTGGCCACCGCCGTCCTCGGCCCCCAATACGACGGCCGGATACCCGGAATAGATTTCGTGGCCCGGGACGGCTCGGCGGCCCGCATCCTGCTCGTCGTCTACGGCGCCCCGTACTCCCCTACGGCCCTGGACCAGGCCGCACGACTCCAGCAGGAACTTCCCGCGCTCCTCGACCGGGCGGGCCTGGAGGACTCAACCGGCGTAGTGGGAGGCCAGACGGCGCTCGCCGCGGCGGCCCGGGACACCTCGGAGGGGGACCTCGTGAGGCTCGCCCCGATGATCTTCGGCGCGGTGTTCGTAGTCCTCGCCCTGCTGCTGCGGACCCCCGTGGCGCCCCTCTACCTCCTGGGTGCCACGGCCCTGAGCTTCGCGGCCACCATCGGGATTTCGACCGTGCTCTTCGAAAACGTCCTCGGCCACGGCGGGGTGGTCTATTACGTGCCCTTCGCGCTCTTTCTGCTCCTCGTCGCCCTGGGCAGCGACTACAACATCTTCATCATGGCGGCTATCCGGGAAGAGACCGAGACGAAGCCTCTGCGGGAGGCGGTAAAGACCGCTCTGGCAAACACCGGTCCCACGATCAGCGCCGCGGGGGTCGTGCTCGCGGGTTCCTTTTTCCTGCTGACACTCATACCCCTGCGGGATTTCCTCCAGATCGGGGTAGCCATGGCTATCGGCATCCTGCTGGACGCGTTCGTGATCCGGACGCTCCTGGTCCCGTCCCTCGCCCTCCTCGCCGGTCCCCGCGGCTTCTGGCCCAGAAGGGTAAAGCCGTGATTCGAGAGATCACCTAAGCGTCCAATGCAGTTGTCCCGGCGCAGATTTATTGCAGGTGCCGCGGCTCTGGCCGCGGCCGCAACCGCTCCTGCCTGGCTCCTCTCCTGTTCGCGGGAACCCCAGCCGGACCGCCGTCCGGAGCACGTGATCCTGGTGGACTGGGACGGCTTCGACCCCGCCTACCTCGAAAGAACCCCTACCCCAAACCTGGATGACCTGCAAAACCAGGGCAGCCTCTCAATCGCGAGAAGTACTTTCCCCACCATCTCCAACCCTTCGAGGGCCTCAATAGTCACCGGAGCCTACCCCGAAGTTCACGGCAACGCCGCCTACTACCTGAACCGCCAGACCGGCCGGGTCGTCGGTGAGGAGCGCACCCTACAAGCCGAAACAGTTGCAGAAGCGCTCGTAAGAGCGGGCAAGACCATTGCATCAATACAATGGTACATGGTACAAGGCTACGACGCGGCTTTCGGGGAGCCGGATCGGCTTTACACCGAGCCCGGTGGCCTGTTCGCCGCCCGGGTGGACGCGGCCATAGACGTGTTGAACGGGCAACCCGTGGTCTCGGGTGGACAGGAAGTAAAGGTGTCGAGGGTCCCGGATTTCCTGGCCGTTTACGGTTCGGACCTCGACGATCTAGGACATGCTGAGGGCCCGGATGGTCCGAACGTGGTGCCACTGGTGGCGGAGTTGGATCGCCAGCTCGGCCGGCTCGTGGAAGCCACCAGAGACGTCGGTATCTACGACCGCGCGGCGTTCATCGTAACCGGCGACCACGGGATGACGGGCTGGTCCCGGGACCTCACCCAACCGCTCCTCGCCGCAATCACCGGGGCCGGCTACATCCCGGAAGTAGTCACCCCCGGCAACGCGCCGGGGGCAGCCACCGAGGTAGTGGTCGTCCCCAACGCCGTGCGCATCGCCAACCTCATCCTGCGCGGCCGGGCGGCCACCCTGCGGGGGAAGCAGCGGGTAGAGGCGGCCCTGGAGGAAGTCCCGCACGTAGGGCGGGTCCTCAACGAAGACGACCTCGAAAAGCTGCGCGCCAGCCGGAAGCGGGATCTGCTCGTCGTCGAGGCCGAAGAACCGTGGGGCTTCGTTTCAACGGCGGAAGGTGATTCCGGCGGCGCCCACGGGAGCACGAAAGAGGCGAGGGTACCGCTCGTGCTGTCCGGAGCAGGGTTTCGACGCGGCGGCGCGCCTCGCAATCCGCAGCTCGTCGACGTGGCCCCGACCATCTGCGCCCTGCTAGGCGTGCAACCGCCAAAAGACGCCCAGGGCCGAATACTCTCGGAATCCTTGGGTTTCTGAATCCCGGCGGGAACTTACTTTCGATTACGAACATGGGCGAGGTGTCACAAGACTTGACCCAGCCCTTAGAGCAATTTTCATAGTGAGTGATGGACTACTCGGTTGCGACAGTGCTTGAACCAGCCCGCAGCGTGTCGGGTGCTCACGGCATCAAGAGCTTT
>JBHJHC010000109.1:0-15630 GCA_050331175.1 Rubrobacteraceae bacterium | reverse complement strand
CCACGCGCCGGGCGGTCTCGATCATGCTCGAAGCCCACACCAAAGGCAAAGCCGTCGCCACCAAGACCCACAAAGAGCTCGCCGAACTCTACCAGGACCAACTAAGGTCCGAAGGACTCACCGCCACCATAGAACCGGATTGACCCGGAATCTCATCGCCTTTCCTTGAACCAAACGGCTGCCTAAGGTACACTTACGTCGTAAGTTAAAGTTTGTGGGGTGCTTGTTGTGGCGAGTCAGCGGCCGAGGGTGTTCACGGTGGTCTGGATGGCGCTGGTTGCGGGGACTATTTTGGCGGCTGGCTATGCGTTTTGGTACGGGCCGTTGGCTATTCTAGCTTACGGGGCCGCGCCGCTGGCGATTCTCGCGGTTCTAGTCTGGGCGCTACGGGTTGGCAGGGAGGGTCTCGGGGTCGTATCGGATGAAGTTTCCGGGGCTTCGGTGGTGGGATGGTGGATCTTTGGGTGTACCGTTGGCGGGACAGTCGGGGGGCTCGGGTACGTGGCGCAGTTCGCTGGAGAGTTGATCTTCTTTGGCGGTCTCCTCGGGATCGCCCAGTGGATCGTGTTGAGGAGGTATGTCAGATACGCTGGGTTTTGGATCGTGGCGAGCTTCTTCGGGTGGATAGTAGGACAGGTGTTGCTGATCTCCGTTGAGGGAGCGTTCCCGGGCTTGGTGGAAGCCACCCACGAGATGACCCGAGACGATGTGTTGGCCTACGCGGTCTTCGATCCCATTGTCTGGGCCGTCTACGGGGTTGCTCAGGGAATTGCTCTGCTCGCCATACTCCAGCGCCACGCGCTGATCTGGATCGTCCCATGGGTCTTGGCGAGCGCGTCGGGTGGCGTAGTGGAAGCGGCGGCCATCTACCTGGAGCTCAACGCGCTACTGGGCGTGTGGGGAGGAGGGTATGCAAGCGTGATCTCCGTTGCCGTTTATCAGGGCGCCATCTGCGCCCTCTATGGCTTACCGACCGGGCTGGTGCTCTACGGAGTGTTGAGCCGGGCGGTCGCCGCGGAGTAGAGGACCTGGAGTGCGGCCTCACGTTACGGCGACGGCACTGCTCACGCTCCTGGTGATAGGGCTTCTCGGTTCGTGGGGCTACTTCTCGACCCTGGGACTCGGTTGCGACCGGGGAGAACGGCGAGTCTACAGGGAGTTTCCACAGTTCGGAGACCGGGGGATCGAACCCCAGGCCAACGAGGAGACGGGTGCTTGCTCTGCCCGGTACGAAACCCGTCAGAATAGACGTGAGATCCAAAGCTACTACGTCCGGAAGCTCCAGGCTAACGGATGGGGCATAACCGTGCGGCCGTCGCCGGAGCGTCTGGCGCCGCCCGAGGAGACGAGGGAAGTGCCCGTGGCAGATGCTGGTTCTCTTGTTACAGCCGAGCGTGGCGAGTACTACTACCAGGTCGAATACTACTCACTGCAAGACTATATCGATCCGCGTCCGGGCCTGGACATCATGGTGCACGTCGGCAAGGAGTGAGGCGACTCCTAGCCCCCGATCTGGCTCATCGTCCGGTTGCGGGATTCCTCGGGTAGCGTGAGGCCGGCGGCGGGCTTTATGCCGGCCGTGTGCCACAGTACCTCGTGGATGGCCGGTATCGGGTCTTCGGAGCGGATGGCGTCCTTTACCGGCACGTCGAGGTCGGTGAGGAGGCACGGGTGGATCTTGCCGTCCGCCGTCAGGCGTAGCCGGCTGCACCGGGCGCAGAACGGCTCGCTCACCGGCGTTATGACGCCGAAGGTCCCCGGTGCGCCGTCGAACTTGAACTCGTCCGCCGGGGCAGCCGGGTCCTCTTTTTCAACCGGCTTCAGGTCGCCGAGCTCTTTCTGGGCGCGGTCCAAAATCTCCCGTCCCGAGATGAAGAGAGACCGGAAGCGCGAGCCGTCGGTATCGCCGTTCAGCGGCATCAGCTCGATAAAGCGTACGTGCATCGGATATTGGAGCGTCAGCCGGGCCATGTCGGAGATCTCATCATCATTGACCCCGCGCATCGCCACCGCGTTCAGCTTTACGGGCGAGAGCGGGGTTTCGAGGGCGGCCATCACAGAGTCCCACACCCTCTCGAAGTGGTTGCGGCGGGTGATGAACTGGAACTTCTCCGGTTGGAGGGTGTCCAGCGAGATGTTTATCCGGTCGAGGCCGGCTTCGAGGAGATCTTCGAGGTAGTCCTTCAGCAGAAAGCCGTTGGTAGTCATGGTTACGTCCTCGAACCCAAGCTCCTTGAGCTGTTCGACGAACCAGACTATGCCGCGGCGCACCAGCGGCTCTCCGCCGGTGACGCGGACTTTCGTCACGCCCAGTTGCAGGCAGGCCTCGGCGAAGGTTAGCATTTCTTCCAGGGTCAAGATGTGGCTCTTGTCCTGAAAGACGATGTCTTCCGGCATGCAGTACTGGCAGCGGAAGTTGCAGCGGTCGGTGACGCTGATCCGGAGATAGTCCATCTTGCGGTTGTAGGAGTCAGTTAGTTGTGTAACGCTCGTTCTCAACGATTCCTCCTTTCAAGCTATTGTAAACCCTGCGGCGGACGTTGGCCGGTTCGGAGGCGTTTGGCGTGAAATTTCTTCCGCCACTACAATTAAGAGCGAATCGGCGCTAAACTGGCGCGATGGTTGGCGGAAGTTTAGGAGACGCGGGGCTTTGAGGCAGCTTTTCCCGAACAAAGGAGCCGGAGGGATTCCCGGAAAGCGTTGCGGGAACAGAGAGGGTAACTGCTGACCGCGGCACCGGTACTAGTGCCCCTGATCCTGGCCATGCTCGCCGCGCCCGTGGCGGTGCTCGCGGGGATGATCCGTTACAACTACGCGGCTCCGGCCGGTGCCGCCCTGGCGGCGATGGCCTTCGCGGCCACGCTCTATGGTTGGTTTGCGGGTGGTGGAACAGTAGATGTGCCGTGGGCTCCGACCCTCGATCTGCGGTTCGCGGTCGATCTGGACGGGCTCGCCGCCCTCTACTCGCTGCTCGCAACCGGCATAGGATTCCTCGTCGTAGTCTACGCTGCGCGCTACATCCCCAGGCACCTGCACCACGAGCACCGGCCGCAAGAGTACGCCGTCAGGTTCAACTTCTTCATCCTGCTGTTTATGGGGTCCATGGTCGGTCTCGCGATGGCCCAGGACCTCATTCTCATCTTCCTCTTCTGGGACCTTACCGCCATCTCTTCCTACTACCTGATCGGCTATGACGCCCATCAGGAGGAGTCTCGCACTTCAGCCCTGATGGCGCTGTTGGTTACCGGCGTAACCGCCGTTTTTCTACTTATCGGGGCGCTCATGTTCTACGCGGCCTACGGTACCTTCTCGGTGCCGGAGCTGTCAGAAGTTACGGAGCCCGGCATCCTCCTCATTGTAGCCGGGGGTCTCATCGCCATAGCCGGGCTGGCGAAGAGCGCCCAGGTTCCGTTCCAGTTCTGGCTGCCCCGGGCGATGGCCGCGCCCACGCCGGTTTCGGCGTACCTGCACTCGGCGGCGATGGTGGCGGCGGGCGTGCTCCTGATCGGGCGGGTCTATCCACTCCTCGAGAAGAGCGAGTTCTTGCTCGGCGCCCTGACGGTCATCGGGGCGGCTTCGATCTTCGTGGGCGGCCTGATCGCGCTGAGCCGCGACGTTTTGAAGCAGCTCCTGGCCTACTCGACGATTTCCCAGTACGGCTACGTGGTGTTTATGTTCGGGATGGGCGGCAAGTACGGCGCGATGGGGGCTTCTTTCTACGTTACAGCCCACGCCCTCGCCAAGAGCGCCCTGTTCTTGACCGCCGGCGCGGTAACGGAGGCGACGGGTGAAAACCAACTCTCCAGGCTGGGGGGCCTCGCGCGCCAGATGCCGTTGCTAGCAGTTTCGGCCGCGGCTACCGCCGCGGGGCTCGCGGCCCTGCCCCTGACCATAGGCTTCTTCAAGGACGAAATGCTGTTCGCCACCGCGCTGGAACAGGAGAGCGTCATTTTCCCCGTGGTCGCGCTGATGGCGACGATCCTGACGCTGACCTACTCCTGGAAGTTCTGGAGCGGATGCTTCCTGGGTGAGGTGCGGAGCGAGGCACACGGTATCCCGTTGCTGCTCGTGTTGCCGATAACGGTGCTCGGCGTGCTGGTTCTCATCGGGGGCGTATTCGTGGGACCTTTCGAGCGGCTCGCGCACGCCGCCGGGGAGGTTTCTTACGGCAAGGCGATCGAGGGCATAGAGGTCGCGTACCACCTGGATGCCCGGTGGGAGAACCTGCTGGCGCTGGCGACGTTTGGGATCGGGGCTCTAGTAATTATCTCGACGCCGCTGTGGCAGGGGGCGGTCAACGTGTTTGCCTGGGTCGGGGAGAAGGTGGGGCCCGAGAGGATCTACTTCGTCGGGCTCGACCGGCTGAACCGGTTCTCGACGATGCTGTACCGGGTCGAGGTTCAGGACACGCGGGGAAGGGTGGCGGCGATCCTGGTGCCGGCGGGTATCCTCGTCGCGCTGGGGCTCGTGTTCACCGGAACGGACGGCGTGTACGAGTTCGGCGGGTTTGCCACGGACGACTTTCCGCTCATACTCGCCCTGATCGGGGCGACGGTAGCCTCTGTGGCGACGTGCGTGGTGCGCAAGCACGTTACGCTGGTCCTGGTGATCTCAGCCGCCGGGTTCTCCATAGCCGTTGCCTACGCTTTCTTCGGGGCTCCGGACGTGGCGCTGGTGGCGGTGCTGGTAGAGACCATAATCACGCTTATCATCCTCGGGGTGCTAAAGCTTATCCCCTACGAAGTCTTGCGGCGCGGGGCAATAATACCGGTGCAGTACGTCAAGATCAAAGCCGCGATCGCGGTGTTGGCCGGGGGATTTATGCTCGCCTTGAGCTGGGCCACGCTATCCCAGACCACGACGGAGGAAAGCGCAGCCCAGGGGTTGCTAGAACTCACACCCGAAGCCCATGGCAAGGACGCCGTAACGGTAATTCTGGCCGACTTCCGGGGGCTGGACACGATGGGGGAGATCTCGGTGGTTGCCCTGGTCTTGCTCGGGGCGGCGACCCTACTCTGGCGCGGGCGGCTGCCGTGAACGTCATGAAGGGTACGCGGGAGGAAAAGGCCGGCGGCGTCCCCGCGGGCGAGACGAGCGTTATGACCCGGGTGATATCCCGGTTGCTCTTGATGCCGACGATGGCGACGGCGGCCGCCATACTGGTCAAAGGCTACATCGAGCCGGGAGATGGCTTCTCCGCCGGGGTCATTGCTGCCCTGGGCATACTCATGCAGTATCTCGCCTTCGGGCGGGAACAGACCGAGAAACTACTACCGCTGCGGGGTATCGGGTACGGGGCGTTCGCCGGGCTCCTCGTAACGCTCGGGATTGCGTTCCGTCCGCTGTTTGTCGGTGAGCCCTTGATGACCCACTGGCCACCGCCGGACGCGCCCGTTATCTACTTCGGAACCCTGGAGTTCATAACGGCGGTCCTCTTCGACGTCGGGATATTCCTGCTGGTGGTCGGTTACGGGGCGGGTGTGATCTCGCTCATCGCCCGGCTGGTGGCCCGGATAGAGCGCCGCGGGTACGAAGAGGAACACCTGGACCCTGACGAGGCTTACGGGGAGGGGCCCGGATGACCTTTATCATCTCGCTGGCCATCTCCATCGTATTCGGCGCCGGGGCTTTCTTGATCCTGCAGCGCAACCTGATCCGGCTCGTTGTCGGGATAGTGCTCATCTCCAACGCGGCCAACCTGTTCGTCGTGGCGGCTGGAATCACCCGGGGACGGCCCCCGATCTACCCGTTGCCCGAGAATGCCCAGATTAGCGATCCTCTCGTGCAGGCGATGGTG
The DNA here is from genome assembly GCA_050331175.1 of Rubrobacteraceae bacterium. Taxonomy (GTDB): domain Bacteria; phylum Actinomycetota; class Rubrobacteria; order Rubrobacterales; family Rubrobacteraceae; genus SIRX01. The sequence continues at coordinate 9,833 of JBHJHC010000109.1, read as the reverse complement.
CTGACGGCGATCGTGATCGGCTCCAGCGTGGCCGCCCTGCTCCTGACCTTGAGCTACCGGCTTTACACGTCCCATAGCTCCATAGACCTCGAAGATATCTCCCGGGCCGAAGCCGAGGCCTCCGAGGCGCTGGACCGGGGCGAAGAGTCGGAGCTCCCCGATCCCGCAAGCGAGCCTCCGGCTTGATCGCGATCTCGCTCGCCATAGGGATCACCTGGATCTTCGGCGCCGCCCTGGCGATGCTGGACGGCCGGCGCACCGGCGTCGGGATCATAGCCCTGGCCGCCATGGGCGCGAGCTTTGCCTCCGTCGCCGTGCTGGCGATCCAGGTCTTCCGGGAAGGCACGGTCGTCTTCGTCGCGGGCAACTGGCCCCTGGGCTTGGGCATCGCGTTGCGGGCCGACGCCCTGGGAGTCACTTTCGCCGCCGTGTCGTGCGGGGTGGTTCTCGTCTCACTACTCTACGAGATCATCCTCGGTGTCCGGTCCCGCACGTTTCCGGCGCTGGTACTCTTCCTGAATACCGGGCTCGTTGGGATATTCCTGACGGGGGACATGTTCAACTTCTACGTCTTTTTCGAGATTGCCATGACGTCGGCCTACGTGCTCACCGGATACCGGGAAGAGGACGTCCAGGTGCGGGCGGCGTTCATCTTCGCCGTGGTGAACCTGTTGGGGTCGGTGATCTTCCTCATAGCGGTGGCCGCTCTGTATCATATTACCGGAACGTTGGACATGAGGATCGCGGCGGAGCGGGTGGTGGAGACCGGCGCCAACCCGACCGTCATCATTGCGACGGCCATCTTCGTGGCCTTCGGGCTCAAGATAGGGCTTTTCCCGTTCCACTTCTGGTTGCCCGCCGTCTACGTGGGGAGCCACGCGCCGGTAGCGGCCATCTTGAGCGGGGCCCTGGCCAATATCGGGAGCTACGGTTTGCTCCGGTTCGGGGGATTCATACTCCCGGACCAGCTCGCGTTCGGGACGCCGGTGTTGTTGGCGTTGGGTGCGGCGAGCATCATCTACGGCGCCCACCAGGCCGTCGCCCGGCGCTCGCCGGTGGAGGTCATGGCCTACTCGGCCATCGGACAGGCGGGGTATATCCTCATCGGGATCGCCATCGGCGGCCCGGTCGGATACGCGGCGGCGGTGATCTACGCCGTGGTCAACTCGCTGAACAAGCTATTGATCTTCCTGGCCACCGGGCTGCGCGGGTGGATGGTCGGGGCGGCGTTCGCCGTCGGCGCCTTCAGCATCGCGGGCGTGCCGCCCGCCGCCGGCTTCGTGAGCAAGCTCGCGCTGTTCCGCGCCGCCGTCGGCTGGGATGGGCTCGTGGGGGCCGTCGCGTTGGTCTTCCTCATCTTCCTGGGCGGCGCTATCTCCTTTGTATACTCGTTCCAGATTTACCAGAGCATCTACCTGAAGCCGGGCCTGATGGAACAGGGTAAACCGAGCCCGCTCGCCGCGAGGGTATTGGTCGTCGCCCTGGCGGCGTTGCTGATCTGCCTCGGTTTCTATCCCGAGCCGCTGCTCTACGTGGGCCAGCAGGCGGCGGCGGTGTTGGCGGGAGGCGTTTAGTGAAGTACGTGGCTTTGACGCTCGTCCTGCTCACCCTGGTCTTCCTGCTCGTGCTGGGGAGCTTCAAACCGGCGGATATCTTTATGGGGGTCGTGGTTGCCGGGGTCTTGATCTACGGTACCCGGCGGTTGTCGTTCAGGAACAAACCTACCTCACAGAACCTGTTCAGCCGGTTTATTCATTTCTGGCCTTTCCTGGTCGCCGAAATCTGGATTATCGTAAACGGCACCTTGGAGGTTGCGTTGATCACGCTCCACATAAGGCCGCTCGCGAGCCCCGGTATCGTGGCGGTGCCTATCGGCGAACGAACCCCCACGGGAGTGGCCGTATCGGCCCAGTGTACGACGCTCTCGCCGGGGACCTTTTTGGTGGACGTGGATTGGGAGCGGGGAGTCATGTTGCTCCACGCCATAGACGCGACCGATCCGGACGAGGTCCGGCGCGAGCACCAGGAGTTCTACGACAGGTGGCAGCGGAAGGTGTTCCCATAATAGTCTTGCCAACATCGAACGCGGGAGGTGCTTAGTTGCACACGGTGGTTTTCTTTGCGGCAGCGGGATGGATGACGGTCCTCCTCGTGGTCAGCGTCCTGGCAACGATACAACTCAGGGCTACGGCGGGCCGAATCCTGGCCCTGGACACCCTTACCTTGATACTCGTCGGGCTGCTCGTGCTGTTCGCCGACGCCTTCCAGACCGCCTACTACCTGGATGCGGCGCTCATACTCTCGCTTCTGGCTTTCGTGAGCACCATCGCCGCGGCCCGCTACCACGGCGAGAGGAAGATCTTCTGATGGATGCCGCAGTTCCCTGGATAGCAGACGTACTGGTCGTCTTCGGCACGTTCATCGTGACTATCGGCGTCTACGGGATCATCCGCATGCCCGACACTTTCACCCGGCTCCACGCGGCTAGCAAGGCGGTGTTTCTGGGCCTGATCACGCTGCTCCTGGCCTCTACCTTGACCGGCGAACTGGGTATCATCACGCGCGTCACGATGATAGCTTTCTTTCTCCTGATGACCACGCCGGTCTCCGCGCACGTTATTGGCAAGGCTTCTTTCAACCGCGGAGAGCGGATGCGCAGCCCGGAGGCCGTGGACGAGTCGGGCCGTCAATTGAACGAACCCGGGTCCTGAACCGCGGCGATCTCTACCACCCTCTCCGCCAGCCGGTCCCAACTCAAATACTCGACGCTGTTGTGGCGCACTACTTCTCCGCAGCCGACCCGCGCGTCGATAGGCTGTTCGAGGTAGCCGGCCAGCGCGCGGAAGAGGTTCTCCTCGAAGCCGTTCATGCCTACCCGGAGGTCGAAGGGCAAACGACGGCCCACGATGCCGCCCGCCTCGCTCAACCCCGAGTGGTCCGCCACGAAAGGGGGTACCCCGCTGGCCGCGAACTCGGCCGCCACGAGCCCGAAACTCTCCGGGAAGATGGATGGAACCGCCGCGACGTCAGCCGCCGGGAGGAGCTTTGCCAGTTCCGGGTGCTCTAGCGGGCCGACGAACGCCACGGCATCCGCCACCCCCGCAGCATCTTGCAGCAGATTTTCGGAGGGCGTGAAGTGCTCCAACGGGCTCTTTGTTCCTCCTTCAAAGAGCCGGCCGCCGTTGGCGAGCAGGCTCACGGTAGACCGGTCTCCACTGCTCAGGGCGAGGGTCAAAGCCTCGAGCGCCTCCCGGAAGGTCCCGAAACCGATGACCAAGAGCCGGGCATCCGTTTGCCGGCGTACCCGCACGAAAGCGGATAGCAGGCTGTGAACGCCCTTCGAGTGGATGAGCTTGCCGACGTAGATTACCAGCGGCGAGCCGGAATCCAGGAACGTCTGTAGCCGGTGTCCCGCGTCCTCGTCGGGGGCCCGGGGGTCGTAGGAGTCGGAGATGGCGCGAAGTCCTTCGGCGAACTCCCCGGGTTCCGCCGGCCCTTTCTGCAGCAACCTTTCGAGTGCCGCGGCCTGTTCGGGCCCGCGGCCCGGTCCGCCGTTCAGGGCTTCGAGGGAACCTAGATCCAGGGCCTCCGGACGGAAGCGCCCCGTATCCACGCCGCCCGGCAGGGCCAGGGTTTTCTCTTCCAGCTCGGGGAAATCTTCGATGACGGTGGACGTGCTATCTGCGGACAGGGCCAGCACGCGCTTCGCGCCTTCTAGACCGTCGCGGGCTACTTCGCGGTAGAAGGCGCTTCTGCGGGCAACGTACTGGAGGGCGCTGCCGTGGACGATGCTCAGGTAAGGTACCTCCGTATTCCGGAGGGCCTTGTGCGAGATCAGGGGTCCCGGCACGGAATGGTTCGTAATCGACGCGTCCGCCCCGGTGGCGGCGAGCACCGCGCGGATCGCGGCGACGTTGCGGCGGACGTACGCTTCGAACTCTTCCGTCGTCAGATCCAGAAAAGTCTTGACCCGCCAACCCGGATAATCGTCGTAGACGTAGACGGGGAGCAGGTCCCCGATCCCCGGCAGGTAAGCCGAACAATGTCCGGCGTAGGGTGTCTGCTGCCCGCCCCGGTGCTCTATGCCGGACTCGTCCACGGTGCATTGCTGGTTGACGAAGTCGTAGTCCAGAGGCCGCGGCTCCTGGCAGAGCAGGTGTACGTCCTGGCCGGCCCGTACCAGGGCCCGGCAGAGGTTCTGGACGTAGACGTTGCTCCCGGAGCCCGAGAGCATGTATCCGTGGGTAACCAGCAACTTCACACCGGTGAGAATAGCAGATCGCTACCAGAGCCAGTAACCCCGCGGTCCTCCCCGGGTCCCTTCAGATACTCGAAAAAACGAAGATCAAGAGTATGATCACGAAACCCACACCTGCCATCAACAGTGCGGTCCGGAACTCTTGCTTTTCCCATTTTTCCAGAGCCGGTTTTTGAAAGAGCCGCCTCAGAGATGCGATGAGAATCCCGAACATCAGTCCCGAGACGACTTGCACCCCGGAGCCTATGCGAGATCCCGGCGGGGCTTCCGGCAGGTTTCGGGCGGCCCGGATCACCCACTCCGGCACGGAGGGAGCGTTGAAAACCGTCCACGCCAACCACAGCAGCCCGGCGATCACGAGCCCGACCGCCAGAGCCAGCGCCCCGGCTACAGGTTTTCTCCATTTTCCGGAGAGGGTGAGCAGGTATACGATACCGACCCCCACCGACAGCCCGGCGACCCAGGCGAGCGGTTCGATTACTGCGGAGACCGGCAACGCATTGACGACGAACAACAGAAGTACGAGTAGCCCGGCGGCGACCACGATCAAGGTTACTTTCGCTCTATCTGGCAAACCACGCATCTTGTTTCCTCCCCTTCGCCCCCCTCATGATAACGTTCTTACCGTCCAAGATAAACCGTGAACTAGGCTGTAATATTCTTTGGCGTAGGCTTTTTATCTTCTGAGGAGGATTTCCGTGGCGCGTGAAAAAGTTGCTCCGATACCCGAGGTAGGGGACCAGGCCCCGGAGTTTGAGTTGCCGAGTGCCCAGGGCGGGCAGATCAGGTTGAGCTACCGGACCCCGCGGGGACCGGTGGTGGTGGCGTTCTATCGGACCTGGTCCGGGGAAGACGTGGAGTACTTCAAGGCGCTGGCGGAAAAGGAAAACGAGATCAATGCGGCTTCGGGATCGGTGGTGGGTATCGGGGTTGCCGAGTACGAGGAGGCCCGCGAGTTCGCCCGGGAGAGCGGCATCAACTCCTACATCCTCTTCGACTACGCGAGGACCGTGGGCCGCGATTGGGGCCTGTTGGAGAAAGATAAAGAACGCGGCGAGTACCTGCGCCCGGCGGTGTTCATCGTAGGCCCCGACCAGAAGGTTGCCCACGCCTGGCTCGAAGACCGGCCCGACCCGGAGGAGATACTAAAAAAGGTCAACAGGATCACGCACCTCCCCAAACCCCCCGAAGACGAGGAAGAGGGTGGAGAGTAAGAACCCGTGCCGGAACCGCACCCGTTCGAGACCGGCGAAGGGCGCGTTCCGGAACCCGAGGCTGCGTTGGGCCTTCCGGAAGATAACCCGGCAGAAGAGGTCTCAGATCCCGGAGAACTAAAGGTCCGGTTGGCGGTCAAGAACCATCACATTCAGGAACTCTACGAAGAACTGGCCGGGGCCCGGCTTTCCGCCGACGAAGTCCGGGCGGTCCGGGAGGTGGGGCAGCGTTCGATATCCGCCCTCGAAGAAGAGCGTAATCAGCTCCAGCAGCGAGTCCGGGACCTCGAAGCAGAGCTTGGGCGGGAACGCGACCGCCGGGAAGAGCTGGAGGATGCGCTAGAGAGGCAAAAAGTCGCGGCCGCCGAACTCCGGGCACAGCTCGAAGAAGAATACGAGGAGCGCCGCCGGATCGCCCAACCGGAAAACCGTCTGCGGGCTGGCATAGAGCTATTCAACGAATCCGAGCACCGGAACGCCGTAACCTCTCTCTCCCGGTCCATGGGCCAGCCGGAGGTCCACGTCGCGCTCGAAGCCGGGGAGGAGCCTGCGGTAATCCTCAACATTACCTGGCAAGGCATCACGTGGCAGACCTACTCCGCGAACCCCGGGCTCGCCGTCGAGGAGCCGAGGGTCTATCTGAAAAGCTCGGGTGAGGATCTTTCCGGCATAGAGCGGCCATCCCCGAACGCCCGCGTCGGACCCGGCGGCAGGGTGTTTCTGGGGGTTTAGGATGCGCGATGAGTTTCCGGGCTATGCCGGCGAAATTCCCTACCTTAGCACCCGGCAGATGGTCGAGGTAGACCGGGCCATGATAGAAGACTACGGCATCGAGTTGATCCAGATGATGGAGAACGCCGGCCGCAACCTGGCCCACCTGGCGCGAGGGCGCTTTCTGGGGGCTGACCCGCGGGGCAAAAGCGTCGCGGTACTGGCCGGAAGGGGCGGCAACGGTGGCGGCGCGCTGGTGGGCGCCCGGCGGTTGCACAACTGGGGAGCGCGGGTCAGGGTGTGCCTCTCCCGAGCCGTAGAGGACTTTGCCGGAGTTCCGGACCATCAGCTAGGTATCCTGTGGCGCATGGGCGTAGAGATCGGACCCCCCGCCACCATATCCGGGACGGCGCACGACCTGATCCTGGACGGAATCATCGGCTACAGCCTGGACGGCGATCCCCGCGGGGCCGCCAAGGACCTCATCGCCTGGGCCAACGACCAGGATACTCCCGTCTTGTCTCTCGACGCCCCGTCCGGTGTCGACGCCTCAACCGGTACCGTATACGATCCCGCCGTAACCGCCGCGGCGACCCTGACGCTGGCGTTGCCCAAAGAAGGGCTCCGGGTGTCCGGGGTGGAGGAGAAGGTCGGAGAGTTGTATCTGGCGGACATCAGCGTGCCGCCGGAACTCTACGGGGGGCTCGGGCTCGAGGTGCCCCGGATCTTCGCGGAGGACGACATCGTCCGGCTGCGCTAGTCCTTGCGCTCGGGGATCTTCTTCTCCGCCTCCGGCAGATCCTTGTCTTTCTTGTCGCGCCCGAGCTGTTCGATAAAGTCGTGCACGCCGCGTCCGAGGGCCCGGAACGTGCCGGTTATGCGCTTCGGACCCAGTATGAGAAACACTATGAACAGCAGGATCAGTAACTCTATGGGGCCGGCCATGCGGGTCTCCATTCGTGCCGCCGCATTAGTAGCGGTGGGCTTCCATGAGGTATTTTAGGCGTTCCAGGGAGCGCTCCCCGTTCCGGCGGGCGAAACCGGCGCCAACGGCCTTCGCCAACCGGCCCAGCAACCGCTGCTTCAGCTGAAAGTCCCCGCTGTAGGAAACGACGCAGCTCCCGTTTCCGGCCGGCACCACCTCGACCAGGCCGCCGCCCTCGACGGCTGAGGTGTAGATCCAGCTAATCCTCTCCGAGTTGTGCTCTTGCATCTCGACCTCCGGCTTTATGCGGCCGACGGGCGTCTCGATCTCCAGCCGGTAGCGATCCTCGCCGAGTTGCTCCACGCTCTCTACTCCGACCATCCATTCCTTCGCGTGCCGGAAGTCCCCGATGTAGGCGGCGACGCTCGGGGCCGGAGCTTCTATGCGCTCCTTTATCCTTACGGAGCCTCTCTCCGTCATCCCCAGCCGAGCTCTTCCAGTTGATCGTCGTCGAAGCCGAAGTGGTGGGCGATCTCGTGCACCACCGTGATCCGGACCTGTTTTTCCAGCAACCCGGGCGGAAAGTCCCGCTCCAAGGGCCCCCGGAAAATAGTGATCTTATCCGGCAGCGCTCCCGAGTACCGCGTCCCCCGCCGCGTCAAGGGGACCCCCTCGTACAACCCGTAGAGCGTGTGTCCCTTCGCCAGCGGCGTCGAATAATCCGGCCAGTCTTCCACCATGATAGCCACGTTGTCCAGAAGTTCCAGGAACTCCGCCGGCAGCCCCTCGAGGGCCCGCTCGACCAGCTCCTCAAACTCGTCGATTTCTCTGTACACGGGCGTTATTGTACTCTAGAGGATGAGAACTTATACCCTACGAACGCAGGACGGAGAACAGGAGGCACGCCGAGTGAAGTTCTTATCGGGCTCACGCCCCGGACGATGGTTGGTTTGGGGAGTTTATCGGGTACTGAACAAACCGTTGCCCGTCCCCCACGCGGCGGAGTGGATGATGATCCCGGAGCACTCCGTGGAACAGGTCCTCGAGACCGGCGCCCTGAACAGCCTACACCCCGAAGACGTGCTGGAAGCCGCCCGCCGGATGGACCGCCAGCGCAGGGAGCACGACGAGCGGCATGCCGGCGAAGGGCAATAGGGAATGACGGTGGTGCCAATCAGTGTTCCCAACCGCTCGTCTCTCATCCGACACACGCCTTTCCGATAGAACTCCGGATAAAGTTGGATCCCAGGTGAGCTTGACATCCTGGACGATACAGCAGGGTCCATAAAACCACCGGCCCTGCCACACCATACTTTACCCTTCGATACTCCATGAAAAGAGCGGGCCGCAGAAGATACTCTCCCACAGCCCGCTACAACAAAATGCCTCTCGTAACCTGCTCCTGCTTCTCTATGTTTGGAAGCTAGAAGCCCCTGGGCACCCTTACTACTACCCTGCGGGCTCCACTGTTCACCACCTTGCCCTTGGCTGCCCTTACCTGCTTGCCGCCCTGCTTTACCAGCCCAAGGTTCCGGTTCTTTAGTGCCCGGGCCAGAGCCAGCTGGTTGCCCTGCACCACACACGCCGTGCTCGCCCCGGGCTTGCTGTCGGCTACCACTACCTGCTTGCCCTGAACCAGCCTCACAGTAGGGTTCTTTACCTTGCAGCTTATCTGCTTGAACCTCGGTGCTTTCCTGGGCTTTGGCTTAGCCCTTACTACGGCCCTGGCACTATTGTTCTTGGGGTTTGGGTCCCTGACGGAGGAGCTTGCCCGGGCCCGGTTCACCAGCTTGCCCTTGCGGTTTACCTTCACCACGATCTTCTTGGATACACTCCGGCTATCGGCAAGCCGTGCGATGTTGCATCTGACCTTCCTGGCCGAGAGCTTCTTGCAGCCCTTGGAGGTGGAGAGTACCTTCACGCCTTTGGGTAGGGTGTCTACTATCTTGACGCTGGTCGCCCTATCGGGGCCGTTGTTCTTGACTCGCAGGGTGTAGGTTAGCTTCTGGCCTACGGTGGGGCGACCCTTGCTGGCTTTCTTGGTCAGCGAGAGGTTTGCTCTGTCTCGTGGGGGAGGCGCAGGGTCTACTTCGTAGCGGGCCACGGCAAACTCACGGCCAGAACTGGTTCTGGCACCACCGGCAGCTACAATCTTGCCGTCTTCCTGGAGCGCCAGATCTCTGGCAAAGGAGTCGCCATTACCACCAACATCGGTAGTGACGGTGCCGTTGGTGCCGAAGGTCGTGTCCAGCGTACCAACGGCGTTGTAGCGCACTACGGCAAACTCATCGCCAGAGCCGGTAAAGGCACTACCGGCAGCTACAATCTTGCCGTCTTCCTGGAGCGCTACACCTCCGGCACCGGAGTTGCCAGTTCCAACATCGGTAGTGACGGTGCCATTGGTGCCGAAGGTTGTGTCCAGCGTGCCATCGGCGTTGTAGCGCGCCACGGCAAACTCCCTGTCAGAGCCGGCATTGGCAAAACCGGCAGCTACGATCTTGCCGTCGGGCCGGAGCGCTACATCTTCGGCAGCGGAGTCGCCATTTCCACCGACATCGGTAGTGACGATACCATTGGTGCCGAAGTTCGGTTCCGGCGTGCCATCGGAGTTGTAGCGCGCAACGGCAAACTCAAAACCAGAGCCGGTATGGGCCACACCGGCAGCTACAAACTTGCCGTCAGAAGGGAACAGGAACCAGTAGCGAAAGAAGTTACATATAGCTCG
>JBHJHC010000108.1:0-11094 GCA_050331175.1 Rubrobacteraceae bacterium | reverse complement strand
CATAGTCACCGACGAAGGGCGCACCGCCGTAAACTCCACCGGTAACGTCGCGCTCGCGACCGCCGGCACCGGAGACGTGCTTTCCGGGGTGATCGGGGCCCTCCTCTCTCGCGGCATGGAAACCTACGATGCCGGCCGGGCGGGAGCCTGGATCCACGGTCGGGCGGCGGAGCTGTGGCTCGCGGAAACGGGCCTGCCGGCCGAGAGCTTCGTCGCCACGGACCTGCTGCCGTTCCTGCCGCAGGCTGTTGGTGAGGTTGTTATATAGGGTTGTGGGCATTCCCATCCAGGGCGTGGCGCCTGCTGTAGTATCCATCTGGAGGAAACCATAAGAAATGGAAATGTTCGAGGAGAAGGTTTGGAGCAACAAGACATTCGGCGGTTGAAGGTCGGGGACGTTATGCGGGCCGAGTGGCCCACGCTGGAGCCGGACGATACGGTGGAGGCGGCGATCCGGCTCTTCGCGACCTCGGGGATATCCGGGGCTCCGGTTGTCGAGGGTGGGGAGCTGGTCGGGATTTTGACCGATGGAGACCTTATCTTCCGGGACGCGGAGATCAAATCTCCAGGTTTTCTGGACATCCTCGGCGGGATCGTGCCGCTCGGGAACTGGGAGGAGTATCAGGAGGAGGTTCTAAAGAGCGCCGGGGTAACGGTGAGAGAGGTGATGACCGAAGAGGTGACGACGGTCTCTACCGAGACTCCGCTATCGGAAGCGGCGACTGTTATGGCGAATCAGGGTAGAAAGCTGCTGCCGGTGTCCGGAGAGCGGCGCCTTTACGGGGTACTTTCGCGCATGGACATCCTGACGCTCCACATCCTGGACCCGAAGAGGTGAGGTAGTGGCTCGTCGTCTCAGTACTGTTGGGACGCCGGCCCGCACGTGGGCTGAGATAGATCTGGGTGCCGTCCGGCACAACGTCCGGGAGCTCAAGAGCCGGGCTCCGAACTGCCACCTCATGGCCGTCGTGAAAGCCGACGCTTACGGGCACGGGGCTGTAGAGGTCGCCCGGGCCGCCCTCGAAGCCGGCGCCGGGTTGTTCGCCGTCGTTACGGTGGAGGAAGGTGCCGAGCTTCGGCTCGGGGGGATAGGGGCTCCTATACTGGTTATCACGGACCTCGCATCGGATTTCCTGCCGGCTGCGGAAGAATACGGGCTGATGGTTACTGCGCACTCCATAGCCAGCGCCCGGCGCATCGCGGAACGTCCCGGCCTGGAGGCGCACCTCAAGGTCAACACCGGGATGAACCGCTGGGGTGTCGAACCCGAAGAGGTAGGAGAAGCGCGCAGGATTCTTGGGAGCCAGATCGCGGGTGTCTACACGCACTTCGCCTCCGCCGATTCCGACGAGCAGGCTACCCGGCGCCAGATCGAGGTTTTCGACGAGGTTCTCGAGGAACACCCGTTCGACGAGGTCCTGGTGCACGCGGCAAACTCCGCCGGGGCGCTCTGGCATCCGCGGGCCCACTACGATTGCATCCGGCCCGGCGTGGCGCTCTACGGGTTGCACCCGGCGGGCGACGAAGGAGACCCGGCCGAGGAGAACCTGCGGCCCGCCATGAGCCTCAAGAGCTACGTAGCCGGCGTGCGGAGGCTGGAGCCGGGTGACGGGGTCTCTTACGGGCTGACCTTCCGGGCGGCGGAGGCCATGTGGGCTGCAACGGTGCCCTGCGGCTACGCCGAAGGCTACCGGCGGGCGCTCTCCGGGAAGGCCGAAGCCCTGATCGGGGGCCGGAGAAGGCCCCTGTTGGGTTTGGTTTCGATGGACGCCGTCGTCTTCGGTGTGGATGATATGGTAACTGTAGGCGACGAGGTCGTGCTACTCGGGGAACAGCAAGGAGAGCGTGTGGGAGCCGAGGAACTCGGGGCCCGGGCCGGCACGATAAACTATGAAATAACGACCGGGGTCGATCCCCGGCGGCTCGAGAGGAGTTACGCGCAATGAAAACCTTTGACTGGCGGGCCGGTTTCCGGCGGGCCGCGATATTTATCGTACTGTACATATTTATCGTTTACGTGATGAACCTTCTGTTCCCCGAGACGTTCGGCATAACGAGGGAGCAGTTGCCGGGACTGCTCATAAACGCCGTATTCTTCTTCTTTATCCTGAGCGTTTTCTTTGCGTGGACCGAGAAGCGCCGGAGAGCGAGAATGGCCGAGATCCAGGCCCGGCGCCAGGGTAAGCAGGGGGAACCCGCGGAAGAAGATGGGGAGCCCAGCCCCTTGAAAGGTCAACCCAACCCGAATACCAGCCGCAAAAAGGCCCGCCGCCGGCGATAGCCCGCCCGTTGGACGTACACCGACTGCTCGAACCGCCGGTGAACGAGGCGGAGATACTCCAAACCATTCCAGAGCTTGCACTGGGCAAGGGTTTAGAACAAGGGCCTTACCACCACCTGGATGTTTTTGGCCATACCATGGAGGTGGTGGCCGGTGTCGAGCGGGAGTTGGAAGAGAATCGTCTGGGCGCCCGCGTTTGCCGGGAACGGGTCGCGGGACTCCGGCTCGTAGGTTTACTCCACGACGTCGCCAAACCCATCACCCGGGGAGAATACGAAGGCAAGGTCCTCTTCGTCGCCCACGACACCCTGGGCGCCCGCCTCGCCTACCGCATCTGCCGGCGGTTAGGGATCTCTGCCGGCGAGACAGATCTCGTCGCGACCCTCACCGCCCTACACCTGAAGATCGGGTTCATGGGCAACGAACGGTCGAATTATCGGCCGCCGCGCCTAGCGCGGGCAGCGGGACCTTTCGGTGAGGAGCTCGCGGTGCTCAGTTGGGCCGACCGGCTCGCCGCCCAGGGGCCGCGGCTCCAACAGGAGCACCTGGATCGCCACCACGGCCTCTGCGCCGAATTTCTTCGCGTCAGCCGGGAACACGGCCCATATCCCTCACCCAACTACGAACGACCCGGCCGGGGTTCGCGGGTTACGGCGGACGCAGATCTCGGGTATGCTTCGAGCCGCGTCCGGCTACGCGGAGCGTGAGGTTTTGGATTACATGTCGAGGAAATTTCGGCCAGGTTCGGAAAAACGCGCCCGGCGGGATGCCGCAATGCGCAACGCGGCGAACTGCCGGCGTCGGTGTAGCTGCCCGGCGAGGTTCGGGGTAGTGTCCTTGCCGGTTCACTGGCACGAGGGAGGGTAGCTGAGTGGCACACATCGACACGAGCCTGGTACCACTAATGGTCGTCATCGCGCTGGCCTTCTGCGTGCCGATCCTCCTGTCCCGGATAAAGGGTCTCTTTATCCCCATCGTGGTTGGGGAGCTGGTGGCGGGCATGATAATAGGCAACAGCGGCCTGGGGCTGGTGGGGGATGATCATCCCATCCTCGGGATACTGGCGCCTTTGGGCTTCGCCTTCCTGATGTTCCTTTCCGGCCTCGAAATAGACCTCAGCAGTTTCACTTCCGGCGGGGATAGCGAGTCTCCCGGGGTACGGCGTATTCTCACCAGTCCGCTCGGCACGGGAACCACGTTAATGGTCCTCGTGCTGGCCGCTTCGATCGGCGCGGGGCTCATTTTCTGGAGCCAAGGGCTGGTGCGGGACCCCTGGATCATGGCGCTCATACTCTCGACGACGTCCCTGGGGGTCGTGATGCCGGTGCTCAAGGAACAAGGGTTCACCGGCGGAGGCTACGGCCAGACGATCATCGTCTCCGCCATGATCGCTGATTTCTCGACGATCCTGTTTATCAGCGCGTACTCGATCTTCTACCGGCAGGGATTTTCGGTAGATCTGGTCCTCGTGCTGGGGCTTATCGCGGCGTTTCTCGTGGTCTACCGGGTAACGTTGCTGTTCAGGGACATTGCCTCGGTGCAGCGACTCTTCCGGCAACTGTCGTCGGCGACCGCGCAGCTCGGCTTGAAGGGGTCGTTTGCCCTGGCGATCCTGTTTATGGCCCTGGCGCAAGGCCTCGGAATAGAGTACATACTGGGCGCTTTCCTGGCCGGGGTCATAGTGTCGGCGCTCTCTAGCGACGAGGGCTCCAAGCTGCGGGAGAAGCTGGACGGCATCGGGTACGGGTTCTTTGTGCCCATCTTCTTCATTATGGTGGGCGTAGGTTTTAATCTGCCGGCGCTCCTCTCTTCCGGGCGGGCATTGCTCCTGGTGCCGGTCCTAGTGCTGGTGGCCTACGTGGTAAAGCTGGTGCCGATACTTATCTTCCGGTTCCAGTTTTCCTGGCGCGAAACCCTGGGGGCCGGGGTGCTCATGAGCGCGCGGCTCTCCCTCATCATCGCGGCCGCCGCCATCGGGCTAGAGCTGGGGGTCATTACGGAGGCCGTCAACTCCGCGGTGATCCTGGTCGCCGTTATCACGTGTACCGTCTCACCCATTCTCTTCGGTTGGATCGCGCCGGAGCAGGAGGAGCGCGACAGAATCATCGTCATCGGGCCGCGCAACAGCGCCGAATTGCTCGCCCGCCGCCTGCGCGAGCACGAGTTCGACACCGTGCTGATCCCGGATAGGGATATAGACGGTATGTCCGAAAGCGGCCCCGAGAAGGTCTACCAGGGCGTTCTGGAGGAGGCCGGAGTCGAGAGGGCGCACACCGTGGTTGCGATGCGCCACAGCGACCAGGAAAACCTGCGCCTCTGCCGGGTCTCGCACGGTGAGTACGGCGTTGAGAACGTGATCGCCTGGGTCCAGAACCCGGCCCTCAACGACGACTTTCGGCAGTGTGGGGCGCGGGTGACGAACCCGGCCTACTCGGCCGTGCTGACCATCGAGAGCATGGTGCTACATCCCGGGGTATTCTCCATAACGGCGGACGTGGACGAGATGCGGGAGGTTCGCGAGGTGCGGGTCACCAACAGCGGGCTGCACGGGCGCACGCTCGATACGCTCTCTTTGCCGGGGGATGTGCTGGTTTTCATGATCGAACGCGACGGCGCCGTGTTGGTTCCCGACCACGTCCCAGGTCACGAAATGGCCATCGAGGAGGACGACGTCGTGACCCTGGCCGGTAGCGCGGAAGAAATAGGCGCCGCCGTCCGCTACTTCAAGTAACCGGATTTCCTGGAGGGTAGGCGTCGAGGTAATGAGAGCCGGGCCGCAAGTACTGCGAAGTATCGAGTCTATGAGATCGTTTGGGGCCGGAGGCCCGCTCGGCTTCGTGCCGACGATGGGTTTCTTGCACGAAGGACATCTGTCCTTACTGCGGCGGGCGAGGGAGGAGTGCGCCTCGGTAGTGATGTCCGTTTTCGTAAACCCGCTGCAATTTGGTCCTACCGAAGACCTGGAGCGGTATCCGCGGGATGAGGTGCGGGATCTGGAGCTGGCCCGGGAGATCGGGGTGGACGCCGTCTTTGTTCCCTCCGCAGAGGAGATGTACCCGGAGGGCTCGGTGACCGAGGTCCGGGTAAAGGATGTCGGAGACGTTCTGGAGGGCGCCGCCCGTCCGGGACACTTCATCGGGGTGGCGACCGTGCTGGCCAAGTTGCTGAACATCGTTCGTCCGGAGCGGATGTACCTGGGCCAGAAGGACGCCCAGCAAGCCGTGGTGGTGCGGCGCATGATCGAGGACCTCAATTTTCCTACCCGCCTGGTGGTTTGTCCCACCATCCGGGAGCCCGACGGCCTGGCAATGAGCTCTCGCAACGTCTACCTGAACCCGGAGGAGCGGGCCGCGGCAACCCTCCTCTACGAGGGGCTCTCCGCCGCCCGGGAGTCCGGCGATCGCGACCCCGAGCGGCTGGAGGCGGGTGTCCGGGAGGTTGTGGCCCGAGAGCCGCTGATCGAGTTGGAGTACGTCTCGGCTGACGACGCGGGAGTCTTAGGTCCGGTTACGCCCGAAACACAGGAGATATTGTTGTCCCTGGCCGCCCGGTTAGGCAAGACGCGGCTCATAGACAACGTCGTTATCCGGTAGCCCATCCCGACCGATTTTCGCGGTACTTCACAAAGGGCGGGGTTAGAGGGATAATATGGACTTGCTCGGAGCAAGCATTTAACGTCGGCGAAAGATTGGAGACTCCGGCATGAGCCTGAAACGAGCGACGAGGGACCGATGGATCTTCGGGGTGTGCGGCGGTGTCGCCCACGCTTACGGATGGAGTTCCAACGTGGTGCGCCTGATCACGGCGATCGTGGCGGTCATTATCCCGGGGGTCAGCGTGGTTCCGGCCCTGATCGTCTACGTGTTGCTCGGCGTATTCCTCCCGGAGACGGACGAGTTCTAGAGGTTGGACTTCGCCGAGGCACAGAAGGAGGCCCTGGAGTGCACCAGGTGCGGCCTGTGTAGGAGCCGGACCCAGGTGGTCTTCGGCGACGGGCCGTTGAACGCCGAGCTCTTCATCGTGGGCGAGGCGCCCGGCTTCAACGAAGACCAGGAAGGCAAGCACTTCCAGGGCGCTTCCGGGATGCTCCTGGACCGGTTGCTCGATTCCCTGGGGCTCGGCCGCGAGCAAGTCTACCTGACGGCGCTCGTCAAGTGCCGGCCTCCGGGAGAGCTACCCCGCCCGCCGAAACCGTCCGAGGTCAGCGCCTGCAGGCCCTACCTCATGGCCCAGCTGGCGGCGGTGGACCCGAAGGTCGTGCTGGCGATGGGCGACCTGGCCAGCCGGGTTCTAACGGGCCGCAAGGAGGCGATCTACCGGATCCGGGGCCGGGCGATACCCCTGGATGGACGCTACGTCTTCCCGACGCTCGCGCCCGAAAAAGCACTCTACACCCCGGCCGAGCGCGCCCTTTTGCTCTCGGACTTCGCCCGGCTGCCGGAGTTGATCTCCGCCGAACGGCCCAAGACTTACGAGACCCTGAACATCTCCCAACCTTCCGCCGAGCCGGAACCCTTGCAGCCCGGGCTCTGGTAGAACTTCCGGAGCAATGCCTATCCAATGTGACTCGCTAGACGAAGCCGCGCTCGCGGAACTGGCCAGGAGGGTGGCCGGGGCCCTGGAACGGGGAGATACCCTGGTGCTCGCCGGGGAGATCGGCTCCGGCAAGACCACCTTCGTGCGCGCGGCCGTCCGGGTCCTCGGCGTGGTCGGGCGGGTCACGAGTCCTACCTACCAGCTCGCCAGAAGCTACGAGGGACTCTCCGGGGGCCTTCCCCTTGCGGTGAACCATCTGGACCTGTACCGCATCGAAGAGGTGGGAGGACAAGACGTTCTGGAACTCGAAGACTACCTGGATCCTCGCGCCATTACGTTTATCGAGTGGGCTGAACCCGCCCTCGGGGTCCTGGACAACCCCAGCATCCTGCACCTCTCGCACCTGACCCCCACGACACGCCGGGCACACCTCCGCGGACCCGTTGCGGATCGGCTCTCGCGGTGCTGATACTGGCGCTCGACGCGTCTACCCCGGTAGTAACCGTCGCCCTCGCCCGCGAAGAAGACCGCGGGAGAATCATCGTGGCGGAGGTTTCGGCCACCGGTGGCGCATCGGAGTTTCTGCTTCCCGCCGTCCACGCCACGCTGGGCCTGGCCGGAGAAAGCCTGGAAGCTGACGGACGGATCCTGGTCGGCGTGGGACCCGGCACGTTTACCGGAATTCGCATCGCGGCCTCCACCGCCCGGACGCTTTCTCTGGGTACCGGCGCAGCGCTCGCCAAAAACTCGACGCTCGCGGCGCTCGCGGCCCCGGCGCTCGCTACCCGCCCGGAGGTGCTGGCGGTCCTCGACGCGAAGAGGGGCCAGGTTTTTGCCCAGCGGTTCTCCGGCGAGGTCACGGGCGAGGTGCTGTGCGTGGGACCGGCGGAGTTGGCCGCCGTAGGCTCTCCACTCCTGGTCGGCGACGGTGCCGTGCGCTACCGGGAGGAGCTTTCGAGGCTCGGGGACATACCGCCGGACGGTTCGCCGGTCCACCGGGTAACGGCTGCGGGGCACGTACTGGGCGCTGATCTGAACCCGGTGAAACCTGAAGAGGTCCTACCGCTCTACATCCGCGAGCCGGACGCCGAGGTGAGGCGAGACCTGAACCCCTGGAGCCGGCGCTGAAGCATGAGGACCGCTACCCCGGCGGTGCGGTGCGCCGGATGGAAATAGAGGATCTCCCCGAGGTCATGGCGGTGGATAGCGCGAGCCTTCCCCAACCCTGGAGTGCGCGGGTGTGGCAGGAGGAACTATCGAGTTCCTTCGGCGTGTACCTCGTAGTAGAGGAGGCGGGGGGTGTGGCGGCTTTTATCGGGACCAAGTACATCGTGGACGACCTCCACATAATGACGCTCGCGGTTCATCCCGAGCATCGCCGCCGGGGTTACGCCCGCGCGTTGGTCGCGGCGGCCATCTCCGCGCACCCGGGGGCCGGAAGAGTCTATCTGGAAGTGCGGCCGGGCAATACGGCGGCCCGCGCGCTCTACGAGGGGCTCGGTTTCGAAGTTACCGGATCTCGGCCCCGGTACTACGGTGAGGAGCGCGCGTTACTCATGACCCTGGATCTCCAGGCCCGTCCTTAGCCTTCCGCTGCCGGTTTCGCTCCTCCTTGTACCGGAGAAACTCCTCGCGGGTTCCGTAAGGCTTGAGCAAATAGAGCGCCGGTATCAGGCAGGCCAGAAAGGAGACCAACAGGCCGCCCGCCGTCAGGAGGTCCACCGGGCCCCGAACCACGTAGATCACGAACATCGCCAGGATCACCAGCGCGATAAACCCGAACATGAGAGCGTACATCCGCATTCCACCGAGTATATCCTCCCGCGGTCGCGAAGCAGCGACTTGGAACACGGGTTCGCCGCTCTACAGGTTCTTGAAGTACCGGGCTATCGGCAGGTGGACGTAACCGGCCTTCTCGTACGTGCGGCGCGCCGCGGCGTGGCCGGGGTCTCCGCCCGTTTCGACCATGGCGACGGTCAGGCCGGAGTCCTTGATCCGGTCGAGCGCGAACTCCGTGAGGGCGGTTCCGATGCCGCCCCCCTGATGGTCGGGATCGACGGCCAGCAGGTATATCTCTCCCAGATTATCCTCGGGATGAAGCTCGACCGCCACGAAGCCGACAACGCGGGCATCGGTTTCCGCAGCCAACTCGGCGACCCAAACCTGCGTCTCCTCCGACGTGCATACCTTTTCCACCGCCTTCCGCTGGCTCTCCCGCCAGTCGGGAACGAGGCGCCGGTAGGTTTCTGAACCCATAGCCTGTTCGATCGAAGCGAAAACCGGTTTCCACGCGCGCAGGGAGAGTTCTACTACCGCCTCCGCATCCCGGCTTTCGAACGGGCGAATTGGCGGCCGGGCGGGCTTCATGGCTCAACCCTAGCAGAAGCCGAACCACGTCACCAGGCATACCTGGCACCCCTGGTTGGTGTGGGTAGCTCCGGGCGTTTTGCGGTATAAAACCTTCGTGATCCTGGCCATAGAAACCTCCTGCGATGACACCTGTGCCGCCGTGTTGGATGGCCGCCGCCTGCTCTCCAACGTGGTCCACACCCAGACGGAGCACGGCCGCTACGGCGGGGTCGTCCCGGAGGTCGCTTCCCGGGCCCACCTCGAACGGCTCGACGGCGTGGTGGACAAAGCCCTGTCCGACGCCGGGACGAACCTGGATGGAGTGTCGGCCGTCGCCGTAACGGTCCGGCCGGGTTTGATCGGGGCCCTGCTCGTTGGCGTGGCCGCGGCCAAGGGCCTCGCGTACGCCCGCGGGCTACCGCTCTACCCCGTGGATCACCTGGAGGGGCACGTCGCCGCCGCCTACCTGACAGACCCGGAGCTGGAGCCGCCGTTCGTCGCCCTGATAGCTTCCGGCGGCCACACCGCCCTCTACTCGGTAGACGGTGGCCGCGGGATGCACCTTCTGGGCGAAACCCTCGACGACGCGGCGGGCGAAGCGTTGGACAAGGGCGCCCGGATGCTGGGGTTGGGATTTCCTGGTGGACCGGCGATCTCCAGGGCCGCCACCGAAGGCGATCCTACCCGATACGATTTCCCCGTCGGCCTCAAGGACAAGAAAAACCTCGACTTCAGCTACTCCGGGCTCAAGACGAGCCTGCTCTACAAACTAAAGGCGCTAGATGAAGAACGGGTGCGCGCAGAGCTACCGCACCTGGCCGCGAGCTACGAAGCCGCGGTGGTCGAAGCGTTAGTCCGCAAGCTATTGCGAGCCGCCGAGTTACAGGACGCTTCCAGGCTTGTGGTAGCCGGTGGCGTCGCCGCCAATGCCCTGCTGCGCCGGAGGTTAGAGAAAGAGTGCGCGAAGAAAGGGCTTGGGTTGATCGTGCCACCGCCGGAGCTGTGCACGGATAACGCGGCCATGATCGGGGCCGCCGCGCTCCACACGCCCGCCATCCCGTACCCAGACTACCTGGGCCTCAACGCCCGGAGTGTCTGAGAGTTTGAGACGACACCGTGCTGAGTAATTGTACGGCTAGGGTTACGAGCCAGAACAAGGACAAGCAGTCAGTGTGTCCAACTTCGCCTGTTCTGTTTACTAGGTAGGTTGTGGTGGTTTACCCGAGCGCTGTAGTCCTCTAGCAGCGCCACAAAACCCTCATTTCACGCAAGATAGTGGATACTGGCAATACTCTTTGCTTGAAACCAATTGTGACACTTGATAAGCTACAGAACTCCTGGAAGGACGATTTCTGGCTAGACTATAGCCACCAATCGAAGGAACTTGGGTTTTGGAGATAGAGAGCAAACATTTAAGAGACATCGCGCATCACCTCGATGAGGCTAAATGGGACCGTTACGGTCACCAGAGCAAGATAGTAGCTCATGGCATTCAAGAATCAGGACTATTGCGTGAGATGTCCTCAACCCGAGAGTCGCTGGCCCGTCTGGCCGCGATGTCCGAGTTTTCTCTTGGTGTCATTACTCAACAGTTGAGGCTAAACAATCAGATGATGTCCGGTCTTTTGGAGGCTGTACAAAACCCAAGAGCTACAGAGGCGGACGAACTCTACAGGCGCGGGGTTCAAGCCCTTGAAGATGGCTGGGTACCCGAGGCTATCAGCGATTTAGAGGAGTCCGTAGAGCGATCAAACAACCCCTATAATGCTTGGGCCCACTTTGCTTTAGGTTGCGCTTACGTAGACGAGAACAAATACTCCGACGCTGCGTCTGCCTTCTCTAACGCTGTTAGCTATATCGCTTGGTGTGAGTTGTGGAGGTTAGCAACCCGGCAAGTCGTCGATGGAAAGTCGAGTACGACCGCGTTG
>JBHJHC010000107.1:0-24085 GCA_050331175.1 Rubrobacteraceae bacterium | reverse complement strand
CCCCCATCCCCGATTTATATGGCACTGCAATCCCCAAGCAGCTAACGTTCTACAATCGACTAAGCTGTTGCTTTCTCATCCCCGCGATATAGGGGACTGAAAGTACGCGAGCACCTGGAAGCGTGGCTCAGGGATAGCGGTTGCAGCGCCATCCCCGCGATATAGGAGACTGAAAGTTTTTCGCTACCTTGAACGAACCATGAACGAGGTCGCGTTGCAGCGCCATCCCCGCGATATAGGGGACTGAAAGAAAGAGACTCTGCCGTGGAAGCAGCGCAAGGCTATGTTGCAGCGCCATCCCCGCGATATAGGGGACTGAAAGCTCGCCCCATGCAACTCCTCGCGAACCACCTCGCGAGTTGCAGCACCGTTCCCGCGATATAGGGGACTGAAAGTACTTGTACTTCATCCAGGGGGTGCAAGCCGCGGTGGTTGCAGCGTCGTCAAACGGAGATCAAAGCTCTGGACGGCCTCCCATGCTTTCCATTACCCGGGCAGAGAGTGCCAGGCCTTTGCGGAGTGCTTCCGTGGGGGGTTCGTCTGAAATCCATGCCGCGAGAAAACCCGCGCTCAGGGCGTCTCCGGCTCCCGTTGCGTCCAGGACCTTTGTTGGGACCGCCGGAAGCAGCTCCCGCTGACCCTCGGTGCTCGCGTACAGCGCGCCCTCGGCGCCGAGCTTTAGAACCACACCCGGGTAGTGGTCCACGAGGGCTTCTACTGTGGAATGGGGGTCGTTCGCGCCGGCCAGGAGGGCTCCCTCCTCGCGGTTTGGGAAGCAGAGATCCGCACCCCCCGTCCATCTCAGGAACTTCTCGGGGCCTAGCTCTTCCAGCAGCGGTACGGATGAGGGATCTACGGAAACACTCATGCCGGATTCACCCGCCAGCCGCAGGGCTTCCAGGGCGGTTTCTTCCCGGCTGGCTCCCAGGAGCAGATAGCCCGAGAGGTGCAGGTGGGTTCCGGGTTGGAAGAGCTCCCGGGGCAGGTCTTCCGGGCTCAGGGTCTCACCGGCGCCGCGGTCGGTGATCATGGTCCGCTCACCCGTACCATCCACCATTACGAAAACCTTCCCGGTTCTCGACGAAGTATCCCGCACAACGTGTGGTATGGTCCCACCCCCGCCCAATTTCTCTACCAGGTATTCTCCGAAAACGTCGTCGCCTACCCGCCCGACGAAGTGCGTTTCGACGCCGAGGCGCGCGAGCCAGTAGGCGGTGTTCGCCCCGGATCCACCGGCGTCCGCGTGGATGGGCGTGAAGGTATCCGTCCCGAAAGCGACGGTTTCCACCTTCGCCAGCAAGTCGTAGAGGAGGTCCCCGACTACCAATACCCGCGATGCGTTCATCTTCTTCTGGCCGCGTAGGCCACGGCGATGCGTGCGGCGAGCCGGGAGTTGTTGCGGATGATCTGCTTGTTGACCCGCAGGCTCTTTCCACCCGTTTCCTGCATGAAATAGTCCAGGAGGAACGGCGTAACCTCCTTGCCGCGCACCTCCCGACGCTTTAGCTCTTCGAGGCCGCCCTCCAACACCCGGTCGTGGAGGCCGGGGTCGAGTTGCTCTTCCTCCGGAACGGGGTTGGAGATAACGACCCCCGAGCTTCCCGAAAGCTCTATATGCCCGACCAGCCGGGCGGCCTCATCTTCGTCTTCGATTGACCAGTCCAGGGGATTCCCCGAGTCGGTCCGGTAGAAGCCGGGGAACCACCGGGTGCGGTAGCCGACCACGGGTACGCCCAGGGTCTCTAGCTGCTCCAGGGTCGCCGGCACGTCGAGAATGGACTTTACGCCGGAGCAAACGACGGCCACCGGTGTTCGGGCGAGGGTCGTGAGGTCGGCTGAAACGTCCCAGCTCTCCCGCGCCTCCCGATGGACACCGCCGAGGCCCCCGGTAGCGAAGAGCCTTATCCCGGCCCGGGCGGCGAGGTGGGCGGTGGCCGAGACGGTGGTAGCACCGGGGCTTTTCTTGACGGCTGCCGCTACGAGATCCCGCGCGGAGAGCTTCGGGATACCATCCGTGTTTGCGAGCAGTTCCAGCTCGGCGGGTTCGAGCCCGATCTTGGCGACCCCGCCAACGAGCCCGATAGTGGCGGGCGTGGCTCCTTCGGCCCGGATCAGGGCTTCCGCCTCGCGGGCGAGCTCCAGGTTGTCCGGACGCGGCAGGCCGTGGGCTATGAGGGTAGACTCCAGGGCCACGACCGGCCCGCCGTCCCGCAGGGTTTCTTCTACTTCCGGGCGAACCTCCATAACGGAGATCTTACAGAACTCTCAGGCTGCAGGCTCCACGCAGCGCGGGTCGTTGTTGGAAGGTTTGTTGACGTGGCGGCTTACGGGATATGCTTCCATACCTTCCGGGGGGTATGGCCGCAGCAGCTGGCCGAGCGGCTCTGCGTCCTCTATGTCGGGGTCAAGCCAGAAGTCGTAGTTCTCGGGGTCCAGGATCACCGGCATGCGCCCGTGGATGGGGGTTAGCAGGTCGTTGGCCTCGGTAGTGAGTATGGTGCAGGAGCGGATCTCCGGACCATCGTCCTCGCGCCACGACTCCCAGAGCCCGGCGAACGCGAAGGTACGCCCGCCTTTCTTGCGGATGTGGAAGGGTTGTTTGGCGCCGTTGGTTTTCTGCCACTCGTAGAAGCCGTCGGCCGGGATCAGGCACCGGCGCTTTTTGAAGGCGGCCCGGAAGGACGGTTTCTCCGCGGCGGTTTCGGAGCGGGCGTTGATCATGCGCGAGCCGATCTGCGGGTCGTCGGCCCAGGAAGGGATCAAACCCCACCGCATCAACGCCAGCCGCCGCTCCTCGCCGTCGCCGAGGATTGTCGCAATGTCTTGCGTCGGCGCTACGTTGTAGCTGGGAGAAAGGTCCGGGACGGCCCCCGACAGGTCGAACTCCTCCACGAGTTTTTCAACTTCGGTCGCCAGCGTATACCTGCCGCACATCTTTTGTTCTCCCGTTGTAGGTGGGTGCTTCCGATTGAATGTTACCTGGGCAACGGCTTTCTCCCAATACCGGATCTCCGGGTCAGGCGCCGCCCGGGTTTCCGAAGAGCCGGTTGCGGGATTCTTCGTCTATTTCTTCTATGGGGCGGCGTAGCTCCTCGCCGACGGCCAGGCCGCGCTGCACGGCGGGCCGCGAGCCGACCTGCTCGAACCAGCGGTAGAGGTTCGGGAAGTCGTTCATGTCCTGCCCCTGACGCTCGTGGGAAACGAGCCAGGGATAGATAGCGATGTCTGCTATGGAGTAGTCGCCAACGAAGTAGTCGTTTTCGGCGAGCTGCCGGTCCATCACGCCGTAGAGCCGGGCGGCCTCGTTGGTGTAGCGGTCGACGGCGTAGGGTATCTCCTCCGGCGCGTACCCCCGGAAGTGGTGGGCCTGGCCCAGCATCGGGCCGACGTGCCCCACCTGGAACATCAGCCATTCCAGGGTCCGGTAGTATCCGCGAGGGGTTCGAGGAGCGAACCGGTTGGTTTTATCGGAGAGGTAGATCAGGATGGCTCCGGACTCGAAGATGGAGATCGGTCCTCCGTCGGGGCCTTCCGGGTCCACTATGGCGGGCATCTTGTTGTTGGGGCTGATCTTGAGAAAATCTTCTTCGAACTGGTCGCCGGCCGTGATGTCTACCGGAACCACGTTGTAGGGCAGGCCGACTTCCTCCAGAAAGATGGAAATTTTCCACCCGTTGGGGGTCGGCCAGTAGTGGAGGTCTATGGGTTGCGGCATCCGTCGCTCCTCGCGTGGTGGGCGTCGTACGGGACGCTATTTTACCGCTCCCGCCGCACCCCGGAGTACGGATGCCGCCAGCGAAGTATTCTTTGTCTTCTTTAGGCTGCCGTGTGGGCGCGGATGGCCTGTCCGGTCTCCCCGCTGCCGAGGGCTATGACGGCTTCGCGCTGTATCTGCCGCACGCGCTCGCGGGAGATGCCGAGCTCCTCGCTGAGCTGGGCGAGGGTTCCGGCGTCCTGCCCGTCGAGCCCGTACCGGCGCACCAGGACGTACCGCGCGCGCTCCGGCAGGCGCTCTATGGCTTCCTTGAGCTGGTCCGTCTCCATCTCGCGCAAAACCACACCCGGGGTGTCGGAAGCCTGCTCGTCCTCGATAAAGCTGCCGAGCTCGGAGGAGTCTTCATCGGTGCCTATCGGCTTGTCGAGGCTCGTGGCGTCCGGCATGGCGCTCTTGACGTCCTGAACCTCCTCGACGGCCCAGCCGATGCGCTCGGCGATCTCCTCCTCGGAAGGCTCGCGCTCCAACTCCAGCGACAGCTCGTTGAAGGTGCGGCTTACCTTGCGGATCTTCTCCGTCATGTGTACCGGAACCCGGATCGTGCGCCCCTTGTCCGCCACCGCCCGCTGGACGGCCTGCCGGACCCACCACGTGGCGTAGGTCGAGAAACGATACCCCTTGTCCGGATCGAACTTCTCGACGGCCCGCATCAGGCCGATGTTGCCCTCCTGAATGAGGTCCTCGAACGGCAGCCCGTATCCCCGGTACTTCTTCGCCACCGACACCACGAGCCGGAGGTTCTTCTCGATCAGGCGCTGCCGCGCCCGCTCCTCACCGGCTTTCGCCCGGTGAGAGAGGTCGATCTCCTCCTTGTGCGTCAGCAATTCTCCCTGGCCGATGTACGCCAGGTAGCTCGGGAGCAGCTCGGGTGTCTGAGATCCCCGAGTGGTAATGCGCTTTTCCGGTGTTTTGACTGCCATCTTGTTGTCTCCTCCTCTGGAACAACCTGAAGGACCGGGGGGCAAAGCCCCGGTCCCTTCAGCCTCCTGCGCCTACAGCGTTTACGCTATTTTCGCTACGGTTTCTACCTTACCGGGCAACTTTCTGGAAAGCCTCAAGACCTTCCTTGTAGTAGCTCAACGGAGCATACACAATCTCCATGTAGGCGTCTACTCCCTCGCCCACCATCTTCCGAACTATCTCCCGCTGGCCGTGAACCCGATCTACCAGCTCCTCGGCCAGCGCCCGGTTGCTCTCCGCCTGCTGGCGTACCTCCTTTACAGCCTCATCCATAACACCCTGGACAAAGCGCACGTTGCGCTCCTGCAGACCAACGGCGTGGTCGATGAAGGTCATGTAGGAGCCTTTGGTGGCCTGGGCCATCTGCTCGGCGGCCTTGGTGGCTTTCTCGGAATGCTGGTTGCTGGCCATCATAATGGATACCTCCATGGTGGTTGCTGACTGCCTGTATATGCAGTATACACATATGTTCCAGGCCGTCAAGCGGTATGAAGGATTTTGTAACATAAACCAGTCCTTATCCGAAAGCAAGCAGTTGGGCCGGGAGTAGTAGGGGCAGACCTTGCGGTGACGATCGGCTTGGAATCATAATTGTGGGTTGCCGGGCGTCCATTGAGCAGGAGATGGGTCCTCGATAGCAGTAACGGGTAGAAGAGCGAGGGGGAAGTATAGTTGTCGTTAGGTATAGCGTTCAAAGGACCGGAGGGTATCGTGCTGGCTGTCGACAGTCGGGTTACCCTTACGGTGCACCACTCTGACACCAACGCATCTCACCCGGCGTACTACGACAACGCCACCAAACTACTCAAGGTTGAGGGTCACGATTACGTCGGGGCCGTCACGTATGGCGTGGGGGCTCTAGGGGGAGCGCAACCCCGAACGGCTCACAGCTACATACCGGAGTTCGAGCGGGAGATAGGGTCGGAGCGCCTGTCCGTGGAAGACTTTGCGGCCAGACTGGGAGACTTCTTTCTGCGGCAGTGGCGATCCACCATGTCCCCCAACACGGCTCCCAAGGATTCGATGGTCTTTCTGGTAGGGGGTTTCGACAGAGACGCCGCTTACGGGCGGGTATTCCAGGTAGCGGTTCCCACCGAACCGGCCCCCAAAGAGTTCAATGCTGCTGAGAACTTCGGCATCACCTGGGGTGGCCAGGGGGACATAGCCAGCCGGATCATTCATGGCTATGACCCGAGTTTGGACGGCCTCGTCAAAAAGCACGTACATCTGAACGCTGCCAGTACCAGGAGCTTCAGAGACCAGGTACTGGGTGCGCTCGCTGTTTCTATTCCGTACCAGTTCCTGCCGCTACAAGACTGCGTGGATATGGCGATCTTTCTCATCAAGGCGACCGCGACCATCCAAAAGTGGACCCTTGGCGTCCGGGGCGTAGGAGGTGCGATCGACGTCGCGACGATCACGCGAACCGAAGGCTTTCGAGCTATCCAGGAGAAACAGGTTACCGGTGAGCGCTATGAGCCTTGACGAGAAAACCCAGACTACCAGCGTCGGAAGCCATGACGGGCTCGGGGCCGGCAAGGATACGCAGATCCGCGGGTATCTGCCGGCAGTGGGGCGGCAACTTGAGGAGCATCCCGGCAGGCGATACGGCGGCGAGTGGTAATCCGGTGATCGGGCGGCGACCGGTTCCGCTGTGGCCGCTCGTTCTGGTCTTGACGGTGCCTGTGGTGATGGTCGTGGGCGCGCTCGCGCTCGGTTTTCTGTTTCCGTGGGAGCCTCCCGACACGCGAGACGCGCCCCAAGAAGCGGTGTTGCGGGTGATCTCACCCGCCGGCGAACCGTACAGGATCATCTGGGGCTTCGATGTGGAGGAGTTCGGAGAGGTAGAAAGCGGTCTTACCTACCGGGACCACGAGGTGCCGCCCGAGGCAGGCTCCCCGGACGGAGATTTCAGCCTGGCCCTGTCCCACCTCGACAACGAAGCCGGCCGGGAGTGGGATGGGCAACTTCAAGCGATCCTGTTCGTCCGGGGCAGGTACGCGACCTGCTCTGGCTCGGGCACTCCTTTCCTCCGGCTCTACTGGAGGTCGTCCCAGTATCTCGGCAACCCGCTCGTACGGGCAACGTGCGGGAAGTACCGGTATGACCCAAGCACTCTACGGCTTTGACCGCCTGGCTACTGTAGGTCACGGCGGCCTCCCGCTCGCTGGGGAGATGCCGGACCGCTTCTCCCGTCGCGGCCGGCCTCCTTTTTCGCCAGCACGGCGAGCTCGTCGGCCCGATCGTTCCCCGCCTTGTGCGGGCCTTCGCCCTTTTGGTGTCCTTTGACCTTCTTCCAGTGCACCTGCCGGTGACGCCCCGCCGCCTTCAAGAGCCTCTCCCACAGATCCCTGTTCGCCACCGGTTCCCCGAGGTTGTTGAGCCACCCGTTATCCCGCCACGTCTCGTGCCAGCCCCTTCTCATGCAGTTGACGAGGTATGAGGAGTCGGAGTAGACGGTCACGACATGTCCGGGCCGGATTGTCTCCAGGGCTACGCAAGCGGCGGTCACCTCCATCCGCTGGTTCGTAGTGTCCTGCTCGCCGCCGCGGATCTCCCGGGTCTCGCCGTCCCAGCTTACGACGACCCCGTATCCCCCGGGGCCCCGGTAGCCCATGGACGCCCCGTCGGTGTAGGCGTGGGCCTCAGGCTCCCGCCGGTCTTGCCGGAGCCGAATCACGCCCGATGCCGCCGTTCACGCCCGTGACCGACGGACACTTGCACGCCCAGAATGAGCAGGTAAGTCGCTGTAGAAGCAAACGGCGTCAGCAGCCACCCGATATGGCCTGAAAACAAGTAGGTAGCGAGGACGGTGGTCCCTATGGCGCCCCCCACGGAAAAGAAGTGGAAACTACCCCACAGGGGCGCCCGCGACGGCGCGTGCGCAAACTCTGTGGTCACGCCGCCAAAGGCCACCATCCCCACCAGCGCGAAAGCGAGAACGGCTCCTCCCATGAACAGGAGCGCGTCCACGGTGGCAGGTAGCCCGTAAGCTTGCATCAGAACAGCCCCCGTGGTCCAGGTAGCGAGCGTGTAGCCGTAAGGAGCCACGGCTGAGCCGACAGCCGTGCGCAAGTGTTCCCAGTAGCTACCATCCATATGACGGGCGTTACTCTCCAACTGGGCCTCGCTCCTGGGCCATTAGGGTATGGCCCCCTTTTCCACCGCGCCGTCCATCTCGGGCATTACCATCTCGGGCACCGGATCACCCTTGGCTGCCGGCACGTGGCGCTCGTTATGGGCGAGCCAGAGGGCAAGGACGACGTGCTCGTACGGGTTCACTCCGCTTGCCTGACGGGTGACGCCCTCTATTCCCTGCGGTGTGATTGCGGGGAGCAACTGGAAGCTGCGCTGGAGCGTATCGCCGAGGAGGGCGAAGGCGTTCTCGTCTACGTGCAGCAGGAAGTTCGCGGCATAGGGCTTTTGAACAAATTGAAGGCCTACCACCTTCAAGATGAGGGCCTCGACACCTTCGAGGCGAACCAGGAACCGGGCTGTTCTCCGGATCCTGGAGACCACGGGCTCGGGGCCCTGATACTCAGGGACCTCGGCCTGGGCCGGATACGCCTGCTGACGAACAACCGAGATAAGGTCGTCGGCCTGCAAGGCTCCGGGCTGGAGATCTCCGGGCGGGTGCCGTTGGAAGTAGAACCAAACGGGGTCACCGACCGTTTCAACCACGTTTTCCCGAGCCTGTGCCGGGAGCGGGTTCCATCATAAGGGCTACGAAGTCTCCGGACCCGGCCGGCCTGGCGGATCTCACGTCGAAACCCCTACTCCCCTTGCGCCGGCTGAGCGATCGGGTCCGGGTGAGTGTGACCGGGGGCGGGTCAAAGTGTGAGTTCCCAGTCCTGGCCGACGAGGTCTTTGCCGAAGCTGTGGTGCTCTTCCTCCATCACGAGCTCGAAACCCTGCTCCTCGTAGATGTGCCGGGCGGCGTCGAGCACGTTGTTGGTCCAGAGGGTGATCTTTTTGTAGCCGCGGCTCCGGGCGAAACGGATGCACTCCTCCACGAGATGTGTGCCCAGGCCCAGGCCGCGGGCTTTTGGTTCGACCAGAAGGAGCCGGAGCTTTGCTATGCCGTCTCCAGCGTTTACCAGGAAAACGGACCCAACCCGCTCCCTGTTCATCTCGGCGATCCAGCAGCGTTCTTTCTTTGGATCGTGGTCGTTGATGAAGTCGGCGACGACCTGCGACACCAGCGCCTCGAACCGCTCGTCCCATCCGTACTCCTGGTCGTAAAGGACGCCGTGTCGGTGGACGACCCAACCCATGTCTCCGGGTTCGTGGGTCCGCAGGAAAAAGGCTTCGGAGAACTTGAAGCTTGTGTCCAGAAGCCCTTCGATGGTCTGCATGGCATCGAGTAGACGCCGCTGCTCCTCGCCGGTAAGCCCGCCGAGCATCTCGCCTACCTCCTCGCGCGAGCGCCCGTCTAGCAGGGAGTACGCGTTCCTACCTTCGGAGGTTAGCGAGAGCAACCTCCGGCGGGCGTCCGTTTGGGAGGGCACCCTCTCGATGAGATCCCGCCGCTCCAGCCCGGCCAGTATCCGGCTGAGGTAACCGGGATCCAGGCCCAATTCCCGCGAAAGATCCGTGGCAGCCACCTCGTTGCCGCTGGCGACCTCGAACAATATGCGGGCCTCGGCCAAAGAGTAGGCCGTGTGGAGCAGACCTTCCCGCAACACCCCGATCCTGCGGGTAAAAAAGCGGTTGAACCGCCTCACCGAGTTGATTCTCCTGTCCAACTCGCCCTCGGACACGGGTGCCGCCTCCAGCATCTACCTCCTACATCTCTTGCTATTGTCTACTATATTATTGCTTTAGTCAAATATATAGGGTACGTTAGGCGACGGAGTTCTCCCGCCGCTGCTGGGTGACGGCTACTTGTTTACGACCGCAGAGATTGCGCTGATCCTCGTGCTGGCGCAAGGGTTCTCCAACCCCGGGCCGGGTCTGGGCTCAATCCTCCGATTTCGCAAGAGAACCGCCCGAAAAGCGCCGAGACCTTGCAACACCTCGTCTAGGATCGTCGCCGAAAGCACCAGCGCGACCGGAAACCGTTCGACCATTCAGGCCGAGAACCTATTGCTGTAGCGGCGAAGAAACACTTCAACACCAGCCTGGAGGTGCGGATCCGACCCCGAGTTCGTGCGTGACGGGAAGCCTAGAGACTTGAGGCGAGAACTCGATGGACGTAGGTGACCACCATGGATCCCTCGCCAACAGCCGAGGCGACCCGCTTCGTCGAGCCGCTCCGCGCGTCTCCGGCGGCGAATACGCCCGGCCGGGTAGTCTCCAGCAGGTAGGGTTGGCGAACGTCGGTCCAGTGGCGCCCGAAGTCCGGGTGGCGGCTGGCATCCTCTCCGGTCACCACGAATCCGCGCTCGTCGAGCCCTACGACGCCTTTGAGCGTCTCGGTTCGCGGAACGGCCCCGATCATCGCGAAGACCGCCCGGGGCTCCAGTGTGCGTTCGGTGCCGTCGCGGCTATCCACGGTGGTCACGGCGCTCATCCGGCCGTCCTCCCCGTGAAAGGCGCTTAGCTCGCTATTGGTTACGAGCTCTATATCCGCGTTACGCTCGATACGATCCGTGAGGTAGCGGCTCATGGTCTCGACGAGCGAGTCCCGTCGGACTACGAGGTACACCCGCCTGGCGTGCCGGGCGAGGTTGAGGGCCGCCTGGCCGGCGGAGTTCCCGCCGCCGACCACGACGACTTCGTCTCCGGCGCACTGGAGAGCCTCAGCATAGGTAGCGGCATAGTAGACGCCGGAACCTTCGAAGTCCTCCGCGCCCTCCGCCGGCAGCCTGCGGTACTCCGCACCGGTAGCAATAATTACTGCCCGGGCCCGGAGCGTCTGGCCATCTTCGAGCTCTAACGTCTTGAGTTGCTCGTTCGGGCCATCTTCGTCACCGCCGGCAGCCTCCAGGTTCCGGAACCCGTGCAAGCTTGAAAGGACGGCGCCAAACTTGCGAGCTTGCAGCGTGGCCCGCTCGGCGAGCTCGTCGCCGGAGAGCCCGGTCGGGAAGCCAAGGTAGTTTTCGATCCTCGAAGAGGTGCCCGCCTGGCCTCCTGGAGCGTAGGCATCCAGGGCCAGGGTGTTCAGGCCCTCGGAAGCGGCGTAGACTGAGGCCGCGAGCCCGGCCGGTCCGGCGCCCAAAACCACGAGGTCGTAGGGTTCCGGCTCTACTGTTGCCCGCAGGCCCAACTCGTGGGCGACGTCGGTTAGGGTGGGATGGCGCATCACTCCCTGGGTACGCACCAAGACCGGCGTTTCCTCCGGACGAACGCCGAGGCCCTCTAGCAATACCTGGCTCTCTTCATCGTTTTCGATGTCGTGCCAGCGGTTGGGGATGCGGTTGCGCGAGAGGAAGTTCCTGAGCTCGAAAGCCTCCCGGGAGAATCGGGATCCAATAAGCCGTACCTGCCCGTAGCCGTACCCCTCGAGCCACTCCCTGCGGGCCGTCATAGTCTGGAGGATAAGATCCCCCACATCCGGGTGCTCGGCCACTAGCCGCCGGAGTTCCTCCCGGCTCATCATCAATACCCGGCAGGGCTCAGCGGCAACGCAAGAGGCTACGGTCGGCTCGCCGGTGAAGATCGCGGTGTCGCCCACGAACGTACCGGCCTTGCACTTGGCGAAGTAGCGCTCGTCACCCGGACGCGTGTCGTAGAAGTCTACGGAGCCCTCCTCAACCACGTAGAAAGGCGCATCTCGCTGGCCCTGGTCGAAAAGCAGGTCGCCGGTTCCCAACTCGCGCCGCCCGGCCCTGGCGGCCACTTTTTGTAGCTGGCTTCCCGAGAGGCGTGGAAAAAGTGCCAGATCATCGGGATCCGGGAAGTCGTCTACCGGAGCCGGCCGGTCCCCTCGCTGCTCTTTGGAATCGTCCACCGATCTATCCCCCACGATTGGACTCTGTTATCTGCTCCTCTGCATATACTCTGTTCTCCAGCCCACCTAAATATTCTACTCTTCACTGCACCGTTACCAAGCGCGTACGGAAAGCGTCCGGGTAATGCTGTTGAAAGTGGTGCACGCTAGCGTTCGGGCTATCGGTTCGGCTACTGTTCTGTTCTACGATCGAATCGCCGGAAGCTCCCGTGCTAGAGCGCTGCGCGAGTCTTACTGGGATTACTCCGGTTACGTGGCCAGGTAGCATCGACGCTTCACCCCGAGCAATCGAATCCAGAATACGACCCATCGAGAAAATCCGCCGCCCGCACTTGCGAAACTAACGCTATTAGTATATAACTATCAGCGTTAGTTAATCGAGTAGGCGGAGATCCTGCGGAGAGGAGACGATGATGGAGACGACTGCGGACCGGGAGCGGCGGAGGGTAAAGGCGGCGGGAAATTCGGGATCCTTCCTGGTCCGCCCGGCGGTGTTGCTGAGGACCGAGGGGGCGACGATGCTGGCTGCGAGCGGGGCGCTGTACTGGCTCAGTGGGGAGAGCTGGTGGCTGTTCGCCTTGCTGCTGTTGGCGCCCGATGCGTCGATGCTGGGGTACCTGGCGGGGCCGAGGGTCGGTGCGGCGCTCTACAACGCCATCCACTCCTATCCGCTGCCCGCTGCCCTGGGGACCTTTGGTCTAGTAGCGGGAACACCGCCCGCTGTTGCGGTCTCCCTGGTTTGGTTCGCCCACATCGGCATGGACCGGGCGATAGGGTATGGTCTGAAATACGAGGGCGAGTTCCAGGATACGCACATGGAGCGGGTATGAAACCAAAGACGCTTATCTCAGAACCCTGTTGCGGCTTCATCGGCCCCGGGCATGTCTCCTAGGGCGGGGCTGAACAGGTCGACGGTAGTGAATGCTGCCGCCATTCTGGCCGATGAAGAGGGATCGGGTGGAGAGCTGTCGCTCGCCCGCCTGGCCGAACGCCTCGGCGTCCGCAAGCCCTCACTCTACAACCACGTCGGCGGAGTTGGGGATCTGAAGCGCGAGCTGGCCCTCTTGGGCCTACGTGACCTGGAATGGAGCCTCTCTCGCGCAGTTGCTGGCAAGGCGGACGAGGAAGGACTCTTTGCGCTCGCGGAAGCCTACCGCCGCTTCGTCAAACAGAGGCCGGGACTCTACGCGGCAACCGTCAGGTCCTACCGGCTCTACGCTCCGGGCGACCCGGAGCTGGGAGCGGCCGAGGCGGAGGCGCTAGAGCCGGTGTTGGCCGTTCTCGACTCTTGCGGAGTTGGTAGCGACGAGGCCATCCACGCGGCGAGGGGCCTGAGAAGCATAGCCCACGGCTTCGCCACGCTAGAGGAGGGTGGAGGATTCGGTATGGACGTGGATGTGGACGAGAGCTTCCGCAAATTGGTACGCTCGTTCATCGATGGGCTTGACAGAGCGTCATCTCCCGGGTTCCCCGAGGCTTAGAGCCTGCGGCTCGGCCACCGTCAGTTGCCCGAGGGTCCCCGCCCGAGCTTGAATGCCGGGAGGCTGCCCGTGGACGGCGGTTTCGACGCCCGGGCCCCCGGCGCGAATGGCCGCGAGAAAGGCGTGGGTGAAGCGAGAGGGTGAGTGCCGGTACCATCCTTCCCGGCTTGATTGCGTAGTAGAGCTTTCGTAGCTTCTAATGTACCGAAAACTACCGTTGGGCGCTAACGTCCCGGCGGGCGCCTAACAGCCCCGCAAAACGGGGCTGTTGGGGAGCTGCCGGACCTGGATTCGAACCAGGACTAAGTGATTCAGAGTCAGGCGTAGTACGAACCGAACTGGGAGCTCCCGTCTACCACTTACGCTACCACTTATGGGTGCGGATACACGGGGATTTATACGTATCTATCAACGGCGCACCGTAACGCAAAGCCTGTAAACAGGGGCCAAATGGGACCCAGCAGGGTCCACTAAAGCACGGAAACGCTTGCTACGAATCAGAAGGTCGCAGGTTCGAGTCCTGCCGAGCGCGCTCCTGGAAGTCCTGCAAATGCGGATATTTTAGCCTGCTAGCTTCCGTCGGCCACCATTCTCATACCACCGTCTATACCACCGAGTGCTCTTGTGAAGCGTCCTTCAACAACGCCGGTAGACTTCCATCGTCATCTAGTAGAGCTGCCGCGATCAAATGTTCCTGGTAGTTCTTCAGACGATGATCAGGATATAGACTGCAACGATCTCATCCTTCTGATGGCATCCAGCTTCTCCGAGAAGTTGGCTTGGGAATGCCGTTTGCGCGTACAGGTCGCTTATAGCCACTGGCAGATCGGATTCGCATCGCTCCAACCAAAAGCCGGCAAGATTGCCTTATAGAAGAGAAGAAATCAAAGTCTGGTGCTGTCGGTGCCGGTGTCTTTGGCTAACGAGTGTCTGATGCCTTTTTTAGGGGGTCAGATAACGGGTTGGTGACTGACCAGTGGTTGGCTCCTGATCGGCTTGAAAATGCAGTAGATCAGCCATCCGTAAAGTCGTCGGAATATAGGGATTTCCATACGCTGTTTTTCGCACGGGTTCTCATACAGCTTTCGACTACAGTTCGATGTCTCTGAGGTTGAAAGTAGACAGTGCGAAAAGCCCCCGTTTTCCGCTTTGCCGGTTGCGCTCTTGGACCTCGTCTGCACGACGCCGACACTATTTCGGATCTGGCAGGGTCCCTGACCTTGTTCCAACTCAACTCTGCCAAGGAGGCCTCATGAGGCATCCTTCTTCTCGCGCCGGGCGAGCATCTTGTTCATGAGCACCTCCCCGCGACCCGGCTCGCTCCAGGGACACACCTCGATGCAGATGCCGCAGGTCTCGTTGCTTGAAAAGTAGGGGACGCATCGGTCGAAGTTGACGAACCAGCGCTCCTCACCCCGGACCATCTGCTTTTCCTCGAAGATAGCCTGCGGCGGGCAGTTGGTCGTGCAGATCTGGCACGACATACAGAAGTCGTTGACCCCTATGTCTATAGGCTCGTCCGGCACTAGAGGCAGGTCGGTGAGGACGGTCGCCAGACGCACGTTGGCGCCGTGGTCTTTGGTGATCATCGAGTTGTGCTTGCCAAGCTCTCCCAGACCAGCCTTCACTGCAACGGGTATGTGCAAGACCTCCTCAGCGTCGGGCACGATGTTGGTGCAAGCCCTGGCAGGGTAACCCAGAGCGCGGATTTGCGCGGCGAGGTTGATCGCCACCTGGCCCACCTCGCGGTAGATGCGGAAGACTTCCAGATGAGAGCGCTCGCTAGGGGTGTAACTCATCTCCTCCCGGTCCATGGGCACAGCTACCGAGATGGCGTACTTGTAAGACTGATCGAACTCTTCGAAGAACATCTCGTCGGTGGGCTCGGTGATCCCGACCAGCGCCGCGCCGCACTCTTTTGCAGTAGCTTTGATCTTCTCGCTCATCTCCACCGGATCTGTCACGGGCTGCCGCTCTCTCGCGACCGCGCCGACGCGCCGCCAGTCTTCCCAGAAGATCCTCAACACCGTTTTCTTGACGCTCCACGGCACACCCAGGATGAAAAACACCTGAAACAACCCACCCCAGGGGTATTCTAGCCCGAAGAAGAGGGAATGAGGCCTGCGCTTCTCCGTCTCGCCCAGTCCGGTGATAACCATGCCCGACGTAGGCGGTTCGCGATACGCAAAAGGATAGTCGGGCTCCGGGTAAGATTTGGCCTTGAGGAAGCGGGACTTACGCTTCGGAAGCTCCGATCTTGGGGTCATATCCGCCTCGACGTGCCGCAATCCCTCTATCTGCTGCGTCTCAGCCCCTGGAGGCTTTGGGATATCGTCTATCCAAATCTTCTCTCCACGGGCCAGCTTGCGCTTGAACCGTCGCTTCTCCAACTCCGCGACCGTCCAGTTGGCTATCGTCACACCGACAAAGAGCCCGGCACTCCTCAAGATCCGTCCCGCCACCCGCCAATATTGGTATAGGTATTCGCCTCTGTTTTCAGGACGCTCGAACTTGGGAACTGCCACAACTACCTCCTTTGTCAACTACACTGTCAACTACAGGCTTCGAGTCAGCCCGGGACGACCAGGTAAGTTTGATGGTGATCTACGGCTGTTGGTTGCTACTGCGCCCAATGGTTGCCGCCGCCCCCACACATGGTTGCGCTGATCAGGAAGACGCTCGCACCAGCTCCCGCAGTCGTCGGATGGTTACGATGATAACTATTATGAGCGTACTCAGGGAGGGTATAGTCCAACCCAAAGGTTCCGGCTCTTTACCCGCCGGTGGAAAGGCTCGGCCAAATACCAGATGTGAGAATACAGCCCCGACCAGAAGTGGAATGAGCAGCACACCAGTAGCTACTGCTAAAACCGGGCGGAAGACGCTGCCGAGCATTCCAGCGGCGGTGAGCAGCTCGACTTCCGGAACGATCTGCTGGAACCACGTGGGGTAGGGGTAGCGCCGGAAGTACTTCACCGGGTTCTCCCAGTCCCGGATCTTCATCCACGCCGACACCAACATCATCACCGCGACGTAAGCGCGGACGGCCTTCTCTACCTTCTGATCTTCGTTCACTAGCTTCCTCCTCTCGCGGTCTGGTGGTTTGTTCAGCCGCCAAGCTTCTCCGTCTGAGACCTGAGCCGATCATCCGTGCCAGGGACTACGCGCCTTATCAACCTCTCCGCTCTTTCAAAGAAGTTGGTCCTGTCTAGCAATGGGTTCCACACCCCGACCGTGATGCAGTAGTAGGTGTCATAGGGGCTTTCGTGGTGTACGTCATGATGCTCTTTGGAGAGGACTACCCCGCGCCTCTGCAACCACGCCACAGCTTTCGGCGGTGCTTCCGGTACCTCTACATGAGCCCACTTATGAAACTGGTTGGTGAGAAACACCGCCAGGCAGGTGAAGAGGAAGAAAGCCCCAAAGAGATATCCCCACACGCTGGTGGCTACAGGGGCGGCGAGCAATACCACGAGCATGAAGGGGACACTCACTAGGCTGTTGTTGCCGTTGGTCTCGATAAAGCCATGACGCAGGATGCCTTTGGGATCTGTATGGTGATCCCTAAAAGGTCCTATAAAGTAGGGACCGATGATGGGGGTCTCTCTGGAGCCGAAGTTGTCCGCCAGGAAATGAACAAAACCCGAGAGCAAGTCTGCTGCCAGGTACGCAAGAACGGCGAGTACCGGCAACAACCAGACCAGGCCGAAGCCAATGGCTCCCAAGTATATCTCTACTGTCAGTAGCACTGAGATAACTCCGAAAGCGACCACACCCAGGAGCTGGAGGATCCAGTGTCCGAGGCTCGTATCTATCTCTAGGTGGCTTTTTCCTAGCTGTCCTTTACTGTTGATGCTTCTCTGGCTCATGTCTACCTCCCATCGGCTTCCACTTCTGCTGTTCCTCTGCAATCAAATCAATGGTCTCTCCTCTCTATATTGTCCAATCGTACAACCAATGAATGTATTGTACAATCGGACTATAAAAAGTCAAGGAAGCAAAAAGAGGAAGGTAATATGGAGTCTGCAGAGTCAGAGCGGGAGGTACAGACAAAGGTTGAGAGGGGCCGGGGCCGTCGTAGTGAGGAGGAGGCGGAGCGGACGCGGCGGATGATCCTAGAAGCGGCGCTGACACTTTTTGCCCGTCGCGGCTTTGAGGCGGTTAGCCTAAGAAACATTGCGGAGGAGGCGGGGGTGTCCCACAACCTCATTCGTCATCACTTCCGCTCGAAGGAGGGTGTGTGGCGCGCGGTGTTTGACGCTACGGACACCGAGTACGTTGACGCCATGCAGCCGGTCGTGGCTGAGGCGGCGCGGGAGCCGGACCCGGGGGTCGCAGCGGCCTATCTCTTGCGTTCTTTGATGCGGGTAGCGGCCCGACACCCCGAACTGGTACGCCTGCTCGTACACGAGGGGGCCGAAGGTGGTGAGCGCCTAGAGTACATGCTCGGGCGCATGGCGCCATTGAAGGAAGCCATAATGGAACTCTACGCTCGCCTGCGGAGTCGCGGCCTGCTAACGCAGTTCGACGAAAAATCCTTTTTCATGTTCTTTTTGATGGCGGGCACCACACCCTTCGCTCTCTCGGCGCTCAGCGGGGAGGTCCTCGGAAAAGACGTGCTGACGGAGCAATATGCTGATGAGCACGCAGACAGAATCTCCCAGACGGTCTTCGGAACGGTCGGGCCGAACAGCAGCTAAACGTACTTCTCTTTAACCCGAACGCTTCAGGATCACCGTCGCCAGCGGCGGCAACCAAAGCGAAAGTGAGTACAGATGCCCATGAGATGGGATCTCCTCGGCCTCTATCGGGCCGCCGTCGTTTACGCCGCCTCCACAGAGCCCTACAGGTCTCGACGTCTGCAAGCGACGGGCCCCGCCATCGTCCCACCCCATTGCGGCCGAACGGCTTTCTACCTGCTCGCTTCGGCCTCCGCTTCGGCCTTCGCGGACTCTTTAAAGTCCTCGCCGCCGGCGATGGTGACTACATCTTCTTCGATGGACTCTATAGTTCCCCCAGAGCTCGCCCACACCCCGATGGAGAAGCCTTCGTCTACAGGCTCCCCGATCTTCTGCCCGTACTCGACTTCGTCACCGTCGGAGACCAGCGCGGTTGCTGGCTTGAGGAAGCGCCCCCCAAGTGGCAGATTTACCCCGCCGACCTTGCCGACGAGCGAAACGAAACCCTCCTCAGGAAGCTTGGTCTTTATCTCGGCATACTCTTTGGAGGCTACGCCTTTTGGGATTACGAGAAAGCCGTTGGTCGTGCGCCGCACGTAAGCATCACCCTCGCCAAGTGACTCTACACCCATCTCGTTGAGGTATGGTCCGCCGTCTATCACGGAGAGCTCGCCGGCCTCGGCTTCTACGTCCACGCCTGAGAGCTCCAGCAGTTCAGTCGCCGAGGAACCCAGCGGGGCCTCGTAGAGCTTCAACTCCAGGTCGGGGCCGAAGACTTGCAGGTATTTAGTGGTCACCGGCTTGCCCAAAAAGAGCGCGTTGTAGATGTTCAAGAGCGACTCGGAGTTGTTAACGACGTGCCCGGCGTCGAGCGGGAGACCGGGGCGCTTGTCGCCGCCTTCCAGCTCGACCCGGCGCGGCACCCACTTCTCTTTGTCCTCGTAGAACATGTTCTTGATGAGCGTCTTCTCCTCCCCCATCGAGTACTTGTCCGGAACGTGGATGACCTCATAGAGGCCGTTGGCGTGCTCGTCATAGCGGGAGAACCACTCCTCATCCTTGAAATGGATGCCCATGATGACCTGCTCGATGCCGAAGATCTCCTTCATGGCCTCGTATAGTTCGAGGAACTCGTCGAAGTACTCCCGGTGGACCATCTTGTCGGCCCAGTAGCCGGGTTCTGACTCGGTGCAGTTGATGATCAGGCGCGGCTGGGGATTTTTGTACTTGAAGTAGGTTGGGAAACCACCACCCCCGGCCCCCACGATACCGGCCTGACGCATGATCTCCACGGCCTCTTCCTTACTAAGAGTCTTTACCTCATCGAGCGTCCTCTGCTTTAACTCAGCCACTTTTCTTCACCTTCCGCGCGCTCTCTTATCAATGCCTCAAGAGTTGTGGTTTGGCTTCTACTGTAGCTATACGTGCGATTATGGAGGTTTACTATCTCCGCCAAAGTCGTGCAGTAGTTCTCTGGTGAGTTCCCCCGACCAGGACGGGCTCAGTAGAACCGATTCGGCTGTGGACTCCTGGGTGTAGCCGAATCCGGCCCGCCCCAGCGTGTGAACTCCTTTCGCGGAACCTTCGACCTCACACCTTCGGGGGTCCACTAGAGCGAGACAAATTCATCCATCGAAATGAGCCATCGCGTTCAGCCCTCCGGTCCTGTGGAGCCATGGACTTGGAGGTCG
The DNA here is from genome assembly GCA_050331175.1 of Rubrobacteraceae bacterium. Lineage (GTDB taxonomy): Bacteria > Actinomycetota > Rubrobacteria > Rubrobacterales > Rubrobacteraceae > SIRX01. Next base: position 4,607 of record JBHJHC010000107.1, on the reverse strand, counting down.
AGCAGTCTGGCCATCTTCGTTACGCCGCGGGACCCGAGTCCGCCGTCGGAGTTGATAATCGTGCCCGTCACCGCCGCCGCCCGCTGCGAGGCAAGGTATGTGTATGCCCACGCGTGATCTTCCGGGGTGGCGAGAATCTGCAGCGGGTTCGTCGTGCGCATTAGCTGCTCGATGTCGGGGACCTCGTTGACCGAAATCTCACGCTGGTCGAGCGCGTCGAGCCCCCGGAGCTGGGTAACCGTGCCACCCGGCGCGACCCCGTTGACGCGCACCTTAGGCGCGAGCTCGTAAGCCATCTGTATGATCAGGCCGCGGGTAGCAAACTTCGTCGCTGTGTAAAGGGGACTGCCGCCGGCCGCGTAGAAGCCGGAGTTCGAGACGGTGAGCACGACATTGCCCTCCGTCTGCAACAGGTGCGGCAGCGCAGCTTTGATAGTTATCAGGTTGCTTTTCACGTTAACGCTGAAGATCTCGTCGAAGGCCGCGTCGAGGCGGTCTTCCGGGATGTCGTCCAGCGGGGTGAAGTAGTCCCACAGCCCGACGCAGCAGATGACGACGTCTATCGGGCCAAAGGCTTCGACGGTTTCGTTGACCGCGCGCTCGGTGTCGGCGGCCGTCGTTGCGTTCTCGGTGGGCGAAGTGGCTCTGGGCGTTGTAATCCTCTACGAAGCGGTCGTGGACTTGGGCGAGCTCCGGCCAGCTTTCGGCCTCGGCGAGGTGGAAGTCCGCCATCCGGCGCTGAATATTGAAGATCATCCAAACAGAATACACTTGTAAGTAGGACCGTTTTCGTCGGTGATCTTGCCGTGGGCACGGTCGAGATCACCGATCCGGCTCATCCACTCTACGGCAAGAAGCTGTCCCTGGTGGGCTTCACCACCAAACAGCACCTCGGGCGAGTAGCCATAGTGTGGCTCGATCCGGGGGTCAAGAGATGCGTCACCCTGTCGGCGACAGACCTCGCAGAGATACCTCCGGCTCCGCCCTCCCGATTCCGGCTGTCGGTGGACTCTCTGGAGCGGCTACTTTCGGTGGTAGCGTCCCTTCCACACTCAAATTTGGAGGACGCCGATGATGAGGCACGAGACACCTCGGGAACCTATTCGGGAGCTGAGTCTGGAGCCACAACAACCGATGCTGCCCTTCGAGCAGAGCGCACCAGCGATGGGCGGCGACGAGCCGACTGGGGTGGAGATGGAGCCAAGAGAGGTGTGGAAGGCCCTATCTCAGGCAATGAAGATGGAGGTCCATCGGGACTGTCTACGCACGAAGGTGCAGCGCCGCCGCGTGCTACCGACCCAGCTCATACAGGAGTTTCAGGCCCAGGTGCAGCGGCGGGTTCTGGTTCTCGCACTCGACTCGGGCAGACCTTTCACACCACCGCTACTGTTGCGGCTACTGCTGAGACTTCCCTTGCTGCGCTCTATTCCTTCCAGGCTGGTTGGCTTTGGGATCTGGCAAGTCCACGCAAAACTATGAGGAGGTCAGAAGGCAGGTCCTATAGAACTATGAAAACGGCACCAGTCTCGGCACCGCTGCCGCGTACAACCTGCCTACCGGTGAAGCACATTGTAAGAAGTCCAGGGCAAATCTAGGAGTGATAACGGGCACTATCAGAAGTAGCTACCGGAACATGGAGGGTTCCAGTTTACGCACCACTGTGGCGCGATCTACCGGTACTCCAACACTCCGGTTGAGTTGTAGGACGCTCTGCAGTTTTGCAGCTTCGTATTCACAGTAGAGTTTACCCTCCTCCGCCGAGTAATAAGAGCGGACCCACCGAACATCTGGCATCTGTTGCTGGACTTCTTGTTCTTTGGCGAATGCAGCCTTCATCTGCTCCTCGGATAGCTCTCCCACTACCCGCTCCAACATGTATCGGGGCATCTAGTTTCTCCCTTCTGCCATAACGCCTTGTTGAGTTTCTCGCTTCCGTGCGGCCTTGTCCAAGGAGATCCGGGCGCGGTCTGCATCTCCAAGTCTTTCATAGATATCGGCCAGGTCACGGAGAGCCCCGGCTTCTCCCTCCGTGTCACCGATCTTCCGTCGCAGGAGCACCGAACGCCTGAGACAAGAAAGAGCGCTCGGGTAGTGACCCAGCTCGACGTGACTATCGGCCATGCTAGTCAGCACGTAGGCTTCGGCCTGCAAGTCGTCCAGGCCTCGCAGTAGCTTGAGCGCCGCACGGCCGCTTCTAAGCGAGTCCTCGCGCCGGCCGAGGTCTCGGTAGACTACGGTCAGGCTCGCGAGGGCCGCAGCTTCCTGGGCACTATCCTCAGATCTTCGCGCCAGGCCCAGAACTTCTTCGTAGCCGCGGGCAGAGCCTTCGAGGTCTCCCATTCGCCACCGCAGGCCGGAGAGGTCCAACAAGAGCTCCCGCAAACGGGGAACGTTGCCCGTCGTGCGGTATACGCTGACGGCGGCTTCATAGGCGTCTAGGGCTTCCTCGAAGCGCTCTAGCGAGTGATGGAAGACGCTGCCGAGGAGCGCCAGGGTGTTCGCCTTCGCGCGCAGGTCTTCTTCTATTTCAGACTCATCGTAGACTATCTCCAACAACTCGATCGCCCGTTGGTAAGCCGCTGTCGCCCCCGGGGCATCTCCTAGCCGCTCCAGCGAGATTCCAGTGCTCGCCAGCGCGTGTCCCTCGTGACGGGTAAAGCCCATCTCCCTGCTAAGGCGGGCGGCCTTCCGGAAGTGTACGAGAGCCTCTTGCGGTTTTCCCAACTGCAGGTACAGCGTCCCGCACTCACTGTGCTGGACGATGTTCGTATCCCTGACCCCGAGTTCCTCGTTTATTTGCAGGGCTTCGAGGCCGAAAGAGAGGGCCGTATCCAGATCCCCCCGCTCGCGGTGGATAAACCTCATAGCCTCTACCTTCATAGAGTAGCTGAACTCGTCTCCTAGCTCCTCGTAGATCCGGGCGGATTCCTCGGCCCACTCCAAGGAGGCTTCCAGATCCCCCATACCGCGATAGACCTGGGCTACAGTCCAGACATCGCCTGCCTCACCGGAACGGTCGCCCAGCTCTCGGTGCAACCTGAGCGCCTCGAAAGTAGCCCGCAAGGCGCCAGCGTAATCCCGGCGCATCCAGCGAACGTAACTTATTTCTCGGTGCCCACGTGCCTCTCCTGCCATGTCTCCGAGTTCCCGAAAGATAGTCACCGCCGCCCGTCCGACCTCCTCCGCGCCTTCGGAATCCGAGAGCGCTGCAAGAGTCCCCACGCGCCGGATGTGGACGTCCGCGATGCGTGCTTGGTCCCCGAGTTGCTTTGCTATCCTCAACATCCCTTTGACCGCCTGTTTCCGTTCTTGCCTGCGATCCATCTTTTCCAGTAGCTTTTCCTGCGCCCCAAGCAGCTCGAATCGCCTCTCGTCGGTGCCGGACAGCTTCTCGGTGACCTCCAAGGCCTTGGTGTAGCTCTTCAAAGCGGCATCCCAGGCGTATCTCTTCTCCGCTCTTTGAGCGGCCAACACAAGGTTTTCCAGAGCCGGGCGCCATGCCCTGGCCCTCAGGTAATGGTGGGCCAGCTCGGCGGGCTCTCTATCGTCTACATCTTCCAGGGCTTTCGCTACCTGCAGATGCAACTCGCGGCGTCGAGGGCTTTCGAGGCCTTCGTAGAGCGTCTGGCGGAGCTTGTCGTGGGAGAAGTAGTACGCTTCTTCAGGTGTCTCGACCACGAGCCCGGAGGCCATCAGGGGTCTGATGAGGCTGAAGGTCTCGGCTTCGCCGCGGGCGGTGGCTCTGCAAAGGAGTCCCAGGTCGAAATTGCGCCCTACCACAGCCGCCAGCTCCAGAATGCCTCTAGCCTCCTCGCCTACCTCGGTAAGCCAGGCTTCGAGCAGTGAACGCACGCCGGATGGCAATATCCCCTCGCGTAACAGCCCGCTCTCCAGCCCTGAGATGCGCCGTCGGGCGTCGACCTCTACTATCCCGGCCTCTATGAGCCAGCGTAGATACTCTACAGCGTAGAATGCGTTACCCTCGGACTCCCGGTGTAAAAAGTCCGCCAGCCTTGGTAGCTGGTCGAAGCTGGGGGACGACATGCGGCCGAGCATCTGGGTGATGTCTTCCGGGGACAGGCGGTCGAGGTTCAGGGTAGTCAGGGCTCGCCGCCCGGTGAGGCGGTTGAGCCATCCCGAGAGTTCTGGAGCATCCTCCCGGCGATAGGTGAAGACGAGCAATATACGTTCGTTAAGCACGCGCCTGACCAGATAAGAGAGGAAGTCTAGGGTCGCATTGTCCGCCCACTGCACATCGTCTATAAAGAGGATCAAACCCTCATGGTCATTACTCTGAGACTCGCGCACCAGCCCCCTGGTTAGCATCCGGAAGACGCGGGCGCTACCTGCTGGTTCAGTTTCTCGTCGGCGGAGCATCTCGGAATCGGAGAGCTGGGTAAGCGCGGCACCCATATTCGGCAACGCTTCCAGGGCATCCAACACAGGTTCCAGCGGGATGCTTAGCTCTCGCTCGTAGCAGCGTCCGGAGAGCACCAACGTCCCACGTGAGCGGGCGTACCCAAGGAACTCCTCGGACAGGCGCGTTTTGCCCACCCCGGCCTCTCCCTCCACCGCGACGGCGCCCCCCGCTCCCCCGGCCAGCTCCC
>JBHJHC010000106.1:0-35447 GCA_050331175.1 Rubrobacteraceae bacterium | reverse complement strand
ACGGTGTGAGGGCGCGTTTGGCAGCGAGGGTAGCGTTGCACAACTTCTGTATCTGGCTCAACGGACAACTCGGTCGTCCTCGACTTTCCTTCGCCGACTTGCTGGGATGGTAATCTCCACAACTCACACCAAGCGTTAAAGCGGGCCCGTATTAGGGAGCGCACCCCTGAAGGCAGTACGTTCTCCTGCAGCGTTTCACCCTTCAAACTGGAGATACGCCGCCGGGAATCTATCTCGATGGTGCCGGCCTCGATCAACCAGCGCAGGTACTCTACCGCGTAGAAGGGGTTTCCCTCCGATTCCCGATAGAGGAAAGCCGTTAACGAAGGCAAGTCGCCAAAAGTCCGGGACGACATGCGGGCCAGGATCTTGCCGAGATCGCCCGGCGAAAGGCGACTCAGGCTCTGGGTCCTCATCACCCGGCGGTAGGCTAACCGCTCCAGCCATCCCGAAAGCTCGGGAGTATGCTCTCGGCGATAGGCGAAGACCAACAGTATTTTCTCTTCGTGTATGCGCTTTGCCAGGTAAGACAGGAGGTCCAGCGTCGCATGGTCTGCCCACTGCACGTCGTCCACAAAGAGGATCAGACCCTTCCCGTCACCATCGTGAGCGAGCCGGATGCACTCCCTGGCAAGTGCATGGTAGACGCTGCTTGCATCGTAGGCTCTACCCGACCGCACGTAACCCAGTTCTTCGCGCCGATCGGACAGCCCTGGCAGCATCTCGACGAGGTCTGATGCTGGAGCCAGGGCATCCATAACCGGTTCCAGGGGAGGACCCAACTCTCGCTCGTAGCAGCGCCCCGAGAGAACCAAAACCCCTTGCGTACGAGCATACCCCAGAAACTCCTCCACGAGACGGGTTTTGCCCACCCCCGCTTCTCCCTCCACAGCAACCGCGCCTCCCTGGCCTTCCTGCACCTCTCTCAACCGCTCGACGAGCCACGCATACTCCTCGTCGCGGCCGGCGAATTGGGTGCGACTCAAGGAGTAAGGCAGCTTCAGAGGCTGGCGAGGTTTGGGATAGCGGCGGAGCTCGTCCACCCCCGGTACGTCGCGGGCTTCTATCTTCTCCCGTAGACGGGTCAACTCCGACGAAGGTCGGGCGCCAAGCTCTTCTTCCAGAGTTGTAGCGTAGCTCCGGTAGGCGCGCAGGGCGCGAGCCTGGTCTCCAGAGCAATAGTGATAGAGCATGGTCCGCCGATGGAGTTCCTCACCGTATCCGTCTATCAACAATGCCTGCTCACAAGTCTCTATGGCTTCGGTGTAGTGGCCTTCGCGCGCCAGGCAATCCGACAAACCCGAGAGAACGGCGAGGTAGCGCTTCCGAAACTCCTGGCGAGCCTCCATTGCCCACTCCTCATAGGGCTCCTCCGCCAGGAACTCGCCCCGCAACAGGCCGAGAGCAGCTCTGTATTCGGCCTGGGCCTCATCAAGTTTTCCGGCTTCCTGGGCCGCCTCCGCTTTACTGTGTCGCTCTTCGAACTCCCAGATGTCTACCCAGCAATCCTTCCGGCGATCGAACGCGTAACCTGGCTTTCTTTGGAGCACGTAGCGTGAGTCGGAGCCGCGTCCGAGATCCGGTTCCAATGCCCGGCGTAGGAGGCTGACCGTCACCCGGAGACTCCGCTCCGCGGCCTCCGGCGACGCGCCGGGCCACAGCGCCTCGATAATTTCGTCCCGCGAAAAAGTGTAGCCGGGACGGGTAAGTAGCAGTTTCAGAAGCAAGCGGGTCTTCTGCCGGTCCCACTCATTGCTCTTGATAAGCTCCTCTCCCCGCCAGACCCGAAACTCACCAAATAGATTTACCTTCAGGTTAGCCACACGAACTCCTGTCCCAGAACCTACATTATGCAGGACTCGAACTGTATGTTCCAACCTAGCCTATAACAAACCAGAAAGCGGAACAGGGTTCATCACCCAAATGAACGATTTTCGAGCTTTCGCGCCCAAAAAATATCACTTCCCCAGGATGACTTCCGATCCCGTAACAAAAGCGTAACGTTGGAACTTTAGCCTCGTTGACAAGAGCACGAACGAACGAGGTGCGCCAGGTGCAAGAGGTCTGCTACTGCGGAAGATCCGGTGACATACAGGACCGGTTCCCGGCCCTGTATAGCGAAAGAAAACGGACGCTGGAAGGTTTCAACTGCGGCCACACGAATTACCTGGACTGGCTCCCGGAAGAGATAAGTTTCCTTCTCTGGAAGAAGCGCAGCGCCGGCGTGAAATGTCGGCTGACGAGCGACGTCCTGCTGCTCAACCTCTCGACTGAATGTAGCGAAGGAGGTCAAATAGGCTATGTCGAACCCGCGTGAACTTGCAGAGAGGTCCGAGCAAGGAGCGCTGCTTCCCGAGGGTGCCGACGAGCGTTTCGCTGGATACGGCGTTATGGGACTTCCGTTCAGCTCCGGTCACGTCCTGGGGCTACGCCGGTTCCCCGCCTCCTCGGTCGGTCCCGGGTACACCTCGGTGTGGTACCGGGACCCCGAGGGCCGCTGGACGTTTTATTCCACCGCAGCACCATTGAAGGGTTGCGACCGTTACTTCGGCAGCGCGATCAACGTGGTCGAGCACCGCGACATCCTAATTGACTGGACCGAACCGTGGAGCTTCACGGTAACGATCGGAGATGGGACGCTCCGGTGGGAAGTGGCCCTGGTGTCTACGCCGGCTACTCGAGCCATGAACGCCGTTGCCGGATTGATCCCGGATCGCTTCTGGCGGCAGTCGCCGGTGCTCTCGATGATGGAGGCGTCGGCAGGCCGGCTCCTCCGAGCTGGACGGGTCGGCCTCCAGGGAAGAATGCCTAACGGCCAGTGGTTTATGGCGAACCCGCGCCTGATCTGGTTTATTCCAGAGAGCGCGGCCGTCGTGCGCGGAGAAGACCTGGGCAGCGTAGGATCAACCCCTGAACAGGCGCGGCTGGGGGACTTCTGGATACCGCAGCGCGGCATTTTTGCTGTCGGCACTTCCTTCTTCCAGCCTTTTGATCCTACGCTTCATCTCGCGATCACTTCTCAGACAAGAGAGCTTGATAACCACCATCAACACATGCCTTAGAAAGGAGCACTTATGTCGGACACCACAATCCCAACCCTTGAGGAGTCGTCCATAGCGAACCTGCAAAACGGGCTTCGAGGAAAGCTGATCCAGCGTGGCAGCGAAAGTTATGACGAAGCCCGCACGGTCTACAACGCGATGATCGACAAACGACCGGCGCTGATCTCCCGCTGTGCTGACGTTGCGGACGTGATCTCCACCGTCAACTTCGCTCGTGAGAACGAGCTGCTGGTCGCTATTCGCGGCGGCGGACACAACGGAGCGGGCCTGGGCGTGTGTGACGACGGCATGGTCATAGACCTCTCCCAGATGCGAGGCATCCGCGTAGATCCCGCAGCGCGAACTGTCCGAGTCGAAGGAGGTGCGACCTGGGGTGACGTGGACCACGCGACCCACGCCTTCGGCCTGGCGACGCCCAGCGGCATCATCTCGACCACCGGCGTCGGCGGCCTCACCCTCGGAGGCGGCCTCGGCCACCTGACACGCAAGTGCGGCTTGAGCATAGACAACCTGCTCGCCGCCGATGTGGTTCTGGCCGATGGGAGTTTCGTTACGGCCAGCGAGGAGGAGAACAAGGACCTCTTCTGGGCGTTGCGCGGTGGCGGGGGCAACTTCGGCGTCGTCACCTCTTTCCTATTCCGGCTTCACCCCATAAGCACCGTCATCGGCGGCCCGACGCTCTGGCCTCTGGATCAGGCCCCCGAGGTCATGTGCTGGTACCGGGAATTTATCGCCGAGGCGCCGGAAGACCTCAATGGCTGGTTTGCTTTTCTGACCGTACCACCCGGTCCTCCCTTCCCCGAGCACCTGCACCTGAAGAAGATGTGTGGCGTCGTCTGGTGCTACGTCGAACCTGAAGAAAAGGCCGACGAGGTATTCGCGCCCATCCAGGAGGTGGGTCCTCCGGCGCTACATGGCGTGCATGAGATGCCCTACCCGGCTTTGCAGAGCGCCTTCGACGCGCTCTACACGCCGGGGTTGCAGTGGTACTGGAAGGCGGACTTTATCAACGAGCTCTCTGATGAGGCCATCGAGGAGCACATGAAGTACGCGGAGGTTCCTACCCTGCACTCGACCATGCATTTGTACCCGATCAACGGCGCGGCACACCGGGTCGGCAAGGACGACACGGCGTGGAGCTACCGGGAGGCTACCTGGGGAATGGTTATCGCTGGTGTGGACCCCGACCCGGCCAACAGGGAACTTATTACCGAGTGGGCGTGGAACTACTGGGAGGAGATCCATCCGCACTCCGCTGGCGGCGCCTATGTGAACATGATGATGAACGAGGGACAGGACCGCATCCGGGCCAGTTACCGCGACAACTACGACCGGCTGGCGAGCGTCAAGCGCAAGTACGACCCCAACAACCTGTTTCGCGTAAACCAGAACATTAAACCCGGCGGATGAAGGAGAACCTCGTGAATGTCCAACACTAACTACCTTGAGGTAGTTGCGATCGAACACGGAGAGGAAAGTTATGGATACGAGATCCCCCGCCGACCCGGGTGAGAGACCCGACGGTGAGAGAAACGAGTTGGAGAATTTTGTGGCGAAACCAGCAGCTCATTTTCGTGACGCGGGAAAGGGGCCGCCGGTGGTCTGTCTCCACTCAAGTGCCAGTTCCTCGGGACAGTGGCGCTCGTTGATGGACCGGTTGTTTGACAGGTTCCACGTCATTGCCGCGGACCTTTATGGATATGGCGAAAGTCCGGCGTGGCCCGAGGATCGCGCGATGTATCTGGACGACCAGATCACCCTGTTGGAGCCCGTGTTCGATGCTGCTGGAGAATCCTTTCATCTCATCGGTCACTCTTTTGGTGGCGCCATCGCCCTAAAAGCGGCGCTCGAATATCCTGGGCGCGTAAGGTCTCTCGCGGTTTTCGAGCCGGTGTTGTTCAGCGTGCTCGTTGCAAATGACCCGACGAGCCCCGCCGTGCGTGAGATCCTCGCCGCCAGAGACGAAACGATTCGATCGGTGAATCTCGGGGATCTCGACGCCTCCGCAAAGCGCTTTACGGACTACTGGGTAGGTCCTGGGGCGTGGGCAGCCACACCGGAAGCTCGGCGTCCCGCCATCGCAGAGGCCATGCGGATGGTGAAGCCAGAGTGGCATGCCGTGTTTTCCGAGCCGACCCCGCTCGCGGCCTTTACGGCCCTCGACGTGCCTACGCTTTTGCTTACCGGCACGGAGTCTACGCTATCGGCCAGAGAGATCTCGCGCCTGCTCGCAGGCGTACTCCCGCGCGTGAGCGTAGAAGAGATCGACGGAGTCGGACACATGGCACCCGTTACCCACCCGGAAAAGATCAATCCACTAATCGAGCGATTCCTAATTCAGGTATCTGCCGGTTGAGACGGTTGTTGCTCCGCTCCTCCCATGCCTCGAATTACACACATTCGCAATAGCTTGATACACTAATTATATTGTAACATTTGGTCTAATTGAAATATTGCACTAGACACTTGACTCTTCAACTCCCCGGTGTATGATCTAAAAAACAAAAAATCTATTTGTTCATGGAGACTTGAGTAGATGCCAACCTTTACTGAAACCGAGCGGGACCACATAAGGGAACAATTGCTGGAGAGTGGCCGGGAGATGTTTTCGCGGTACGGGTTAAAGAAGACCAGCCTGGAAGATTTGACGCGCCCGGCGGGGATCGCGAAGAGTAGTTTCTACGGTTTCTTCGACTCCAAAGAGGCGCTTTACATGGAGATATTGATGTCGATGCGCCAGGAGGTGAAGGACCGGATCCTCGGGGCTTCCTTCGAGGCCGACAACGACGCCCGGGAGGCGATCGTGCGCTTTCTGCGCGTTGTGGTGCACGAGCTCGAGACCAACCCTTTGACCCGGCGGTTGGTCACCCATCCGGAGGAGTTGCAGATGCTCTCCCGGAAAGTGTCTCCGGAGCAGATGGAGGCCAACATAGAGGCTTCGACCCTGCCGATACTCTCCTTCATCCGCGAAGCGCAGGCGAGGGGCGAAGTCATTGCGGGCGACCCGGAGGTTATATCCGGTGTGATCCGGTCGGTGACGATGCTCACCCTCCACAAGGAAGACATAGGAAGCACCTACCAGGAAGTCATAGAGATGATGATCGGGCTCGTCGCCGACGGCCTGACCGTCGAGAGAGACGGTCGGTAGCCCGGCTGGCTAGGTAGCCCGGATACGGAGAACGGTTGTGACAGGAATTCCGGTACTGAAGACCCAGAAGATAACGGTAACCCCGCTGGAGGACGGGCGCCGGATCTCCTACGCGGATTACGGCGATCCCGAAGGTCGTCCGGTGTTCTACTTTCACGGCTCGCCCGGGTCTCGGGAGGAAGGTTCTCTCACCCACGAAGCCGCCCGGAAACGCGGGTACCGGATCATTGCACCCGACCGTCCCGGTATGGGCCTCTCCGATTACCGCAAAGGCTACACGCTACTAGACCACGTACGGGATGTGTCGGAACTGGCGAACCATCTCGAACTGGAGACGTTCGGTGTAATGGGACATTCCGGAGGCGGAACGCTGGTACTAGCCTGCGCCTACGCCATCCCCGGGCGTCTCGAGTTTGCCGTAGACCTCGCCGGCTTCGCCCCGGTCGGGACTACCGAGAGTTTGCAGAAAGACCTGGCGGCGCTCGACAGGTTCTATCTGCGGGCCGCATCGGGCGTTCCCGAGGCTATCTTCCGGGGGCTGTTTTCCCTGGTCGGAGTGTCGGCCCGGCGCCTCTCTCCCAGGAAGTTCGTGAAAACGCTTTCCAGCTCGATGGGAGCTTCGGACAAGAGGGTGGTGGAGGATCCGGCCATCGCAGCTTTTCTCCGGGACGACGTAAGAGAAGCCTTCCGGCACGGCGCGCGGGGGCCGGCCCGCGATGCGCTGCTCCAGTACGGAGATTGGGGGTTCCGCCCGGAGGAGATACGCTTTCCCATACACCTGTTCCACGGCACGGACGACAGGTTCGCGCCCTACTCTTTCGCGGAGTACAAAGCCCGGAGCATCCCCGGTATCGAGCTGCACACCTATCCGGGTGAAGGCCATTTCTTCGTGTGGTTCCGGTTCGACGAGATCTTCGACATCGTCACGGCCGGGACGGAAAGGCGACAGCCATGATCGAGGTCCAAAACCTGACGTTCGCCTACTCCGGCAGTGACCGGCAGGCGGTAGACGGCATTAGCTTCGGAGTAGGCCGGGGAGAGATCTTCGGTTTCCTCGGTCCCAGCGGCGCAGGAAAGAGCACCACGCAGAAGATCTTGATCGGGCTGCTGAGAGGCTACGGCGGCGGGATCGAGGTCCTGGGCAAGGACCTGAAGTCCTGGGGACCGGACTACTACGAGCGGATCGGGGTCTCGTTCGAGCTGCCGAACCACTACCAGAAGTTGACCGCCCTGGAAAACCTGAACTTCTTCCGGTCCCTCTACTCCAAGGGGACCGAAGACCCGCGAGAGCTACTGGCGACGGTCGGCCTGGAAAACGACGCCGACACGCGCGTCTCCCAGTTCTCCAAGGGAATGCAGATGCGGCTGACGTTCGTCCGGGCGTTGCTCAACCGCCCCGAGCTGATCTTTCTGGATGAGCCAACAGCAGGCTTAGACCCGGTAAACGGCCGCAAGATGAGAGAGATCATCCTGGACCTCAAGAAAGAAGGCCGCACGATCTTCCTCACCACCCACGACATGACCGTGGCCGACCAGCTCTGCGACCGGGTGGCGTTTATCGTGGATGGCCGGATCCCGGTCGTAGACTCCCCGCGGGAACTGAAGATCCGGGAGGGCCAGCGGAAGGTCCGGGTCGAGTACCGGGAGAACGGCCAGACAGGTCGCCGGGAGTTCTCCCTGGACGGGCTCGGCGACGACGAGAGCTTCCTCACCCTGTTGCGCGGGGAGCGAATAGAGACCATCCACACCGAGGAAGCCACCCTGGAAGACGTCTTTATAGGCGCCACCGGGAGGAGGCTGGTATGAGCCGGTTCGCCTCGACGGTGAAACTGGACTTGCTGTTGCAGCAACGCTACGGCTTCTACTACGCGGGGGCGTTCGTGACGGTGGTCTGGATCTCGCTCCTACTCCCCCTGCCCGACGCGCTCCTGGAACTCGCCGTGCCGTTCGTCGTCTTTACCGACCTGGCCGTGGTCGGCTTCTTCTTTATCGCCGGTATGGTGCTCTTCGAGAAGGGCGAGGCGACGCTGTTCGCCCTGATCTCCACCCCCCTGCGTTTCCGGGAGTACCTGGCCTCGAAGCTCCTGACCCTGACCGCGCTGGCGTTGGCCATATCCCTGGTGGTGGCCGTGGTGGGCTACGGGATCGAATTCAACCTGGTGCTGTTCCTTCTAGGCGTGATCTTCGCCTCCCTGATCTCCGCCCTCGTCGGCTTCATAACCGTGGCGCCGTTCAGCTCGATCAGCAGCTACCTGGTTCCCTCGTCCCTCGTGCTGGTTCTCCTGGGCCTGCCCGTTTTCTTCTACTTCGGACTCTGGACCAACCCGGTCTTCTACTTGTTCCCGACCCAGGGCTCCCTGCTGCTACTCGGCGGCGCCTTTGTTCCGGGCTCGCTCGCCGCCTGGCAGATAGCCTACGCCCTCGCCTACGGCTCTCTCTGGACGATCGGGCTGGCGTTTGTGGCCCACAAGGCGTTCGACCGCCACATAGTTGCCCGGGAGGGAGGCTGAGATGGCCGCGCTGCGGGCGTTCGGGGTAAACGACCTCAAGAGCATCTTTCGGGACTCCCTGCTCATCTACATGCTGATAATCCCGCCCATAATGGTCCTGGCGGTGCGCCTGATCCTGCCGTGGCTCACCGGCCGTCTCGCGGAGAGCTTCGGCTTCGACCTCGTCCCCTACTACCCGATGCTCCTGAGCTTCTTCTTCGTGCTCCAGCTACCGCTGGTCTTCGGGCTCCTGGTCGGACTCCTGATCCTCGACGAGCGGGACGACGACACCCTCACGGCCCTGCGCGTGACCCCAATCTCCATAACCGGCTACGCCCTGTACCGGGGCGGGGCGGCGATACTCCTCAGCACCCTGTACGTGATCCTGGCCCTCCCCCTAACCGGCCTGATGCCCCTCACCGTCCTGCCGGCGCTAATCCCGATCGCCCTCGTCTCCGGCATAATGGCCCCCCTCTTCGGCCTCGTACTCGCTACCTTCGCCTCCAATAAAGTCGAAGGACTCGCCCTGATGAAAGCCCTCGGCATCTTCCTGCTCGGCCCACTCGCCGCCTACTTTATCGGGTCTAACTGGCAACTCCTGCTCGGCATCCTGCCCACCTACTGGCCCGCGAAAGCCTTCTGGGTCGCCAGCGACGGCGGTAACTACATACCCTACTTTCTCGTGGGCGCGGCGTACAACCTCTTCCTCCTCGCCCTGCTCCTGACCCGCTTCCAGAAAAAGGTCTTCTAGAACCCGCCGACACGGGCGGGTTGCGAAATACGCAACTTTTTCTCTATATGCATTACCACATCATTTGCATTCGGCATTGCAAGTATGTATTATTTTTCCAGCACCCACTGGTAGAGAGGACATTTGGGCATGGGAGAACAGAGGCTAGAAAAGAGAGTATTTTGGATCTCTTTAGCCATTATCGGGGTCATGTGCGCCCCTCTAGCGCTGGGTACGGAGCGCGGGTCCGCGATTCTCACCGGTATCCAGGGCTTCATCACCGGCAACTTCGGGTGGCTATATCTCTGGTTTGCCATCGCGATATTCGGGGTGCTGGTCTGGCTGGCGACGGGCAGGTATGCCAAGGTCAAGTTCGGAGATCCCGACTCGGAGCCGGAGTTCCGCACCTTGAGTTGGATCGCCATGATGTTCACGGCGGGCATCGGCTCCAGCATCATGTATTGGGGAGTGATCGAGTGGGCCTACTACTATACCTCGCCGCCCTTCGGAGCAGAAGCGGGAACCGTGGTGGCCGGCCGCTGGGCCACCACCTATCCGCTGTTTCACTGGGGGTTTACCGCCTGGGCCATCTACTGCTTGCCGGCCCTGCCCATCGCTTACGCCTTCCACACGAGAAAGATCCCGATGCTCAACCTCAGCGGCGCCTGCCGGGGGGTTATAGGAGATAGGGCCGACGGGTGGCTCGGCAAGATAATAGACGTGCTCTTTATGTTCGGTCTCGTAGGCGGCGTGGTAACCACCCTGGGACTCGGGGTACCCATGATCTCCGAGGGCGTCTCCGAGATCTTCGGCATAGAGCGGACCCTCCAGTTGGACGCGGGCATAATAGTACTTTGGACCGCCATATTCGGTACCAGCGTCTTTGTCGGCCTGCAGAGAGGGCTCAAGCGGCTGGCCGACATCAACGTCTATCTCGCCCTCGTCGTCGGCGTGTTCTTTCTCGTATTCGGTCCGACGGTGTTCATTATCACCACGTTCACCAACAGCGTCGGCCAGCTCTTTCAGAACTTTATCGAGATGAGCTTCTACACCGCCTCCATCAGGGGCTCTGAATTCCCGGAGAAGTGGACGATATTCTACTGGGCCTGGTGGCTGGCCTACGCCCCGTTCGTAGGTCTGTTTACGGCCAGGATCTCCCGCGGGCGTACGATACGGGGTTTGATCCTTGCCATGGTCCTCGGGGGCAGCCTGGGTAGCTGGCTGACTTTCACCATCCTGGGCAACACCGGGCTCTACTTCGACCTCAACGGGATAGTGCCCGTAACCGACATATTGAACGATTCCGGCGCCCCCTCCGCGATAATCGCGACGGTTCTGGGTCTGCCACTGGGTAGCCTGGTCCTCGTTGTGTTCCTCGTGCTCGCCATGATCTACCTGGCCACCACACTGGACTCCTCAGCCTTTATCCTGGCTTCGGTCTCGACCAAAGACCTGCACCCCGACGAGCAACCGGCCCGCTGGAACCGGGTGTTCTGGGCGATCATATTGGGCGCCGTGGCGGTTACGATGATGTACCTGGGAGGCCTGGAGCCGCTGCAATCAATGGCGGTCATGACCGCGTTTCCGATGATGATAATTTTCACGCTCATGATAATCTCGTTCCGCCGCTGGCTGATAGAGGACGAAGCCGACAAGAAACACGTCGCCGCGGATGCACAGAAGGAAGTCGACGACGATCTCCGTTCCGCTTCCACAGACGACAAGGGGAAACAAGAGGAGAAGACCAAAGCGTAACCTCTCGTCCCCAACCGGGAGTCCTTTAGGCTTCGCCCGGAACAGCCGCGCCGCCAGGCGGAAGGACTATCCTCCGCAGGAGATATTCGAGCTCTGCCTCGGGGTCTTCGGTGAGTCCCGTATGGACGGGCGAGGGCTGCACCACGGTGCTGCGGGGCGCGACCAGCAACCCGAAGCGCTGTCTCATAGGTAACCGGCCTACGGGTCCCGCTTCCGGAAGTCCTTCGCACACCGGGCGTACAACCTCCAGATAAGCCCTAACGGCCTGGAGGTCGGCATCCGGGTCCAAGGCCAGGAGGCGGGCGGGATCCAGGTGTACCCGGGCGTCCAAGAATCCATATTCCTGACAATAGAGCACCACCCCCGCGTTGATGCGCTCACCGCGCTCGACCCGCGGAACCACCCGTAGAACGGCGTACTCAAACGGCTTGCTCACGAGCCTCCCCCAGCGCTTCGACCCATTCCCGCGGCGCTTGGAGCCGCCGCGTCAAGAACTCCGCGTAAGCCGTCCGCGCCTCGGCGACATCCGCAAGCCCGGAGCCTTCCAGCCACTCCTCCGGCACCAGCCCCACGATACGCCGCAGGCTCTCGTCCGTCAGCAAGGGAGCGAGCGTAGCATCGGCCTCGGGGATACTCCCGGCAAAGGGCAGCAACACGTGGTCCCGGGCGGCGGTGAAGGGCCGCTTGCTGGCGGCTCTCCAGTCGCGCCAGGTATGGTGAAAGTACAGCGAGGCGCCGTGATCTATGAGCCAGAGCCGCCCGTGCCAGTGGAGAAGGTTGGTGTTGCGGGGAGTGCGGTCCACGTTGGTCACCAGGGCGTCGAACCACAGGATCCGGGAGGCGAGGTCGGTGCCCGGCGGCTCGGCCAGCGGATCAAAGCCTAGCGAACCCGGCAAGTAATCCAGGGCCAGGTTCCGGCCGGCGCTGGCCCGGATCAAGTCCTGTATCTCAGGGTCCGGCTCGGCGCGAGCCAACGCGGGGTCAAGCTCCACAAGGACTATCTCCGGCACGAGCAGTCCGAGATGCCGCCCGATCTCACCAGCCACTACCTCCGCCACGAGCGCCTTGGGCCCCTGACCCGCGCCACGGAACTTGAGCACGTAGGTTCCCAGGTCATCGGCCTCCACAATGGCCGGTAATGACCCACCCTCCCGCAAAGGCGTCACGTACCGCGTGGCTTTTACCGTCCTCAACAATGACTCAGAAAGCTAACCCTGACGAAATGTACATACGCCGGCCCCATTCCCCGGCATTGTATAGAGATTCCAGGATGAGGAGTAGTGCCGAACCATCCGCCCGGGGCTACCTTTCCAAAATCTTGTTCGCGGGTGTCCCTGGCTCGATCCACCGGGTGTGGGGCATCTCAGGTTTGTTCTGCGGAGCCTTCATTGTTGCTTGTCCTCTATGTCCATCTGGGGTGGGGGTTTACGAAAGCCCCGGGTAAGCCAGGCCAGCAAGATGAGCCCGATGGTCAACCAGGTTACACCGATAATGTGGGCGTCGCTTGCTAGATTCAGCAGGAGGTAGAAATCTATTGCGGCTCCCACGAACGGAACCGCTATCCACATCAATACCGCGCGAACGCCGCGCTGCGGCCGGTAACGCAGGAAGTGCGCGATCACGCTGAGGTTGACCAGCGTGAAAGCGCTGAATGCGCCGAAGTTGATAAACGAGGTTGACGTGGTCTCATTGAGGAAGATCCCTGCCAGACCAACAATTCCTACGAGTACCACCCCGAACACGGGGGTGCGCAGGCGAGGTTGAAGATAGCCGAAGATCCGACTGGGTAGCACGCCGTCACGCCCCATAACGTACAACAGGCGGGAGGCCGTGGTCTGGGCGGCTATGCCGGAGGCAAACTGCGTAATGACCAGCCCGGCCAGGAAGACCGCGGCGAAGAAGTTGCCGCCGATCGTGGTGGCTATCTCGAACGCGGCGGAGTTCACGTCGGCGAACGATGCACCGGGATGTGCTAGCTGCGTGGCGTAAGAAGCGACAACGAATATCGCGCCGGCGATCAGGGCGGTGCTCAACACGGCCCGGGGGATGTTGCGGCGCGGATTGAGGGTCTCTTCGGTGAGCGTGGTAACAGCATCGAACCCGATAAAAGAATAGGCCGCCAAAGCAGCCCCGGCCGAGATTCCCTCCAAGGTGGTGTTCTCGTTGAAGAATGGACTCCACAGGCTGGCGCCGGTGTCTGCTCGAACGAAATGCACAACGCTCAGTGCGACGAAGAATATGAGTACGAGCAGTTGAAAGGCCATGAGAAAGAAGTTGGCGCGGGTGGCCATCTTGATGCCGATCACGTTGAGTATCGTGGTGATAGTGATGTAGCCAATGATCCACGCGGCCGCCGGAACGCCAGGAAACTCCGCCGAGAGATAGGAGCCACCGATCAGCCAGATCACCAGCGGCAGAAAGAAGTAGTCGAGCAGGATGAGCCAGCCGGCCAGAAAGCCGAGCTGTGGTCCCAGACCCTTTCCAACGTAAGTGTAGGCCGAACCAGAAACCGGATATACCGAGGCCATCCGCCCGTAGCTGTAAGCGGTGAACAGCATCGCAATGAGCGTGACCAGATAAGCCGTCGGTACGGTCCCGTTCGAAGACTGGGCCACTACCCCAAACGTGCCGAGCACGATCATCGGAGCCATGTACGCGAGGCCGGTCAAGGTGACCGAGCCAAGCCCGAGGGTCCGCTCCAGCGTCGGAGCCTGTTCCCGACTACCATTCGTCATGACATTCCCTCTGCGATCTTTCGCACGGGTCGTTTATCGCTTGACTGCAGCAACGCGCCCCAAACTCCCGCACGCCCGGCCAGGCGATCAGTATACTCAAAGAGAGCCTGAGCTTGCTCGTTGAAGAACCGGTGCAGATGCCTGACTGGCTAATCAGTCGATACACGAGAGAATACGGGGTCTTTGAAAAGGTGGAAGAAAGGACATAGGTTACGTGCAGGATCGTAACAAAGCCGTTGTCCGTCGCCTGATCGAGGATTTCCTGGTTACCGGAGACCCGGATGTGGCAGACGAGATCCTGGCCCCCGATTACGTAGATCACACACCCTCGGACTCCGGGCTATCAGGTCGCGAAAATTTCAAACGGTTCACCGGAGAGTGGCTTTCAGCGTTCCCCGATACCAGAAACGTCGTCCAGGACCTGGTGGCCGAAAACGACCGGGTGGCGGTTCGCTGGACGATCAACGCCACCCATGAAGAGTCCTTCAGAAGTGTCGCTCCTACCGGCGACCGTGTGGAGGTGGAAGCCATCGGCATCTTCCGGGTCGCCGACGGTAAGATAGTAGAGAGCTGGGACAAATACGACACCCCGGGTCTCTGGAGTTAGCCTCCCGCTACACCGTCTGACCCGGAGAGCAGACCTCCATTTTGGAACCGTTGCTCTGGCTCAGAAGCATTGTCTACCGCCTGCTATGATAATGGAACCACCGCGACAGACCAGCCCATCCAGAGCTTCTTCCTCGTCTACAAGGGCATCGTGCTGTTGCGCTCCCGAAGCCGGTGGGAGCTCCGCAAACCCTGCTCAATCCCGCCGCACGACGCCCTCGCGCCAGGCGTAGACGGCCGCCTGGGTCCGGTCGGCCAGGTGTAGCTTTCCCAGGATGTTGGAGACGTGGCTCTTGACGGTCTTTTCACTCAGGTAGAGGCGGCCCGCGATCTCGGAGTTGCCGAGGCCCTCGGCGATGAGCTTGAGGACTTCCAGCTCCCGGTCTGACAGCTCCTGAAAGGCGTTCGGCGCGTCGCGCCGGGCGCCGTGCAACTCCCGGACTACGCGGGCCGCCACGCGCGGGTGGAGCACCGCTTCTCCGGCGGCGGCTTTTCGGACGGCCTCGGCAAGCTCTTCGGGTCCGATCTCCTTGAGGACGTAAGAGAGTGCGCCGGCCCGGATCGCCGGGAAGACATGTTCATCGTCGTGGTAGCTCGTGAGCATGACGACGTTGGTGCGGGGCGAGCTGGCCGTTAGCCGGCGGGTCGCTTCGACGCCGTCCATGCCGGGCATTATGAGGTCCATCAAGGCCACGTCCGGGGCGTACTCGGCGGCACATCGGATAGCCTCCTCCCCGCCGTCGGCTTCCGCGATTACGGTGATGTCGGGCTGGGTCTCCAGGAACGCCCGCACGCCCTGGCGCACGAGGGCGTGGTCGTCGACGAGGAGGACGGTTATTTGATCTTCCGTGACGTTCGCAGCTTGCTCGCTCATTGCTCTACACCTTTCTCCGAGGCTGCACCCTCGATCGGTACGGTACAGGTGATCCGGGTTCCCTCCCCCGGGGTGCTCTCGACCTCGACGCGGCCTCCCAGCCGGGCGGAACGCTCCCGCATGCTCTGGAGGCCGAAACCCTCACCGGGGTCTTCGGAGGTGTCGAAGCCGCTCCCGTCATCGGAGACCCGCAGGGTAAGGGTATCGGGAGTGTAGATCAAGTCCAGGTCCACGGCGCGGGCCCCGCTGTGCTTGGCGACGTTTGCCAGGGCCTCCTGGGCAACCCGGAAGACCGTTTGCTCGGTTTCCAGCGGGATCTCCCGGCCGCCCCGGACATGGACCTCGGAGGGGATCTCGCTGCCTTCGGACCACTTGTCGGCGTACTCCTGTAGTGCCCTGGACAACCCCTTATCCCCCAGCGCGGCCGGGCGCATCTCGTGGATCAGGACGTTCAGCTCTTTCTGGGCCTGGCGGATCATCTCGCCGGCCTGGGCCAGATGCTCCCCGGCGGCCGCCGGATCCCGGTTTACCAGGGAGCGGGCGGTGGCGACCTGGAGTGAGGTGGCGAACACCTGCTGTTTGACCGAGTCGTGCAGGTCGCGGGCGAAGCGGTTGCGGGCCTCGAGGGTGGCGAGCTCCCCGCGGGTCTCGATCAGGGTCTCCAGCTGCGACGCCATGTCGTTCATCTCCCGCGAGAGCTGGCCGAGCTCATCCCGGGAACGGTCCTCGGTCCTGACCGCGAAGTCCCCCTTGCTCCACGCCTGGACCGCGGCGGCGAGCTTATTCAGCCGCCGGGTCAAGCCGCGGGCCGTCAAGAAACCGAAAACGGTCCCTATAAAAGCGGCCGGCAGCACGAGGGCGATCGCGCTCCCAATGATTACCCCAACGAACGCTGCGGTCAGGTTGGGGAACTGGAAGGTCCCGACCAGGGCGCCGATCGTGTTTCCGTTGTCGTCTTCTATCGGCACGGCCCCGAGCATCCGCCCCTCGGGCCCCCGATCCGAGAGCACCCAGAGATCCTGCTCCCCGTCCAACGCTCTCCTTACCAGCGGAGACAGATCGTCTATGGCCCCGGCGTCGAAACGCCGCTGCTCGGGGAACCCTCTCAACTCGGGTACCGACACCAGTAGTTCCTGGTCTTCGTCTACGACGAACAAGGCGCCGTCGTCCGGCGTAATCGACAGGTTGGTGCCGGGACCGGGGCTTTCCCGGTCCGACCCGGCCTGATCCGACCCCTCCACCCCCGACTGCTGGGCGAAGAAATCCAACTCCTCCCGGATGGCGTCCCGATCCGGCGGGGTTTCGGCGAGATGGGGCTCTAGTTGCGGCACGAGCGCCCGCTCCATCTCCTGCGCTATGAGATAGGGCAACACGGGCGAGTAGAAGAACGCGGCGAGCGCCGCGAGAACTACCAGCTCGGCCGCGAGCAGGGTGGCCAGGGTAACCAGCGTGTAGCTGAGCGTCAGCTTCCAGCGCAACCGCCGCAGCGAGAAAATTCCGGATTTCACGAGGTCCTGCCCATCACCCGACAAGTTTAGTCCTAACCCCGCGGGATCGCATCGGTCCCGGGACGTAGAGTAAGTAGGTCTCAGGGCCCGGTCCCGAAACCAACGGCCCCGCAAGAACGTAGTCGTACAGGCGTAGCCGATCTGGTAAAAGGGCTCCGGCGAGCCGAGAGGAGCTTTTCATGGCGGACAACGAGAAGACACCGCGGGGGTCGTCGCGCCGCCGCCCCTGATCTACGCGGGGTTCCTGGCGGCCGGCCTGGCGTTGGACCGGGTGTCGCCCGTCCGGTTCCTGCCCCGGAGGGCAGCCCGCCTTCTAGGGGGATCGCTGCTCGGGGGTGGCGTACTGCTCGGTAGCTGGTTCGAGCACACCCTGCGCCGGGCCCGCACGCCGGCAAATCCCTACAAACCGGTGGCCAAGCTGGTCGAAGATGGCCCCTTCCGTTATAGTCGAAACCCCGGTTACATCTCGTTCACGATGACGTACGCCGGTATTGCCAGCCTGGCGAACGCGTTCTGGGCTATCTTGTTGCTCCCGGTGGCGGTCCGTTTGATCCGGCAGGGCGTTATCGAGCGCGAGGAACGGTACCTGGAGGCCAGGTTCGGCGAGGAGTACCGCCGCTACAAAGAACGGGTGCCCCGCTGGCTATAATCCGGTCTCGTCCTCGGGCATCTAACGCACGTTTTTCTTGGACTCCCCCCAACACTCTACGTTGCGCAGGCCGCGGATACTGTCCACGTGGAAGACTGGGTCCTGGCCCGCGCGTCGCTGGCGCAGGTAGTCATTGAGCGCCGCAAAGGCGATCGGCGCCAGCAGCAGGATCGCGATCAGGTTGACCACCGCCATCGAGCCCATGAACATGTCGGCCAGCGCCCAGACCAGTTCCAGAGCCGCCACCGAACCGAAGAACACGAGCATCAACACCGCTATGCGATAGTAGAAGACCCACCGGCGATCCTCGGTTATGAACTCGATGTTCGTCTCGCCGTAGTAGTAGTTGCCGATGATCGAGCTAAAAGCGAACATCAAGATGGCCACCGCGATAAAGCTCGGCGCCCAACCTCCTATCTGGGTGGCCAGAGCGTCCTGGGTAAGCGTGATGCCCTGGGTTTCCCCCGTGTCGTAGACACCCGAGAAGAGAATTATGAAGGCCGTAGCGGTCGCCACGAGCAGCGTGTCGGTGAAGACGCCGAGCGTCTGGACCAGCCCCTGCTTGGCGGGATGCGTAACCGACGCCGTGGCCGCGGCATTCGGGGCACTGCCCATGCCCGCCTCGTTGGAGAAAAGCCCGCGTCTTATGCCCTGCATCATTGCTATCCAGATACCGCCCCCAATAGCTTCCCGGAGCCCGAAGGCGTCGGAGATAATGAGCCAGATCACCGCCGGTATCTGGGTGAAATTGATAAGAATTATGTAGAGCGCCATGAGGACGTAGATGACCGCCATCACCGGGACGAGCACCTGCGCGACGTTCGAGATGCGCCGCACGCCGCCGAAGATGACGAGCGCCGCGAAGACCGTCAGCAAGACGGCCAGTACTATCTGGGGCACCCCGTAAGCCGACTCGAAGGCCAGGGAGATCGTGTTGGCCTGGACCGAGTTGAAGACCAGACCGAAGGTAAACGTTATTAGGATGGCGAACAGTATGCCCATCCACCGTTGTCCCAGGGCCTTCTCCATGTAGTAGGCCGGACCGCCCCGGAACTGCTGGCCGTCGGGGACCTTGTATATCTGGGCCAGCGTGCTCTCCACGAAAGCCGAGGCCGCGCCGATGAGCGCTATCACCCACATCCAGAACACCGCGCCGGGACCACCGATGGCTATGGCGAGCGCCACACCGGCGAGGTTCCCCGTGCCTATCCTCGAAGCTGCACCGATACAGAAGGCCCCGAAAGAAGAGATCCCTTGCCCGCTGGGACCCCGGCTGGTGTCCGCGATCACGCGGAACATCTCTCCAATGAGCCTGAACTGTACGAAATCCGAGCGGATCGTAAAGTACAACCCCGCCCCGATCAGCATCACGATCAGGATATAGGTCCAGAGGAGATTGTTGATCCCCGCGACCAGAACTTCTACAGCACCCAAATTGTCCCCCTATCTCCCTAATACTCTACGGGATCCCCTCATTCTTGGAATCAGATCCCCGCCGGCGACGAATACTACACTAGGCAAAGATCCGGGTCCAGGGATGCTTATTCCTCGTAGCGCAGCGCCTCTGCAGGGTAGACTTTGGACGCCTGCCGGGCGGGCAGGTAGGTGGTCAGGAGCGAGGCGCCGTAGGTAAGCGCCACCACGAGCACCATGGCGGTCCAGGGAACCTGGTAGGTGGCGCCCGCGAGGTCTTCGGTCAGGCCGCTTATGACCTCGTTGGAGAGCGCGGCTCCCAGACCAACCCCGAGACCGATGCCCAGCAGGGCTATAAACGAGGACTCCAGCAGGAACGCGAGCCGCACCTGGCCCTTCTGGAAGCCCAGGGCGCGGAGCATCCCGATCTGCTGCCGGCGCTCGACTACCGAACGGGCCGCGATAACGCCGAGCGCCGCGATCCCGACCAGCAATCCCAGCGCCATGAAGCCCGAGAGAAGGTCGTTGAAGATGGTGTTGGCCGCGGCGTTGTCTTCGATCTCTCCTTCCAGCGCCGCGGTTTGCAGGCCGTTCCGGGCGAAGCTCTCTTCGAGGTCTTTCGCCACGGCCTCGGCGTCCGCGCCACCGGCGAGGTCGAACATGTAGCTCTGCGGGGGAACCGGGGCGCCGGCCAACCCTTCGACCGTCTCCTGAGCGGTCATCACGTCCCCGGCATAGAAAGCCGTGTCTTCGACGACCCCGATCACGCGCAGCTCCCGCACCTCGCCCGAGTTCGGGTCCTCGGCCCGGATGTAGATGTCATCCGGCAGCGTCGCGTCTTCCTGATAGAAGCCCGAGAGCTTTATGGGAGGGTCGGGCTCGCCGAAGTTGAAGCCGCTCTTCGTCGGCGCGAGTAAAGCGGAGATGACGGCGGTGTCCGGTTCTTCTCTTAGCGCCGTCCACACTTCATCGGCCGAGTCGTACTCCGCAGCCGTGACCTTGAAGCCGTAGCCGACGTTCCGGGTGTAACCACCATCTACACCCTGCACGTAGAGGTCCTTTTGTTTGCGATCGGTGTCGAGCTGCTTGGCCTCCGTCGGGGTTCCCGAGATGCTGCCAACGGCGGCGATGTCCGCATCGTCTACCTCGTCGGCGCTCTTCAGGGCGTTTTGCATGTCGGGGATCGGGGCGGTGTAGCCGGCATCGGCCCGCACCTCGAAGCCGCCGGTAAGCTGATCCGTGTCGTCGAAGATGCTGGCAACGGACTTGTTTATGAAGCTCATCGTCACCAACGAGAAGATGACCAGGGAGAAGAGCGCCAGGATCATGCCGGTCCGGAACCGGGTCTGCATCGGGTAGGAAACGGCGGTCTTGAGCACCGGCGGCAAACCGCGGACGCGCCCGAAAAGCGCCACCACGGCCCCGAGCAACAGGTCCGAGTTGTAGATGACGACCCAGACACCCCCGATGACGATCATGATCCCCGAGATAAAGAACAGGTCAATACCCTCGGACATGCCGTCCGTCCCGAAATCGAAGGGCGAGACCCACAGCCCGATTAGGGCCAGCCCCGCCAGCGTAAAAGCAACCCGGTCGGGCACCCGGAAGATCCGCGCCAACAGCGCCACCCCGATGATGACGAGCGAGATCCCGAACAGGTAAAGCCCCGCCTGCTCGGCGTCGAATCCTTGCCAGAAGGCCAACCCACCGGCGACGGGCACGATAACGGCGAAAAGGACGCCCCGGACGCTGCGGCCTTTGCGGTCCGGCTCCGGGATATCGCGGATCGCCCGGACGACGTTCATCCGGCTTACCCGCCAGGCGGAGACGACCACGATCAGGAAGGTCAACACCATACCCAACGTAAAGGCGATAACCATGTTCTCCGGGCTGAAGGTAAAGATGATGTCCAACCCGAAGTCGTCGAACTGGGCGAATGCCTGGCTTATGGCGCGGACCATCGCCCAACCGACCACGACGCCGAGCACGCTGCCAACCGCCGACGCGACGAGGGCGTAGAGGGCCCCCTCGAAAGTGAACATCCTGATGAGGTGCCCCCGCTGCATCCCGACGCCGCGGGCGATGCCGAGCTCCCGCTTGCGCTCCGCGGCGAGCATCACGAAGATCAGGAATATGAGCAGTATCCCCGCCGCCACGGAGAACTGCCCGAAAAGCAGGAATATGCTGGAGAACTGCTCGCCGGCTTCGTCAGCCGCTTCTAGCGCGTCTTTCTTTACCGGGTCGAACTCCAGGTCGTTATCCGCCAGAAGCGGCTTCAGACTACTCCGCGTGGTGCCCGTGTGGGCGCCGCCCTCTACGGGAGGCCCGGCGTGGGTGATGATGACGTTGTTGATCTTGCCCTCGTTGCCGGTAAGGCTCTGGAGCCGGTTCAACGGCATGACCAGCGAGACCTCCGCCGCCGGGTTCGCCCCGCTCTCGTAGATCCCGGCTACCGTCAGCTCGGTAGGCTGTTGGCCGAGGACGACTTGCACCTCGTCACCAGACTCCACGCTTAGCTGCTCGGCGGTCTCGGCGCTAACGTACACCTCTTTCTCCGCGAGATCGTTTACGGAGAGCGTTCCGTCCGACCCGGTTACCAGCCGGTCGAAGCCCCGCCGCGACCCCTCGTCGATGCCGAGCACGTCCACCGCCGGCTCGCTGAGGTCGCTTCCGGAAGCGAGCACGGGCACCGTCTCCGTGGTCAGGGGAGCAACGCCCGCCACCTCGTCGTCATCCGCCAGCCGGTTCCGCACCTCGCCGGCTATCTCCTCGTCGAAGTACGTTGCGCGGGCGTCGGGGCCCGCGGCGAACTGGTTGCCCGAATCGGGAGCCTCTTTCCGGACCACCACGTCCGCCTCCCCGATCTGCTCCAGCGCCTGGCTCCGGATCGAGTTGGTCAGGGTGTCTCCGGTCGTAAAGGACGCCGAGAACAACAGCGTCGCCAGCATGAGCCCGGCCACGATGAGCGCCGACTGGGTCTTGCGGCGCGGGATATTGCGGGCGGCCATCTTGAAGGCTACCCGGTTCCGCAGCGCGGAGAGACCCAGGATCAAAGCTCCAACCCCGAAGATGGCGAGCAGGGTCCACATCAGTTGTTCTATGGGAACGCCGAAGAGGGTCTCCACGCTCCTAGTCCTTCCGCCCGTTGAGCTCGTCGCTCTCGATCCGGCCGTCGCGCATCCGGACGATGCGGTGTCCCCGGTGGGCCACCGCAGAATCGTGGGTTACGAGAACGAAGGTCTGTTGCTGCTCCTCGTTCAGCTTCACGAGGAGGTCCATGATCTCTTTGGAGGTCTCGGAGTCGAGGGCGCCGGTTGGCTCGTCCCCCCACACGATGGCCGGCGCGTTTACCAGCGAACGGGCCACGGTGACCCGCTGCTGCTGCCCGCCGCTCATCTCCGCCGGCCGCTTGTCGGCCTGGTCGGCGAGCCCGACCAACTCCAGCGCGTTCTCGGCCAACCTGCGGGCTTTCTTGGGTTTCGTTCCCGATACCAGAAGCGGCAACTCCACGTTCTCCCTGCCGGAGAGGACCGGGATCAGGTTATACGACTGGAAGATGAAACCCATTTTCTCCGCCCGGAACCGGGTCCGCTTCCGGTCCGACATCTTGCTTATGGGGTCGCCCTCGATCAGGACCTCTCCCTCGTCCAGGCCGTCCAGCCCGGAGAGGCAGTTGAGCAGGGTAGTCTTTCCGCAGCCCGAGGGCCCCATGACGGAGACCATGTCTCCGCGCCGGATCTCCAGGTCCATCCCCTTTAGGGCGTGTACTTTTACCTCGCCGGTGTCGTAGATTTTCTGGACGCCCCGCGCCTCGATAATCTGGTCTTCCACACGCCCTTCCTCTCTCGTAGTCATACTTCCACCTCTGGACAAAGCACCTTCGTCCTCTACCGAAACCGGGTACCGGCGCCACTGGCGGACGAGAAATACGGCCCGCGCCCGGCCACCAGAAAACCTACCCCGGCGAACAAAGCGCCGAATACTATTGCCAGTACGAGGATGGCCACGTTGGTGAGCACCGACCACTTGGCGTGCCGCTTGAGTGCCCGGGGCGCGCTACCGAAGAACAGCGAGATCAGGGCTACGAACGGCTGCCACCAGCACACGATGGTGATGAACTTCTCGAAGTTGGTCAGCCCGAGATCCTCGATAGCCTGCCGATCCATTTCCCGACTCCTTTCGACGCGCCGTCCTAACAACGTAGTACGCAACTACCCTACGCGGGTTTCAGGCGTTGCACATCAGGCTAGAGGTTGAACCTGCCCCGGACTCCAGACCGAGAACTGGTCTACTCTTCAAGGTCCGAAGAAGCCGAAGAAGTCGAAGAAGACCAGGCTGTCCGCCAGGAGTATGAAGCCGACGATCCCCACGATCCACAGCAGCGTTTCGCGGGAACCGTCCACGAAACGTTCTCGCAGCCTCTGGAAGCGCGCCTCCATCCGGGAACCGAACACTGAGTACGTGGCCAGCAAGACCAGCGGCGGCAATATGAAGATAGCGTTGTAAACGACCAGAATCGGCAACCACTCCACCAACGACAACCCCGAGCTCGTCATCAAAGCGATAGCCCCCAGGTAGGGAAACGCGGTCGAAAACTCGACGACCGTAACAGTAACCCCGAGCAAGAACAGGGCCCCGAGGTTCCACGAACGGGGCTGCCGCACGGCGGGTTTTCCTCTACGAGGTTTGTCGGGGGCGAAGATCACGTACAAGAACAATAACGCCCCGATGACCCCCTGAATCGCGTAGGCGGTAGGACTCTCCAGGTATCCCCCCACGGAGCCCAGACCCACCATGATCAGGATTCCCAACGCCAGGTACGTTGCGTATACTCCCGCCACGTACGATAGTATCTTGCCCCCGTAGGGTCTCCCCGCGAGCAACAGATAGATCGTTACCGCCAACGCTGAAGGATTGAGGCTGTCTAGCAACGCCAAACCGAACAGCGAGACCAGCAGGACGCTCACGCCCCCCCGATCTCCTCCCCACCGGGACTACCCGGCAACGCGTAAACCAGCGCGCCTCCCTCTCGCTCGACGATCAGATGTCCCCCACCGGCCAGCTCCGAGAGCAACTCGTCTGCTTCTCTCACCGACAACGAACTCTGCATCGCCGCCTCGGCCGGCGTTATTCGGCCGGCATTCTCCCTCATGGCCTCCAGCACCTCGCGGTCTTTGCTAGCCGGTACCGCAAGTCGGCTACGCGACTCGACCAGGGAATACTCCGCCCCATCCTCTACCACGACGCAGCGGACCGTGTTCCCAAAGAACCCTATCTCGACCTCGACCTGCACCGGCCACCGCGCTCGCTCATCACGAAGCTCCCCGGCCAAACGCACCTCACCCCAAACGGCGTACCGGTCGTCAGCGGAAAAACCATCAACGAACAACCGGACGCGGGTAACCAGTATGAGCGAGTTATCCACCTCCACCTCGATATCTCGCCCTCGCCGGGTAATGCTGTACCTGGTCGGCATGGCCGTAACCTCCTTTTTCTCACGACCGTGTTAAATCAGCATGCGTTTTATAGCACACTCGTGTTATAATGGCAACGTGCCGAAGGTTGTGGATCATGAGGAGCGTCGCCGGGAGTTGGCGGAGGCTGTATGGCGGGTGATCCTGCGGGACGGGGTGGAGGGTGTTTCGGTACGCAACGTCGCGGCGGAGGCCGGGTGGTCGACGGGAGCGTTGAGGCACTACGTCGCGACGAAGGAGGCCTTGCTGGCCTCCGCCACGCAGCTATTGGAGGAGCGGGTGAGGGAGCGTTTCGAGACCCGGCGCTATGATGGCACGCCGCGCGAGGTGGTGCGGGGGGTGTTGTGCGAGGTATTGCCGCTGGACGAGGAGCGCCGGACCGAAGGAGCCTTGTGGTTCGCTTTCGCCGCCCGGAGCCTGGTGGATCCGCGGATCGCCGAGGAGCACGAGCTGGTCTTCGACGGCGTGCGAGAACTGTGTCGCCGGGTGATCGGTCACGTGTTCGAGGGTGGGTGGCTCGTTTCCGGGTTGGACCCGGAGATAGAAGCGGCCCGGCTGCACGCCGTGGTGGATGGGCTCTTCGTGCACCTGCTATTGGGGCGGCTCGGCGAAGAGGAGATGCTGGGCGTACTGGACGCGCACCTGGAACAGGTAATCCGCGAGCCGTAGGCGACAACCCGGCGGGATGTCTATCTGCGGTCGCGCTCCAGCAGGACCATCATGATGAGGCTGGCCAGCAGCAACGCTTCCTCTACGTTGAAGGAGTCTCCGAGCTTCACGACAGAGAACCTGCCCTCGAACACGGAACGCTCCTTCTTCAGCCGCAAAACGGTCCGGCCGTCGAGTTCCGCCAGATAGGAGGGGTTGAAGCAAAGTCCACGGCACCTGTACGTTCTAAGGCAGTCAAAAGCCCCGGTTCCTAACAACCGGGGCTTTCGATCTGGCGGGCTCTTCTAGCGGTTTTCGATCAGGTCCGCGATAACCGGATAACGATAGTCTTCGCCCTGGCTCACTTTGTACGCCGCGTAGGCGCTGTGCAAGAACGGGAACACCGAGATAACCGCCATGCCCGGTATCAGGAGGAAGCCGATCAGGATAAACGTCAGAATCCCGGTAATCGCCCATCCGGCGGCGAGTATCACGAGCCAGGCTCCCTGGTAAATCGCTGACTGGAGGGCCTGGAAAGAGACCTTTTGCGAGCGATCCCGGTACACGAGCCAGACGATCAAGGCCGCCACCGGTCCCAAGAACCCGGTCACCAGGTTCAGGAAGATGCTCAGGTGCGAGAGCACGGACCACGTCCGCTCTTCCCGGCTTTCCACCGCCGCTACGGGACCTTTGGCCACCCCGTACTCTTGTTGCTCTGCCTGCATGATCAACTCCTTTTCTACGCTCTTTGGACTACACTGCTAGCTTATTCCGCGGGCCGCTCTCTGCCATCGGTCCGGAGGCGTAATTCGGGTGGTCTTGGGGGACCATCAACGTTTGGTCTACAATCGTGCAGATGGACAAGTTTCGGAGAAAGTCGGAGAGCCACTGGCTGTTCGCCGCCCTCTACGACCGGCTAAACGCCGCCTCGGAGCGGGGCTGGATGGGGGAACGCCGCTCCCGGTTGCTGTCCGGGGCGTCGGGAGCGGTATTGGAGATCGGGGGCGGGACCGGGGCAAACCTCCCCCACTACCGCGCCGCCGGCCACGTCGTCGTCGCGGAACCTGACCCGTTCATGCGGCAGAAGCTCCGGCCCAAGCTCTCCCGGACCCGGATACCGGTCGAGGTTTCAGATGCCGGGGCCGAAGACCTGCCCTTCGCCGACGATAGCTTCGACGTCGTGGTCTCGACGCTGGTGCTGTGTACGGTCCCGGATCAGCGGTCGGCGCTGGCGGAGGTCCGGCGGGTCCTGCGTCCTGGAGGCACGCTCCTTTTCCTGGAGCACGTGCGGGCTGAAGACCCGTTTGCCAGATGGCAGGATAGGATCGAACCGCTCTGGAAGAGATTGTTCGCCGGGTGCCGCCCGAACCGCGATACGGTGGCCGCCATCGAAGCTTCGGGCTTCCGCCTGGAGGGCTGCGAGCATTTCGAGCCGCCAGGTCCTATGTCGGGTTTCGCGCCGCACGTTCAGGGAACAGCGAAGGTCATGGTGGGTACGTGAAGCAGAGGGCAGTCAGGAGGCCGGTGTAAGTGGAAGATACTACCCCGCAGATCAACGATCGCCGCTTCTTCGCCGAGTGGATGCTGACTTTCCTGGGCTTTCCACTCGGGGGGATAATGGCGCGCGCCTTCGTAGGCCCGATGGAAGACCCGTCATCGGCCGCCCTGGGCGGAGCCGTGGCGGGGTTGGTCGTCGGGATCGGACAGCTGATAATACTCCGGCGGCACGTCGGCATGACCGGAGGGTGGCTCATCTCTACCATCACCGGGTTGGCGCTCGGAAACACCCTGGGAGTATTGCTGACCGGAGGGGACAAGCAAATCGGCGACCTCCTGACGGTCGGTGTGACGGCGGGGCTCGCCGTGGGAATAGCCCAGTGGGCATTGCTCCGCGAGTACCTCCAGCAGTCTGTCCTCTGGCCGTTTGCCGTAACGCTTGCCTGGACGTTGGGCTGGCTCGTCACCCTGGCCATCGGCACGAACATTCAGTTGGGATACACCGTGTTCGAGTCCTTCGGGGGTCTGGTCTTCACCGCGATAACGGGTGCGGCCCTGGCATATATGGCGCGAACGTCCAATGCCCTGGCCCGCCACAAGTCAGACGAACCCTCGGAAACGTGAGAAACCCGCTCCCGCAACGGAGTCCTTCCGCAGGCCGGATGGTACTGGAGCTTAGGAGATGAGCCGCGGCAGAGGATTGATCTTCGCGCTCGCGCTCGCCATCTTCGCCTTCGGCGTAGATCAGGCCACCAAACGCCTGGTGGAAGGCTCTATGCGAATCGGGGAGAGCGTGCCGGCGGTCGAGGGCGTTTTGAGCTTCACCTACATAAAGAACCCCGGGGGAGCTTTCGGTATTCTGGACGGCAGCCAACTCGTGCTGGTGATCGGGAGCTTCGTGGCGGTCGCGGTGGTGCTCTGGATGCTGCTCGCCAGTCCCCCGTCCCGGATGACGGTATTGGGATGTGGGCTCATCCTGGGCGGGGCGGCAGGCAACCTCTTCGACCGGATAACGGCCGGGGAGGTTACCGACTATATGGACCTCCAGTTCTGGCCCCTCGAACAGTGGGCCATCTTCAACGCCGCCGACACCGCGATCGTCGTGGGCGTCGCCGCGTTGCTGATCGGCAGCTTCTTTCCGCAGCGCTCCGGCGAAACCGGAGCAGACTCGAAGAACTGATCCCGGCTACGACACCCCGCGACGGCGCCCGTTAGCTCTCTACGAGCTTCTTGTAGACCGAGCGGTACTTGCGGAGGGTCTGGCGCAGGTTCTCCGTGTTGTCGTCGCCGGAACCTTGCTCGTCGTCCTGGTCTCCGGCATCTCCGTCTTCGCTGGGGTCGCGGCCCGCCTCGCGGCCCCCGCTGGTACGCTCCACCACCTCGGCGCGCATCTTGCGGGCCTCCCGATAATCATCAGCGACGTCCGGATAGGCAACGGCCAGCCGCTTCTCCGTCTCCTGGTCGTCCTGGGAGGCCTCCTTTATGAAGTTCCGCTCTTCCAGGAGGTCCGAGACCGTCCTATCGGCCATCTCGATGGAACGATCCGGGTTGTCTACGAACACTTGTTCGACTTCTTCCCACTTCTCTTCGAAACGGCTGCGACTCTCGTCGGAGAGCGGCTCCGTGTCGCGCTCGACCTCCTGGCGACGTTCCTTCAACTCGTCCGCGGCTTCGTCTTCAGAGCCCCGCTCCTGCGCGGTCCGCTCGTATTCCGAGCCGAACTCTTCGCGGGCCTCCTCCCGGCGCTGTTCGCGTTCCTGCTCGCCGTTCTCCTCTTCCCCGCTGCCGCCGGAAAACAAGAAGATGGCGGCCACGATCGCGACTATCACCACAACGACCACGATAATGATGATCAACAACGTAGTGTTCATACGACCTCCCTGTCCGGTTACCTTGACGCCTCTTTACCCGCGTTGGCGCATCTGTAACACGTTAGGGATTCGGCCGGCGGCTCAGCCGCGCACAACCTCCCGTACTTCGCCGCTGGCCACGTCGTAGACGGCCCCAATAAGAGTAACGTCGTCCGGGATGAGGGCCGAGTCTCGCAGGGTCTCTACGTCGTCCCGGACGCACTGGTCCAGTTCAGGGAAGGTCAGGAAATCGTGATCCGAGACATCTACCCCAAGGTCTTGCTGAATCTTGTCTGCCAGGTCTTTGTTCTCGAAGGTCATCATCCCGCAGTCGGTGTGCTGGATAACAACGACTTCGTTCGTACCGAGCAGCTGTTGCGAGATAACGAGAGATCTAATGGCGTCTTGAGAGACCCGGCCTCCGGCGTTTCTGATGACGTGGGCGTCACCCAGGTCCATGCCCAGGAACTGCCTGGGATCCAGTCGGGCGTCCATACACGTAACCACCGCAACCTGCCGGGCCGGAGGCGGCGAAAGATCAGCGCTATCGAACGCCGCGGCGTATTGCCGGTTCGCCTCCGAAAACTCGTCGAATACTGCCAACGGTGCACCTCCTGTATCGTAGCCTGCTGAAATCTTACAACAATCGGGTGCGTAGCAGAAACGGGTAGGGAATTGAAGGCCGGGAGTGGTTAGCGAACCCGTTCCGAGCGATGCGATGCCCAGCGCGGACGGCCGAAGAGTCGATCCAGGTACCGGTCGGCGAACCAGGCGCCCAGCGCGCCGCCGGCTACGCCCAGTAGGATATCGGCAACAGTGTCCCCCGGACGGTTGGAGATGTTGGCGCCCGCGGAAGCCAGAATCTGCTCGATCACTTCCCAACCTACGGCGCCGACGAGCCCGATAACGGAGCCCGTGATCAAAGCGTGTCGCGGCGTGTTGAAGAACACGTCGTCCCCGCCGGCCCGGTAGATGATCTCCGCCGTCAGCGCGACCAGGGTGAACGGCGTGATGAAGTGCACGATCTCGTCGTAGAGTGGAATGGGCTCGAAGAAGTGCCACATGAAGCCCGCCACGTTGAGCACCGTGCAGAGAACAACCAGCGCTACCGCCCACTTCCACGGCATTTCAGCTCTCCGCCCCTCTCAAGCCAACCGGGCGCCTAAAACCAAGAAAACCAGCCGCGGTCTCCTGGAATCCGGTCGTCAGACCTGGAACCGGGAGATGCGCAATGCCCCGACCGTTGGCTCCGTCCAGACAACCCGAAAACTCCCTCGGGCTACGCTTGGAGGGCGTGTTCATCACCGCTTCTCTCGTCCAGGATTCGGATCCCGTTTCGGCCAAACCAGTTCCTCGTTCCCCGATAGCACCGTGTCTGTCTTACCCATGCAGCCGGCGTTCAACACCCCGTCGCTTCTTCGATCCAATCCCTACGGTGGCCTCGGAAGAAGGCGGATCAGCCCCTGTAGCTTGCCGGCGAACCACGAGCCCACGCTCGGTGTACGCGGCCCGGAAGCCTGATTGGCCACCGTAAGCTCCTACCCCGGTTTCTCGAGCAGCTCCCGATAGTATCTGGTTTTGGCCTCGATACGGTTCAACCTCCATTCTGCCGAACGCTGCGCCCCGCGCGGCAAATTTCCTCCCCGGACGAGTTGCAGGTACGCTTCCAGAACCCGGAGCGCCTCTCCGTAGCTCCTCCGCCGCTCATACAGGCTGGCCAGCCTCTCGTAAGGATGGCTGTCCACGAACCCTTCTTTCACGCTCTGTTCGTAGAGGGCGACGGCGAGATCCACCTCGCCCCGCTGCTCGGCGTCCATGGCAGCGAGATTGCGTTCCAGGCCCTCCTCGTAGCCGTGCAAAGGGTCCTCTGCGGTGCCGATCTTGTCTATCTCATCGATGCCCAGGCTAGAAGATCTGGCGCCCCGTTGCTCCCCGCCGGGCCTGAATAGCCGCTTTATCTTTCCGAAGACCACGATAACGGATACTAAAGCATCCTCGCCGGCCGGGCGAGCCCGGAAGCCTACCGCAGCAGCGTCTCCACCGGTTCACCGCGCAGGGAAGCGTCGAGTACCTGCATCGGATGTGCGGTAGGCAGTTCGTCGTGGCCGAGCCGCTTTAGCGAAGCCTGGATCTGGAGGTTACAGCCGGGGTTGGCGGTGACGATCAACGGGGCGCCGGTGTCGAGGATGTTCTGGGCTTTGCGCTTGCCCAGCTCCTCGGCGGGTTCGGGTTCGACCATGTTGTAGATGCCGGCGGACCCGCAGCAGATCTCGGCTTCCCGGATCTCTTTTACCTCCATGCCGGGTATCTGCTTTAGCGTCTGGCGGGGCTGCTGGCGGATGCCCTGGGCGTGGGCCAGGTGGCAGGCGTCCTGGTAGACGGCCTCGACCGGCAGCGGGTGCCGCTCGGCCCGGGGGCCCTGCTCTTGCAAGAACTCCGAGACGTCCTTGACTTTCTCCGAGAAAGCTTTTGCCCGCCCGGCGTACTCCGGGTCGTCGCGCAGCAGGTAGCCGTACTCTTTCATCGTGGAACCGCAACCGGCGGCGTTGATGACGAAGTAGTCGAGGTTCTCGGCCTCGAAGGTGTCGATGGTCTTGCGGGCGAAGTTGATGGACTCTTCCTCGCGGCCGGCGTGGGTCGAAAGCGCGCCGCAACAACCCTGCTTCGGCGCGACGACCTCGAAACCCTCCGCCGCCAACACCCGGACGGTCGCGGCGTTGACCGGGGAGAAGAAAACCCGCTGCACGCAGCCGAGCAGAACCCCGATCCGGCCCCGCCACTCGCCCTCGGCCGGGGTTACTTCCGGAAGCTTTTCTTCTTTCGGGACCTCCGGCAGCAAAGCCTCCATCGCCCGCAGGCGGGATGGTATCCGGTTCATGACGCCGGATTTCTGCACCCTGTCGCGGATGCCGAGGCGTTGGTAGAGCTTCATCGGGCCGGCGGCGAGCCGCAACCGGTTCGGGTACGGGAAGAGCTGGAAGATCATCTCCCGGAAAGCCTTATCCTGGGGTGTCCGTTCGTAGCGGCGCTCGACCTGCCCGCGGGTCGATTCGATGAGCTTTTCGTACTGCACCCCGGAGGGACAGGCCGTTACGCAAGCCATACACCCCAGGCACAGGTCGTAGTGACGAACCATCTGGTCGTTTAGCGGCTCGTCGGTCAGACCCTTGTTCATCAGGTAGATGCGCCCGCGGGGGGAGTCCATCTCCTCCCCGAAGAGCACGTAGGTCGGGCAAGTCGGCAGGCAGAAGCCGCAGTGCACGCAATCGTCGATGAGGTCTTTGTCCGGCGGATGGTGGTCGTCGAAGGCCGGAAAGGCGAAATCTCCGGTTTCTCCCCGGTTCGCGCCCACGGTTGCCTCCGCCGCGAGCTTACTCGACTCGCCGACGCTCTGTCCTACGTCTTCGGGACTGCCGGCGCCGATGGTTTCGGCCATCGCCTCGTCCTGCGGAAGCCCTTCTCCGTTCTTTCGTTCGGTCACTAGATCCCTCCTACAAAGCGTCCGGGGTTGAGGTTACCCTGGCTGTCGAACTTTTCCTTTACCCGTCCCATAAGCCCGATGTCGTCGCGGGGCGGCCCCCAGGTCCCGACGCGGGCTTTGATCTCTCCGGGGGCTTCCAGGAGCACCACGCCGCCGCCGCGGCGAACCCAGATCTCCCTGACCTCCTCGACCGCTTCGGCCAGCGCGTCCTCGCTCCCGCCGGAGAGGCCGGCGAAGGTGACGCCGGTCCCGGCATGCCCCGTAATCCTCGGATGGTCCAAACCTCGCCGCCCGGCGGCCCCGAGCACCGATTCCAGCACGGCGGCAAGCTCCGCGGGCGGGGCGGAAACCTTGATCAGGACTCCCCCATCTTCTAGCGGAGGGAGCGCGGACCCGAGCTGGTTTCCTTCCTCGGCGTCCCGAACCTCGCCGTGGGTTTCGAGCGCGTGGGTAACCACCCGGACTTTCTCGTCGATCCCGCCTTCTATGCTCTCCACGAACGTCGCTACGAGCTGCTCGTCCTCACCGTACCGGAGCTCGATGGCCGTAGGCTCAACCTGCGTCCGGGCGATGTCCTGGACCGCCGCGTAGACTCCCTGGGGTCCGCCCTCGATCTCGGCGACGACCGTCCTGGAAGCCTCCCTCAGGGGGTGTAGCCGGAAGTTGGCCTCCACGATCAGGCCCAGGGTCCCCATCGAGCCCGTGAAGAGCTTGGAGAGGTCGTAGCCAGCCACGTTCTTTACGACCTTGCCGCCGGCTTTGGCAACCGTGCCGTCGGCCAGGACGACCTTGATCCCGATGATGAGGTCCCGCACGGTGCCGTAGGAGTACCGGCTAGGACCGGCGGAATTTGCGGCTACCAACCCGCCGATAGTAGCGTCTTCCTCGGGTGGATCCAGGGCGACCATCTGGTTCTCTTCCGCGAGCTTCTCTTGCAGGTCGGAGAGCTTTATTCCGGCCTGGACCCGCACGATCTGGTCGCCGGGTACGTACTCTACGATCTCGTTCATCCGCCCGGTACTTATTACCAGGTCGAGCTCCCGCGGCGGGTTTCCGAGCTGCGTCTTGGTTCCGCTGCCCCGCGGCGCGACCGCCAGCCCGTTTTCCCGGGCGAGCTTCATCAGCTCGCGAGCCTCCTCGACCGAGCCCGGCTCGGCGACGAAGGACGGCTCGACGCCCTCTACCACGTCTTCGGCCGAGGCCTCCCGGACGTTGCTGTCCCCGACTATCTCCTGCAAGTCTTCGAGGGATACTTTTTTCGTCTCCATTAGAATTGCTCCGCCAATCCGGCCTTCTGGATGGGATGCATCTTGAAGGGTCCTGGTCGTTCGCCGCAGAGGCGGGGCGTCGGGAAGATCTTGCCGGGGTTGGCGACGTGGTGGGGATCGAAGGCGCACCGCAGTAGCTGCATGGTGTCCATGTCCTCCTGGGTGAACATCTTGGGCATGTGCTTCTTTTTGTCCTCGCCGATACCGTGCTCGCCGGTGAGGGATCCACCGGCGTCGAGACAGGCGATCACTATGTCTCCGGCCAGGTCGTGGGCTTTTTCCGCCTCACCTTCGTTGCTGCCGTCGTAGAGGACGAGCGGGTGCAGGTTGCCGTCGCCGGCGTGGAAGACGTTCGCGACCTTGAGCCCGTACCGTTCGCTCATCTCCTGCATGCGGCCGAGCACGTGCGGCAGCTGCTTTCGCGGGATCGTCCCGTCCATGCAGTAGTAGTCGGGCGAGATCCGGCCGACTGCCGGAAACGCGGCCTTGCGCCCCGCCCAGAAGCGCTGGCGTTCCTCGTCGTCCCGGCTGACCCGCACCGTGGTGGCGCCGTGCTGGCGGACGATCGCGCTCACCACCTCGATCAGGTGGCTGACCTCGCCTTCCGGCCCGTCGAGTTCGCAGATCAGCAGCGCCTCGGCATCGAGCGGATAGCCGGCATGAACGAACTCTTCAGCGGCGCGGATCGCCGGGCCGTCCATCATCTCGAGGCCGCCCGGGATGATCCCGTTGGCGATGATCGCGGCGACCGCATCGCCGCCCTGCTCGCTGGTCGGAAAGCCGATCAGGAGTGCGCGTGCGGTCTCCGGCTTGCGGAGGATCCTGACCGTCACCTCGGTGACGACGCCCAACAGGCCCTCCGAACCCGTCATCAGGCCGAGGAGGTCGTAGCCGCCGGCATCCATGTGCTTGCCGCCGAGCCGGATGACGTCGCCGTTCGGCAGGACCATCTCGAGGCCCAGCAGGTTGTTCGTCGTGAGCCCGTATTTCAGGCAGTGCACGCCGCCGGAATTCTCGGCGACGTTGCCGCCGATCGAGCACGCGATCTGGCTGCTTGGGTCTGGCGCATAGTAGAAGCCCTGGTCCTGGACGGCGTTGGTGATGCCGAGGTTGGTCACGCCCGGCTGGGCGACGACGCAGCGGTTCTCGTAGTCGATCTCGAGGATCCGGTTGAACTTGCCGAGGCCGAGAACGATCCCGTCGGTGAGCGGCAGCGCGCCACCGGAGAGCGACGTGCCGGCACCCCGCGGGACGACCTTGATCCGCTCGTCGTTGCACAGGCGAAGCACTTGGGCGACCTGCCGGGTGTCCTCCGGCAGAACCACCGCCATCGGAACGGCGTGGTAGGCCGAGAGCCCGTCGCATTCGTAAGCGCGCAGTTCGGGATCGGTCGCGATGACCCCCTCGCCCGGGACGATCTCGCGCAAGCGGCTGACGATCTCGTCCTTCTTGGCGAGGGCCCTGGCGTCGGGCTCGGGCATCCGCATGATTTGCCTCCCGTTCTCGACACCAAGATGGTTCTTGCATGAGGTCGCGTCAAATGCGCGCGACGACCGCATCGTGCGTTGTTCTCGACAGCCGTCCTCGCAGGCCGCACAAGAGTTTCAGCAGCTTGGTCCATCGAAGCGCAGCAACGGCGAACGGATCGCAGTGCGAGATGCGTGAAACCACAAGTACCGCAGGTGCCGGCATGGGTTCCCATGACGCTGACTTCTACGCCTGGACGCGCGTCCAGGCTGACGCGTTGCGCGAGCTTCGCCCCAATCATCTCGACTGGGCCAATATTGCGGAGGAGCTGGAAGCGATGGGTCGAAGCGAACGCGCGCAACTCGAAAGCCGCGTTCGGCTGATCCTCATGCACCTGCAAAAATGGCGCTATCAGCCGTGGATGCGGACCCGAAGCTGGCGAACCACGCTTCTCGTCCAGCGCCGCGACCTCGAAAAGCATCTCCGCCGCAACCCGAGCCTTCGACCGCTGCTCTCCGACGTGATTGAAGAAGAATATGCGCAGGCAGCATTGATTGCCGGCGACAAAACCGGGCTGTCGGAAGCCGCATTTCCCGCGACCTGCCCCTTCGATGCCGGGCAAGTGCTCGATCCGGATTACCTGCCGAACGCTTGATCCGTCGCCGGCTCCGCGACGAGCGAGCTCAACCCTGGCGCGGCTTGAATCGCCGGGTGGTCTTGTTGATGATTAACGCGCGCCCCATGCGCCGCACCAGACGACAATCCATGAGACGCTTCGTAGCCGATCGAAGGG
>JBHJHC010000105.1:0-23253 GCA_050331175.1 Rubrobacteraceae bacterium | reverse complement strand
AGACCCACCCCCCCAAACAACAACACAAACCGGCGGGCACGCCTCCAAATCCCCGGAGCACCCCTTACCGCGGGGGCGGGCCTCCCCCCCGGGGCGCGGGGACAACCCCCCGGGGCGCCGGTTTTCTACGCTGGGCTGCCTGCGAGTTGCCCGGCCAACTCTTCTGGTTCCGATGTCGGGCTCTGGCAGGCGTACCCCTCGCAGACGTAGGCGGTGGCTTCACCATCGCGGGTAGGACGGTCGGCTAGAAGCGGGACCAGGCCGGCCGCTTCGGTGTCATCCGGCGCGCGGCCCGCGACGACCTTATTGGGCAGGTAGCGAGAATACACGGTACCCACGAGAGCCCGGGTATCGGGGGATCCAGGCTCACCGATTATGGCTACTTCCCGAGGCCGCGACAGGTGGAAGTCGAGCGCCGAGAGAAGGCGTCCGAAAGCGCTCGGCAGTTTCTCCAGGCCGCCGCTGAGGGTCTCCAGAACGGCCTCGGCCCGCTGGCGGTAGTCGTTCCGGTCGAGCAGCAGCGCGAGCTTTAACAGGACGTCCGCGGCTACGGAGGTGCCGGAGGGCGTGGCGTTGTCGTAGATGTCGCGCGGCCGGGTTACGAGCTCTTCGTGGTCGGCCGGGGTGTCGTAGAAGGTTTCGCCCCCGGCATCCCAGAAAAGCTCGAACATGGCGTCACACAGGGAGTCGGCTTCGGCGAGCCAGCGGATCTCGAAGGTCGCTTCGTAGAGCGCCACGAGGCCGTCGGAGACCATGGCGTAGTCTTCCAGGTAACCGTTGAAGCGGGCCCGGCCATCCTTGTACGAGCGGCGCAGGCGTCCGTCGCGGAGCAGGTTTTCGAGCAGGAAATCCGCGTTCCGCCGGGCCACCTCACGGTAGTCGTCGCGGTCCAGAACGCGGGCGGCGAATGCGAAAGCGCGGAGCATGAGGCCGTTCCAGGCGGCCAGGATCTTGTCGTCGCGCCCCGGGCGTATCCTGTGCTCGCGAACGTTGAAGAGCTTCGACCGGGCTTCCTCTATCCGTTCGCGCAATTCCTCGGGGGAAAGGCCGAATTCTGCCGCGACGGTCTCCGGCGGCCGGGCTACGTTGAGGATGTTGGCGCCCTCGAAGTTCCCGGCTTCGGTTACACCCCAATAGCGCAGGACCAGTTCCGCTTCATCGGGCTCGAGCGCCGCCCGGATCTCTGCGGGGGTCCAGACGTAGAACTTGCCCTCTACACCCTCGGAGTCAGCGTCCTCCGCAGAGTAGAAGCCACCTTCGGGAGAGGTCATGTCGCGGACCACGTAGTCCAGGGTCTCCTCGGCAACGCGCCGGTAGAACGGGCTTTGCGTGGCCTGGTATGCCTCCAGGTAGAGTTGAACCAGCAACGCGTTGTCGTAGAGCATCTTCTCGAAGTGCGGGACGAGCCAGCGGGCGTCCACCGAGTAGCGGGCGAATCCGCCGCCTAGGTGGTCGTAGATCCCGCCGTTCGCCATCTGTCGCAACGTAAGCTCCACACTTGCCAGAGAATCCCCGTCGCCAGCCCGGTGGTGGTGGCGGAGCAACACCTCCAGGTTCATCGGCTGGGGAAACTTGGGGGCCCCGCCGAACCCGCCGAAGGTGTGGTCGAGTTGAGACTTGAGGGATTCAGCTGCCGCGTCGAGCAGCCCGGGGGCGAGGTGGGATCTGGGGATGGCGGCGCTGGTCGCGTTCCGGAGGTAGTCGCGAACGCTTTCGGCGCTCTGGAGGACCTCGTCGCGGCGGTTTTCGTAGGCGTCGGCGAGGCTCAGCAGAACCTGTTGGAAAGAGGGCATACCCCGGCTCGGGACCGGGGGGAAATAGGTGCCGCCGTAGAAGGGAGCGCCCTCCGGGGTGAGAAAGACCGTCATCGGCCAGCCCCCGTGACGGGTGAGGGCCTGGACGGCAGACATGTAGATAGAGTCGATGTCCGGCCGTTCTTCGCGGTCCACCTTTATGTTGACGTAGTGCTCGTTCATCATGCGGGCGGTCTGCTCGTCCTCGAACGATTCCCGTTCCATGACGTGGCACCAGTGGCAGGCGGAGTAGCCGACGCTGAGCAGGATCGGCTTGTCCTCTTCCCGCGACTT
The DNA here is from genome assembly GCA_050331175.1 of Rubrobacteraceae bacterium. Taxonomy (GTDB): domain Bacteria; phylum Actinomycetota; class Rubrobacteria; order Rubrobacterales; family Rubrobacteraceae; genus SIRX01. Next base: position 21,166 of record JBHJHC010000105.1, on the reverse strand, counting down.
CTGAAGCGCCTCCTCGCCCCACGGATACCAATCCACCGGGTTATCTTTGTGCTGGAGTAGGTACGGACTCGTCTCTTCCGCCAGCCGGTTAGCCATGGTAGTCCTCCACTTTCTCCGCCGCCTTTCTTCCGCGGACGCTGGTACAGAACGTATCACACCCGCCGGCAGGGGAGCAGCCTAGATCGGGGCCGGAGCCCCGGCGGCCCGAACACGGCAGATAGGTTTAGCAATCTCGCATTCGGGTATGGTCTCGGTGGAGGAACGATACGAGCAAAGAGAAACATCCTATGCGCTGTCACCAGAGTAACTACGGGCTAGAGTACGGGCCAGCGCCTGCGGGAAGATACCCCGGATCAAAGACGAGTGTCGGGTTCGGGGAAGCAGGGAGAAGCAGGATCGGACTCCAAAGTTTGCGGGGCCCTGGCACGGGCTACGGGGACGCCACGATCCCGAGCCATCCCTGATAGCCTTTGCTATTCTGTAGCAAGCGAGTACATGACACAGGAAGGAGAGTTATGGATCTTCAGAAACTCGAGAACACGGTGGAAGAACTACTGGCTCCGGGGCAGGGCATTCTCGCTGCCGACGAGAGCACCGGGACCATTACCAAGCGTTTCGAGGCGAACGGCATAGAGTCGAACGAGGAGACCCGCCGCGATTACCGGGAGATGCTCTTCACGACCAGGGGCATCGGCGAGTTTCTCTCCGGGGTGATCCTCTTCGACGAGACCATCCGCCAGGAGGCTTCGGACGGCACGCCGCTGCGGCAGGTCCTCGAAGACCAGGGCATAGTCCCCGGCATCAAGGTAGACAAGAGCACCGTGGCGCTGCCCCTCTCCCCCGAAGAAAAGTTCACCGAGGGCCTGGACGGCCTGGGCCCGCGCCTGGACGAGTACGTAGAGTTGGGCGCCCGTTTTACGAAGTGGCGGGCGGTCATCACCATCGGCGACGGCATCCCGACCCCCGCCTGCATCGGGTCGAACGCGCGCTCCCTGGCGCTGTACGCGGCTTATTGCCAGAATGCGGGGCTCGTGCCGATCGTGGAACCCGAAGTCCTGATAGACGGCGACCACTCCATCGAGGAGTGTTACGACGTCTCCGTCGAGACCTTCAGGACCACCTTCGAAGCCATGTACCAGCACGGGGTCGAGCCCACGGGGATGCTGCTCAAGCCGAACATGGTGATCTCCGGCAAGGGCGCCGAGCGCCAGGCCGGCGTGGAAGAGGTCGCCGAGCTAACGGTCGAGTGCCTCCTGCGGAGCGTGCCGGCGGCGGTTCCGGGCATCATGTTCCTCTCCGGCGGCCAGACCCAGCTCCAGGCCACCCAGCACCTGAACGCGATGAACCAGATGTACGACAACCTGCCGTGGGAGCTCGGCTTCTCCTACGCCCGCGCTTTGCAGGAACCGCCGATGGAGATCTGGGCCGGCGACAGCGCCAACGTGGCCGAAGCCCAAAAGGCCTTCTACCACCGGGCCAAGATGAACGGCGCCGCACGCTCCGGCTCTTACTCCGAAGCCATGGAGGACGAAGCAGCGTAGCGTAGCTCTCAGCCATCGGCACCTGGCGGCCAGCTTTCGGGCTGGCCGCTTTTTCTTTTGCCGGGTTGGATCTCCAAACGACGAGGATCGTTAAAGCACAAAGCTGTCCGGAGCCGGTCAGGGCGGAGGAGAACCGGTGATCGCTAGATGCGGTCGGCGCGGATTATGAGGCGTTTGCTGAAGTTGGGCCCGGTACACGTCTGGAGCGTTAGCAAGTCGCGGCCCCGGACCGGCTTCGTGACCCACACGTCCCAGGGCGTGACGACGAGCTTCTCGCTGACCCGGTAGCGATAGGTCTTGCCGCGGGCCGTGAGGACGAGTCGGTCTCCGCCCCGCAACTCGTCCAGCCGGTAGAAGATCTTCCAGCTCCCGGTCCCCGGCCAGCCCATCCGGTGGCCCACCACGTAGACGTTGCGGGACTTGCCCCGCTCCCAGGGCCGCGAGGTTTGGGGCAGGTGGATCAGGCCGCGATCCAACGCCCGCTGCCCTTCGGTACTCTCTACAGGACGGCCACGGAGCCCGATAGACTCTATGGAAAGCGTCATCCTGCCCCCGCCTCGGGTCTCACGACGGACGGATGGCCGCGGAGCTTTTGCTCTGCTCCTCTCCCCCGTCGCCCCCGCCGGTAGCGGCCGGACCCCCGACCTTTCAGGAGGCGGTCTTCGCCCAGCTTCCGGCGCCGCCGGCTTCGGTAGAACCTTCTGTTTCGATCGCTTCGGTTGCTCCGGCTGCCTTGCCGGCTCCGGCTGCCTTGTCTGCTCCGGCTGCCTTGTCTGCTCCGGCTGTTTCGCATCAGGCCGAGGCCTGGCAGGCTCGACCGCGGGCTTTCGTTGCGGGGCGGGGTCCGCGCGAGAAACCTCTTGCGCGGGTTTCGCCCTCGGTTCCGGTTTCCGGTTGCGGAGCTCCGGCGGGACGGCGGGCTCGGGCTTGATCCGGGGCACGTAGGGATCTTCCCCGGCGCCCCGCGCGGCGGCCGGCTGGTTTGCGGCGGGCTCGCCGGTGGTGCTTTCGGCGGAGCCGGGCTCCGCGGCGGCAGCCTGTTCCTCCGGCTCGCTGTGGAGGGAGGTTGCCGTGGCGGCCGCCATCAACATCGCCAGAAAGAGCGCCAGGGCCACCATCACGAGCCTCTGAAGCCCGGCTGCGTCGGGACCGCTCATACTCGATCCGCCCGCACTACGAGACGTTTGCTGAAGTACGGTCCGGTGCAGCTCTGGAGCGTAACCATGTCCCGGTTCAACTCCTGGCCCATTACCCAGCGGTCGTCCGGGTTCACGACGAACTTCTCGGCGACCCGGTAGCGATAGCGTTTTCCGCGGCGGTCTTTGAGGAGAACCTCGTCACCTCTGGAGAGGCGATGGAGGTTGTAGAAGATCAGACGACTCCCGGTCCTCGGCCAGCCGAGCCGGTGTCCGGCGAGATAGACGTTTCTGTGCGGCGAGTTGGTCCACGGCAACGAGGTCTCCGGTACGTGTACGACGCCCTTGTCGAGGTTCTGCGGGCTGTCGGTTTTCATCACCGGCGCGTTGTAGATCTGCATGGAGTCAACGGTGAGGGTCAAGATCGCCCCCCGCACCCAGTCGTAGCGCCGGGGTTCGTTGGCGGCTTTAACTTCGCTTCTCTCAGGCTTCGGCCACGGCTCCTCGGCCAACGGCAAAGCGCCCTGCGAGCGGGCTTTGGGCTCCTCCTTCGGCGTCGGTTCCGGCGTCGGTTCCGGCTTCGACTCTGGCTCCGGCTCGAGTTCTGGTTGAGGTATAGGCTCAGGTTCTAGTTTTGCCGCAGGTTCCGGCTCGGGTGACGGGGAAGGCTCCGGTTCCGGTTTCACCGGCAAGTCCGCGCTCTCCCGGCTGGGGATCTCGCGGTCAACAGGCTCCAAAGGTTCTGATGGCTCGGGGTGCGCGACGGGCTCGACTGCGGCTTTCTCTTGCGGTTCTCGCAGCAGGATCACGGCGACCACGGCCAACAGCAACAGGAGGGAGACAGCCATGGATATCACCCCAACCCGCAAGAGCATCTAAACGCTACACCTGCGAACCAGGTTTCAGCCCCTCTGGAGCCAAGATCCTCATTCAACTCCTGCGCCGCGCCACCGCGGTGAGCAATCCCGCACCGGCAACCACGGAGAAAAGTATAAAGAGCGGCGCCGGCCCGCCGGTCTTCGGAAGGTCCTTATCAGGTATATTGATGATGTTGGTAACCTCTACATCGTCGCTGTACTGCTCACTGGCACTACCGCCATCGCCATCGCCGTTGTCGCCATCTCCGTTGTCACCATCGCCGTTGTCACCATCGCCGTTGTCGCCATTGCCGTTGTCGCCATTACCGTTGTCGCCATTGCCGTTGTCGCCATTGCCGTTGTCGCTCTGCACGCTGGTCGCTTGCGTAGCCTCCGGGAACTCGAAGCCTCCAACTTCAACGATCGCGGTGTTGTCTATAGTTCCAGCCTCTTCCGGCCTAACGACAAACAATATCCTTGCAGACTCACCGCTTGCGATAGATCCTCCCGTACAACGCACACGTCCGCTGGTGGTCGTGCAATCGAACCCACTACCCCCCTCCACCTCTACAGGGCTCACGGTGCCTAGCGGGATGTTGGGTAGGTCATCGGTGACGCTCACGTCGGTTGCGTCGGTACTTCCCCTGTTGGTTACTCTTAGCGAATACGTGAGGTTATCGTCCACCCTTACCGGGTCGGGGTTGTCGAACTTCTCGATCACGAGGTCGGGGACTACTGTGGTCTCTGCGGTATCGGTAGCTGAATCAACTCCAGGGGTTGTGCTGCTAGCGGTAGCCTCATTTTCGGCCGGGCTATTGCCTCCCGCCGTAGCAACGATGGTGACGGTGGCTGTCTCATCGTCGTTAAGGGCCCCGATTTCACAGGTAACGTCCGCGGCGTCAGCGGCAGGTGCCTGGGTGCAGCTGCCGATGGTGGATTCCGCCGATTCAAAATCGAAGTTGTCCGGTAGATTATCTTCGAGTGTAACGCCATCAGCGGTCGCGCCAGTGCTATTGGTTACGTCTATTGTGTAGGTTACCTCTCCACCTTCCGGAACGGTATTGGGAGTTCCAGTCTTAAGAACGGTAAGAGCCTGAGCATGAGCAGGAGAAGCCAGGAGAACCGATAAGACCCACAAGATTCCAAGGGCTACGAGAGCGATTCCGAATCGCTTTGTGTAAAGACTCACATTCCCTCCCTGAACGCCGCACCAACCATCCACCCCGCGCGCCCTAAACAGGCGGCAAGAATGTAGCCTGCATCATAAACCGTTCTGAAGCGTGGCGCTAGTACACAGAGCTTGCTCTGGCAGAACCCGGCGGGAAGGACACCCGGTGGATGTACGCCAGAAGCGGGCTGGAATTCCGGCTAGCCCACGCGCTCCAGAGGATGATCCGCGCGGCGCGCGAAGCGGATCCACTTGCCGAGCTTGCAAGCTTCTACGCTCCGCCGCACCTGCGGGGAGGGGTTCAGGAGGGTTAGGTGGTGGGCGTAAAGCTGGGAGCGGACGGCAAGCTCGCGGATTGATTGTATGTCCAGGAACGCGACCTGCGAGAGGTCGATAGTTGTCGGGCGGCGGAGGCTCGCCACGTTGCCAAGTGTTGCGCAAAGCTCGTCTATGGACCAGAGATCAAACTCGCCCCAAAGCTCGATGTTTACGCTTCTGTCGTGGAGGTACCTTACCTCTATACCGTGCAAAATCTTCCCCTTCTCCAAAAACTAGCGGTTCGCCATTTCGCAGTTTTTCTTTCACTGCTTACTGTGTAAGACCGGCGAGGCGGCGGAACGGTTACAGCAAATCGGAGATTTTTGGACGTTTCCCGGACAAATCTGCGAAAACCCCGCCCGTCTTGAAAGTATCTCTGTGTACGAACTTCTGTTATCTTGAACATACTCATGATTGTTGTTCTGCGCAATCTACGTCCGAGAGCTTCCGGATAGCACCGGCTTGAACAGGAAAGATGGAGATCTCGTCTATCGTGCCGCCCAGGGAGAGGTAGGCGCTTTTTCGCAACTCGTCCGGGAGTATTCGGGGCTCGTATACCGGGTATCGCTGCGAATGCTGGGGGACAAAGAAGCCCAGGATGCGAGCCAGGAGGTTTGGATCCGAGTCTGGCAGAGCATAAAAGAGTTTCGAGGTGAGAGTGCGTTTAGTACGTGGCTTTACAGGATCACGGTCAACACTTGCCTGAACGCCCGCGAGAAGGAGCTCCGCCGCGAAGCCCGCGAGCTGAGCGAGGAGTTACCGTTTCTGCCGGGGCCGTCCGGCGAGGAGCACGACCCGGAAGCTACCACCCTGAGCCGGGAGCGCAAGGACGAGCTTCTTGCCAACCTGCAAGAGCTCCGGGCGGAGCACCGGGCGGCGCTCGTGCTGCGCCACATGGAAGGCCTGGGGTACGCGGAGATCTCCGAGGTGTTGGAGGTTCCCGAAGGCACGGCTAAAGGTTGGGTCTCACGAGGCCGGGCGGCGCTACTCGTGATACTCAGCGGAGAGGCCGGCAACGGCCGGGATGGGTCCGGTCCATGAGCGCCGACCGGGGAGAGGAGCGCTGGGAGTTGCTGGAGATGGTGGGCTCCTACGCCGCCGGAGAGCTAGATGGCGCCGCAGCCCGCAGAACGGAACAACTCCTGCTGGAGAACGAAGATCACCAGCGGCTCGTCGAGTCCTACACCCGGATGCTGGTCTTGCTCTCGGTAATGGGCCAGGAATCTCCCGAGGCACCGGAGGCCGTGATCAACTACGCCATCCGGCGGGCTTACGTCGCAGCGTTTTTCCAGCAGGCGGAGGAGATTTTCGGTAGCATCGGGCGTTCGTACTTCGGGGCTTTCATCTATTATTTGGGATTGCGCGCGAAAGCAGTGTAACTTTTTACCGGAGAGGCGCAAGAAACCAAAGAGGAGGGCGTAAATGTCAGCAGCAAACGACGTGAAGGGCTTTGTCGCCGTGGTCGCCGAGTTCATTCCGCGGCTGGTGGGGGCGGTAGTCGTGCTGTTGGCGGCGTTGCTCCTCGCCCGACTCCTCCAGCACCTGGTGACGCGTACCCTCGACAGGTTCGGGCTGGACTCGCTCTTCGAGCAGACCGGAGCCTCCGAGACCCTCTGGAAGGTCGGCTACAGCGGTGGCCCCTCTTATCTACTCGGGATCTCGGTCTTCTGGGGCACGATCCTGACCGGTATCGCAGGAGCCCTGAGCATCCTGGGCCTCGCTTCTCTCGAAAGCACCATGACCCAGCTTATAAACCTCTCGGGCCGCACGCTCGTGGCGCTCGTTATCGTGATCGCCGGGATAATGGCGGCGGGATGGCTCTCCGAGACGATAGCCCGGAGTGCCGAGCGGGCGGGCCTGCGGGGCACGAATATCTTCCGCCGGGTAGTTTTCGTCACCGTGCTGGCCCTCGCCTTACTGCTGGCCGCCGCCCAACTCGGCCTCAACACCTCGCTGTTGACCGCGATAGCCCTCGCCCTGCTCGCCACCCTCGGTCTCGTGGCCGCCCTCGCCCTCGGGCAGGGGCTCGTCCCCCTCTCGGGCAACGTCGCCGCCAGCCGCTACGTCCAGGACGGGATGCAAGAAGGAGACTTTATCTCCGTGAACGGCATCGAAGGTACCGTCGAGGAACTGGGCTACGCCTCCGTTACCATCCGCGCCGAAAACGACGATGTCTACCGGATCCCGAACCGCACCCTTCTCGAAAACATAGTCCGTACAAGATCCCGGCCTTGAGCTGACAACTCTTATCCGTTAGCCGTCGAAGATCAGACCAAGCCCCACCGGTCTCCGAAGCACCAGGAAACCGGACACCCCAACCCACCCGAATTTCCACCCGGAGAAACCACCGGCGGTGGAAGCAATTACGCCCAAATCAGACTTTATGTAGTAAGAATATAGGTGTATTAGGAACATACTATTTCCGTCATATCTCTTCGTTTAGGGAGGGATATGACGCGAGAGGAGCGTAAGATGGCGCGACACAATGTGGTGGCGGATCCGGCGCACGACGTACTGGGGTACGAGCGGCAGACGCTGGACTCAATCTTCCGTCCCGAGACGGTTGCTGTTGTTGGGGCCACCGAGCGGCCCGGGAGCGTGGGCCGCACGGTCATGTGGAATTTGATCGGCAACCCGTTCGGGGGAACGGTCTATCCCGTGAACGCCCGACGGCCGAGCGTGTTGGGGATCAAAGCCTATCCGAGCATTTCTGAGGTCCCCGGGCCGGTAGATCTCGCCGTGATCGTGACCCCCGCCCCGGCGGTCCCCGGCATCGTGGCCGAGTGCGCGGAAGCCGGGGTACCGGGCGCCGTTATCATCTCCGCCGGTTTCAAAGAAGCCGGCCCGGAAGGCGTGGAACTCGAGCAGCGAGTGCTGGAGGAAGCCCGGCGCGGCCGGATGCGGATAGTCGGGCCCAATTCCCTGGGCGTAATGAGCCCGAACCACGGCTTCAACGCCACCTTCGCCGGCGGCATAGCCCGGCCCGGCAGCGTCGGTTTCCTGAGCCAGAGCGGGGCGCTGCTGACCGCTATCCTGGATCAGAGCTACGCCGAGAACGTCGGGTTCTCGGCGTTCGTGTCGGTCGGATCGATGATGGACGTGGGTTGGGGAGACCTGATCTACTACCTCGGCGACGACCCGAAAACCAAGAGCATCGTTATCTACATGGAGTCCATCGGCGACGCCCGCTCCTTCTTGTCGGCGGCCCGCGAAGTAGCCCTCGCCAAGCCGATCATCGTAATGAAGGCGGGCCGCACCGAGGCAGCCGAAAAAGCCGCGGCTTCCCACACCGGCTCCCTGACCGGCTCGGACGAGGTGCTCGACGCAGCCTTCCAGCGCAGCGGCGTGTTGCGGGTAGACAACATCTCGGATCTCTTCAACATGGCGGAGATCCTGGGAAAGCAGCCCCGCCCCAAGGGACCCCGCCTCACGGTCGTTACCAACGCCGGCGGACCCGGCGTACTCGCCGCCGACGCCCTCACCCAGAGCGGCGGAAAGCTGGCTGAAATCTCGCCGAATACCATGGAAGCCCTCAACGGCATACTCCCCGCTCACTGGAGCCACAGCAACCCCGTAGACATCCTCGGGGACGCAGATCCCGAACGGTACGCCGAAACCCTGGAGACCGCCGCCCGGGATCCGGAGAGCGACGGGTTGCTCGTGGTGCTCACGCCGCAGGACATGACGGACCCTACCGCAACCGCCGAGCAGCTCACTTCCTTCGCCCACTCCACCGGCAAACCGGTGCTGGCGAGCTGGATGGGAGGCAAAGAGATCGCCCCGGGCAAGTCCATACTAAACGAGGCCGGCATCCCGACGTTCGACTATCCGGACGCGGCCGCCCGGGCCTTCAGCAACATGTGGAGCTATAACTACAACCTCCGCGGTATCTACGAAACACCCGAGCTCGCCACCGAGGGCGACAGCATAGACCGGGTCCAGGCCGGAGAGATCCTAGCCACCGTCCGCCAGTCGGGACGCGAGATCCTCACCGAATACGAGGCCAAGGAACTGCTCTCCGCTTACGGTATTCCGGTCGCCGAAACCAGGGTCGCCGGGAGCGCCGACGAGGCGGTAGCGTTGGCTGAGGGCTTCGGTTACCCCGTGGTTCTCAAGCTCAACTCACAGACCATTACCCACAAGACCGACATCGGTGGTGTTCGCCTCGGCCTCGAAAATGCTCGGGTCGTCCGGGAGGCGTACGAGCAGATGGAAGAGTCCATCCGGGAGCACTTCGGGGAGCAACACTTCTCGGGCGTAGCGGTACAGCCCATGATCTCGCTGGAGGGTTACGAGTTGATCCTGGGCAGCAGCCTCGACCCGCAGTTCGGCCCGGTACTGCTCTTTGGCTCCGGCGGATCGCTCGTCGAAGTCTACAAAGACCGGGCGCTCGCGTTGCCGCCGCTCACCACGACCCTCGCGCGGCGGACTATGGAGCGGACCCGCATCTACGAGGCGCTCAAAGGCGTCCGGGGCCGGGCTCCGGTGGACACGGTGGCGCTGGAGAAGTTGTTCGTGCGCATAAGCCAGCTCGTCGTCGAGCAGCCCTGGATAAAAGAGCTCGACATCAACCCGCTGCTCGCCTCGGCCAACGGCCTGATCGCGCTCGACGCCCGCGTCATCCTGCACGCTCCGGATAAAGAGGACGTAGGTCTTCCAGAAACTGCCATCCGGCCCTATCCGGCACGGTACGTGTGGGAAGAGGAGACGAAAAACGAGATCCCCGTTCTGGTACGTCCCATCAGCCCCGAGGACGAGCCGCTAATGGTCAGGTTCCACGAGTCGCTCTCCGACGAGAGCATCTACATGCGCTACTTCCACATGATGAACCTCAACCGCCGTACCGCCCACGAACGGCTTACCCGGATCTGCTTTATAGACTACGACCGGGAGATGGCCCTCGTTGCCGAACGCGAGAACCCGGAAACGGGAGAACGGCAGATCCTGGGCGTCGCCCGCCTCAGCCGACCCGGCGGCGCGCAGGACGAAGCCGAGTTTTCACTGTTGGTCAGCGACGATTTCCAGCGCCAGGGCCTCGGAACCACCCTCCTGGGCCGCCTCCTGGAAGTCGGGCGCGAGGAGGGCCTGCGGCGCATAACCGCCGACATCCTCTACGGCAACCGGCCCATGCAAAGAGTCAGCCGCAAGCTCGGGTTTGATCTCAAGCTGGATCGGCAAGAAATGGTCATGAAAGCCAACCTGAACCTCTACCAGCCCGCATGAGGCGCTAAAATGCACGGGACGACAACCAAGATACAAGGTAGGGAATAGATGAGCATCTTATCGTGGATAGTGTTCGGCCTCATCGCAGGGGCTATCGCCAAGCTGGTCATGCCGGGCCGGGACCCCGGCGGTTGCATCGTGACCATGCTGATCGGCATCGCGGGCGCTTTCGTAGGGGGTTTTCTCTACCAGCTGCTTACGGGCCGGCAACAGTTTATGCAGTTCGACCTCGGCAGCATGGTCCTGGCCGTCATCGGCGCCGTGGTCATACTGGCGATCTACCGGGCCGTTGTCGGCCGGCGCGTTTGATCCTGCAATAGAAGAGAGGCCGGGGACCTCAGCCCCCGGCCTCTCTCACCCGCTTCCGGAGCAATTGCTTCCGGAGCGATCAGCCGCGCGGGGGCTCGTAGAGTTGTAGCTCGTTGCCCTCGGAGTCTTTGAAGGTTGCGACCCGCCCCCAATCATGCTCGGAGACGCCGGCGGGGAATTCCACGCCCCTGCTCTGAAGGTCTTCCATGGCGGACTCCAGGTTGTCTTCCGGCTGGAAGGTAAGCACGGGACCACCGTCTACGCCGGCGCCGCCCGGCTCCCGGCCGTTCAGCCCGATCCTGACGCCCTCGATCTCGTACTCGACCCAGTCTCCGTCTTCCTTCACCTGCGAGAGCCCCAGGGTGTCACCGTAAAAACTCGCCGCCCGATCTACCTCCTCAACCGGCACCCACACGTTTGCGAAACCCATTGCCATCGTCTTGCTCCCTTCTAACTTGTTCTACGAACAGAATCGTTTTACGAATAGAACGTTCGCAGAAAATGCCCGTCTATTCTGTGTTCCACTTCATCTAGCGGTATCTTTCCCGACAGCTCCCGTTCCAAACTAGTTACGCCGAACTCCCGGATTCCGCACGGCGTAATGCGGTCGAACCAGGAGAGGTCGGTGCCAACGTTCAACGCGAATCCGTGGGAGGTGATCCAACCGGAAGAGAACTTCACCCCGATGGCACAGATCTTGCACTCCCCCACCCAGACGCCGGTGTACGCCGGATGCCGCCAGCCCTCGAGCCCGTAGTCGGCCAACACCTCTATGATGACTTCCTCCAGGTCCCGCAGGTACTTGTGGGTGTCGCGCACTTTGAGACGCAGGATCGGGTAGCCCACGATCTGTCCCGGCCCGTGGAACGTCGCGTCCCCACCCCGGTCGCTCCAGAACACTTCCGCCCCTAGAGACCGCAGATATTCTTCCCCGGCGCCGAGGTTGGAGGCGTCGCTAGCCGCCTTTCCGACCGTATAGACCGGATGGTGCTCCAGCAGGATCAGGGTGTCTCCTATCTCGTCCCTCTTGCGGAGCCGGACCATCTCCTTCTGCAGGTCCCACGCCTCCGCATACGGAACGAAGCCCGGCAACCGCCGGACTTCGATACTAGACTCTGGTTGGGTTCGATTCTCTAGCGCCACCGGAAGGCTTCTATACGCCCGCGCCGACTTCGTTCTTGCGGGCGTCGGCCGTCTGCTCGTGGGCGTGGTACGAGCTGCGGACCAGCGGCCCGCTCTCGACGTGCTTGAAACCGAGCTCGTCCAGCCCGTAGCGCCTCAGCAGGGCGAACTCCTTCGGCGTGTAGTAGCGGCTCATCGGCAGATGATTCTCCGAAGGCCGCAGGTACTGGCCGATGGTTAAGATATCCACCTCGTGCTCGCGCAGGTCGCGCATGGTCTGGTGCAGCTCTTCTTCCGCCTCGCCCAAACCCACCATGAAACCACTCTTGGTCAGCCCGTCGGGGTTCAACTCCTTGGCGTACCGGAGCACCTCCAGCGACCGCCGGTACTTGGCCTGCGGCCGGACCGCCGGGTAGAGGCGCGGGACCGTCTCGATGTTGTGGTTGAACGTCGCCGGACGGGCGTCTATGACGGTCTTTATGGCATCCCGGTCACCCTTGAAGTCCGGGGTCAGTACCTCCACGGCACACTCGGGGATCTCCTCCCGGATGGCCTGGATCGTCGCGGCGAAGATGGAGGACCCACCATCCGCCAGCTCGTCGCGGTTCACGCTGGTTATGACGGCGTGCCGGAGGCCCATCTGCTTGGCGGCGTCGGCGACCCGGTAGGGCTCGTCGAGGTCCAGCTCCTGGGGCTTGCCGGTCAGGACGGCGCAGAAGCCACACGACCGGGTGCAGACGTTGCCCAGGATCATGAACGTGGCGGTGCGGTTGTTCCAGCACTCGCCGATGTTCGGGCACCGGGCTTCCTCACAAACGGTGTGCAAGGAGAGGCCACGCATGGTCTCCTTGATGTCCCGGAAGCCCTCGCCGTCCGGGACCCGCGCCTTGAGCCAGTCGGGACGCCCGTGCATGCCCTTTGCTTGCTTGAACGCCAGATACTCCGTCGGGGTGCCGTCCGGCGGAGGTGCTACAGGCCTGTCTTCCCAGCGATGCCGCACCTCGAAGGTCTTCGTGCCGTTCTCCAGAACTTTCATGTTGATCTGTCTGCGAGCCACCGCTCTCCTCTTTCTTAGGTTTTCTCCAGCACTATATTAACCCACGGTGGAGACTCCGCTGTGATTTTGCGCCCGTAGGGGCCGGGTCTCTTTCCGGCCCCTACGCCCGCTATCTCCTAGATGTGGATGGCGTTTCCGTCCACGGCCATCGCCGCCTCGCCTATCACTTCCGAGAGGCTCGGATGCGGGTGAATGGTCATCCCTATCTCCTGGGGTGTACCCTCCACCAGCTTCGCGAAGACACCCTCCGTAATGAGGTCCGTGACGTGCGGCCCGATGGCGTGCATCCCGAGCAGCAGGTCAGTCTCCGCGTCGGCAACGACCTTGACAAAGCCGTTCGGCTCGCCCTCGATGAGCGCCTTGCCAATCGCCCGGAACGGGAAGTTCGACTCCTTAACCTCGTAACCCTCTTCCTCAGCCTCAGCTTTAGAGAGACCGAATGAGGCGACTTCCGGGCGGCAGAAGGTTACCCGGGGAACGAGGGTCTGGTCCATTGGCAGCGGGTCTTCGCCGGCCATGTGTTCGACGGCAACGATGCCCTCGTGGCTGGCGGCGTGGGCCAACCAGTAGCCCCCGATCACGTCTCCCGCGGCGTATACGCCGTCCACTTCGGTCCTTCCGTACTCATCTGCCGGAATGGTGCCGTCGTCGTTCAACTCGATGCCGATACCGTCGAGGTTCAGGTCCTCGGTCACGGTCCTGCGGCCCACGGCTACGAGTATGGCTTCGGCCTCCAGGGTATCTCCTTCACCCTCGCCTTCGCCGGTCGGGGCTTCCTCGCCGCCATAGGAGCCGCCTTCGCCTTCCTCCTCTTCGTCCTGGTCCCCGGCGGCGGAGACCGTGATCTTCACCCCGTCATCGGTTTCTTCGAGGCTCTCCGGGTCCGCCAGCGTGCTGGTAAGGACGGTCATGCCCCGGTTCTCGAACTCTTTCTGGAGGGCTTTGGAGATCTCCGGGTCCTCCAGCGGCACGATGCGGTCCAGCATCTCGACGACGGTGACCTCGGAGCCGAAATCGTTGTACATGCTGGCGAACTCCACGCCCACGGCTCCGGAGCCGAGGATGATCACGGACCCGGGATAGCTGTCTGAGCTAACCACGTCGTCGCTGGAGATGATCTTCTCGCCGTCGAACTCCATCCCCGGCAGGGACTTGACCCCGGAACCGGTGGCGATCAGCACGTTGCCGGCTTCGAGCTCCTGTTCGCCGTCCTCGCCCTCTACTTTGATCTTGTTGGCCTCGACGAAGCTGCCGACGCCGGTGAAGACCTGGATCTTGTTTTTCTTCATCAGGCCTTGCACGCCCTTTTGCAACTGGCCTACGACCTGATTCTTGTGCTCGCTGGCCTTGGAGAAGTCGAAATCCACCCCGTCGGTAACGATGCCGAACTCTTCACCGTGGTTCTTGAGGTCGTTGAGCATGGAAGCGCTCTGCAGAAACGCTTTCGTTGGGATGCAGCCCCAGTTCAAGCACGTCCCGCCGAGGTAATCCTCTTTCTCCACGAGGGCCACGCTCATCCCGAGCTGGGCCGCCCGGATCGCCGGGTGGTAGCCCGCGTTGCCGCTACCGATTATTACCAGATCGAACTGTTCCGCCACTTGTCTCTCCTTTCAAACCAACCGTTAAAACTCTAGTTTCATACTATACCCTTTATCGTCGGCTTCACGCTGGCAGGTCGGACAATAGTGCGTCGGCCGGCCTCCGACTTTCTCCCGAACTACCTCGCCCCCGCACTCCGGACACGGCCCTCCGTGCTTCTCGAATACCCGCAGGTAGTCCTGATGTGTCCCGGGACGATCCAAAACGTCCCTGTACAACCTCACCGTCGTACCCCGGTGCTCCACGCCCGCGGCCAGGTTGTCTCGGATCGCCTCGGAGAGCGCTTCCCACTCGCCACCCGATAGCGTGTTGGCTTTGCGCCGCGGGTGGAGCCGGGCGTCGTAGAGGATTTCGTCCACGTAGATGTTCCCGATACCGGAGACGACCTTCTGATCCAGGAGCAGCGACTTTATCTGGGCCTTCCTGGACCCGATAGCTTCCGAGAGGTACCGGGGACCGAACTCTTCGCTAAAGGGCTCCGGTCCCAGCGAGGCCAGCCGCTCTTCGAGCGCTGCTTTTGCGAGCAGCCGTGCCCGCGTAAAGCGCGTCTCGTCGCGGAGATAGAGCTTGCGGCCACCGTCCAGGTGCAGGATCAGCATGAGCGCCGTTTCAGGCTCCGCGACCGGCGGCACGAGCAGGAGCTGACCCCCGATCTTGAGCTGGAACACCAGAGCATCGTCCGAGCTTAACTCCACGATGAGATGCTTGGCCCGCCGCCGGGCCCCGGTTACGCGCGCCCCCTCCAGACGCCGGACGAATTCTTCTACCGGGGGTTGTTCGACGAGGCCGGGCTCTAATATCTCTACCCGGGCTATCTCCGCCCCGACGACCAGCTCCCGCAGGTCCTCTTTTATGGTCTCGACTTCCGGAAGCTCGGGCACTTACTCTCCGGCGGAGGCGGGGACCGCGTTCGCCAACGGTACCGGCTCGCGAAAGACGGCGCGGTAGAGACCGTCGAGCATAACGGACCGGGCGTCGAGCGAGCGGAGGGTTCCTTTCCGGACCAGATCCTGCCCCCTCTCGTCCTCCGCGTAAGGGGCGATAGACTCCATCATGATGCGGGCGTGAGTTACGTCCATCGTGACGTGGCTGGTGAAGATTTCCAGGTCCCCGTCTGTGAGGCCGGCGGATTTCTTCAAACCCTCCGTGAGCCGGACGTAGATCGGGGGTACCGGCCACTCGCTCGCCGGTCCCAACGCCCCGAGCCCCATCCGGAAGTCCGGGTTGCGGCACAGCTCGTAGTGAACGCTGATGTAAGCCTCTATCTCCGGCAGCGTCGGCGGAGTCTCCCACTCTTCTTCGCTGATGTCCAGGGCTTTAAGGAAGTTGCGGTAGAGCGCGGGATGGGTCTCTTCGGGGTTCAGGTGGCCGTACTCGTCGAAGAGTATCTCGGCGAGGGAGAGCTGGAGCTTCTCGTCGTCGCGGCAGTTGGAGATCAAAGCCGCCAGATACAGCCGGCTCACCCGGACGTGCCGGTAGTACTGGATCGCGAACTCCCTGACACCCTCCGTATCAGCCTCCCCGTCACCGAACCGTTCCAGAAAAGGGTGCGTCAACGCCGGGTGGGAGATCACCTCCCGCTTCAACTTTTCCAGAAACTCTCCTGAAAGCACCAGGCCTCCTCTAAATGAGCCAGTGCCACTAGTTTACCGCTACTTCCCACAGACCGCCGTCACCAGCACAAACTACCTTTTTGCAGAATATTTACCTGTCTCACTGAAGATAGTGAGGTATAATTAGGCCATGAAAGACAAGCGAAAAGAAGTACGTCAAGATTGGTTGAGCGTCCCGAGGCAGCGAGAGGACGAGAGGTTGGACCCCCACGTGTACGAGCGCGGGATCAACGGCCTGACGGTTGAGGAGGCTGTTGGGCGGGCTTTCCCGCGGGTAATGGGGATTCTGGCCCGGAGCGGCGAGCGTCACTCCGAGTTCGAACGGCAGTTGGTGCGGCAAACGATCCGGGCCGCCCTTATCTCCCAGGTTTCGCGGGCGAACCTGTACCGGATCGCGGGCATCCTCGTGGCCGACCGCCGCGACGAAGGAGCTCATTTCGGAACCTCGCTGGCCCTGGCTTACGTTGCGGCCTTGAGACGGGCTTTCTTGAACGAGCTCTCCGTCGGGGAGCAGGTTGTGACGCCGGAGGGAACCGGCGAGGTCCGGTACATCTCCGGCGACGGAGACCGGGCCGTCGTGCGCCTGGGCGGCGGTCGCGAAGTCTGGCTGCCGGCGTCCCAAGTTTCGAGACGATCTCTAGCGACAACCTCAAGCCTCCAGGCATCCTGACCGGCGCCTGCTATATTCAGGTACATGGAAGGTGAAGACACTATAAAAGTGTTGCTCTTCGGCGCGGCGGCCGACCGGGCGGGGACCCGCGAAGCCGAGCTACCGGCTACTTCCGACACGCTCGACGGACTGTGGCCGGCGCTCGCGGAGCGGTATCCGGGGCTCGCGCCCATGAAGGACAACCTGGCTTTCGCGGTAAACGAGGAGTACGCCCGTGGCGACACCCGCGTCGAGCCGGGAGACGAGGTAGCCCTCCTGCCGCCGGTCAGCGGCGGATAGCTTGATCTCCATCGTCGAAGAGCCGATAGACGTCGGGGGCGTCGTGTCCGGCGTTTTCCGGCCCGACTGCGGGGCGGTATCTACCTTCGTCGGCACCACGCGGATCGACGAGACCGGGGACGCTTGTGTAGAGTACCTGGAGTACGAAGCCTACCGTCCGATGGCCGACCGGAAGCTGGAAGAGATCGGGACGGAGATAAAAGCCCGGTGGGACGTTCGGGAAGTCTCCATAATTCACCGGATCGGGCGGGTAGACCCCGGCGAGCCGAGCGTGATCATCGCGGTCGCCAGCCCCCGGCGGGGCCCGGCCTTCGAGGCCAGCCGGTACGCCATCGAGCGCATCAAGGAGATAGTTCCAATCTGGAAGAAGGAAGTCTGGTCTGACGGCTACGTGTGGGTCGGCAGCCAGGTTGGATCCCGCTCCTAGGATTTTATGGCCTCGTACGTTGCGGCCTCCGGATCCCCAGAGCCAGGTGGAAGCTAACGGCCACATCTCATATACCGGTTTGTTGCCGGTTCTGTAAAACTTCCGCCCCGAAAATGCAACCATTGTTGCTAGTACCAAAGGTTTAGTATCTCTAGGCTAATGGTATGGTTAGCAGTAAACCTGCTCGCGATACGGGGGAGCTTGTGGGAGACAAAAGAAGAGCGCAAGGTTATTCCGCGGTGGAGACTATGCGAGAAGACCCGGTTTACCGGGCGCTTTTCGACGACGGCAACGACGGTATGGTGATCGCCCGCGAAGACGGGCGCATCCTGGACGCCAACCCTCGGGCCTGCGCGATTCTCGGCTGCGACAGGCTGGCTTTGTTCGGCGGCCGGGTGGAGTCCCTCTTTCTGGCCGATCAGGATTCCGATAAAGCGTTGGAAGAGTTGCATGCCGGCGGCCGGTACCGGGGCCCGCTGGCCCTTTCGACGGGCAACGGCAGGCGTCTAAAGACTTCCGTAACCATGATCCGTTACCGGGAAGAGTCTACCGGAGAAGGCCGGGTTGCGGTGATGCTCCGAAACCCGGAGCGGGAAGACGCGCGGGGCTTCGGAACTGACAGAGAGTGGTTTCATTCTTTGATGAGCCACATAACCGATATGGTGGCGGTCTTCCAGGCAAACAGCTGTCTAGGCTACGTGAGCCCCTCGACAGAGAAAGTACTCGGCTACAAACCAGAGGAGCTGGTCGGCTCGCTCGCCATAGACCTCGTTCATCCAGACGACCTGGAGATGCTGGTGCAGGTCTTTGGCCGGGTGTGGCAGGAACCCGGTATACATCCCCCCTTTAGCTACCGGGCGCGTCATAAAGACGGTTCCTGGCGCTGCCTGGAAGCGTCGGCCAACAACATGCTTTCCGATCCCGAGGTAGAGGGCGTGGTTCTTGTAGCCCGTGATGTGACGGAGAGAATCGCGGCGGAGAAAGAAGTCCGTCGCCTCAACGAGGAGCTCGAAGACCGCGTCCGGCGGCGCACCGCGGAGTTGAAGAAGAGCAAGGAGGCACTCGGCGACGCCCTGGCGACGGTTGCAGTGATCCTGGACCAGGCCCCGGCCGGTATCGCCCAGCTAGACTCCAAAGGACGCTGGACGCTGGTCAACGAGCGACTCTGCGACCTTACCGGCTACAACGCGGCGGAGCTTTTGGGCGCTTCTTCGCTGGACATCACCCACCCCGAGGATACCGAGCGAGAAAGAGAGTGCCTGGAGAGGCTAGTATCGGGCCAGCTCACAACGTATTCCGCAGAGCGGCGTTGCCGGCGCAAGAACGGCTCTTACTTCTGGGCGAGCATCAGCATCTCTGCGACACGCTACGACGGCCCGGCGGAACCGTCCCTGATCGCCGTGATAGAAGACATCAACGAGCGCAAAGAAGCCGAGTTGCTCATCAAGAAGCTAACCCCGAGAGAGCTAGAGGTGCTCGAGCTGCTGGCGAAAAACCTCTCGAGCGCCGAGATCTCCCGGCACCTCTACATCAGCGAAAGCACGGTTAAGTTTCATGTCGGACGGCTCGTCAACAAGCTCGGGGTCGGCGACCGGGCCCAGGCCGCCCACCTGGCTACGAAGCTAGATCTCGGCAGAGAACGTTGGGTCGAAAGCGCCTGAGGACACAGCCGAGCTCTTAGCAGAAACGCA
This sequence comes from Rubrobacteraceae bacterium, assembly GCA_050331175.1. Lineage (GTDB taxonomy): Bacteria > Actinomycetota > Rubrobacteria > Rubrobacterales > Rubrobacteraceae > SIRX01. Next base: position 2,156 of record JBHJHC010000105.1, on the reverse strand, counting down.
AAGCTATCGTCTACAAAAAAGCCCCGGTAGCCAGCGCTGCAGACTACCTCCTTAGAAGCCCCTTGGCACCCTCACTACCACCCTGCGGGCTCCGCTCTTCACCACCTTGCCCTTCGCTGCCCTTACCTGCTTGCCTCCCTGTTTTACCAGCCCCAACTGCTGGTTCTTCAGCGCCTTTGCCAAAGCCAGCTGGTTGCCCTGGACCACACACGCTATACCCTTGCCGGGCTTGCTATCTGCCACCACCACCTGCTTGCCCTGGACGAGCCTCACAGTCGGGTCCTTCACCCTACAGCTTATCTGCTTGAACCTCGGTGCCGCCTTCGCCTTGGGCTTCGCCCGCACCACTGCCCGCGCACTGTTGTTCTTGGGGTTTGGGTCCCTCACCGATGAGCTAGCCCGGGCCTTGTTTACCAGCTTGCCAGCCCGGTTTACCTTCACCACGATCTTCTTGGCTACGCTCCGGCCATCACCAAGGCGCGAGATGTTGCACCGCACCTTCCTGGCCGTGAGCTTCTTGCAGCCCTTTGAGGTAGAGAGTACCTTCACTCCTTTGGGCAGGGTGTCCACTACCTTCACCCCTGTTGCCCGGTCTGGGCCGTTGTTCTTGACCCGCAGGGTGTAGGTGAGTTTCTGGCCTACGGTAGGACGTCCCTTGCTGGCTTTCTTCGTTAGTGAGAGGTTCACTTTGGATGCCGGCGGTACGTCTCTTACCTCTACCACCGCCTTACCGCTGGTGTCCGCTACCCGTACCCCACCTTCCGCGGCCTGGGCGTCCACCTCAGCCACGTTCGTAAACCCTTCGGTCACATCTGCCACCTCGCACTCGTAGCTGATCTTGGCGTTCGGTGTCAGCGGCCCCGGCTCGGAGCGCTCGCAGTCCGGGGCGTTTGGGTCTGTTACCTCTATGTCGGAAAGGTCGGTGTCGCCGGTGTTCTCTAAGGTGATCGTGAAGCTGGCCGTGCCCCCGCTAGCGACGGTCTGGGAGGCGGGACCCTTTGTGATCTGTACGGCCGGCGGGCGCTTCTCGTAGGAGCCGGAGTCACAGGCCGGTCCCTGCGGCCTCGCTACGCCGCGCTGGTCTGTCTGTACGTCGCAGGCTTCGGTAAGCACGTTGTCCAGTGCGGGGCTGCCAGCTTCGAGGGCGTGGGTCAGGGTGGGGCCGCCGTTATCGGCAAGAAAGCCGAGTCCGGGGTCTGCGGTCCCGGGCCGGTCACCGGGCTGCTGGAAAGTATTGCCGTCTACGGCGTTGCCGTCGCCTATGATGCTATAGCCGCCGGAGACGAAGGTATTGATGTCGCCGTTCGTGTAGCTCACGTCCGGGCCGCCGTTGGCGGCGATGATCGAAGCCCGCACCTCGGTCCGGGTGCGGACGTCCCCGTCGCCGGCGACCCCCGCCCCGGCGTTGTTGCCGCCCCCATCAACAAAGCCGTTCCCGGTGATGGTGGTGTACTCGATCACCACAAGACCCTCGTTGTTGTACACCCCGCCCCCCAGGGAGCCGGCGAAGTTGCGGCTCAGGGTAGAGTTTTTGATGGTCGTGCTCGCCGCGGGGTTCGGGTCGTTCTCGACGCTGGGGTTGGTCGAGAGGATACCGCCGCCGTTGGTGTCGGCAGCGTTATCGTAAATCGCCGACTGGTCGAGCGTCATCTTGCTAAAAGCGTTCAAGATGCCACCGCCGGACCTCGCGCTGTTCTCGTTGATGCTAGATTCGTTGATCACCAGAACGCTGCCGCTGTTGTTGTTAATGCCGCCGCCGGCACCAGAACCGCCGCCAGCGCCAACCTGCGCCCTGTTGTCCATTACCGTCGACCGGTCGATCGTGAGCGCGCCGCCCAGGCTAAAGATGCCGCCGCCGTCTTCCGCGACGTTTTTCCTCACCACAGAGTCCTTGATCGTCAGCGCGCCACCGGCGTTGTAGATCCCACCACCGGGATCGTCCAAGGCCTCGCTGTCTTCTACGACGGCGTTGGAGATCTCCAGCGTGCCGCGGTTAAGGATCCCGCCGCCGCCGTTAAACGTTTGGTGTGAATTATCTGTACGAGATTTGAGCGGAAGGTGTCCACGCTCTAAAGTCGGCTTGCTGACCGATCCCGAAGGGAAAGGAACCGACTCCTCATGCTCGACGTGGACACCTTCCTCACCGCACTTTACGT
>JBHJHC010000104.1:0-6067 GCA_050331175.1 Rubrobacteraceae bacterium | reverse complement strand
CACCACGTCGTTACCGGCTGGATCCCCCCGGCCCGCTACCCGTTCGTCCTGCGCTCCGAAACTTCCACAACGACCCACTCGGTCCCGCTCCCGGTGATCGTCTACCGGGCCCACCTGGTCTCCAGCAGCCGGAAGCTCCGCTCACTAGCCCTTACCCTCGCACCGGGTTTTCCCCTCGACGCTCCGGTCGCGAAACAACTGGAGACGCCGCTGTACCGCTATCCGTTCTCGAACGTCTACGAAGAGTACGACGGCGTAAAGGAGGCGGCGTGCTGGCCGACCATCGACGAGGAGGAGCTCGAGCTTTCAGAGGTCCCTGAGAAGGGCGTGTACACCTTTCTCTCTATCCCGAACAACGCCGACCTCTACGGCGTTGGCACGACCCACAACGCACCTTACCGAGGCTACAGAGAACTGCTAGACGCCATAGACCAGGACGGTCTCTCACCGGACTGGTTGATCCCGGCCCAGATGGACGTGAACGGACTCCACGACCAAGAGCGAAAGAAAGGAAAGGTTTAAAGCAATGACGACCCAAGCGGAAGGGGGCGGCCTCTTCTCCATGATGGGGACCGCCGACGCGCAGATAAAAGGAAAAGGAAAGAAGAAAACCCCGCCGAAGACCGGGACACAACCCGGCAAGGCCGACGGCCAAAAGAAGAAGACCTATCCGAAGATCTCCGTCTACTATGCCGGCAACACCATAGACCTTCCCCGGTCCGGCATGAGCGCCCCGGAGATCCACGCCTTTTTGGAGGACGACTACCGGGAGCTGGCCGAAAAACACTCGGAGTTGATCCACGACGAGGAGCGGGGACTCCTTATCGCGTACGTCAAAGGCCAGAAGAAAGGCGCCTCGGCCCTCTCCGGCAAACCGCTCACCGTTCTCCGGGAGCCGCCCGCCGAGTCCTCACCGGAGAGGCGGCTGTTCCACGTCCTGGCCGATGACGGTGTATACGAGGCCCGCACGACCCAGGCCGGGACGTTCGCCGCCAGGGTGCCCTCGGAGGTCCGCGCCCGTCCCGGCTTCGCGCTCTCCGTCCCGAAACCCCCGGCCGCGTTCCTCGCCGAGATCGTAGAAGGGTTTAAGGAGACGCCCCGGATAGAGCGGCTGGCGAACGTGGTCTACACCTGCGGGAGTTACGAGGTCCGCTGGCCCGAGCAGCACGGCAGCGCGGCGATGGTCGAGGCGATGGGCACAATAGAGACAGATGAGACCTTTATCGTGGTCCAGCTCCACAGCCACGGCGTGCTCCCAGCCTACTTCAGCGAGCACGCCGACGACGTGGACGAGGTCCGCACGGGCCTGTACGGGGTTGTCGGCCGCTGCGACGAGGCCGTGCCAGACATCGTGTTACGCTTTTCGTGCGGCGGGCTCTACGGGTTCACCACGGCCGGAGAGATCTTCGAGGAGTCGCATCCCGGCGAGCTGGCCCGAATCGCGCGTGATCTCCGGCCCGGTCAAAGCAAAACCAGACCCGCCGGCGACGCAAGGGTTTAGCCGTGGCCCAACCGACGCCTTTGAAGCTCTTCAACCCGGAGCGCCTTGGAAGGGTGGTGATCGTGGGCGTGGGCGGAACCGGCTCCTACGTGGTAAGCCAGCTCTGCCGGCTGCTCTACGGCCTCAAGGAGCGGGGACGCGACATACCAACCGTCCTACTTGTTGATGGAGACGAAGTAGAGCCCCAGAACTTGGTCCGGCAGTATTATCTACCGGCCGATCTACGGCGCAACAAGGCAGTCGTTCTGGCGGAGCGCTACGCCCGGGCGTACGGGATTGCGGTCGAGGCCCTCCCCCAATACCTGGACGCGGACACAGACCTGGCCCAGATAGCCGGCAGGCGTCCCTACTACAACAACTTCTCTTACTCGGTCTTTGTCGGCTGCGTGGACAATGGCACGGCCCGTCGTGTACTGCACGACCGGCTCCAGGCCGATTACCAGAACGTGGTCTATATAGACGCTGGAAACGAGGCGGTATCCCTGCCCGAAGACCCGGAGCACGTCGACCGCTACGGGCTGGCCCGCTTCCGGGATTCCGGCTGGTCCGGCCAGGTCGTCGCCGGCGTGCGGGCGAACAACGTCAACCACCTCCCCTTCCCCGGTGAGGTCTTTCCGAACCTCATAGAAGACGACGAGCCTGTCCTGCGGGAGGAGGCTTGCGGGAATGTTACTACCACCGAGCCCCAACGCCACCTGACGAACCACTTTGCCGCTGTGGCGGTAATGGGCTACCTGAACAGCCTGCTTTCGGAGGGTACGCTGGTAAACTCGAGGACGTTCTTCGACGCCCGGAGCGGATATATGAGGAGCGATACCGCCTCGAGCGCCCTGCTCGAACTCGGAATTCCCGGCTGAGTTATTCCTCTAGCATTCCGCCCGGCTAACCGAACTATTCGTCTTCGAGCAGTTCGTACGGATCCCCCTCTTCGGCATAGAATCGCATTAGCGACTCGAGTACCTCAAACTGTTTTCTACCCCGGCCGGTCTCCACTTTCTCCCGCGCAAGGGCTATGTCGAACTCAGCCTTCACGGAACGGCTGACTACCCCAGAGATCTGGACGTAGTCCCTTTTGTTGTACCGGCGGCTCTTCCGGTCCCGGTTGCGGCGGCGCACCACCCGCGTTCCGCCGCCAGCCTCGGTTGTGGTCTCCGGTACGGTCGGGGCCGGGCCAACGTCGTCCAGAAAGTCGAAGTCTTCCTCATCCCGCGATGGGTTGCCGTAAGTCTCCGGGCTCATCCGATTACCTCCCTGGCCGCCGCCTCGTAATCCATCCAGCCCTCGCGAGCGCCTTTCCCCTTTAGCTCTCCTACCGGAAGGCCCATAAGCTCCCCCGTGGCGAAAGCGGCCCGGTCCCGGATCTCCGCTTTGAACATGGGCACCCCTCTTTTCTCCAGGCTGCTCCGGGCCCTCGCCGCCCGGCGGTTGTACCACTTCACCATTACCAGCAACACCTTGTACTCCGCCCGCCCTGCGAGCGCCTGTATGTCCTGGGCCATCAGCATGATCGTCTCCGTACTTCCGGCCTCCGGCGTCGTCGGGACAACGAGGAGATCACACTGAGCCACCAGTCGCTCCAACGCCTCACCCCGCGGTCTCCCCTGCGTGTCGATCACCACGTTCGCGAAAGACCTCGTTACCCGGCGCTCCCCCGCCTCCCGAGACGAGAGGACCTCAAACGGTAGCCCTCCCCTACTTCGTCGCGCCCATCCCAGTGCGCTCCCGTTCGGGTCTGCGTCAACCACCACCGTCGAACCCGGCCCGTCCCGACGTTCAAGGTATGCCGCCAGGTGCATCGCCGTCGTCGTCTTCGCAACCCCCCCCTTATGACTGGTTACCGTAACGATCACTCGCGTCTCCTCTCCATTCATTTTCGTAAAGACTTTTGTATCTCGCTCCATCCAACCAGATATATCTTAAACGAGTAGCAGACTACTCGCAATACTCGCGCTACTCGTTTAACCTCGGGTCAGGAGATGAACCGCGTCGGTGGGGGAGGTGGATGGTCTTTCAGGTCGCGTGCCCGCAAGCCCTCGACGGTCCCAAGTCCACGTCTTTGTAAGAGCCTCTATATTTTCTCCTCTGTCTGAGCCCCTAACCACATAGCCGAGAGCCGTTCTAGGCCTTCAGTGGACCACTGAGGCTTCTGAGAGGACAAATCTAACTGCTACGGAGGCTTTCGTACCGGCGTCAGGTACAACCTATAAGGACATTCGTTACACGATCAGCCCGGGTGAGCAAAGTTATTCTGTTCTTTGTAGTTCCGCCTTGCCGGCTAAAAGCTACGCCAAATCAGGAGCGTCTGGCTGCTTAAACGAATAGTTTACTACTCGGGATACTCGTTTAAGCTACTGTTTCCCGTGTCGGCTAGATCAGAGGCCGCAGGTATCTTCGCCGCCGAGGACGAATTCGAAGAGGTCGTCGTTGTAGGGGTCCGCGCCCTGGGGCCTGACGGCCACGGCGCAGTATTCGTAGTCGTCGTCGTCTTCGGTTCCGACGACGGCCACGGTAACGGTAACGGCCCGGTCCTCTGGGTCCGTTGCGGTCACGTCGTAGAACGAGACCACATCGGGGACCAGCGGGACGGACAGTTGCTGGACGCCTGAGGTTTGGAGATTTCCTTCTGGCAGGTTCTCGTTTGTCAGGCGGGTGAGGGTGGCGTCCTCGAAGCCATCCTCCGGCTCCATTAGCATTGCGTCCCGGAGGGTGGGGGCCGGGTGGCGGACGAGGGTTTCGGTGTCCCGCTCGTAGGCGGCTTCGGCGATCCCTACAGAGAGATCTTCGGGGTCGTCGGCCAAGTTCTGGTTGCAACCCGAGAGCAGGAAGCCTGTGAAAAGGGCCACCAGCATACCGGCTATCATCCGGCCGGTCAGTGCTCTACGGATAAGTATTCTGAGGGGGCGGCTACGGCATGATTTCATCTTCACCATCCTAGTCATGGGGCTGACTTTTCCTCCTTCCTTCATCAGCAGGATTCTCGGGCTTTGTTTCACGGTGGTCCGGGCACCGAAGCTCGTACCACTCATCGGAGGGAGGGCGCATTATTCTCCAGCCACGCTCGACGGCCATCTTTGCCCAAGCGTCGTAACGGGCGGCGCCTGGCGCCTCGTTCCGGCGTCCGCAAACGATGCACGATACCGGGTAAGATGCGGCCGCAACTCTTGGCACGCGCACCTCAGGGCCTCCTCGACACTGATAAGAGTACGTGCTGGCGGTTGCGCCACTGGTCCACAATCGACGCGATCCCTTGCAGGTAGTCCGTAATGGCTTGCCGGCCTGTACTCTCTAAGGTGACGGTAGTGCGAGGCTTTCTGTCTACAAAGTCCTTCTTTACGGAGACCAGGCCGTGGTCCTCTAGGCGCCGAACGTGTGAGCTCAAGTTGCCCGTAGTTATGCCCGTCAGCTCGTGCAATTCGCTGAAAGAAGAAGATCCTCGTTCATCAAGCGCTGCGAGAATAGCAAGCCGCTTCGGCTGGCATATAAGGGTGTCCATACTGGCTAGACGCACCTCTAGAGAGTTTGTCATCATGCCCAAATCTCAACGTCGGAGGTCAAGGTTATCGGGCTAACGTGGATCCCATAAGTATCAGCCCAGCGCATCAGCCGTCCTCAAACCAGGCGTCGCAGGCCGCCAAGGCGTGGCCGAGGCCCAGCTCTCTCGCGTTGCCCTTCTCATCGAGGACCCTGACGATGTTTTCGATTACCAGCCGCTGCCGGCACCCAGAACCGTTGTGTCCTAGATCGGTCGCGGCCATCTCAGCGAGGGGGCTGCCCAAGCAAGCCGCGGCGAAGAGCGTCATCAGCAGTAGGGGCCGCTGGCCGGCTGCCAGCGCGTCGGAGAGCTCAGGTGGAAGGTATCTGCGCCCCAGGACGTTGATCGGTAACGACTCATCTCCACGAGGGATCACCAAAACTTGTCCGTCTGGACCCAGAGGAAGGTGGATAGTGAGCTGCTGCGGACCCATCCGGTTGCCGAGCCTCTTTGTGTGCTCGTAGAAAGGCACGATCGTAAGCGTGCCCCAGACATCTGTCGGCGCCGCGCATCCGAGAGAGCTGTACAGGCCCCGGGCCTGTGCGGGGCTGTGGTTCCACACGAGAAGGGCGCCGGCCCGTGAGATCAGGGCGTCTTTAAGCACAACGAGTCCCGGCTCATCCTCTATTATCATCGCGGGAGGTTTGTCCTCTACCATCACCGAGTTTGCCAGGTGCCCAACTGGCAGTCTCCCGACCTTGCCATCGTCGACGATCATGCTCATCGGCAAGCCCCGGCTTGGCGCCGCCCCCTCGACGAACAGCACGCCGCCTCGCTCGTCCCCAACGGCGGCCGGTGGCAGGGAGATGGGGGGGAGGTCTGCCAGCGAGAACGTCTCCTCGTCGGAGGTCTCGTCCCAAAAGTACGCAAAGGTCTCGGAGGCGTCCACCGTAGGCGCCTGCTTCACGCCCTTGAACGCTTCCCGTGCCCAGGACGCCAGCGCCGGCGACCGCTTGCCCAACACCGCCAGCGCCTCCGCGCTCCGGTCCCGTAGGGGTTTGGCTTTCTCAAATATCAATGCGTCTGTACCTCTA
>JBHJHC010000103.1:0-14425 GCA_050331175.1 Rubrobacteraceae bacterium | reverse complement strand
TTACCGGCCGCAGTTCTACTTCCGGACGACGGATGTGACGGGGGAGATCCAGTTGGAAGAGGGAGTAGAGATGGTGATGCCGGGAGACAACACGGTAATGAACGTGGAGTTGATCAGCCCGATAGCGATGGATGAGGGTTTAAACTTTGCGATCCGGGAGGGTGGCAGGACGGTAGGAGCCGGCGTCGTCACCCAGATAGTAGAGTAGGTACCGCAAGAGCTAGCGGGGGCGGGAGATCCAACCCGCCCCTGTGATTTGGAGGAAAGTTGTGCGACAATTAGTAACGCTGGCTTGTGACGAGTGCAAGCGTCGGAACTACCACACGCGTAAGAATCGGCGGAATACTCCGGACCGGGTTCAGCTAAACAAGTTCTGTCCGTGGTGCCGGCAGCACACGGCGCACCGGGAGACGAGGTAGCAGAGGGCAGTAGCTCAGTTGGAAGAGCAGCGGTCTCCAAAACCGCAGGTCGGGGGTTCGAGTCCCTCCTGCCCTGCTTCAAGGAAGAAAGCCAGGCGAGGAAGAAATGGGTAAAAGAAAAGGCTCCACGGTGAACAAAGGAGCCGGAGGCGCACAAAAGAAAAAGCAGCCCGTGGGGCGAATAGCCAGGCTCCGGGAGTTTGTGCGGGGCGTGCGGTCCGAGTTGCGGAAGGTCAGTTGGCCGAACCGGGAGCAGCTCCGGCAGAGCACCATAGTGGTTGTCATCATCGTGCTGATACTCGGGGTCTACGTCGCGGCCTGGGACCTCGTGTTCAGTACCCTGGCGCGTTTGATCTTTTCGTAGCGGGAGCGTTTTGTTTTGAAGAAGTGGTACGTCGTCAATACATACTCGGGGCACGAGAACAAGGTCCGCACCACGCTGGAGCGGCGGATCGAGTCTCTGGGTCTGGAGCGCTTTTTCGGGGAGATCCGGATCCCGACGGAGAGCGTCATCGAGATAAAGAACGGTAAGAAGGTCCCTGTCGTGCAGCGCCAGTTCCCGGGCTACATCCTGGTTAGCATGGACATGAACGACAACACCTGGCAACTCGTGCGCCAGACGCCGGGCGTCACCCAGATCGTGGGCGCCGGGGAAAAGCCGATCCCGCTCTCGCGGGCGGAGGTCGAGCGCCTCTTGCATCCGGGAGAGCAGGAGACCCGCGAGAAGGTCAAGACTACCGTGGATTACGAGGTTGGGGAGACCGTGCGGGTTATCGGGGGGCCGCTCTCGGACTTCGAAGGCCAGATCTCCGACATCAACGTGGACCAGTCCCGGCTGAAGGTGCTGGTCTCGATTTTCGGGCGGGAGACTCCCGTCGAGCTTTCTTTCAGCCAGGTAGCGAAACTCTAGAGGAACCAAGAGGTGTTTTATGGGTAGAGGACGCGGGCGCCGCGTAGCGCGCAAACTGAAGTTGCAGATCACCGGCGGACAGGCAAACCCCGCCCCGCCGGTCGGCCCGGCGCTGGGCCAGGCGCAGGTGAACATCGGGGAGTTCGTGCGGCAGTTCAACGACGCCACGCGGGACCAGATGGGCCAGATCATCCCCGTCGAGATTACGGTCTTCGAGGACCGCTCGTTTACCTTTATTACCAAGACGCCCCCGGCGGCATTCCTCTTGAAGCAGGCCGCGGGCCTGGACAAGGGTAGCGGCGAGCCGAACCGCGACAAGGTCGGTACTGTCAGCCGGTCGCAGGTGGAAGAGATAGCGCAAACCAAGATGCCGGACCTCAACGCCGCGGACATTGACGGCGCGGCGAAGATCGTCGAGGGTACGGCCCGGAGCATGGGGATTACGGTCAATGGGTAGGAAACTTCTGGAGCAGAAAGCCAAGATAGACTCGGAGCGGCTCTACTCGCCCCGCGAGGCCTTAGAGCTTCTCAAGGAACTCGACACCGCCAACTTCGACGAGAGCGTCGAGGCGCACGTCAACCTGAACGTGGACCCGCGTAAGGCGGACCAGATGGTCCGGGGTACGATGATGCTGCCGAACGGCACGGGTAAAACCCAGCGGGTGGCGGTCTTCGCCGAGGGCGAGAAGGCCCGCGAGGCCGAGGAAGCCGGGGCGGACGTCGTCGGCACCGACGACCTCGCGGCCCGCATCCGGGACGAGAACTTCCTGGACTTCGAGGTCGCCGTGGCGACCCCGGACCAGATGAGCGTCGTGGGCCGGCTCGGCCAGATCCTGGGCCCCCGCGGCCTGATGCCGAACCCTAAGAGCGGAACGGTCACGATGGACGTCAGCAGCGCCGTCGGGGACATCAAGCGCGGCAAGATCGAGTACCGGGTAGACCGCTACGGCATTATCCACTCGATCCTGGGCAAGAAGTCCTTCGATGTGGATAGCTTGCTGGAGAACTACTTCGCCCTGCGCGACGAGCTTCAGCGGGTGCGGCCGGCGCCGGTCAAGGGCCGGTACTTCAAGTCCGTCGCCCTCACCACGACGATGGGACCCTCGATCAAGGTTGACCCCACGGTCGAGAAGGAGTAATATCCGCAGGCCCCAAACGGGGCTAAAGGAATACAGGCCAGAGAAAGTCGGGACTCCGTAAGGAGTTTAAAGCCAAAGCGGCGCCCGGCCGAGGCCGTAGAGTTTAACGGGATTTCAGACCCCGGGTGCCTCTACGGCCCCGGGGTTTTCGAGTTGTAGAGGAGTTGGATGAGACGGGAAGAGAAAGTGCAGGTGATCGAGGAGCTCACCGAGAAGCTGCAGGGCGGATCGGCGGTCCTCGTAGATTACCAGGGAATGGACGTGGCGAAGAGCACCGACCTGCGGGCCCGGAGCCGCGAGGCGGGCGTGAACTTCGTGGTCGCCAAGAACACGCTGGCCCGCCGGGCCGCCGACGCCGCGGGCGTCGAGGGGCTTTCCGAGTTTCTGGTGGGACCAACGGCCCTGGCGTTCTCCGACGATCCGGTCGCCAGCGCCAAGCTGATGGCCGAGTTCGCGGACCAGGTCGAGTCCTTCTCGCTGAAGGGCGGGCTTCTCGACGGGGGACGCGTACTGAACGAGGCGGAGGTGGTAGCCCTCAGCAAGCTTCCGGGACGCGAGCAGTTGATCGCCCAGGTGGTCGGCGGCATCTCGTCGCCGCTTACGGGCCTGGTCACGGTGCTCAACAACACCGTGCAGGGTCTGGTCGTCGCGCTCGGCCAGATCGCCGAACAGAAACAGGGCGCGGAGTAGTCGTAGAGACCATAGTCTAGGAGGACTTTAGAAATGGCTTATGATCAGCAAGAGCTAATGGAGACCATCGAGAACATGACCGTTCTCGAACTTTCAGAGCTGGTGAGCGCCCTCGAAGAGCGCTTCGGCGTGTCGGCCACGGCCGTCGCCGCGGGTCCCGCCGCGGGGCCGGTCGAGGTCCAGGAACCCGAGGAAGAGCAGACCGAGTTCGACGTCGTGCTCCAGTCGCCGGGCGAGAAGAAGATCCAGGTTATCAAAGAGGTCCGCGCCGCCACCGGCCTGGGCCTGAAGGAGGCCAAGGCCCTCGTGGACGACGCCCCGAACCCGGTTCAGGAAGCGCTCTCCCAGGAGGATGCCGACGCCCTGAAGGCCAAGCTGGAGGAAGCCGGCGCCACCGTCGAACTCAAGTAGCCCGTAGTTCGCCAGCTCTCCGGGGCCGCCCGCGGTAGTCGGTCCCGGGCAAAACCCCAACGGCGCCTCCTGTTACGGAGGCGCCGTTCGCTTACCCGGGGGCAGAAACCGGCGGGCCGGGCGGCAGTTGTGGTTTGTGTTACACTGTCGGGGCGCCAGCGAGGTGCCAGCCAAACTGGCGTACGAAATTTCAAAGAACGCTTTGCGGCCGCCTTGACTTACCCGAGTTCGCAGGGTAAGATACTAGATCGCGTGTTCAGCCGTTCTTCAACGATCCATGCAGAGGAGAGCTAATTTGGTAACCCCTGTTGTGCGCCGGAAACGGCACCCCTACGCCCGGACCCAAACCGCGGAATTTCAGTTGCCCAACCTCGTCGAGATTCAGCGGGACTCGTTTCGCAAATTCCTGGACGAAGGCATCAGCAAGACTCTGGCGGAGATCTCTCCCATAGAAGATTACACGGGCTCCTACGCCGTGGAGTTCGGGGAGTCGTATTTCGAAGAGCCGCCGGTTTCGGTGGACGAGTGCATGTCCAAGGACAAGACCTACGCGGCCCCGCTCTTCGTGCGGGTGCGCTTCATTATCAAGGAGACCGGGGAGCTCAGGGAGCAGGACGTCTTTATGGGCGACTTCCCGCTCATGACCGACGCGGGAACGTTCGTTTTAAACGGGACGGAGCGGGTAGTCGTAACCCAGCTCGTACGGTCGCCCGGCGCCTACATCATGGAGCCGAAGGACCTGTCCAAGCAGGTATTGACGGCGAGCTTGATGCCGGCCCGGGGCTCGTGGCTGGAGTTCGAGGTCGAGAGCAAGGGTTACGTTTCGGTCCGCATCGACCGGAAGCGGAAACTGCCGGTAACGGTGCTTTTAAAGGCGCTCGACCTGGGCGGGCCGGAGGAGATCCTCTCGCGGTTCGAGGACTCGTGGCTGATGCGGAACACGCTGGAGCGCGACGACACCACGTCCCGGGAGGACGCGCTGCTGGAGGTATTCCGGCGGCAGCGGCCCGGCGAGCCCGTCAACATAGACAACGCCCAGAACCTGGTGGACGGGCTCTTCTTCGACGCCAAGCGCTACGACCTCTCGGAAGTCGGGCGCTACAAGGTCAACAAGAAGCTCAAGCTCGACGTACCGATGGACACGCACACGCTAACCATCGAGGATATCGAGGGGCTACTCAAGCGGCTGCTCGTTATCTCCGAAGAAGTCGCCGAGGACGAAGAGTTCGGCCGGATCAACTACGAGCGCATCCGGCACCGCCTCGACGAGTACGAGCACTTCGGCAACCGGCGGCTGAGGACGGTCGGGGAGTTGGTACAGGAGGCTTTCCGGATCGGGATGTACCGGATGGAGCGGGTGGTGCGCGAGCGGATGACCACCCAGGATACGGATACCATCACGCCCCAGAGCGTGGTGAACACCAAGCCGGTAGCCAGCGCCATCAAGGAGTTCTTCGGCTCCTCGCAGCTCTCGCAATTCATGGACCAGACGAACACGCTCTCCGGGCTCTCGCACCGGCGGCGCCTGAGCGCCATGGGCGCGGGCGGCCTGAGCCGGGAGCGGGCGCCCATAGAGGTGCGCGACGTGCACCCCACCCACTACGGGCGGATGTGCCCCATCGAGACGCCGGAGGGGCCGAACATCGGCCTGATCGGCCAGCTCTCGACCTTCGCGACGGTAGACGAGTACGGTTTCGTGCAGACACCGTACCGGAAGGTCGTGGACGGGAAGGTTACAGAGGAGATCGAGTACCTCTCCGCCGACGAAGAGGAAGAGTTGATCATCGCCCAGGCCAACACGCCGGTAGACCCTGAGTCGGGTAGGATCACCGAGGATCAGGTCCTCGCCCGTACCCGGGGCGGCGACGTTTCGAGTGTTTCGCCTGGCGAGGTGGACTACATGGACGTGGCCCCCTTGCAGACCGTTTCGGTCGGTACGGCGCTGATACCGTTCCTGGAGCACGACGACGCCAACCGGGCGCTCATGGGGGCCAACATGCAGCGGCAGGCGGTGCCGCTGCTCCGCAGCCAGGCCCCATACGTCGGGACCGGCATGGAGTTCCGGGCGGCGGCCGACACCGGCGACGTGCTGTTGACCAGCAAGGCCGGGACCGTAGAGCGGGTGACGTCCGGCTCCATCGCGGTCCGGGGCGAAGACGGCGAAGTCCAGGCGTACCGGTTGAGAAAATTCGCCCGTTCCAACCAGGGCACCTGCGTAAACCAGCGCCCGATCGTCAGCGAGGGAGAACAGGTCGAGGCGGGGGCGATCATCGCCGACGGCTCTTCTACGGATCAGGGCGAGCTGGCGTTGGGCAAGAACCTCTGTGTGGCGTTCATGCCCTGGGAGGGCTACAACTTCGAGGATGCGATCATCATCTCCGAAAAGCTCGTCAAGGACGACACCCTCACCTCAATCCACATCGAGGAGTACGAGGTACAGGCCCGCGACACCAAACTCGGTCCCGAGGAGATAACGCGGGATATTCCCAACGCCTCCGACGACGTGCTGATGAACCTCGACTCGGACGGCATTATCCGCATCGGGGCCGAGGTCAACTCGGGCGACGTGCTCGTCGGCAAGGTTACGCCCAAGGGCGAGTCCGAGCCGACCCCGGAGGAGAAACTGCTCCGCGCGATCTTCGGCGAGAAGGCCCGCGAGGTGAAGGACTCCTCGCTCAAGGTGCCGCACGGCGAGGGCGGCGTCGTCATAGACGTCAAGCGGTTCTCGCGGGACGACGGCGACGAGCTGCAGCCCGGCGTAAACGAGATGGTACGCGTCTTCGTGGCGAAAAAGCGCAAGATCGCCGAGGGCGACAAACTGGCCGGGCGCCACGGCAACAAGGGCGTTATCTCCAAGATAGTTCCTGAAGAAGACATGCCGTTTATGGAGGATGGAACCCCGGTAGACGTAATCCTTTCTCCGTTGGGCGTGCCGAGCCGGATGAACATCGGCCAGATCCTGGAGACCCACCTCGGGTGGGCCGCCAGCAAGGGGCTGGGCGAGAACGGCGACGAGCCCACGTTTATCTCGACGCCCGTGTTCTCGGGCGCCGAGGTGGAGGATGTTGACGAGGCTATCGAGAAGGTGCGGGGTAACGGCAGCGCCGACATCGGCATGGGACGGGGCGGCAAGGTGACCCTCTACGACGGCCGGACCGGCGAGCCTTTCGACGGCCGCATCACCGTAGGGTACATGTACATCCTCAAGCTCCTCCACCTGGTGGACGACAAGATCCACGCCCGGAGCACCGGTCCGTACTCGCTGGTTACCCAGCAGCCGCTCGGCGGCAAGGCGCAGTTCGGCGGTCAGCGCTTCGGTGAGATGGAGGTGTGGGCGCTCGAAGCTTACGGAGCGGCGCACACGCTCCAGGAGCTGTTGACCATCAAGAGCGACGACCGGGTAGGGCGGGTCAAGAGCTACGAGTCCATCGTAAAGGGCGAGAACATCCCGGACCCGCAGGTCCCGGCGAGCTTCAAGGTCTTGCTCAAGGAGATGCAGTCGCTCGGGCTCTCGGTCAAGCCGGTCTACAACGCGGAGGCCGCTTCGGAGGACCAGGATCGCACGGATTGGGACGAGGCGGCCCGCGCGTTGGGCATCAACCTCAGCCGCGAGGAGCCTTCGGGGCACCTGGACGATACACCGGACACATTCTCCACAGGGGGTATGTAGATTGCAGCAAGGCGTAGTGCGCAGCAACACCGAGCGCGACATAGACATAAACAAGCTGGAGAAGATCTCCATCGGCCTCACTTCGGCCGGGGAGATCCGGGAGTGGTCCCGGGGTGAGGTTACCAAGCCGGAGACCATCAACTACCGTACCCTCCGTCCCGAGAAAGATGGCCTTTTCTGCGAGCGCATCTTCGGTCCTTCGAAGGACTGGGAGTGCTACTGCGGCAAGTACAAGCGCATCCGCTTCAAAGGCATTATCTGCGAGCGGTGCGGCGTCGAGGTAACCCGTTCCCGGGTCCGGCGGGACCGGATGGGCCACATCGAGCTGGCCGCCCCGATAGCCCACGTGTGGTTCGTCAAGGGCGTTCCGAGCCGGATGGGCTACCTGCTGGATATCAGTCCGAAGGACCTCGACCGGGTACTGTACTTCGCCTCTTCCATAGTGACCTGGGTCGACCGCGAGGAGCGGGCGAACGACATCGACACCTTGCGAGAGCAGGTCGAACAGGAGATCCGGCAGCTCGAAGAGGACCGGGACGAAGAGGTCACCGCCGTCCAGGCGATCCGCACGAAGCGCGAGAGCGTCATAAAGGGCGAAAGCTCTCCCGACGAGCTAACCGACGAATACGCCGGGATCCCCGAAGACGAGCAGGAGAAAGCGATACAGAAGGTCCGCAAGGAGGCCGAAGAGACTGCCGCGGACATCCAGCAGTCCATGAACGACCAGATAGAGCTCGTCCGGCGGGCCTGGGAGGAGTTCCAGACTCTAGAGCCGCGCCAGATCGTCGACGACGAGGAACTCTTCCGGGAGATGAAAGATCGCTTCGGCGACGAGTACGGTTTCGGCGTGTACTTCCGGGGGGGCATGGGCGCCGAGTCCGTGCGGGACCTCATAAGCCAGGTGGACCTCGAAGACGAGGCCGCCGAGCTGCGCGAGGTCGTGGGTCACTCCCGGGGGCAGAAGCGCCAGAAGGCCATAAAGCGTCTCAAGGTAGTGGATGCTTTCCGCTCCAGCGGCAACAAGCCCGAGTGGATGGTCATGGACGCCGTTCCCGTGTTGCCGCCGGATCTGCGCCCGATGGTCCAGCTCGACGGCGGACGATTCGCCACGAGCGACCTCAACGACCTCTACCGGCGGGTCATAAACCGGAACAACCGCCTCAAGCGGCTGCTCGACCTGGGAGCCCCCGACGTGATCGTGAACAACGAGAAGCGGATGCTCCAGGAGGCCGTTGACGCTCTATTCGACAACGGGCGTCGCGGGCGGGCCGTAACCGGCGCCGGAAACCGGGCGCTCAAGTCTCTCTCCGACATGCTAAAGGGCAAGCAGGGGCGGTTCCGCCAGAACCTGCTCGGCAAGCGGGTGGACTACTCCGGGCGTTCGGTGATCGTGGTCGGGCCGAACTTGCAGATGCACCAGTGCGGCCTGCCGCGGCTCATGGCGGTCGAGCTGTTCAAGCCCTTTGTAATGAAGGTGCTGGTGGACCGGGCCTTGGCCCCGAACATCCGGAGCGCCAAGCAGATGGTCGAGCGTTTGCGGCCTGAGGTCTGGGACGTCTTGGAGGACGTGGTCAAGGAGCATCCCGTGCTCTTGAACCGGGCTCCGACGCTCCACCGCCTCGGTATCCAGGCTTTCGAGCCGGTACTGGTCGAGGGTAAGGCCGTCCAGGTTCACCCGCTCGTGTGCTCCGCGTTCAACGCGGACTTCGACGGCGACCAGATGGCGGTTCACGTGCCGCTGAGCCCCGAGGCCCAGGCCGAGGCGCGGGTGTTGATGCTCTCGACGCAGAACATCCTGCTGCCGGCGAACGGGTTCCCGATCGCGGTCCCCTCGCAGGACATGGTGCTCGGCCTCTACTACATTACCTACGCCCCCGAGAACTTCGAGGAGCAGGAGGTCAAGGGCCTCATCTCTTCCTACGACGAAGCGGAGGCGGCCTACAAGGAGGGCACGCTCAAGCTGCACGACAAAGTCATCGCCCGCCGCAACGGCGAGCGGATGGAGACGACGCTCGGGCGGGTGCTCTTTAACGAGAACGTCGAACAGACTTTGAGGGATTACCTCGGGGAAGCCTACGATCCAGGGTCTTATCCTTACGTCAACGAGACGTTGAAGAAGGGTGAGATCAAGAACCTCGTCTCGGGGTACGTGGCCGAGTACCCCACCGAGCTGGTTAGCCAGCTCCTGGACACCCTCAAGAAAGTCGGCTTCCACACGGCCACGCGGGCTGGCATCTCCGTCGGCAAGAACGACATCGTCGTTCCCGAGCAGAAAGACGAAATCCTCAACCGGCACCAGGAGATGATCGCGGAGATCGAGGACCAGTGGGACCAGGGCTTCATCTCCGACGACGAGCGGTTGGAGCGGGTGATCAGCCTCTGGACCCAGGCCAAGAACGAGGTCGAGGATGCCATGAAGGCGAACCTGTGGCGCCTGAACCCGATCTACATGATGGCGGATTCCGGCGCCCGCGGTAACTACTCGAACTTCACGCAGCTGGCCGGTATGCGGGGCCTGATGACCAACACGAAGGGTGAGATCATCCCGGAGCCGGTGAAGTCGAACTTTATCGAGGGCCTCTCGGTCCTGGAGTACTTCACCTCTACCCACGGCGCCAGGAAGGGCCAGGCCGACACCGCCCTCCGGACCGCCGACTCGGGATACCTGACCCGCCGGCTGGTGGACGTGGCCCAGGACGTGGTCGTAAGCGGCGAGGACTGCGGAACCGAAGGCTTTATCGAGCTTCCGCTGTATCTCGACGGCGGCCGGGGCGATGGGAACGATTCCGTCGCGGCCCGGTATCTTGCCCGCGATCTGGTAAACCCGGACACGGGTGAGGTCGTAGCCGAGGCTGGCGTGGACATTACACCCCAACTCCTGGCTTCGTGGCAGGAGTCGTTGCCGCGGGAGACGTTGGTTGCGGTGCGCACGCCGTCCAAGTGCGAAAACCCCCACGGGGTCTGCCAGGCCTGCTACGGCAGGGCTCTATCGACCTACCGTCCCGTAGACATCGGGGAGGCCGTCGGCATCATCGCGGCCCAGTCTATCGGCGAGCCCGGAACCCAGCTCACGATGCGGACCTTCCATACGGGGGGTATCGCCGGTGAAGACATTACGACCGGCCTTCCGCGGGTACAGGAGCTGTTCGAGGCCCGGCATCCCAAGGGGGAGGCCGTTATCTCGGAGATCGACGGCCACGTCACCTTCGAAGAGGCTGAGTCCGACCGCCTGATCAAGGTGGTAGTTACCTCGCCGGACGGGACAGAGAGCCGGGCTTACACGGTGGAACGCCAGCTGTTGCGGCCGGAGATCGTCGAGGGCGCCGAGATCCTGGCCAACACCCCGATAACGGACGGCGCGCTCTACCCGCACGCCATCCTGGAGAACGACCTGCGCTACGATCGCGGCACCACCGCTATCGAGCGGTACCTGGTCGCCGAGGTTCAGAGGGTCTACAAGGCCCAGGGCGTGGACATCCACGACAAGCATATCGAGGTCATCGTGCGGCAGATGCTCCGGAAGGTCGTCGTCGACGATCCGGGCGACACGGGCCTGCTGCCCGAGCAGGTCGCCGACAAGTTCACCGTACAGGCCGAGAACGCCCGGGTCGAGGAGGAAGGCGGCCAGCCGGCTACCTACCACACGGTCCTGATGGGGATTACGAAGGCTTCGCTGGCCACCGACAGCTTCCTCTCGGCGGCTTCGTTCCAGGAGACCGCCCGCGTTCTGACCGACGCGGCCATCGAAGGCAAGGTGGACGACCTGGCGGGCCTCAAGGAGAACGTGATCATCGGTAAGCTGATCCCGGCCGCCACCGGGCTGCCCCGTTACCGGCAGCTGACCGTCACGGTCGACGGATACGAGGCGCGGGAAGTAGACGAGCTTGACATAGCCGCTTCCTGAGCCTAAAATTACGCGTCGCGGTTGCGAGCGGTTACCAATAGGTAGCAAGCTCCTGGACCGCGGCGCGTAGCTTTTTGTTGTAAGCCCCTTTTCCACAGAACAGAGAGGAAGGCGCGGCCATGCCCACGACGAACCAACTCGTGCGCAACGAGCGGGAGAAACAGAAGAAGAAGGCAGCGACGCCGGCATTGCAGGGCGCTCCCCAACGTCGGGGCGTCTGTACCCGCGTCTCGACCACCACCCCGAAGAAGCCTAACTCGGCGCTGCGCAAGATCGCCCGGGTCCGCTTTTCGGACGGGGTGGAGGCTACGGCTTATGTTCCGGGCGAGGGCCACAACCTGCAGGAGCACTCCGTGGTCCTGGTGCGCGGCGGGCGGGTAAAGGACCTGCCGGGCGTGCGCTACAAGGTCGTGCGCGGGGCCCTGGACACGCTGGGGGTAAACAACCGCAAACAAAGCCGGTCCAAGTACGGGACCAAGAAGTAGCAGGAGGATAGAGAGATGCCGCGGCGCGCAGCCCCACCAAAGAGAAAAATCGCACCGGATCCCGTATACGGGAGCGTGCTCGTGCAGCAGCTGATCAACAAGATCATGCTGGACGGCAAGAAGAGCACGGCGGAGAAGCTCGTCTACGACGCACTCTCGTTGATCGAGGAGCGGACCGGAAGCACCCCGGTAACGGTCCTGAACAACGCCCTGGATAACATCCGGCCCCGCCTCGAAGTTCGCAGCCGCCGGGTTGGCGGGGCGACTTACCAGGTTCCAGTTGAGGTTGCGCCCCGCCGGGCCAACACCCTGGCCCTCCGCTGGCTGGTCGGCTACGCCCGGGCCCGCCGCGAGAAGACCATGGGCCGAAGGCTGGCCGGCGAGATCCTGGACGCCAACGACAACATCGGGTCGAGCGTCCGCCGCAGAGAGGAAACCCACCGGATGGCCGAAGCCAACCGGGCGTTCGCACATTACAGGTGGTGATCGAGAGACTATGGCCGTACAAGTAGCTAGAAAAATTCCGCTGCGCCGGGTCCGAAATATAGGGATCATGGCGCACATCGACGCGGGTAAGACGACGACTACCGAGCGTATCCTGCTCTATACGGGCCTGACCCACAAACTGGGCGAGGTCCACGACGGCAACGCCGTTATGGACTGGATGTCCCAGGAACGCGAGCGCGGGATCACGATTACCAGCGCCGCCACAACCGTCTTCTGGGGCGGTATCGGGGGCTCTTCCAAGAACGGCAAGAGCTCTGCCAACGATATGGTGCATAGCCGGGTCCAGGATCAACACCGCGTGAACATTATAGACACACCCGGACACGTGGACTTTACGGTAGAGGTTGAGCGGAGCCTGCGGGTTCTGGACGGCGCCATCGCGCTGTTCGACTCCGTTGCGGGGGTTGAGCCGCAGTCCGAGACGGTCTGGCGGCAGGCGGACAAGTATGGTGTTCCGCGGATAGCGTTCGTCAACAAGATGGACCGCATCGGGGCGGATTTCTACAAGGCCGTGAACACGATGCACGAGCGGCTCGGGGCCAACGCGGTTCCGGTGCAGTTGCCGATCGGGGCTGAGACGGATCTGCGGGGCATCGTGGACCTCGTAGAGATGAAGGCCATCATCTACAAGGACGACCTCGGGGCCGAGTGGGAAGAGACCGATATTCCCGAGGACATGAAGACGCTTTCGGAGGAGTACCGGGAGAAGTTGCTCGAGGCGGTCGCCGACCAGGACGAGGAGCTCATGGTGCTCTATCTGGAGGGCGAGGAAATAGACGCCGACGATCTGCGGGCGGCGATCCGCAAGGCGACGCTCAAGACCGACATGACGCCGGTGTTCTGTGGGTCGGCGTTCAAGAACAAAGGTGTCCAGCCGCTGCTCGACGGCGTCATAGACTACCTGCCGAGCCCGTTGGACGTGCCCCCGATACAGGGTATCAACCCGGACGGCGAGGCCGTCGTCCGCGAAGCTGACGAAAATGCGCCGCTATCCGCGCTGGCCTTCAAAGTCCAGGCTGACCCGCACGTCGGTAAGCTCACCTACATGCGGGTATACTCCGGCACGCTCAAGGCCGGGTCCTACGTCATGAACACCACCAAGGGCCGGCGCGAGCGCGTCGGGCGGTTGTTGCAGCTCCACGCCAACTCCCGGGAGCAGCGGGAAGAGGTTTACGCCGGCGAACTCGTGGCGGCCATCGGCCTCTCGGATACCGGAACCGGTGACACGCTCATCTCGGCCGACGACCCCGAGCAGATCGTGCTGGAAGAAATGATCTTCCCCGAGCCGGTTATCTCGCAGGCCATCGAACCAAAGACGAAGGCCGACCAGGAGAAGCTCGCCGTGGCCTTGCAGCGGCTCGCCGAGGAGGACCCGACCTTCTCCGTCCGCACGGACGAGGAGACGGGGCAGACCATCATCTCCGGCATGGGTGAGCTTCATCTGGAGATCATCCTGGACCGCCTCTTGCGCGAGTTCCGGGTGGACGCGAACATCGGCCGGCCGCAGGTTGCGTACCGGGAGACCATCAAAAAGCGGGTCGAGAACATCGAGGGACGCTTCGTGCGGCAGACGGGTGGCCGGGGCCAGTACGGCCACGCGGTTATCAACGTCGAGCACAACGACGACCAGGGCTACGAGTTCGAAAACAAGATCGTCGGCGGCGTAATTCCGCGGGAGTACATCCCGAGCGTGGACAAGGGTATTCAGGAGGCGCTGGACTCCGGCGTCGTGGCCGGTTACCCGGTCGTCGACGTAAAGGTGGAGCTGGTAGACGGCTCCTACCACGAGGTCGACTCCAACGAGATGGCCTTCCACATCGCCGGGAGCATGGCCATCCAGGAAGCCATCAAGCGGGCGGCACCGGTGCTTCTGGAGCCGATGATGGACGTCGAGGTAGTAATGCCCGAGGAGTTTATGGGCGACGTAATGGGCGACTTGAGCTCCCGGCGCGGCCAGATCCAGGGCATGGATTCCCGGGGCGGCGGCCAGGTCATCCGGGCGTTGGTCCCGCTCTCCGAGATGTTCGGGTACGCGACCACCGTGCGCTCCAAGACCCAGGGCCGGGCGACGTTCAGCATGCAGTTCGATCATTACGCCGAGGTGCCGAAGAGCATCGCGGCCGAGATAGCCGATCAGTAGGGCTAGCAGTAGAAGCAGTAGAAAGGCAGGAGGATAAGAAATGTCCAAAGGAAGGTACGAGCGGACCAAGCCACACCTGAACGTCGGCACCATCGGACACGTCGACCACGGCAAGACCACCCTCACCGCCGCGATCACCAAGGTCCTGGC